>JARLJB010000255.1 GCA_031291415.1 Telmatospirillum sp.
CGACCATTTGGCACGATACTCGGCCGGCGACAGTCCGTGGTCGGTCGCAATGTGCCGCTTGAGCATCGACAGTTCCTTGCCGCATTCCAGGCAGGTAATCGCATCGGGCCTCACCGATTTCCGGATTGAGACGGCCGGAGCCGCGGCCGGCTCGGCGACAGGTTCTCCGGCGCTGATGAGTGCGGCATAAGTTGACTTGATCAAATCCGGTATTTGATCGTCTGAAACCTGGTTATTTCGCAGATATGCGGAAACAATTTCGACCGTATTTTTAAGCACAGCAGGGGCCTCTTGAGCAGATGTTCGTATTGCAGAGGAAAATACATATTACTTTTTCCGGGAAAGCAACACCTTCAGATACTTTAAGAGGACAGAGGCGCGGAGAAGACCGCCATGTTCATGCGGGCGCCCTGGCAGGCACCGCTCCATCGGCAGCTTTAGCCGGCTGGGCCGCCCAGTCAGCAATTTCCAATGCATGCTCTTCGACCCACCGGTCCAGTTCCCTCACGACTCCGCTGAGCGACAACCCCAACCGCGTCAACGAATACTCAACCCTTGGCGGAACCTCCGGATAGGAGCGTCGGCTGACAAGGCCGTGTTTCTCCAGCTTCTTCAGGGCCTGAATGAGCATCTTTTCCGAGATTCCACCGATGCGCCGGCGAAGCTCGGCGGTTCGATAGGTCTTCTCGCTGAGCGCATGAATGACGAGCAAAGCCCATTTTTCGGCCAGGAGACCCAATACCATGCTGGCCGGGCACATTGGCAGAAAGACGTCGCATTCAAGCGAGCGGAAAGGTTCAGAACTATTTTCCATACGTACCTCAGGGTGTGTACTTCCCGTACGGAATGTATCCGCCTAGATTGCGGAAAGCAATGCGCGGCGACTGTCCTGATCCGCGCCTAACCCGCTGGGAAGCACACGATGAAATCAATGTTCTCCGCTCTCGTCATGGCCGGCAGCCTGCTTGCCACACCGGTTTTTGCGCAGCCTGCGCCCATCGCCCCGCAACAACAGCAGGCACCCGGTTTCTACCGCGTCAAACTCGGAACCTATACGGTAACCGCGCTGACCGACGGCACCACCCCGGTGCGATTCGACACACTGATTCATCGGCGCGACAAGGCGGTGCTGGACCGCGCATATCGGGAAAAGGGGATCGATGATCACCGCGAAACGTCGATCAACGCCTTCCTCGTCGATACGGGCGAAAAGCGAATTCTGATCGACGCGGGAACCGGCAAGCTCTTCGGCGATTGTTGCGGCCGGATCCCCAAGACGCTGGAGGCCGCAGGCTATTCAGTCGAGTCAATCGACACGATCCTGTTGACACATGTGCACGCCGATCACTCCGGTGGCCTTACGCAAGATGGCAGCCGCATCTTCCCCAACGCCGACATCTATGTCGCAAAGGCCGAGCTGGATTACTGGTTCGACGATCAGGCGAAGGCGCATGCCAAGACTGAAAATCAGAAGATGTTCGTCGAGGGACGAGCTTCATTGGCTCCCTACATCGCCGCTGGACGGATTCGAACATTCCTTGGCGCGGCGACCCTGTTTCCGGGCATTCGGTCGATCCCGGCGCCCGGCCACACTCCCGGCCACAGTTTCTACGAAGTCGAAAACGAGGGGCATCGCATGCTCTTCCTGGGCGACGTTGTCCACCTTGCGGAAATCCAGCTGCCCTATCCTTCGACCACCATCGACTTCGATGCGGACGAGTCACTCGCGGCGCAAACCCGCAAACGAGTTTTGTCGGAACTTGCCGATAGTCACGAATTGGCCGCGGCGCCGCACATATCGTTCCCAGGCATGGGCCATATCTATCGCGATGGGAAAGGTTATGGATGGGCGCCGATCCCCTATTCCGCGAATGTCGTGGAAGTCGGGCAATGAGAACCTGATCTTCACCACCAGTGCCGCAACGATGATTTCTGTCCATGGCGGTGGTCTGCAATTCCTCGATGATCTCGGCAATGGTCGTGGCGTTGCTTGCCACCGTTTCCATTCCTTGGCCACCCGGTCGCGGAAGGCGATCACCAACACCCCCAGGTGCCGTCATTTTGATGGCTGGATGAGCTTGTCGGCCGCAATCTCGTTGATCGCCGCATGGTTCTTGGCAAGAAGGCCGCTCACATAAGCCTGTTCGGTCTGCGCCATCTTCTGCTGGCGTAGCGAGGCGATCAGCGACTGGCGAACCTGATCGAGCGGTTTGGGCTGGGCGGGCCTGGTTCCCAGCATCTCGACGATATGCCATCCGGCGCCGGTGTGGATGGGGTCGGATACCTCGTTATCGCTCAGGCCTTGAATGGCCTTGCGAATTTCGGGAACAATCTGGCTTTCCGGAGCCCAGCCGGCGTCTCCCCCGTGCCCGCCGCTCGCCTTGTCGTCGGAATTGGCGGCAGCCAGGGCGGCGAAATCCGCTTTCTTGTCCCGCGCTTTGCGGGAGATGTCCCTGGCCTTCGCCTCCGCCGCCTTCGCCGCCGCAGGATCGCTTCCGGCCGGTTCGGCGATGAAGATCTGGGCCAGATGATATTGACGCGGAACCATGAAGCGGTCGCGATTGGCGGCGTAGGCGTCCTCGATCTCCTTGTCACTGGGATAGGACTCGGGCAAGCGGACCCTGAAATGCAATCTGGTCCGCACCTCGCATTATCCGCAGTCGAGATGGTTTCTCGATCATTGCGATCGGATCGGTCTGCTGGTCTTCGAGGAGATTCCAGGATGGCAGCATCTTGGCGGCGACGCCTGGAAACGTCAGGCCGTCGGCACGGTGCGGGGGATGATTGAGCGCGACTGGAACCACCCGGCCATCGTGTTGTGGGGAGTACGCATCAACGAATCCGCCGATAGTCACGACTTCTACACGGAAACCAACCGTCTGGCTCACGAGTTGGACCCCACCCGGCAGACCGGAGGCGTACGCTACACCAGCGATAGCGAGTTCCTGGAAGACGTCTACACCATGAACGATTTCGCTCTGGGGTCGGAATCGTTGCCGGGCAGCAATTCCTTACGGATCGCAACGCGCGATCCGCGCCAGGTGACGGGGCTGCCGGACGCGGTCCCTTATCTGATTACGGAATTCAACGGGCATATGCATCCGACCAAGCGTTTCGACTGCGAACAATGGCAGGCCGAACACGTCCTGCGCTATCTCGAGGTGCTGAACAGCGTCTACGGCAATCCCTCCATCTCTGGATGCATCGGCTGGTGCATGGCGGACTACAATACGCACAAGGACTTCGGATCCGGCGACCGCATTTGCCATCATGGCGTGCTGGACATGTTCCGCGAACCGAAATTCGCTGCCTATGCCTACATCAGCCAGCGCGATCCGTCCGATCAGGTGGTTTTGCAGCCGGTCACCTACTGGGCTCGTGGCGAACGTGAAATCGGCGGCATCCTGCCGCTGATCATTCTGACCAACTGCGACGAAGTGGAACTGCGCTACGGCGACGGATTGGCCAAGCGGATCGCGCCGGACCGGGCACGTTTCCCCCATTTGCCGCATGCGCCGGTCGTCGTCGACCACAGCCATTTCTCCACCGAGGAATTGGGGCAATGGGGTATGCAATGGGAAGACGCCGTGTTCACGGGATTCATTGACGGCAAAGCGGTGGCGACGGTCAAACGCGTCGCCAATCCCGTCGCCAGCAGGTTGCAGATCGAGGCCGACGACGACCGGCTGTCGTCGGAACCAGGTGATTCGACGCGCGTGATCGTGCGTGCGCTGGATCAGGCCGGCACCCTGTTGCCGTTCCTGGACGACCCCGTGACAATTGAGGCGCGAGGGCCGGTAGCGGTGGTGGGACCGGCGGTTATCACGCTCCGGGGCGGCACGACCGGATTTTGGCTTAAGTCGACCGGAGAGAAAGGACTGGTGACGGTCACCGTGTCGTCTCCCCGTTTTGCCCCCGTCATGATGACGGTACAGATGGAATGAACGGGACACAGGCAATCGGATGACATCGGCGGTGATCAAATCATGAGCAACGTTACTCTACGCGACGTCTATAAATCCTTTGGAACGACCGATGTCATCAAAGGCGTAACTCTCGAAATCAAATCCGGTGAATTCGTCGTCTTCGTCGGTCCATCGGGATGCGGAAAGTCGACATTGCTGCGGATGACGGCGGGATTGGAGACAATTTCCTCCGGAACGGTGGATATCGACGGAGTCTGCGTGAACGACGTCGATCCGTCGAAACGCGGCATCGCGATGGTGTTTCAGTCCTATGCTCTCTATCCGCATATGACAGTCCGCGAGAACATGGGTTTCGCCCTGCGGTTTGCCGGCACACCCAAGGCGGAGATCACCCGGCGGGTTGCCGACGCCGCGCGGATTCTCGAGCTGGAACCATTACTCGAGCGCAAGCCCGGCCAGCTGTCGGGCGGCCAACGACAGCGCGTCGCCATCGGCCGGGCGATTGTGCGCGATCCCAAGGTCTTTCTGTTCGACGAACCATTGTCCAACCTCGATGCGGAGCTCCGCGTGAACATGCGTGTCGAAATTGCCCGGCTGCATAAGAGACTGGGGGCAACGATCGTCTATGTGACCCATGATCAGGTCGAGGCGATGACGCTGGCTGACAAGATCGTGATCCTGCGGTCCGGACAGGTCGAGCAGATCGGCGCCCCCCTCGATCTTTACGACAATCCGGCGAACATGTTCGTGGCCGGATTCATTGGCTCACCAAAGATGAATTTTCTCAAAGGGATCATCACGGACGCCGGAGAGGGACGTCGCAGCGTGCGTCTGTCGGACTTCGAGCAGGCGGAGGTTCCTCTGTCGCTGCACGGGGCGACGCCGGCGCCGGGGACCGAGGTGACGCTGGGGGTGCGGCCCGAGCATTTCTCCGGTGAGGCCGGTTCGGCCAATCTGCATTTGGTGATCGACATGGTGGAACATCTGGGTGGCGAAAGCTTCGCCTACGCGCGCCACGGACAGGGCCATCCGGTCATCATCAAGATGCGAGACGGCCGCAGCCACCGTTCCGGCGACAAGATCGAGGCCCGGTTCGATCCAACGCAGGCTCTGGTGTTCGATCAGGCCGGACAGCGGATACATTAGCCTAAAAAACAATTCACAACGGAGGACACAGAGAACACGGAGATAAATCAATAGGTTCTGGGTCTCGTCCTGATTGCCCACCGGGTGAGATGACAGATTACTTTATGCGATTGGAATGCCTCCGTGAACTCCGTGGTGAACTGCCGAATTTAGGATCAATGGCTTCTCGCCCGCCAGAGACCGAGGCGCGCGTCCCGACAAGGGGAAGGGATATGAGCATGCCCGTTCGTTCCGACCATCCGAAGATCACCTTCATCGGCGCGGGAAGCACCGTATTCGCGCGCAATCTTCTGGGGGATATTCTGTCCCGGCCAGCCTTGCAACGGTCGCGCATCTGTCTGTTTGATGTCGATCCGACGCGCTTGGCCTCGTCGGAAAAAGTTGCGCACCGGGTGGCCGGGGTTCTGGACTGCCGGCCGGCGATCGAGGCGACGACCGACCTCGAGCGCGCCCTCGACGGCGCCGACTATGCGATCAACATGATTCAGGTCGGTGGCTATAAGCCCTGCACGGTCACCGATTTCGAAATTCCCAAGCGCTTCGGCCTGCGCCAGACCATCGGCGATACGCTCGGTATCGGGGGAATCATGCGGGCGTTACGGACGGTTCCCGTTCTAAGCGCGATGTGTCGGGCCATGGAGCGCCTGTGCCCGGACGTCGTGCATCTCAGCTACGTCAACCCGATGGCGATGAACTGCTGGGGGTTGGCAAGGACCACGACGATCAAGACCATCGGCCTGTGCCACAGCGTGCAGCACACCGCCGGAGAATTGGCCAGGGATATCGGGATTGACCTCGAAGAGATTTCCTATACCGTCGGCGGCATCAATCACATGGCGTTTTTCCTGCGTTTCGAGCGCGCCGGCGAGGATCTTTATCCTTTGGTCCGCAAGGTCATCGAAGACGGCCGCGTACCGCCCGGTAACCGCGTCCGCTATGATATGTTCGAACGGCTTGGTTTCTTCGTGACGGAATCCAGCGAACATTTCTCGGAATATGTGCCGTGGTTTATCAAGCGCGGCCGGCAAGACCTTATCGAACGATTCAATATTCTTCTCGACGAGTATCCACGCCGCTGCGAACAGCAAATCGCCGAATAGGAGCAGCAACGCGACAGTCTGGAAAATCCGACCACGGCCTTTACCGTCAACCGAAGTGTCGAATACGGGTCGCAAATCATCGACAGTCTGCAAACGGGCACACCATCAGTGATCTATGGCAACGTCGTCAATGGCCCGTTGATCGAGAACCTGCCGGCCGACTGTGTCGTCGAGGTTCCGTGCCTCGTCGATGGCAACGGCATTCGGCCGATTCCCATCGGTCGAATGCCAGTCCATCTGGCGGCGTTGATCCAAACCAACGTCAACGTCCAGGCCTGCGTGATCGAGGCTTTGATGGCGGGCAAACGCGAGCATGTCCATCATGCAGCGATGCTTGATCCCCATACCGCCGCCGAGCTTGATCTGAACCAGATCCACGAACTGGTCGATACGCTGCTCGACGCCCACAGGAACTGGATTCCTCCGGCTCTATCGATCGTCACGGACGGGCCGGAGTGTCGTGCATCTGCTTCAAAAGACTGACAACCGCGGAAGCCGCGGCCTCGCCAGAACCACGGGCATAGCGCGAGTTCCGCGCTTCATAGGTGAAGCGGCCGTAACTGGCGGCATCGGGCATGTATTTGGCGATGCCATCGACCATCGTCAGCACGATAGTGTGGGCGAAGGGCGAGCCGATTTTGATCTGCGTTCCGACGCTCGCGGCAAGCTCTGCCTGAAAACCCACAAGCACGATATCGCCGATCTGTATCAGAACCACGGGGACCCCGACCTTTGCGCCCGGTTGGTAGGTGTAGGACGTAACCGGCCCGCTGGATGCACTCTCGGGCGAGGCGGCCTGCGATATCACCTCCACGCTGCTGCGGAGAATTCGCAGTTTCGGGGTGTTGGTCGACGAGATCTCTTCGCTCACCCTGAGGACGTCGCCCCCCAAGCGCTCGCCAAGCAAATCCACCAGAGTAAACCCTGCGTCATGAATATCGTTTCGCGACACGCTGCCGTCTTTATTGGCCACGTAACGATCGGCCATGAGATAAGGCGCCTGATCGCCGGCCGCTCCGACCAAAAACATCGCCACCATGCCGGAGCCGTAATGCGTTTCCAGATAGCGCGTCGCCGCGCCGGCAAGGTCCGCAGAAACCAACTTTCCCCCCTTCTCACTTTCCGAGTCGCTCATGATCGAGGATTGCACGGCATGGTTCATCAACACAGCCAGCGGCTTGCCATCAAGGGTATTGAGCCGGAGCACCGCGAGAGAAGAATCGGCGTAGCCGGTCTCATTGGCCCCGAACCACCAGCCCCTGGCTGTCGGAACGTCACGATTGACATTCACCCGACTATTGCCAAGACCGAAGCCCAACCGCGCCGGCTGCAGCGTCGAAGTGGCCTGCGTTGTCGCGGCCTGTACTGCCGCACCGATCGCCAGCCCGAGAGCCGCGTCCTTCTCCTTCAAATTGGCGGCCGAGTGGTCCAACGGAAGCACATGGGGCGCCGAGAAGGTATGGCTGGCACAGACAATGATATTGTCTGATGAAACGCCGGCCGCCTTGTTCAGTATAGCCTTCGCATTGGCGATGACCTCGTCCGAGATGGAGGTCAGGTCCATCACGACGATCCCGATCCGCTCGCTGCCGTCTTCCATGAGCAAGACCCGCACGGCGAGCGGATCGTGCTGGCCGACGAAGCCGTCAATTGGATAGAGATCGGCGGGGATTTGGATGTCCGCCCGCCCGACTCCGGCGTTAAAGGCTCCTGCTTCCGCCCCGTTTCCAAAGACCATCAAAGCAAAAATAACCGCTTGTACCAGAAGGGGAACCCGCATCAATACTTTGTCCTCTTTGCAACTTTACGAAGGAATGTTTCTAGAACGGGACGGGCCACAAGAAGGGACTCTTCGTCGCCACATGTTGCTTGAGCTGCCTGGCCTTTCCGGCCTAAATCCGGTAGCGCAGCGTATTGACCAGCAGAGTGAAGGCCAGTGAGGACTGACGTCGGCTGGGGTAATAGAGCTGATATTCTGAAAAAGGCTGGCACCAGTCAGCCAACACACCGACAAGCAGCTCCTCAAGTCCGCGGATCGTGTGACTGAGCGCCGATTGCGACACCCCAAGCTTGGCGGCCGCTCTGGTAAAACTCCGCTCGCGCGCGACCGCAAGGAAGGCAAGGAGGTCGTTGACATTTTCACGGGGCATTCATGAATCCGTCTCATGCGTCCAAGCCGTTCTTACCACCTAATCGCGTACCGCCGCACCTGTCAAATTCCCACCATCCGCAGTGTGGGAAGCGCATCCCCTTCGTCTGACTCTTGTCGACCGCCAAGGTCGGCACCGTCGCCATAAAGCGATCGAGGCGATGAAACATTCAGAAAGAAAATCAGACCATTGATCATATTTTTACGGGACATCCTGCTCTCCGACAGACGAAAAACGGACATATTCCAGCAAATTTTGCAAATTCTTGACGTTGACACATGATCGTTGATCACATATTAATTGAAGACGGGATCAATATCCATCCCTTCAGCGGGAGGAGGAAGAGTATGCACCCATGGCTGATGCATCTTTGGTCACCCCCCTTTTTATGCCCGAACGCCAAAGGTCGGCGCCGATGAGCCGGTTTACGGCCGCCCGCTGGAGCGTCGTGGATGCCTGCGTCGCCTTGGCCGATCGCGGATACCTTGCCGGTATCGGCGGGAATGTCGCCTTGCGCCTCGATGAACAGCATCTGGCCGTCACCCCGACCTCGGCGGATTATTACACCATGACCGCCGACGACATCTGCGTCCTCAGCCGCGATACGCTGGCCGTGGTCGAGGGACAACGGGCGCCGACGGTGGAAAAATCACTGCACGCGGCAATGCTCGCCTTCCACACCGATTGCCGGGCCTGCGTCCATACACATCAGCCGGTGGCGAGCGCCGTCGCGCTGCTGTCGGTGGACTTGCCCCTTGGCGACCGTCACCGCACCCGGCTGGGAGAATTG
The DNA here is from genome assembly GCA_031291415.1 of Telmatospirillum sp. GTDB lineage: Bacteria > Pseudomonadota > Alphaproteobacteria > Rhodospirillales > Magnetospirillaceae > Telmatospirillum. The sequence continues at coordinate 9,113 of JARLJB010000255.1, forward strand.
GCGGCACTGGTGCCCTATGCCCCCTCCGGCACGGCGCTGCTGGCCCGAGCCCTCAAGAAGACGTTGAGACCGGGCAATCGCGCCTATCTGATGCGCAATCATGGCGTTATCTGCGCCGTCCCGACCCTCGATGATGCGCTGGCCGATCTCGGCGCCATCGAATCGGCGGCAGCCGCATTTTTGCTGGCGAGACTGCGAAACGACGACCTGCCCCCCGGAATTGCGGCACTGGCCATAGAGAAGCTTGAGCACATCGCCCACACCGTCAGCTGAGAGAGGAAGCACACCGATGAACGTCTCCGCCGTCCCTTCCCGGTCGACTTACGCCATCAGCGCCTGGACCGACACGGATCAGGTTTATCGCCGCCTCAATGCCTTGTTGAAACTGCCGCCACGGCCGATCAGGCGCGATGCGATGCAAGACGTCCTCAACTACTTCGACAACCGCTGCCGGCGCTCGAAAGAGTTGGCCGCACGCGCCGCCGAGATCATTCCCGGTGGCGTGCAACACAACCTGGCCTTCAACTATCCCTTCCCTTTGGTGGCCGAAAAATGCGACGGCCCTTACATGTGGGACGTCGACGGTAACCGCTATATCGATTTCCTGCAGGCAGGCGGCCCGACGCTGCTCGGTTCCAATGACAGAACCGTCCGGCATCGGGTGCTGGAACTGCTCGACAGCTGCGGTGCGGTGACCGGACTATCGCACGAATACGAGATAAAGCTGGCAGAACTGATCCGCAGCCACATGCCGAACATCGAAATGTTTCGCATGCTGGGATCCGGCACCGAGGGCGTGATGGCGGCCATCCGGCTGGCCCGCGCCTATACGTCGAAAAAATGGATCATCAAAGTTGGTGGCGCCTATCACGGATGGAGCGACCAGATGGTCTATGGCATGCGCTTGCCCGGTACCGGCCGGCGAGAAGCCGTTGGCATTCCCAAAGCCTCCACGGCCTATACCCAGGAGGTCTTTCCCAATGATCTCGGTGCGCTGCGGCGCAAACTGTGGCTGAACCGTCTGCGCGGAGGAACGGCCGCGGTCGTCGTCGAACCGTTGGGACCGGAAAGCGGAACACGGCCGGTGACAGAGGATTACAATCGGCAAGTACGCGCCCTGTGCGACCAATTCGGCGCCCTGCTGGTCTTTGACGAGGTGGTGACCGGCTTCCGTGTCGGGCTTGGCGGGGCACAGGGCTATTTCGGCGTCAGACCGGATCTGACGGTGTTCGGCAAATGTCTGACCGGCGGCTACCTGATGGCCGGCGGCGTTGGCGGCGCCAGGGATGTCATGATGCTGCTGGCTGGAGGTATCGGAGCGACCAGTCGTCGTGCCTTTGTCGGGGGCACCCTGTCCGCCAATCCTCTATCCTGCGTCGCAGGATTTTACGCGATCGAAGAGATGGCCCGCACCAACGCCCCGGTGCTTGCCGGCAAAGCCGGCGACAGGTTGTGCCGGGGCTTGAATGCAATCATCGAGCGGCGCGGCTTGCCCTACGTCGCCTACAACCAGGGCTCGATCGTTCATCTTCAGACCTCGGCGGTCCTGTTGATGAGCATGCGCAACCCGCTCAAGCTGATGAAAGAGGCGATGGCGCGCAAGCATATGATGGAGGAGATCGGAGCCGCCTATCTCGCCCACGGCATTCTCACCCTGGCCGGCAGTCGGCTCTACACCAGCATGGCCGACACCGACGAAGTCATCGACGACGCCTTGGCGCGCTTTGACCAGGTATTGGGGTTGGTGTAATGGAAATCGTCTCGTTGCGCCGCGCCGCGGCGCGCCTGATTGGCAAGAAGCTGCTCCAGCCCGGCGACAGCCTGTCCTGCCGCCTGACGGACCAAGCGCTCGCGGCAAGTTTGCGCATCGGCGCCGACGGCGGCGTTGGTGCCGATCACCAGTTGTTGCAACCCGACGCGGCGGCCCCGCTCAACTCGCACGAAGGGATCTATGGACGCCGTCCCGATGTGGGAGCCGTCGTTTTTTCACAACAACCGTGGGCCACAGCTCTGATAAAGGCGCCGCGCGCCATGCCCGGGCTGTTCGACGAGCAGGTCCGCCATCTTGGTTCGACGATTGCCAAACTCGACGTCTCAACGCTCGCCACCGGGAACAACGGCTTCCTGCTCGATGACGCCGTTCTATGTCTGGGCGTGACCCTCGAACGCGCGGTATACAACGTGGAATTGTTGGAGAAATGCGCGACAGCCTACCTCCTGGCGACGACCACCGGCACGCGACCGACATGCGTCCCCTGGGTGATCCGCCTGATCGCCGGCAGGCGTTTGCGCCGCGACGAACGCTATGCGGCCGATTGCCACAGGCAAGGCAGGATTCCGGTTTTCAAATCCGCCTATTGAAGTCGTCACACCGCGTGACGGCACCGCCCCCCAAAGTTCCGGAGAGATCCGAGCATGCAAACGGCACTTGTGACAGGTGGAAGCGGATATGTGGCAGGGCATTTGGTAGACCTTCTGTTGATGGAAGGGTACCGGGTCCACACGACGGTGAGAAGTCTTTCAAAACAGAAAAAACTATTGAATCTTAACCGTCTAAGAAATATGCACCCGAAAGATCTAAAACTATTCGAGGCTGATCTTTTGCAGGAAAAATCCTTTGACGAGGCGATGAAAGGTTGTGATGTCGTTTTTCACGTTGCATCGCCTTTTCTCATGCCGGAACAAATCAAGGATGGTCAAAAGGATTTGCTGGAGCCAACCCTCAACGGCACCAGAAACGTTCTGAATTCCGTTAACAGATACGAGAGCGTCAAAAAAGTCATCTTCACGTCGACAGTTGGGGCGATATTTGGAGATTATTCTGACGTATACGATATGGAAGATGGCGTTCTTCGGGAAAAATATTTTAACTCGTCAAGTACACTTCAAAACAATCCATATCATTATTCAAAAACGATAGCTGAACAGGAAGCGTGGAAAATTTGCAAGAATCAGAACCGTTGGAAAATGGTTTCCATAAATCCTGGACTGATACTCGGTCCATATTGGACACCAACATCGGATTCTGGAAGCTTACATCTGCTGGACGAACTGCTGAAAGGGTACTTCTTCTACGGAGCACCAAATTTCAGTTTTACTTATGTCGATGTCCGTGACGTGGCATTGGCCCATTTGCGAGCGGCCGAGCGAGACGATGCGTCCGGCCGCTATATCGTCGCCGAGAAAGCGATGATTTCATTCCTGGATATGTCTCTCATCATCGGCCCTGCCCACAAACACCCCTGTCTCCTGCCCACGCATACCGTGCCGGACTGGGCCGTTCGCATGTTGGGGCCATTCTTCGGATTAACTCAGGATTACATCCGCAAACACCTGGGAATATGTTTTGCCGTCGATAACCAGCGAAGCATTGATGAGCTTGGCATGGTTTATCGGCCCATTTCACAAACGCTGACGGATCATTACCAGTCTTGGCTTCAGTGGCGGTAATATCCGGAGCAACTCCCGACCGGGTATTATTGGCGACCATGCTTCCGCTGAACGGTCTCCATCATCGCGATCATCATGACCTTCAACTGGCCGATCATTTGGTCGCGAAGCGGTGATGCGACGGCCAACGCCAGGCGAACGGTACCGCTGGTGACTTCGGCGAAAAGCAGGGCCAGGGCAAAAGCCTCGGACGGATCCATCGGCGCCAACACGATCATGATCAGCGGCGTGATCAACTCGGCGCTACGCTTGGTATCGGTAACATCCAGCGCACGCAACACCGGATCCGCTTGCGCCGCCGCCCAAATGGCATGGGCCGCCGGATTTTCCCGCTGAAAGTCGTAATGGGCCTCGACCAGCCGGTCGACGGCGCGTTCCACGGTCGGACGTCCATTGGTTTCCACGAGAAGCGTCGCCAGTTCTTTTTCAAAGGCGACTTGCGCATGTTCGAAATTCCGCTTGGCGAGTTCTCTGATGATCGCCGTTTTGGATGGAAAATACTGATAGACCGAACTGATCGGCACCCCCACCCGACGGGCGACCTCGCGCATTGCGAATTCTTCGGCGCCGACCTCGATGATCAACCCCAGCGCAATATCGAGGATCGCTTCGACGCGGCTTTTGCTGCGCTCCTGCTGCGGGCGCCGACGGGGCTCAGCGTCGCTCAAAATGCGGTCTCCGGCGGGAATGTCTCGCCGTGTTCAGATTTGATAAGACTGGAAATAGGCATGACCCCTAATAGAGCTGTTTGCGATAACTGTTCGGTGAGACGCCCGCCCATTGGTAGAAGGCTCGCCGGAATGACCGACTGTCGCTATAGCCTAGTCGCCAGGCAATTTCCTCAAAATGAAGAGACGTATTCCTCAGATAATTGAACGCCAATTGCTGACGAACGGAATTTAATATTTCGCGATAGCTGGTATTGTATTCAGACAGTCGATTACGCAGCGTCCGACTTGTCATCTTGAATTCTTTCGATATCTCCTCGATATCGGGAAATGATTGGGCACGTTGCAACAATGCCTGGCGGATTTTCATGACAAAGCTATTGGTGGACTGATGCTCCGCGAGAAAGACTTCGCAAAGATCGGTGGCGATCGCCGCCGTTATTTCATTTGCCTGAATCAATGGGATGTCGGCCGTGTTCTGGTCGAATACGATCTGATTCCGTGGGGCGCCGAAACGGACAGGACAGCGAAAAATCTCGTCGTAGCGCCGACAATAGTCGGGGGCGGAAAACTGAAAGTCAACGCGGAGAGCCGATACGGCTCGACCGGTGAGCAACGGAGCCGAGAGGAAAACTGACAGAAATTCCTCTTCCATTGAAAACCGGATGGCATCGCCCAAATCGCACGGAGGTTCGGCGATCCAATAACATTCCCCGTTTTCCACAAGGAACCGCAACCGGTTCAGGGTCGAGGAAACGCGATGATAGCGTTGCCCGATCTCCAAGGCTTCTCTCAGGGTCTTGCAGCAACTGACGGCCAGGCCAAGCACGCCCCAATGGGTCGGTCGCACCCGCAGGCCAACCTCGATTCCCAGATCAGGAATCGGGCTCAAATGAACCGCCCGCTGAATGATGGCAAGGAAGCTGGCATAGGGCAAAACCAGCCGGCCGTCGCAAAGGTCCCGCGGCGTCATGCCAAACCCGCTCAACAAAGTCTCGGGCGACACACCATGCTCTGCCAGGACCGTGGCGGCAATATTGATCAAATGTAAAGGAATCGGCCAGCCATCGGTCATTTTCGCGACCATGCCGTCACGTTCGACCGGATCGACGCCAGCGCGCGGCGGAAGACGCTCGCCGGACGCGGGTGACTTTTGCGGGGCTGACACGGATCTCATCCTCGTACGATCGACTTTCCCAGAATAGTCCGGCGACGTCGCCGACGCCAGCGCGAAGCGTCTGAAAAGACAGACTTCATCTGACGGTGTTTCCGCAATTGTCCGGTGTTTTTCCCCCGCCGTCCTGTTTTTGCGTCTTGTTATCGTTACAATGTCATGGAAGGGTCACATCTCGTCCACTCGCACGGACAACGACGATCCGGCGTGGGAATACCAAGCTGTCTCCAAGAGTAACTTGGTGCGTGAAACATAACTCCATCGACAACGACAGGCCTTTTGATTTTGTAACACAAACATAAATCAAGACCCAACAAGTGGAGCTAACTATACATGTTCACACAGCGATCCACAGGCGGCACCACAACGATGCGATTGGGCATGAAACCGGCCGATTCCTGGCTGACATTGCTTATGGGGGTGTCCTTTCTCGTTCTTGCCCAGGGAGCATTGGCCGCCGATGCGGGAGCGTTGGGCACCAGCTTGACCGCGGCCGGCGGCGATCCGGGCGCAAGCAGTGACGGCATGGTTCCTGCCATCGAAAATGCCTCCCCGCAGCTTCCCGGATGGACCTGGGGAAAACCAAGAAAGGATTTCTTTAAATACAAGGATGACAAACCGATTTATTCCGTCACGTCTCAGAATTACGAGAGATATATTCAGTTCCTATCCCCCGGGCAAATAGCGCACCTCAAGCAGGATGCCAAATTCCGGATGGACGTCTATCCCAGCCGACGGATCTGTACCATCCCGGATTTTGTCGCCGAGAACACAAAGAAAAACGTCGGGTTGGCGAAATTGGGGACCGACGGTTGGAGTTTATCCGACGCGGTGTTGCCGGCCATTCCGTTTCCCATGCCGGGCAACGGCGCCGAAGCAATGTGGAACATGAAGATCCGCTATCGCGGCGTCGGGGTTGACTGGAAAAAGGAAAATACGTCGCTGTCGCCGCGACCCGGTAGCGACGAATGGATCAGGGCCATTCAGGAACAAACGATCTATTTCCCCTGGGGAGAGAAAGGATCTCACAAGCTTTCCGACCTTCCAAAATACGATTCCATGATTTATTTCAGCTACTTTTCCCCGACGGCGCAGGCTGGTCAAGCCGTCGTCGGATCCAGCTCCTTTAATGAAACAGGTTCCGAGGCCTATTATTACTTTCCAGGGCAGCGGCGCGTCCGCCGCATGCCGACCTATTCCTACGATGCCCCGGAAGTCGGCTCTGAGAATACATATCTCGTCGATGAAGCATTCATGTTCAACGGGCCACTCGATCGCTTCGACTGGAAACTGGCCGGCAAAAAGGAGCTGATCGTCCCCTATAATGCCTTGGACGTCTACAATTTCAACGGAAACGAAACTGATCTCGTGCAGTCAAACGGTCTTGATCCAAGTATTCGCCGTTATGAAATTCACCGCGTCTGGGTTGTCGAAGCCTCAGTCAAAGAAGGAATGCGGCACGTATCGCCAAAGCGAACCTACTATCTGGATGAGGATAGCTGGAACGCTCTTCTGGCCGAAGACTATGACGCGAAGGGCGCCATTTGGAAGGTCCGGGAAGGATATCTCATTCCCGTCTATGAACTGGGCACCTGCGACGTAGAGGCTTTCGCCCAATACGCCTTGCAAGACAACCGCTTCCTCTTTGACGATGCGGTTCTCGGGCGCGGCGTCGATGCCCGCTGGGTCACCGAAGCGGACGGCCCGAAATTTCACACCGGGTTCTACAACGCCGAGAACTTGCGCGCCATCAGCGATCGCTAAGCCTTGCTTTCGATAAGGGAGGGGTCAGACGATGCTTCTATCGCCAAATTTGTCTCCGTGCCGACGGCGTGGATATGGGAAATATGGGTTTGCGCTACTTGCCGTGATGGCATCGACAGGCCCGGCCCGGGCGGAAACCTTCGACGCCGACGGCACCACCATCAGTTTCGACTCGACACTGACTGCAGGCACCGGCATTCGCACCCGAAAGCCGAGCTGTCAGTTGATCACCGCGGGCGCATCCGGCGCCGGTGCACCTCAAGGATGTCTTGGCCCTTACAACGGCCTGGGAGACCAGGGCGACCTCAATTACAAGGCCGGGCAGGCCTTCACGACCTATCTCAAAGGGACCCACGAGCTATTGGTGGCGACGCCCGACGACTGGAAGTTCCTCGGACGCTTCAGTTGGCTCAAGGATTTCACCGCCGCCAACAATAGCGGTTATGTGAGCGCGACCAACCCCACGGGTCTGTCGATGCCCAGAAGCGTGCAGGACGACCTCAGAACCCAGGTGCGCCTCTTGGATCTGTGGGGAGCCAAATCATTTCAATTGAATGGCGAGGAAGCGCGCATTCGCGTCGGCGAGCAAGTCATCAACTGGGGAGAAAGCGTCTTCCTGGCTGGCGGCATCAATCAGACGAATGCGATCGACGTCATGCGGTTGTCGCAACCGGGAACCCAGTTGAAGGAAGTATTCCTGCCGGCGCCGATCGTCAGCCTGGCTTCCGGGCTCGGCCATGGACTGAACGCCGAGGTCTATTATCAGGCCCTGTGGAACGCCGACTATTTGCCGCCTACCGGCAGTTATTGGTCGATGACCAATGGCCTGGGAACGGGACACAACGATTACAATTACGCCAATATTCAAAAGCCGCATTCGCAGCAATACGGCGCCTCGCTACGCTGGCAGCCCGAAGGGACGTCGATCAATTTCGGTACATATCTCATCAGCTACCAGGACAAGATACCTGTCGTCGGGTTCAACACCGCCGGGACGCAGGAATGGGTCTATGTCCCGAACCGCAGACTTTACGGACTGAGCGCCAGCTTCCCGATCGGAGACTGGGCTGTCGGGTCGGAGCTTTCCTATCGCCCAAGGGACACCGTGACGCTCAATCCGGTCGACTGTCAGCTGAATGGCAAGGTCGGAGGCTGTTATATCGACAAATCGAAATACCAAGCCGCCTTGTCCGGCACACTCAGCATGGACGGCAGCGATTACCGCTACATCACCAAGTCACTGGGCGCAGACCAGGCGTCCTTCATCATCGAGGCGGTGGGCGTCAAGTACTCCGATCTGGGGACGTCCTACAACGGCAATTCGGTCGCCGCCGGCGGACTGAGTTGGGGCAATCTGACGACGCCGGGTACAAGTTTTCCCGCTCAAAGCGTTCCCACCGGAACCTCGACGTCCTGGGGTTACAATCTCGACTTCAGCTGGACCTATGACGGCACCGTCCTGCCAGGCTGGAGGATTACTCCCGAGGTCTATTTCTTCCACGCGGTCAGCGGCCGTACACCCAACGCTTCGTCTCAATTCATGGCGGGAGCCAAGTCGGCAAACTTCGCCATCACCTTTGCCCAAAATCCTGCGAACTGGCAGGTGGGCGTCAACTATTCGAAGTTTTGGGGAACCGATATCGCCTTCGATCAACCCCTGGCCGACCGCGACTTCGTCGGCATCTATGCGTCGCGCAGTTTCTGAACTGGACCCGGCCTCCGACCAAGGAAGAACGACGGATGAACGCCTACACGGCCCATATGCTGGCGCGGACCACCAGTCTGCTCGAAAACTTTTGCTTTCGCTTCCGCACGCCTTTTCTCATCTGGCTCGGCGCCTTCACGGTCGTCATGGGCTATTTCGGCTTGCAACTGCGAATGGAAGCCGGTTTTGAAAAGCAGCTCCCCGCCGATCACGAGTATATCGCGACATTCAAGAAGTATCGCAACGACGTCATCGGCGCCAATCGTCTGACGGTCGTCGTCAAGGCCGCCAGCGGCTCGATCTGGTCGAAAGAGGGGCTCGACCGGCTCTATGACGTCACGCAAGCCGTCATGTTCCTGCCGAACGTCCTGCGTGCCAACGTGCAGTCGCTATGGACACCCAATACCTTCGTCAACGAAATCACCGAAGACGGCTTTCGAGCCGATCCTCTGATCGGCGGCACTGTGACTCCTGACCGCTTGACACCCGGGTTGATCGCGGAAATCCAGCGGTCGGCAAATCAGGGGGGATTCATCGGAACCCTGGTGTCGCACGATCAGTCCAGCGCAATGATCATCGCCGAGCTTTCTGAAATCGGCACCGACGGCAGCAAGATCGATTACGTCAAGTTCAACGACACGCTTGAAAAGCAGATCCGCAAGAAATTCGAAGACGCCGGGTTCAAGATCGAAATCATCGGCTTCGCCAAGGAAATCGGCGATATAGCCGACGGCGCCTCGGGTGTCTTTCGTTTCTGCGCAATGGCTCTCGTGCTGACGTCCCTCTCCGTCTACTGGTATTGCCGATCAATCCGATTCACGTTTCTTGCCATCTTCTCGTCGTTCACGTCGCTCGTATGGCAATTTGGCGCGCTCCGCTTGCTGGGGATGGGCCTCGACCCGCTGGCCGTCCTGGTTCCATTCCTGGTGTTTGCCATCGGGGTGTCGCATGGCGTGCAACAGATCAACGCCATGCTGCGGACGCTCTCGCTCGGCAAGACCACCATGGAAGCGGCCAGGTCCAGCTTTTCGGGCCTGCTGATTCCCGGCCTGCTGGCATTGGTGACGGCGTTCGTATCCTTCATCACCCTGGTCATGATCCCCATTCCCATGGTGCGTGAATTGGCGATTACGGCGTCGTTGGGGATCTTCTTCAAGATTACGACCAATCTTGCCATGCTACCGGTGGCCGCATCCTATTTTCATTTCAGCAAGGACTATGCCTGCTCGGTCATGGCCACCCTGGAATACCGGGCCGGGTACCTCAAACGCATCGCCCGGCTGGCCGAGCCCAACAGAGCCGTGATCGTCGTCCTGGCGACCCTGGGCCTGTTGGCCGTCGCCGTTTGGCAAAGCCGTGACCGCGTGGTGGGCACCTTGGAACCCGGCGCGCCCGAGTTGCGGCCGGATGCGCGTTTCAACCTCGATGCGGTCGACATAGCCGGCAGTTACGACATGGGACTGGATTGGCTGACGGTGATTTTCGAAGCGCCGCCGCAGTCTTGCGACAATGTCGCACTGGGAACTTACCAAGACAAATTCCTGTGGTCGATGCAGAACGTCGACGGCGTTTTATCGGCGGTCTCCTATTCCAGTCAGTTGAAGACCTACAATCAGGGATACAACGAAGGTTATCCCAAGATGAACGCCGTGCCCATCGATCCGGCGAATTACGCGGCGTTAAGCACAGAGATCGGAAGAATCCGCGGATTCATGAGCAAAGATTGCAATATGACGGCCGTTTACCTGTTTTTGGCCGATCATAAGGCGACCACGATCAATCATGTCATCGATCAGGTTAAGGCCTTTCGGACCGCCAACACCCTGCAAGGCGTCGCCATACGTCTGGCCTCGGGCAATGCCGGGGTCTTGGCGGCGGTCAACGACGAAGTGGCGAAAAGTGAAACGCCGATGCTGCTTTATGTCTATGCAGCCATCGTCTTGCTGGTCTTTACCGTCTACCGGGATTTGCGGGCGGTGGTCGCCTGTTGTCTGCCGCTGACCGTTGCCACCTTCATCGGCTATTGGTTTATGAAGGAATTACGGATAGGCCTCACGGTCGCCACCCTTCCGGTTATGGTCCTGGCGGTGGGAATCGGTGTCGATTACGCTTTCTACATTTACAACCGCCTGCAACTGCATTTGGCCGAAGGCGCACCGATCGTCGAGGCGATCGAAAATTCGATCCTCGAAGTCGGGGCAGCCACGATCTTTACCGCCCTCACCCTGGCGGTCGGCGTGGCCACCTGGGCCTTCTCCAGCCTGAAGTTCCAGGCCGACATGGGCAAGCTTCTGGCCTTCATGTTCATGGTCAATATGGTGATGGCCATGACCGCCCTGCCCGCCCTGGTCGTTGTCCTGGAACGGCTGTTTCCGCGCCGCGGTCCCGTCAAGGCGCCCGGCCTGCTCTGTCACGGCAAAACGGGAGACGTCCGATGAGACGGAGATTTTCCCCGCGGCTCCCGACGTTTCTGGTCGGAATCGCCACACTGGCAATGGCTTTCGGAGCAGGCGCCGAAGCCATGGCGCCTGAGCTGCACGTCACTGCCGCCGTCCCCACGCCGGCGGCGACCCATGCAGAAATGCTGGATGTGACGCGGGCCGGCGACCGTGTCGTGGCGGTCGGCGATCACGGCATCGTTTTGCTGTCCGACGACGACGGCGCAACCTTCCGCCAGGCCAGGTCGGTCCCGGTTTCCTCGGTGCTTACCGGGGTGTCCTTTGCCGATGCCCGTCACGGTTGGGCGGTCGGCCATTGGGGACTCATCCTTGCCACCATTGACGGCGGTGAGACCTGGAGGATCCAACGAACCGACACCGGGGAGGATAGGCCTCTGTTCTCGGTGTTCTTCCTCAACGACCGCGAAGGCCTCGCGGTGGGGCTGTGGTCGCTTGTGCTGCGAACGGCGGACGGCGGTAAAAGCTGGGAACAGGTCATTCTGCAGCCACCGCCCGAAGGTGGCAAAGCGGATCGCAATCTGTTCAGGGTCTTTGGCTCGAACAGCAAGACAGTGTTTGTAACCGCCGAACGTGGGACGGTCCTGCGCAGCGACGACGGCGGACGGAATTGGCGGTATCTGACAACAGGTTACAGCGGATCGTTGTGGACGGGTGTGGTACTCCGCGACGGCGCGCTCCTCGTCGGTGGCCTGCGCGGCCGGATATTCCGCAGCGAGAACGGTGGCACCACCTGGCAAACCCTTGCCATCGACGCCAAAAGCTCGATCACCGGTCTGGTGGAAGCCGCGGACGGCGCGGTAGCCGCCGTCGGTCTGGACGGCGTGCAAGCCGTCAGTTCGGACGGCGGACGGACGTTCAAAACGACGCAGCGCGACGATAGGTCACCGTTGACCGGCGTCTTGCCGGTCAAACACGGATTGCTTCTGTTTTCCGACCAGGGAGTGGTCGACGGGACGGAAGCTGCGAAGCCGTGACGGGCGGCATGCGCCGTCCGCCACGCAAACCGAAAGGCAAGGAAGATCATGGACTTCGCAGAGATCGTCGGCCTTCTCTATCCCTATGCCGAACGCTTTCCCCTCAATCGTGCGCTTCCCGAAGAAGGATTGAGCAAAGATGAGATTTTGGCGCGCCTGGAAATAATGGCGCGAACCGAGAACAACGGATGGGAAAACGGCCGCTGCTCTGGAACCATCTATTTCGGCGACCACGCCCACTATGAATTTCTGAACAAATGCTTTGGCTACTTCAGCCACGTCAACTCGCTGCAAAGGGATATGTGTCCCAGCATGAATTACATGGAAAGCGAGATCATCTCGATGACGCTGGAGATGCTGAATGCCGAAGCGGCGCGGCGGCACAATCCGCTTCACCAGCCATGCGGCGTCGTTGGATTCGGCGGAACCGAAAGCATCCTCAACGCCATGCTGGCCTATCGCAACAAGCTGCAGGCGGAAAAAGGGATCGATCGGACCGAAGCCATTTTCCCCGACACGGCACATGCCGCCTTCGCCAAGGCCGCGCATCTGTTCGGGATGACACTGGTTGTCGCGCCGACCGATCCGGTCAAGACAACGGTCGACGTCGATTTCATCGGCGATCATATCACCGAGCGCACGGCGGTCGTCATCGGCTCGGCCGGCAATTATCCCTACGGCACCATCGATCCGATCGAGGAGCTGTCGTCCGTCGTGTTGGAGAAGGGAACCAATCTGCACGTCGATGCATGCCTCGGCGGCTGGATCCTGCCGTGGGGCCAGGCACTTGGCTATCCCAACATTCCGCTTTTCGATTTCCGGTTGCCGGGCGTCACATCCATCTCGGCCGACACCCACAAGTTCGGATACGGCTTGAAAGGCACCTCGATCCTGGCTTGGCGGGACAAGTCCTTCCGCCATCATCATTATCATTTGATGCCGGACTGGAAGGGCGGCGCCTATGCGTCGCCGGGCATCGCCGGCAGTCGTTCAGGAGGATTGATCGCCGCGACCTGGGCGGCCATGCGCCATCTGGGGAGAAACGGATACAAAGAAAAGGCGAAACGCATATTCGACACATCTTTCGCCATGCAGGACATCATCAAAAGTCATGCTGAATTGAGACTGATGGGAAGTCCGACATTTTGTTTTTCTTTTACGTCCGACATTTTCAATATTTACCATGTGAACGACTTTATGCTGACGCGCGGTTGGCGGTTTAACGGCCAACAGTCGCCCGATGCCATCCACATGTGCGTCACCGGCCCGCAGACCCGGCCCGGTGTCGTCGATGCCTTCGCCGCCGATCTGGCCGACGCCGTCGCCTACGCGAGACAACCGCCGCGCCGCCTGCCGAAAAGTGCCGGGGTCTACGGTGGAGGCGGCGTCGAATTGGAGACGGACGACTCCCTGACCCTCTCTCATTTTCTGACAATGGCAATGGATGCCTGCCAGGACGGCAGTCATCTGTTGGCCTCCCACTAAAGTTCGGCCATGACAACAGGACCTTACGTTCTTGCCGTCGATCTCGGCACCAGCGGACCGAAGGTGACGCTGGTGTCGCTGTCGGGCGCCATCGTGGCGTCCGGACGCGCCTATGTCGAGACGATTCATACCGCGGACGCGGGGGTGGAACAGGATGCCGAAGCGATTTGGACGGCAGTGAAACAGGCGATCAAGGCGACGCTGTCCGGTGCCGACGTCCGGCGCGAAGACATCGTCGCCATCGGCTGCGCCAGCCAGTTTTCGTCGATCGTTGCCGTTGATGGCCAGGGACGGCCGACCATGAACATGCTGATGTGGGCCGACAAACGGGGCACCAAGGCCGACCTTGGCCCGCTTCCGAACTTTCCCTCCGGGGTCGACCGGCCATGGCATCTGCTGCGTTGGCTGAGAGTCCACGGCATTCCGCCGGTCGAAGCGGGGACGTCGCTTGGACATATGCGCTTCATCAAGTTTGCCCGGCCGGACGTCTATGAAAGAACGGCCAAGTTTCTCGAGCCGATGGACTACCTCAATCTTCGTTTGAGCGGACGTGCCGCAGCCAACCAATGCACGGCGTTCCTGATGCTGCTGGTCGACAACCGTACGCTGAACTCGACGCGCTACGATCCGGCCCTGGTCCGCGCCTCGCTGATCGACCGGGAAAAACTGCCCGACTTGCTGCCCTGCGAGGAAATCGTCGGCACCCTGTTGCCCGAGGTCGCGGAGGAACTTGGCCTGGCAAAGGAAACCAAGGTGGTCGGAGCCATCAACGACACGCAAGCCGGGGCCCTGGGATCCGGCGCCTTCCTGGGAAATGCCGGCGCCATCGCGATTGGCAGCACCAGCGTCATGTTCACCCATGTGCCGTTCAAAAGAACCGACGTCCGCAATCTGATTCTCAGCATGCCAAGCCCGGTCCCGGACAAATATTTCGTCATGGCGGAAAATGGCGTGGCCGGAGCGGCTATCGAGCATTTCTTCAATAATCTGGTACTGGTGGCCGACGATTTCGGCGCGCTATCGAGCCACAACAAATATCAACTGCTGCAGGCCGCGGTGGAAAGCGTCCCCTCCGGCGCCGATGGCGTCATGTTCCTTCCCTGGCTCAGCGGCGCCTGGGCCCCCTGCGGCGATGCGAAAATGCGCGGCGGCTTCATCAATCTTTCCATGAATACAACACGTCGCCATCTGGCCCGCGCCATCCTCGAAGGCGTGGCCCTCAATATGCGGTGGCTGAAGGGACCGACCGAACGCTTCGCCAAACGGAAATTTTCGCATTTCGTCTTCCATGGCGGCGGCGCCGAATCATCGATCTGGGCGCAAATCATGGCGGATGTCTTGACCACCCCAGTCCACCAGATCGAGCACCCACAATTCACCAGCGGCCTCGGAATCGCCAGCGCGGCCTTTACTCATCTTGGGATGACTGATTTCGAACAGTTTCAAAGGAAACTGAAGATCAAGGCCATCTTTGACCCCAATAAGCTCCATGCGAGCATGTACGAAGATATGTCGGAGAAGTTCATCCACGCATTCAAGGCGACACGTTCCATTTACCGCAAAGGGTCACGAACAGGGTTTTGGGCGAATTGATACTGCCACAGGGCAGAAATACATCAGAGGAAGAGGATATGAACGCCACGCCCCCGCAGGAACCTCTGGCTGACGACCGATCTCCGGCCGAAAGTGATCCCCGGCACATCAGGGCGGTCTTCGACGGTCACCGGGAAACGGCTTTGCGCTGGCGTTACTCCACTGCGAAGGAGCGGATCGTCCGCATCAAAAGACTGCGCGATGCCATGATGACAAAGCGCGATGCCTTGTACGACGCGTTCTCGTGCGATTTGCGCAAGCCGGCCGCCGAAGTGGAAGCATCCGAACTGCTGCCGGTCATGGACGAGATGCGCCATGCGATCGGACGAATCAAGAGTTGGATGAAACCCCACAAGGTCCATCCGACCGCCACCATGCTGGGGACATCCGGTTGGGTCCAGTATCAACCGCGCGGGCGCGTGCTGATCATGGCGCCCTGGAATTACCCATTGAACCTCTGCCTCGGTCCGCTGGTGTCGGCGCTGGCCGCCGGAAATACCGCCATCGTCAAACCATCGGAGATGGCCCCGTCGGTGTCGGCGCTGCTGACCGGCATCATCAGCGAAACCTTTCCCCGATCCGAAGTCGCGGTCTTCGAAGGTGGATTGCCGACGGCGCAGGCTCTGCTCGATCTGCCGTTCGATCACATCTTCTTCACCGGCTCGCCTTCGGTCGGCAAGATCGTCATGACCGCCGCCGCCAGACATCTCACCAGCGTTACGCTGGAATTGGGCGGCAAATCTCCGACCATCGTCGGCCAAACTGCCGATATCCGTCTTGCCGCCGAAACCTTGATGTGGGGCAAGTTTCTCAATGACGGACAGACCTGCGTCGCGCCGGACCATGTCTATGTGCACGACTCGGTAAAGCAGGATTTCATCGCCGAATGTCTCAAGGTGCTTCGTGCGCGCTACGGTGAAACCCCAAACGGGCGAAAGCAGACGCCGGATCTCACGCATGTCGTCAACCGTCGCCACGCCCACCGTATCGCCGCGCTGCTTGCCGACGCGACCGAACGGGGCGCCCGAATTCTGATCGGCGGCGACGTCGACATCACGGACAACTATGTCGCACCGACGCTGATGGACCGGGTGCCGGCCGATGCAAAGATCATGGAAGAGGAAATCTTCGGTCCGCTGCTGCCGATCCTGGATTTTTCCCAACTGGACCAGGTGATCGCCGACATCAATGCCCGCCCGAAACCACTCGCTCTCTACCTCTGGAGCCGAGACCGGCAGGAAATCGACCAGGTGATGGGGCAGACGACCTCGGGCGGCGCCTGCATAAACCACTGCATGATGCAGTTTGCCCACGGCGGGTTGCCTTTCGGAGGCGTCAATACTTCGGGCATCGGCAATGCGCATGGCCATTATGGCTTCAGAACGTTTTCCCACGAACGCGCTGTCCTGCGCTCATCACCTCTGATGCTGGTCAAGATGTTCTATCCGCCATACACGAAATCCCGCAGCCGCATCATCCGCCGGGTTGTCGATATGCTGCGCCTGCCCATGTTGTGAGACTTGCTAAGGGACAAATGCCGCACTGCCTGCAGGCGGTGAACAACAGAAAGAGAACACCGCCAGATCGAAGATCTTTGTACCCAAACGACGAAAGAACGGAGGATCGCAACGCCATGGAGTCCGGATCTTCACCGACGCCGACGTCGAACCAGATCGGCCTGGCGCTGTTCATGGGTTCGACCGCTCTTCTGATGCTTGGACTGCAGCCGATTCTATTGGGCGAATTGGTGGACAAGCACGTCATTACGATGGAAGGGGTCGGGATCGTCGCCATGGGGGAGATCGTTGCCCTGGGAGTGGGGGTCGCGCTGGGTGATGCCGTGCTTCCCCTGGCCCGCTACAGACTCATCGCCGCGATGGCCGCGCTTGCGGTGGGAACGCTCGATGCGGCCACGCTTCAGGTCACGGGCGACGCCGCATTTTCCGCCTTGCGCGGAGCGGCCGGTTTGGCGGAGGGCGTGCTGGTGTGGATAGCCACCAGTCTCATTGTCCGCACGGACAAGCCGGATCGCCTGGCGGCGATTTTCATGGTCGTCCAGACCATCAGCCAAACGGGAATGGCGCTGGCGCTGGCGACCTGTGTCGTGCCGCAAGGCGGTTGGCGGGGAGGTTTCCTGGTCCTGGCTGCGGCGACATCGGTTTGCGCCCTTCTCGCCCTTGGACTTCCACCTGGTCTGCGGCCACTGACGCCCCCCACGACCGAGAAGACCTTCAGCTGGTCGACCACCACCCTGCTGCCCCTGGCCACCGCCTTCCTGCAGATGGCGGCGATTGGATCGCTGTGGGCCTATCTGGAACCGCTCGGCGTAAGGGTCGGCTTCGGGCCTGAGGGTGCGCAAGCCATGGTTTCGGAAGTGCTCTGTTTGCAAGTCGCCGGCGGCATGTCCGCCATTTGGCTGGTCCGCCGGTTCGATATTGCGCCGACCTTGGGGACCGGGGCTTTGGTATTGGCGGCGGTCGCTGGCGGCATTTGGCTCCTGCCGGCCGGCGCCACGCTGAAGTTCTCCCTGTTCTGCGCTGTTTTCGGTTTTTCCTGGCTGTTTCTCATGCCGTTCCACTTTGGCCTGGCCTTGCGGGTCGACGCCAAGGGCCGGATCGCCATGCTCGTTCCAGCGGCGCAACTTCTCGGATCGGCTTTTGGTCCGCTGACGGCGTCACTGGTGGTAAGCGGCGACGACGCGACCCCCGTTCCCCTCATCAGTCTCGGCTTCGCCGCTTGCACCGTCGCTCTCGTCCTATTCGGACGCAAGCGGTGGACGACAACACACGGGTCCTGCGACGCGCCCCGCGTCGCCACGTGACGTGGCGGACGAATGGCTCAAGACCAAGAGGACAGGAGGAGAAAAAATGCCATCCCAGCGAGTCTTGCTTGCCGCCTTCCTGCTGGCCATCCCCGTATCGTCGCGAGCCGAACTCACCGAACGGCAGAGTCTGCTGCTCAACAATAACTGCCTGCAGTGTCACTCACGGGAAAATACCGGCGCACCGCTGATCGGCAATCCGGACGACTGGAAAGAACGCAACAGGCAGGGCGAAGAGGGACTGTTGCGCCATGTCATCCAGGGGCTGCGCGGCATGCCGCCGTTCGGCTATTGCGCGGCATGCGATGAAGCCGATTTGCGCGCCCTCATTCGCCGGATGTCGGGTTTGGACGGGGGAAGATGATGCATCTTAGCCGCCGTAAATTACTTCGGACCGCCGCCTCCGGGGCAATTGCTTCGCTTTTGCCGGGATGCGGTCCCCGCAACACGGAACCGCAGATGCCGGTCGGTTACCAGCTTGGCAAACCACTGCCTTGGGTCAATTGGGCCGGCAATCAGTACTGCTATCCCGCGAAACGGCTGGGCCCCGGCACCGAGGCCGAAATTGTCGAAGCACTTCGTCGGGCACCGGGCGTGGTTCGCGCCGTCGGCGCCAGCCATTCCTTCACTGCTCTGGTGCCGACCGACGGCACGCTGATTGCCACCGATCTGTTGAGCGGCCTTGCCGGTCACGATGATGCGACATCGCAGGCGGAGGTTTGGGCGGGAACGCGCCTGCACGATCTTGGACCGATGCTTGCCGACATTGGACAGGCGTTGCCCAACATGCCGGACATCGACTACATCGCGCTCGGCGGCGCCATCGCCACCTCAGCCCATGCCACTGGCTCGCAGTTCGGATCCCTCTCAAGTACCGTGGTCGGTTTGAGCCTCGCCACGCCGGACGGCCGACTGATGGAATGTTCGGCGACCCAAAACCGCCAACTGTTTGCCGCCGCTCGCGCCTCGCTCGGGGCATTGGGCGTGATTACCCGGATCCGGCTTCAGAACGAACGATCCTTTCAACTCACCGAAGTCAATCGGGTCGAGCACACCGAGGACATTCTCGCCGATCTCGACGAGCGCGTCGCGCGGCATCGGCATTTCGAATTCCTGCCGATCGTCCATTCCGATCTGGCCGTCACCGTCTCGACCGACCTGGCTCGACCGGGTGACCAGGACGCTGGCACGGAAAACCCTCAGGCCGTCAATACGCTGCGCAAGGCTTTCGATGCCATCGGCTGGATGCCCGGCGCCGATCGGATTTACGACATTCTGCTGGAGACCGTCTCGGGCGGCGATCGGACAATTCGCACGGGACCGTCCTACACGGTATTTCCGCATGTGCGCGAGGTCCGGTTCCGCGAAATGGAATACGCCGTGCCGGCCGACGCCGGCCCCGCATGCCTGCGCGAGATCCTTGAAACCATCCGCAGGCGGAACATTCCGGTGTGCTTCCCGCTGGAGTACCGTCGCATCGCCGCCGACGACATCTGGCTGTCAATGTTCGAAGGACGGCCGAGCGCGTCCATTTCCGTCCATCAATTCGGCGATCTCGACCACAAAGCCTATTTTGCCGAAATCGAACCGATCTTCTGGAAGTACGAGGGGCGCCCCCATTGGGGCAAGCTCCATTCGCTCGATGCCACGCGGCTGGCGGCCCTCTATCCCCGTCACTGGAAGGATTTCCGCGACGTCCGTGGCGAGATCGATCCTGAGGGCAAGATGCTCAATCCCCACCTGAAAACGATTTTGGGAGGCTGACCTTGATCTCGCGTCGCATCCTTCTGGCGGGCGGAGCCGCCGCTGCCATCGCGGTGGCCTTGGCCAGACCCCGCGAATTCAGCGGCGGACATTCGGCCTATTTCGCCAATTTGAATACCATGTTGCACAACGAGGGCATCGACCGGCCAGTACTGCTCATCGACCTGGACCGGCTTGACCGCAATATCGACCGCCTTGTCGCCTCGGCCAGAACTGGTACGCCGCGCAACTACCGCATTGCAGTCAAATCGGTACCGACTCCCGGCCTGGTCGATTACATCGCCAGCCGGGCCGCAACCAATTCAGGCATGGTCTTCGATCGTCCTTTCCTTGAAGACATGGCCCGCCTGCGGCCACGGTCGGACCTGCTGCTCGGCAAGCCGATGCCGGTGGCGGCCGCCGCGACGTTTTACGATCATGTCCCTGGCGCCTTCGATCCATCGCGACAGCTGCAATGGCTTATCGATTCTGATGCACGGCTGGCACAATACCTTGAGTTGGCCCAGGATCGCCGGCTCAGGATGCGCATCAATCTGGAGATCGATGTCGGGCTGCATCGTGGTGGCTACGCCGATCCAGCAGCTTTGGCCGGTGCCCTCCAGACGATTGCCGATCATCCGGAGCTCCTCATTTTTTCAGGCTTCATGGGCTACGACGGTCATCTCCTCGGGCTGCCTGGATTTCTGGCCGACGGCGAGGCATCCAAGGTGAAACAACGCTATGGCGCCTTCGTCGACGTCCTGCGCCGCCGGTTTCCGCAGTTCGCAGGCACTCCTTTGACCTTCAACGGTGCCGGCAGCCCGAGCTTCCGCTATCACGAAAGCGGATCGCCGCTGAACGACATTTCGGTGGGATCGGCATTGCTCAAGCCGGCACATTACGACCTGCCCCTCATCGCCGATTTCGAGCCGAGCGCCTTCATCGCCACACCGGTTCTCAAACGAGGGGCAAGCAACGGAATTCCCACCATGGAATGGCTGGGCGGTCCGATGGTGACCTGGGACCGGAACACGACGGACATGCTGTTCACTTACGGCGGCAATTGGCTGGCCGAACCATTGTCCCCGACCGGCGTACGTCCGGCCGGGCTTTATACCAGCTCGAACCAGGAGGGCTATTACGCAGCGAAAGGCGTGGCGCTGGCAGTCGACGATTTTCTCTTTCTGCGGCCGACCCAGTCCGAAGCCGTGCTTCTGCAATTCGGTGATCTGCTTGGGGTGCGCGGGAGTACCGTCGAACAGCGCTGGCCGGTCCTCACGGTCGGCCTGTAGCACCCCAAACGCAGGGAGTGCACGCCGCCCATCGGCACAGATGCGGGTTACGAGGCCGGCGTCCGACGAGCCATCTCGACAAAGGCCTTGACCGCACAGGACGTCTCGCTGGCACGGCTCAGCAGCACCAGTTCGGACGGCAGATCGAAGTCGGCAAGCGGTCGATAGGTGATATTGTCGATCCCGACGGCGCCAATGGGTCCGGGGACCAGCGCCAGGCCGAGACCGGCGGCCACCATCGTCAGCACCGTCAAAGTGTTGGCGACGCGGTGAACGATGCGTGGCTCCCGGCCCAGCAATTGTCGCAGCACGATCAACTGTCCGACATCCGCGCCATGGGCGGCGTAGAGAATAAACCGTTCGTCAGCCAGACCCGCCGACGTCAGGGACGCCTCGTCCGACAGGGGATTGTCGGCGGCCATAGCGATCAGCCAAGGCCAGGAACCGATCCGATCGGCCACGAGTTGTGAATCGAATGCAATGCCGAGGACCGGGCAATAGGCGATGTCACAGCGATTTTGTAACAACGCGTCGGCGTGAAGCAAAGCCGGCATCTCACATAAATCCAGCTGCACCGCCGGACGGCGATCATGAAATACCCGAAGATCGGCCGATAGCTTACCGGCAAAAGCGGCATTGCCGGCAAAGGCGATCCGTATGCTTCCCGTTTCGCCGCGCGCCGCCCGCTGGACGACGGACTTGGCGCGCTCGGCCTGGAGAAGTGTCTGCTCGGCCTCGACGCACAAAAGACGACCCGCCTCGGTCAACTCGACCTTGCGGCTGGTCCGCAGAAACAGCGGCGTCCCCAGCTCGTCCTCAAGCGCGCGAATCTGCATGCTCAGCGCCGGCTGCACGATATTGAGGCGGCGCGCAGCCCTGCCGAAATGCCCCTCTTCGGCGACAGCAAGGAAATATCGAAGATGACGCAGATCCATGGCGTCACGTTAAATCGATCATTTTTTATGATCAATTAGTAATATCAATATATTCGACGTGATCGCGTCTCGCCCCCATCTAGGGAGTTGTCTGCAGCCGGTCTCCATGTCTGGCCGTTTCCGGCCGGCTGAACCGCATTTGAAGGACCTCCATGATGACCGATCGGAAGAACGACTTGCCCCCGCCGGCTTCGGCCAAAGTGATCGAGACGAGGCCCTTGTCCCGACCGGAAGCGGCGCTGTCTGGCTTTGAGCATCGTTTTGCAACAGTCGACGGCATCCGATTGCACTACGTCACCGGCGGAAAACCTGGCGGCGACGTCGTGGTTTTGCTGGCGGGTTTCCCGGAGAGTTGGTACGCGTGGCGGAAGGTCATGCCGCTTCTCGCGGCAAACTACGAGATCGTCGCCCTCGATCTTCCCGGGCAAGGCGACTCCGATCGGCCCGAAAGCGGATACGATACCGAGACTCTCGCCGCCAGACTGCACGGTCTGCTCCAACAACTGGGTATCGATCAGTACTTCCTGGCCGCCCACGATGTCGGCGCATGGGTCGCCTATCCCTATGCGGCGCTCTACGCCAAAGAAGTCCGCCGTTTGACGCTCCTCGACGCCGGCATCCCCGGCGTCACGCTGCCTGATGCTTTACCGACCTCTCCGGATCGGGCCTGGCGTACCTGGCATTTCGCATTCCATGTGATCCCGGATCTGCCAGAGATACTGATCGGCGGACGGGAGCGCGACTATCTGACCTGGTTCCTGCGCAGGAAAGCCGCCGATCCATCAACCTTTTCGGATGCCGACATCGATGAATATCATCGTGTTCTTATGGCAGCTGGCGGATTGCGCGCCGGTCTCGCCTACTACCGGGCAGCGGCATTGTCCGGAAGGCAGAACCAGTCCATTGTCGCCAAAGGCAAGCTTGTCATGCCGGTCCTGACATTGAGCGCCGACCAGGGATCGATCCCCGACATGGCCGCCCCGCTCGGGGCTTTTGCCGATGACGTGCGTGGCGCGACAATCGCCCACTGCGGTCACTTTCTGCCAGAAGAACAACCCGAAGCGGTCGCTCGCGAATTATCTGCATTCTTCGCTGCGCAGCCTCGGTAGGGGCGAAACCGCAGATCGCCGGTAATCCGATCGCGGACAATTTGAGGTGACGCATGCCCGACCAAAAGGATGGTAGAATGCCCGACCGGGGACACGATGCGCGGGCTTGGTATAGGGGTTGTGCCTTAGCCTTCCAAGCTAAAGAGACGGGTTCGAATCCCGTAGCCCGCTCCAATTCAAGTTCCGCAAAAATCCATGAAGTTCTGTAAGAGATTGAAATCAGAGAACATTCCTCTGATGGTGTTCCAGCGGCTTCGAGTCCGGATAGTTGCTTAAACGGGCGCGGTGATGGGATGAGGGTTTAGCTTCCGACGTAACTCGGGAGCATAGCTTGCCTCTTACGGACACCGCCGTCCGGCAGGCCAAGGCCACCGGGAAGCCCGTGCCCTGTGCAACGAGGCCCGCGCGCTGCTGGCTGGAGCCTCAAACTTTTTCATCAATGCCTCCGGTGCGCATGAGCCAAAGAACGCTACGCGGAAACGAAATATTCAGTGCCACACACATGCCATTTAGCCGTTCGTGTTTCGGAATGAAGAGGTGCCCCGGAGGAGTCCGGGGCACCATCCACGTCAGAAGCCGATGATGGTAGAGTACATGAAACGATGGTCGTGAGCCGCCGTGCCCGAGGTCAGGCGCGTCGTGCCCGGAACACCGGTCAAATTGTAGCCTTTGACGACGTCTGTCGCGGCATAGTAGTACGACGGCCCCATTTGCACCCATGGATAGGGGAACCAGACCGCGTTGATGTCGAGTTCCGAGAGGTTCTTCTGCAGCCCCTGCGTGAGCGTCGGCCCCAGAAGCGTATTCGGGTTCCAGACATGCTGCTGGCCGAAGATGGCATTGGCTTGCCATTGGTCGCTGAACCAATGCTGGTAGGCTACCGTGTAGCCGGCTACCGGCACTGTATTCAGAGAACCGGTACGGTTAATCACCGCCGAAAACGCGTTGCCGGCGTTTATGTAGCTGCTGATGCCTTGGCCGCCGATCAAGCGATACACGACGTTGTTGTTTTTATGACCGACGCCGGTATAGAGCTTGCCACCGAGGTTGAGCCCCCAACCCAAGGCGCTGCCATGAACGGTCATATTCTTGCCGGTCAAAGCATAAGCCGGGTCAATCGAACCGGCGTCATTGACTTCGAGATAACGCAGCAACGTAGTGGCATAAACGCGGCCACCGGACCAGTTATGGGCAAAGCGCATAAGGTAATCCGGCGCCTTGGTGACGTTGTTGGTCGGCATCGTGTAGGTGGCGGTAGAGAAGGTCTCGGTGTCGGCCCCCTGGAAATCGTTGACAGGATTTTCGAGGCCGAACGAAATCTGGTTTTTCTGCTCGGGATCGAGATCCAACCTGTATTGGATCACCGGTGTGCGCTTGCCGCCTTCCATGCCGGCACCGGAACTGATATCCCAACTGCCCGGTAGAGTCGCGCGGTCCTGCCAAAGTGTAAAGGTTTCGCCGAGGGTCCAGTTACCCAGCGTTCCGTAAGCCTGACGGAAACGGAACGGCGCCGAGTTCGATGATGACTGGTTGCCGGTACCGCCACCCTGAAAGTCCCCCTCGAGGAAGAACTTGACGTTGCCGAGCTCGGTCGGCGTGTTGGTCTGCAGGGCGATGCGCGATGTGCGGGCCGACATCTGATACCGGTCGATCTGATGGGCGGCCTGCGTTCCAGGCAGGGAGAACCCATTCTTGCCGGTCGCGATCGCTGCAGAGTTGATGCCGAGAGACTGCGAACCGGGTTCGCCGATTCCGGCATTCAGGTCATACGACACGTCAAGTTTGGCGAAGCCCCCCACCTTCATGGTGGTTTTGGTTCCCGGGATCAGGAACGAACCGGCGTCGCTATAGAAGGACGGCACGCCCGCCGGCGGCGTGGGATTGGGAACAGTGACCGCGGCACTCGATGCCGCCGCGCCGGCCGTTGACTTGTCTTGGACGTCCTTGAGTTGGTTGATCAACTGATCGATCTGCTTCTGTTGGTTTTGAAGCGCATTCGTCTGGCTTTGGACCGTATTCATCAGATCTTGAATTTGTTTGGCCTGCGCATCTGGATCAGCTGCGAATGCCGAACCGGAGAAAGCGACCATTAGGACCGCATAACTCACAGAACAACCAACGCTTGAAAGTAACCTCATCCTGAACTCCCCCTTTTTATTTATACAGCAAAATGGATAACGTAATAGTTACGCCACGCATCTTTCAAAGAAGATGCATTCATTACGAATTAATGCAGAATTAAATAATAAAAATTTATTATTTATTGCCACACCGACAGAATTTGCCAAATTTTTGATCTTTATTGAGATCGAGATTGAGGTCGTGGAGAGAGCCTCATGAGTCCAGCAGAAAGGAACCACCTTCTCCGAACCTATAAGCGCCCCCGTCCCTATCACCGCCTCACGGTAGCGCTTCATATTTGAAGTTGCGGAAGATCACTTCGCCGTCGCCGGCCGCATAGATCCCTGGACGAAGACTGAGGAAGTCGTAGGCCGTGTTGTGGTTGTAGCCTGACACTTCCATTTGCGTGCCGAATTTCTTCCAGGTCTGGCCGTCGTAACTATAGTTGATGGTCATGATCTGACGGTCGTTGGTCAAACGCAGCCACATATGGGAGAATTTAGCGGCAGCCCCGCTCGAAGCGCATCCCATCTGGCACGCGCCGGTCCTGAGCGCCTCTGGCGCCGGATAGGGCCGGTCGTTGCCGTAGCGATGCATGAAAATACCGTTTTCATGGAAGCCAAGGCCGGCATAGAGCTTGCTGTTGTAGAACAGCACCAGACCGGCGGTGGCATTCCCCACCAATTCCATTTCCACCTCAACTCGATAGGCTTGGTCCCCGACCGGGAAAGTCAGCGGCGAGGAATCGGCGGGAGACTTTCCCTTGCCTTTGAGTATCAGTGCGCCGTTTTCATAGCGGACCCGCTTGGCGTCGTCGTCACCGCCTTTGTAAAAGCTCCACTGAACGCCGAATTTTGACTTGGAGAAATCGTCCGAGAAGGCCATGCCATGCGGCACGGACTTGCCACCTGCCGGCTTCGGTATCGCCCTGCCGATGTCAAATCCCTTGGACTTAAGCCAGCCATCGGTGGTCCATTCCACCGGCTCCATCAAGAGCTGGCGACCCAGGGTATAAAAGCCCTTCTCGTAGCCGTGATAGACCATGTACCATTTCTTATCCGGCCCTTGGACCACCGAAGCATGGCCGCGCGACCACCATTTTTCCTCTGGCGATTTGGTGCGGATAATCGGGTTGTAGGGCGAATTCTCCCAAGGGCCGAGGATCGACTTCGAACGCGCCATCAACACCATGTGGCCGGTGGGCGGACCGGCGGTGCCACCTTCGGCGAGGATCATGTAATAATACAAGCCATGCTTGACCATCTTCGGCCCTTCCTGGGCGAAGCTTTCCACCACCCAGTCGGCGGGGAAATCCCATCCGTCATAGACATGCTTGATGTCGCCGGCCGCCGAAAGGCCATCATCGGCCAGCTGCACGTAATCGCCGCCGCTCAGATACAAATAGCGCTTTCCGTCCTCTCCGACGATATGGCCAGGATCGATGCGCGGAATGTTGAGATCGATAGGGTCACTCCACGGCCCATGAATATCATCGGCTGTCACTACAAAAATTGTCTGCTTGTCCGCCGTCCGCCCCGGAAAATACAAGTAATATTTACCATTATATTTGAGAAGATCGGGGGCCCAGACCGAACCGACATTCTTCTGGAGCGCCGGTGCAACCGGCTCCCAACTGACCAAGTCCTTCGAATGCCAGATCAACAAACCGGGCTGACTGTCGAAGGAGGAGAAGGTCATGTAATAGTCGTCACCGTCCTTCATTACCGTCGGATCGGGATGATCGCCGGCCATGATAGGATTGAGGTAAGTACCATTCCCCTTGTCGGCAATGCGCTGATTCTCGATACCCCGCCGCCAATCCAGCGATCCCTTTACGAAAGGTATTGTCGGCTCGCAGACGCCTCCATTTTCCGCCGCCAAGGCGGTCGGTACAGTCGAGAAGGCTGCCATGAAAACCATGGCTGATGTTAAGGTAAGAACACTTGCTGCGCGACGCATCTGCCCCCCCGCAATACAAAATTACTGATTCTTTGACTTTCCTCAGCCAGGTGATAAATGGCGAAGTTCAAAGACAGCCGTTTCCATTTTTTTATTTTCGTGCAACCCCTCCGATGAGCAGCTACAGCGAGGATGCATGTTGCCTGCAACGCTTCATGACAACCAATTGCGAAAAACGCCAACCGCCTTGGTGATATTGTCGACCACGACCGTGCGCGACTGGAAATCGCCTGACGCGCCAGTGCATTGATTCATTCAGATGATTCAATGCACTAGGGATTAGGCCCGCGAGCTGATGCTAGCGTGGCCGTACAGCCCGAAGGGCAAACGACGCCGTAGGCAGGCCGAAGGCCGAGCGAAACGAGCAACGGTTTCGGAAAAACCCGCCCGGCTGAGGGTTCGGTGATCGGTTCCGATCACCGAGACTTGGTATAATTCAATTTCCCCGCCGATAAGTCAGAGCCTACGCAGGTTGCGTGTTAAACCGATAGGCTGCTGGTGGTTGGAATCCACCACTTGACGCTCTGATGAGTAGGGCGGGCATCCTGCCCGCCTCCGACGCGAAAGCGGCGGAAATGCTGACCTTTCGGCTTCGCCGAAGGACGGGCGGGACGCCGGCCCCACTTCTGGTCTAAGGACTCATCCGTCAGATCTTCACCACTAGGCCGAAAGACGTCGATCTCTGTCCAGTTGAAACTGACGCGGCGTGCAGCCAACCTCGCGCCGAAACACGGCGTACATGTATTGAAGGGACGTGAAACCGCATTTTCCGGCGACATCCGCGCAACTCGCCTCCGGCGCCGCCAGCATGTCCTTCGCCATTCGCAACTTGAAGTCCAGCATCTCCTCGTGAACCGAGTGTCCGAACTGTTTGCGGAAATGGGTTTCCAGAGTTGTGCGCGACACGCCAACGTAATCGGCGACCTGCGCAACCTTGACGCCTTGCGCAGTGAACTGGCGAATGTAATGCAACGCCCGCATCACATACGGGTCGTAGACCGGCTCGTGTCGCGACGAAATTTGCGCACTAATCCCCTCAGGCGGCACCAGGACCGGAGCGTTCGAAATGGCCTCGCCGAGCAGGCGTCGGTGAAGCAATTCCGCCGCGATGAGACCCATCATGCACGTACCTTGGCGGACCGAGCTGATCGAAATCCGCGTCAGTTGCTTGAGGAGTGGATCGTTGTCAATACCGACCAGAGCCACTTCCTCCGGCACCGAGATTGCGGCGACGATGCACGCCTGCAGGACTTGGCGGGCACGGGCGTCGGAAACCGCGATGACTCCGATCGGCTTGGGTAATGACTTCAACCAACAAACAAGATCGCCGAGAATGGCATCCCAATCGGGCCCGTAAGTCGAGCGTCCACGGAAGATTGCAGGTTCGAGACCGTCGCGTTCGATCAGGTCGGAATAGGCCTTTTCCCGCTCCAGGGCCCAGCGGTTGGTCTCAAGCGGCGGCATACTGTAAAGTGCGAACCGGCTTAAGCCCATTTCGACCAGATGCTGGAACGCCGCCTCGACCAGCTTCTGGTTGTCAGTGGCAACATAGGGCATGCCCTTCGGATAGTCGCTCCGCCGATGGTAGGAACCACCGACCGCCACCACCGGCATCGTGGTGCCGCGAAGCGCTGCTTCAATTTCAGGATCGTCAAAATCGGCAATGATTCCGTCGCCGGTCCATGACCGGATGCCTTCGGGCGAACAACGGAAGTCTTCGTGGAGCAGCATGTCCCATATAAGTCGGGTCGAGCGGAGGTAGTCACAAATGCCAGTGACGATCTCGCGGCCATATCCTCCCTTGGTCTTCAAGAATAAAGCGACACGAAATCCTTTTTGTTTCAGTCTGTTCATGTCACACCACCGATCGACTGCGCACAGGCAGAAACACATCTAGATAATGCACCGTATCATAGTTTAGGAAAAAAATGCAGAAACTGATAAAAATCGTAACGCCGGTTTGCAAGACGACCAGCCTAACCTTCTTTCGTAAATTTCCCGGAAGGCTCAGTGCACCACGCCAAGCGGTATTGCGCCGTTCGAAATAAATAAGGTCATCGTGGAGGAAACCAATGAAACCGATGCTTTCCTGCGCCGCATTGGCGTTGGTGTCGTTGTTGGCGACTTCGGCTTTCGCCGAAACGGTCAAGATTCTGAGCATCGAACCAAACGTTACGTCCGGGCGTGAATTTTATGCCGACGCGGCCAAAGCGTTCGAAGCGGCCAATCCCGGAGTTACGATCCAGTTCGACTATCTCGATGACACGTCTTTCAAGTCAAAACTTCCGACGTTACTTCAATCGTCGACCCGTCCTGACGCCTTTTACACCTGGACAGGCGGCGTATTCCACGAACAGGCCGATGCCGGCGTGTTGAAGGACATCTCGGGCGAACTCGATTCCGAATTCAAGGCAACCCTTGCGCCCATCGGCCTGGACGCCATGACCTATAAGGGCAAGACGTACGGCGTACCGATGTATGCCGCCAGCGTTACCCTCTGGTACAACAAGGACTTGACCGACAAGGCCGGTGTCGATCCCGCCAAGATCAAGACCTGGGACGACTTCCTCTCCGCTGTGAAGGTCATCAAGGCAGCCGGTATCACCCCGATTATTGTCGGCGGCAAGGGCAAGTGGCCGCTCGCCTTCTACTACGGTTACCTGATCACCCGCATTGTCGGAACTGACGGCATAGTCGCTGCCAACACCGGCGTCGGCGGCGGGTTCGCGAGTGACAACTTCGTTCGTGCTGGCGCGGAATTCAAGCGGCTTACCGACCTCCAACCGTTCCAGTCCGGCTTCATGGATACCGACAACAACAAAGCGCTCGGGCTTTTCGGTGATGGCAAGGGCGCCTTCGAACTGATGGGCAACTTCATCGTCGGCACACAGCGCAAGAACTCGACATCCGGCCAGGGTATTGCTCCTGACAAGCTCGGCTTCATTCCATTCCCGGCAGTAGCCGGGGGCAGGGGCAATGCTGCGGATACGTTCGGCGGGGTCAACGGCTGGCTTGTCACCAAAAACGCATCCCCCCTTACGGTAAAGTGGCTGAAATTCCTTGTGAACAAAGAAAACCAGGAAAAGAGCGCCAGCCTGGGCTTATGGCTGCCGATCGTAAAAGGAACCCAGTCGGCCATCCCTGATCCGGGCATTCGAGGCGTGGCGGAACTCCTGACCCAGGCGCCGCATCATCAACTCTATCTCGACCAGGCGTTCGGCGCATCGGTCGGATCGGCTCTGAACGATGCCGCCGCCGAACTTGCGACCGGAGATGTCGATGCCAAGTCCGCCGCCGCGAAAGTCGAAGATGCCCGTCAGCTGCGCTGATTTCCTTACAACCGGGTGCCAGCTCACGCGAACCGGCCCCATTTCATTGCTCGAACCATGCATGCTCCCATGACCCAAAGGCCGCCCCATTCCATCACGCGCATGTGGCGCGACGGCAAGCTCACGACGATCGTCCTATTCCTACCGCCAGCGGTCGTCCTGTTCACGGTTTTCGTGATCTGGCCGATCCTCGATGCCGCACACTTGAGCTTCTTCAAGTGGAGCGGCTACGGTGCCGTGACCAACTTCGTCGGTGTTAAGAACTATAGCGTTCTCGTCGCCAATCCGATCTTCCACCAGTCACTTCTGAATTCGATCAAGCTTATACTTGCCTCTATCTTTCTGCAGATTCCGCTGGCGCTGGCGCTGGCGCTGCTTATCTACCGGAAGACGAGCGTCAACACGGCCTTCCGGTTGATTTTCTTCGCTCCCTATATTCTCGCCGAGATTGCCACCGGCCTTATCTGGAGCTTCGTCTTCGACGGCGACTACGGGATCACCGCCCAGGCTACCGCCGCGCTCGGAACCGATCCTATCTATGTTCTCGCCGATAAACACTTCGCATTTCTTGCGATCATCACCGTGATTGTCTGGAAGTATTTCGGTTACCACATGATGATTTTCATCGCTGCTCTCCAGGCTGTCTCCACCGACCTGCTGGAAGCCGCCGAGATCGACGGCGCCCGAACCTGGCAGACAATTATCTACGTCAAGCTTCCGCTTATCATGCATGCGGTAAAGCTCTCGATTTTCTTCGCGATCGTCGGTGCGCTTCAAGTATTCGACATCATTATTCCGATGACCAACGGCGGACCGTCCAACTCGACCCATTCGATCGTCAGCTACCTCTATACCTTTGGCCTTGCGCAACTGAACGTCGGCTACGGAAGTGCGGTCGGCGTTGTCCTCTTCGTGCTGTGCATCACCAGTGCCTTTTCCTACAAACGTCTCGTCATGGACGGGAGGGCTCGCCGATGAACAAAGTCTCTCTTCCGGCCACGCTCGCCCGCGCGACCTTCCTTTCCTTCATCGCAGCGCTTGTCATCATGCCGCTGGTGGCCACCGTGCTCGGCGGGTTCAAGACCGTCGGCGAACTGCGGGCCTCGCCGTTCGGACTCCCGTGGGTCTGGCATTTCGACACCTATCTCGGCATCCTCGGCAGCCCGACTTTTTGGAATTTCCTTGGCAATTCGCTGGTGATTTCGCTTACAGCGGTCGCACTGACTCTCTTGTGCGCCTCGATGGCGGCTTTTGTTTTCGCCCAAATCCAATTTTTCGGTTCGCGCTACCTGCAATCCTATCTGCTGTTGGGCATGATGTTCCCCTTCGCGACAGCGATCGTCCCGCTCTTCATCCAGGTCCGCGACTTCGGCCTGCTCGACAATCCACTCGGCGTCATCCTGCCCCAGACTGCTTTCTCGATGGCGTTCGCTATCGTTCTTCTGAAGAGTTTCTTCGAACAATTGCCGAAAG
Organism: Telmatospirillum sp.; assembly: GCA_031291415.1. Taxonomy (GTDB): domain Bacteria; phylum Pseudomonadota; class Alphaproteobacteria; order Rhodospirillales; family Magnetospirillaceae; genus Telmatospirillum. The sequence goes on from JARLJB010000255.1 coordinate 41,167, forward strand.
AGCTGTTCGAGGCGGCCCATGTTGACGGCTGCGGCTACATCGGCTTCTTTTTCCGCTTCACGCTGCCCCTGTCGACGCCAATCCTCGCAACAGTGGGCACCTTCGTCTTTGTGCAGAGCTGGAACAACTACCTGCTTCCGCTCGTCGTGCTCAACGATCGCTCCCTCTTCACCTGGCCGCTCGGCATCATGCAGTTCCGGGGCGAATTCATCGTCGAGTGGAACAAAATCCTCGCCTTTGTCTCTCTCACCATCCTGCCCGCGCTGGTCTTCTTCGCCGTCACGCAAAAATACATCGTCGCCGGCCTCACCCGCGGCTCGGTAAAGGGATAATTCATGTCAGCAAACCTAAAGCCCGTCATCGTCAACCCAATCCTGCCCGGCTTCAATCCCGATCCATCGATCGTTCGGGTCGGTGGTGACTACTACATCGCCACCTCCACCTTCGAATGGTATCCAGGCGTCCAAATCCATCATTCGCGCGATCTCGTGAACTGGCGGCTGCTGAGCCGCCCTCTCAACCGGGCGAGTCAGCTCGACATGCGCGGCGAGGCCGATAGCTGCGGCGTCTGGGCACCATGCCTGACCTATTCCGACGGCTTATTTTGGCTGGCCTATTCCGACGTCAAGCGGCGGCAGGGGGCGTTTAAGGACGTGCATAACTATCTCGTCACGGCGTCGTCGATCGAGGGGCCGTGGTCCGATCCGGTCTATCTCAATTCGTCGGGCTTCGATCCATCGCTTTTCCACGACGAGGATGGGCGCCGGTGGCTGGTCAACGTCGCCTGGGATCATCGCGGTAAGCCGTCACGCTTCGGCGGTATCGTTCTTCAGGAATACGATGTGGCGGCCCGGCGCCTGACCGGGCCGATCACCAACATCTTCAAAGGGTCGCAGATTGGCCTCACCGAAGGTCCGCATCTTTACCGCCACGGCGGCTACTACCACCTGATTACCGCCGAGGGCGGCACCGGCTACGGGCATGCCGTCACTCAGGCGCGCTCGCGCACACTGACCGGTCCCTACGAGCTTCATCCTGACGTGCATATCGTAACGGCCCGCATTACGCCCGATTGCCCCCTGCAGAGGGCGGGACACGGCGATTTCGTCGAGACAGAGGCCGGCGAAACCTATCTCGTCCACTTGACCGGTCGTTCCCGCAACGGCGGGAGACGATCGCCTCTCGGCCGGGAAACGGCGATTCAGAAGGTCATCTGGCATCAAGATGGCTGGCTGCGGCTTGCGGGCGAAAAGCAGGTTCCAAAGGTCGAGGTCGAAGCGCCGGGCCTTCCGCCATGTCCCTTCCCACCCGAGCCCGAGTGCGTCACATTCGATGGGCCAAATCTTCACATCGCGTTTCAGTGGCTGCGCACGCCTGATCCGAAGCGGATTTTCTCGCTTGCCGAACGGCCCGGTTGCCTCCGGTTGATCGGCCGAGAATCCATCGGCTCGTGGCACGAGCAGGCGCTGGTGGCACGCCGGCAGACGGCTTTTTCCTACGATGCCGAGACCGAGATCGACGCCAACCCCGCGAGCTATCGGCAAATGGCCGGTCTCGTCACCTACTACAACCGCTTTGCCTACCATTATCTGGCGCTGACGTTTGACGAGACGATCGGGCGCTGCCTCCAGATCCTTTCTTGCAACGGCGCCTGGCCACTCGGCACATTGACGCTCGGTCTCGATGCGCCGGTTCCGATACCGGCGACCGGAACCGTCCGGATGCGCGTCGAGGTGCGGGGGGCATCGCTGCAGTTCTTCTATTCGGTCGAAGACAGCGCCTGGATCAAGGTCGGCGGTATTCTCGACGCCTCGTTTCTCTCTGACGAATGCGGAGAAGGTGAGCATGGCAATTTCACCGGCGCATTCGTCGGCATGGCGGCCAACGATCTTGGCGGTCTGGCCATGCCGGCCGACTTCTTCCATTTTACCTATCGGACACTCGACGTTTAGGACCGGATACCATGGCTACGCTTGAGTTTACCTCAGTCAGGAAGGCGTTCGGGACCACCGAGGTCATTTCTGATGTTTCGCTCCAGATCCCACACGGCTCGTTCACCGTGTTCGTCGGTCCGTCCGGTTGTGGCAAGTCGACTCTTCTGCGCCTCGTCGCCGGGTTGGAGGAGATTACGTCCGGTAGGATCTCGATCGATGGCAAGGACGTGACATTTACGCGCTCGTCCGAACGCGGCATTGCGATGGTGTTCCAGTCCTACGCGCTTTACCCGCATATGACGGTCGCGCAAAATATCGGCTTTGCGCTGAAGATGGCCGGCAAACCGAGAGACGAGATCACGCGCCGAGTCAACGAGGCGGCGGCGGTCCTCCAGCTTCAAACGCTGCTCAACCGTCGTCCCGGCGAGCTTTCCGGAGGTCAGCGCCAGCGGGTGGCGATTGGACGGGCGATTGTCCGCGAACCGAAAGTTTTCCTCTTCGACGAACCATTGTCGAATCTCGACGCCGCGCTGCGGACCCAAATGCGGGTGGAGCTGGCGCAACTCCATAAGCGTCTTGGTGCGACCATGGTCTACGTCACTCACGACCAGGTAGAGGCGATGACGCTCGCCGACCAGATCGTGGTTGTCAACAAAGGGCAGATCGAGCAAGTTGGCGGCCCGCTGGAGCTTTACGCCCGCCCCAAGACGGTGTTTGTCGCCGGTTTCATCGGTTCGCCGAAAATGAACCTGATCGAGGGCGATTACGCCGCCGCACGTGGTCTCCACACCTTCGGCATCCGTCCTGAGCATATCGACGTGGTTGCGACCGACGGTGCTCCATGGACGGGCGTAGTGCAGTTCAGCGAGCGGCTTGGCAGCGATACTTTTCTTCACGTTGACGTGGATGGGATCGGGCGTGTCGTTGCCCGGTCAACCGGCGACACAAATCTCACAGGCGGCGAGCGCATCGGTCTTTCGCCGAAGCAGGGTCATGAGCACGGTTTCGATTCGGAGAATCGAGCTATCGATAGATCAAGGATGAACGTTGTCTGACATGGCCGGCCACGGGAACGGGCGGATCGCAAGTTGAGATGGTTGCGGGGAGAGGATTTGAACCTCTGACCTTCAGGTTATGAGCCTGAAGCGACGGCCGGGGCACAATCGTCTTACCGTGGCCACGGCAACCACTATCGGTTCGGCAGTGAGCGGTCATGCGACAAGCTGTCCCTGGCGTTCGGCGATACCGATCGTCGCTTTCGTTCCGCTGTTGAATTCAAGAAAATCGGCTTCGATGCCGTCACTGAAGATAACACCATGCTCGGGCATCTCCGAGACGACGGTCATCGCGTCATCATGAGCGATCTGGCCGACGACCAACGAGGCGGCGGTGATCCGACTGGGAAACGGTTCACGCACGAAAAAATGCAGATGGTCGGCGTCCCAGGGGAACGATCCGTCGAGAGCAGGCCGGCCTTCTCCCTGCGTGAGAGCGGCGGTCGTCGCCGCCCAGCCGGCATAAATGCTTTTCAGCCATCCGGTGGAACCAAGGCCGGTCGAAACGATGATACCGCTTGAGGACTGACGCTCCCGCCGGCCGGCAACCGAAAGGGCGTAGCGCGCCGAGGCATGGCTTTGCGGGCCGATGAAGAGATCATTGACGGCGTGGAGGGTGACACCGGTATTGAGCGTCGCCTTGGCCATGGTGACGGTTTTGATCGGTCGGCGGCCGACCAATGCCTCGGGAACAATGGCGGCCAGATCGGTCACGGCAAAGGGCAGCAGGATGCCATCCCATCGATCGGCGTCGGGATTGACCCCGATCACCTGTTGCCCATCCAGATATTTCAAGGTGTTGGCAACCAGTCCGTCCTGCCCCAGGACGACGACAAGATCGTCCGGACCGAAAATGAAGTTGGCAAGATACTGACGATCCACCCGCTGCACGCGGCCGAAGCGGCGGAGAACCGTTTCGGCCGCCACAGTTGCTTGATGATAGTGCTCATGCTCGGCCAGATAATCGGAAAAGTCGGCCCCCAAATGTTCAACGTAGAACTGCGCCTGTTGCAGTGTGTTGAAGCGTCGGATCAGCTCGGTGAGCCTGGTCTCCCGTAACATCAGAACGATTTTGCGATCGGTTGCGGGTTGCATCGTCTACTCCTGCGGTTGCAGCATTTCGCGCAGCAAGTCCGGCGAAACATTGAGTTGGCCGATTTTTCCGGCATTGTCGGCGAGATCCCGGAAGGCCAGGGCCATCAATTGGCCAGGAGCCATTCCAACCGATGCCAGGGCTTGCAGAACCTTGGAGTCGGCGCCGTCGAAAGCCCGCATCATCGCCGCGATGCCATCTGCTTTGGCGTCGGCCTCGGCGCGCGCATTGCCGGTGGCGAGCAGCACCAGATCCTTGTTCTGTTCCTCGAGCCCGATCTTGCCGGCCATCTCCTCCTGGGCGATCCGCAACCGGCGCTCCTGAACTGACCGCTCCGCCTCCATTTGCGCCTCGCGCACCTGCCGTTTCTTATTTTCGACCGCAACCTCGGTGGCCAGTTCGTTCTCCTTGATCGCCCGTTCCTGCTCGACAGCCGCGTTGCGCCGCGCATAGGTCGCTTCATCGGCCCGACGCAGCAGCGCTTCACGAGCCTCCGCCTCCAAGGCCCGCGCCGTTTCCGGCTTCGGCTTGATGGCCAGGATCGACAGGCCGAGAAGGTCGAGCCCCAAAGCCGCCAGGGCCGGATGCCGGCGGACAGCGTCCGAAACCCGGATTACCAGCGCCTCGCCCGACCCCAGGGCATATTTCAAATTGAGCGCCTGCAACTCCGCCCGCATCGCCACTTGGATCTGGTCGATGACCTGCTGCGATAGCTTGTCCGGGTCCTCGGAGACATATTTTCCGTCACCACCCAGCGTAAAGTTGAGCAGGCTGGCCGTCCGCCCCGGTTCGGCAACGCGATAGGTGACCTGTCCCTGGATCGAGACCTCCTGAAAGTCGGCCGTCACCTCCTGAAAGATAAAGGGCTCGTTCACGCTGGCGGTCGGAACCACGACGATCGATGTCGTCGGTCCGAAGTACCAGAAGGAAAGTCCGGCCCCCTCCCGCGGGGGGGGGCCGCCGCGCTACTGGGTAACGTTTTTGGGTTGTTTCGTGTTTTTTAATCGAAATAACAAAA
>JARLJB010000256.1 GCA_031291415.1 Telmatospirillum sp.
CGTCGGCGTGATCCCCGGCATCAAGGAATACATTGCCGAGTTCACCTCCGACAAGGCCTGGGGCAAGACCGGTTATCTGTCGCAGAAAGGCTTGATCGCCATGCCTGACGATCAGCGCAAGACCGAAGCGGCCAAGGGCAAAGATCTGCCCGATCTGAAGCTTTAGAGCGCGCGTGAGCCGGCGGTCGGACTGTCCGGCCGCCGGTTTCATGTTATTGTGACGCCGCGAGCCGGCGGGGATGCCCCCCGTTGGCGTGGATGGCGGCGCCCGCCCGCCTTGTGATCAGAAGAGCGACGGAGTCCATGCAGTTTTTCATTCTGGTGGTCGTACTGTTGTTGTTGGCCGCAGTCGGTTTCCGGATGGGCCGCGGCCGGGCTTTGAAGGTTGGGGGCGAGAAGGCTGCGGCGTTGCATTCGCTGCCTGGCTATTATGGCTACTACGTCGCTTTGTGGTGCGGTCTTCCCGCCGCCTTTCTGATTGCCGTCTGGCTTTCCTGCGAACCCTTTATCTTGCAAGCCATTGTCGTCGATTCCCTGCCGGCCGAGGCGAGAACCCTGCCGGCGGCGCGTCTATCCTTGTTACTGAACGAGGTCCGGCAACTGGGAGCAAGTGGCAATTATCTGCATGCTTCGGGCGATATCGCCACAAAGGCTGCCGAACATTATCGGACACTGCGCGCCGTCAGTTTCGGAGCGATGGCGGTTTTGGCTCTGGTTCTTTCGGCCATCGGTTGTCTTGTCGGCCTTCGCTATATCAATCCGGAATTGCGCGCCCGCAATCGTGTCGAGGGCGTGGTCAAGCTGTTCCTGATCGCCAGTTCGACGGTGGCCATTTTCACAACGATCGGCATCGTCCTGTCGCTGCTGTTCGAATCGCTGCGTTTCTTCCGCATGGTGCCGGTGACCGATTTCCTCTTTGGGCTCGACTGGAGCCCTCAGATGGCTATGCGTACCGATCAGGTCGGTGCATCGGGCGCCTTTGGCGCCGTGCCGTTGTTTGCGGGAACCTTGCTGATCAGCGTTATCGCCATGTTCGTTGCCGTGCCGATCGGCTTGTTGTCGGCCATCTACATGGCGGAATACGCGCACCCCAATTTCCGTTCGGTCGCCAAGCCGCTCCTTGAAGTGCTGGCCGGCATCCCGACGGTCGTCTATGGATTTTTCGCTGTGTTGACGGTTGCCCCCTTCCTGCGGGATGCGGGAACCGCCATCGGCTTGTCGATCGCCTCGGAAAGCGCGCTTTCCACCGGCATCGTCATGGGCATCATGATCATCCCGTTTATTTCGTCGCTGTCCGACGACGTGATCACCGCCGTTCCCGACAGCCTGCGCCAGGGGGCCTACGGACTGGGCGCGACACGCTCGGAGACCATCAAACAGGTGGTCATCCCGGCCGCCTTGCCAGGTATCATCGGCGGCGTCCTGTTGGCCATTTCGCGGGCTATCGGCGAGACCATGATCGTGGTGATGGCGGCCGGCCTTTCGGCGCATCTGACGGCCAATCCCTTTGAGGCGGTGACAACGGTCACCGTCCAGATCGTTACTCTGCTGGTCGGCGACCAGGAATTCGACAGTCCCAAGACGCTGTCGGCATTCGCCCTTGGCCTAGTGCTGTTCCTGGTGACCCTGGCCTTGAACGTGGTGGCTCTCAACGTCGTCCGGAAATATCGAGAGAAGTATGACTGAAATGGTGGATCAAGTGCGGGTTTCGGCGATTGCCGAAAAGGTCAGCGCCCGACTGCAGCGTCGCTATGCCATCGAGAAGCGTTTCCGCCTCTATGGCATCACGTCGATTGTTGTTGCCCTGGGTTTCCTTGCGGTTCTGCTGATCAGCATCATTTCGCAGGGCTATACCGCGTTCGTGCAGGCCGAGGTCCAATTACCGATCACGTTCGACGCGACGGTTATCGATCCCGACGGTACGCACAGCAAGACGGCCTTGTCGTCGGCGGATTACGCCTCGTTGATCCGGACTGCATTGACGGCGCGGTTCACCGACGCCGACGACCGTAGCGGTCGGCGCGAACTGATGGCTTTGGTCAGTCAAGGCGCGGATCTTGAAATCCGCAAACTGGTCCTCGACGATCCGTCGGTCATTGGAACGACGCGGACGCTCTGGCTGCCGGTGGCGGCGTCGGTGGATCAGCTTCTCAAAGGCCATATGTCGCGCGACGCCGACAAAGGGGGGCAGTTCACCACGCGCCAGCTTGCCTGGATCGATGATCTCAGCGCCTCGGGAAATCTGAAGGCCCGTTTCAACAAATGGCTGTTTACCGCTGGCGATTCGCGGCAACCGGAACTTGCCGGAGTATGGGGCGCCGTGGTCGGATCGTTCTATTCCCTGGTGGTGACTTTGGCTTTGTCTTTCCCCTTGGGCGTGGCGACGGCGATCTATCTCGAGGAATTTGCCACCCGTAACCGGTGGACCGACATTATCGAGGTCAATATCAACAATCTGGCGGCGGTGCCATCGATCGTCTTCGGCCTGCTGGGGCTTGAGATCTTCCTCAATGTCTTCAACCTGCCGCGGTCGGCGCCGTTCGTTGGTGGTCTTGCCCTGACTTTGGTGTCATTGCCGACCATCATTATCGCGGCCCGTGTCGCATTGAAAGCGGTTCCACCGTGGATCCGCGAAGCGGCTCTCGGCCTTGGCGCCTCGCGTCTGCAGATGGTGATGCACCATGTGCTGCCCCTGGCGATGCCCGGCATTCTGACCGGAACCATCATCGGCATGGCGCGCGCCGTGGGTGAATCGGCGCCATTGCTGATGATCGGCATGGTCGCATTCATCGTCGATGTGCCGGCCAGTCCGATGGATCCGTCGACCGCCTTGCCCGTGCAGATCTATCTGTGGGCGGCCAGTCCGGAGCGTGCATTCGTCGAACGGACGTCGGCTGCGATCATTGTTCTGCTGTGCTTTCTGGCTCTGATGAATGCGACGGCAATCTATCTGCGCAAAAAATTCGAACGGCGGTGGTGAGCGATATGCAAATTGCCAGTGGAAGCTTTTTCCAACAAAACGGCCGCACTTCGACGAATTCCATGAAGGTGACGGCACGTGACGTGAATGTCTATTACGGCGACAAACACGCTTTGAAGGCGGTCAACCTCGAAATTCACGCCAACGAGGTCACGGCTCTGATCGGACCGTCCGGCTGCGGCAAGTCGACGTTTCTTCGCTGTCTTAACCGGATGAATGATCTGATCGAGGGCGCACGCGTCACCGGTCAGATCACCCTCGACGGCGAAGACATCTATGACAACAAGCTCGATGTCGTGCAGTTGCGTGCGCGAATCGGCATGGTGTTCCAGAAGCCAAATCCTTTTCCAAAGTCGATTTTCGACAATGTTGCCTATGGCCCGCGGATTCATGGCTTGGCGCAGTCGAGCAGCGACCTGGAAGAAGTCGTCGTGACCAGCCTTCAGCGGGCCGGGCTCTACGAAGAGGTGAAAGACCGTCTGAGCGAACCCGGCACCGGTCTGTCGGGCGGACAGCAGCAACGTCTCTGTATCGCCCGCGCGATAGCCGTCAGTCCCGAAGTGATTCTGATGGACGAACCTTGTTCGGCGCTCGATCCCATCGCGACGGCGAAGGTCGAGGAGTTGATCGACGAATTGCGTGAAAACTACACTATCGTCATTGTCACCCATTCGATGCAGCAGGCCGCTCGCGTTTCGCAACGCACGGCATTCTTCCATCTTGGCGAATTGGTCGAGGTCGGCGACACGGAACAGATCTTCACCAATCCCCAACAAAAGCTCACACAAGGCTATATCACCGGTCGCTTCGGCTGAACATGGAGAGGATCGGATGGCAGGAGATCACACGGTGAGATCGTACGACGAGGAATTGTCCCACCTTACCAATCTGATCGCCCGGATGGGCGGATTGGCGGAGGCGCAGTTGGACAGCGCTGTTCAGGCACTGATCAAGCGCGACAGCGATCTTGCCAGCAAGGTGATCGCGGCCGACGTCAAAGTTGATGAGATCGAACACGAAGTTCATAGCTTTACGGTCCGGCTTCTGGCTTTGCGGCAACCCGTGGCGCACGACCTCAGGATGATCGTCGGGGCTCTCAAGATTTCAGGTGATCTTGAGCGTATCGCCGACTACGCGGCCAATGTCGCCAAGCGTGCGCTGGTGCTTAACCAGATTCCTCCGGTCAAACCGACTGCGGCTGTTCCGCGCCTGGCCCGCCTGGTTCAGGAAATCGTTAAAGAGGTCCTGGATGCCTTCGTCGAACAGGACAACGACAAGGCGGTAAAAGTGTGGAAAAAGGACGAGGAGGTGGACGATATGTACACCAGCCTCTTCCGGGAACTGATTACCTACATGATGGAGGACCCGCGGAATATTACCGCCTGCATCCATCTGATGTTCATCGCCAAGAATATCGAACGGATCGGAGATCATGCGACGAACATTGCCGAGACTATTCACTTCCTCGTTCAGGGTACACCAATTCGTGAAGCGCGGCCGAAAGGCGAGACAGTCCTTCCTGATCCTTCACAAACCGACAGGGATAGCTGATGGACCAAGATAACATGATGAAACCAATGGTCATGGTCGTCGAGGACGAGTCCGCTCTTGTGACCATGCTTCGTTACAACCTGGAGAAGGAAGGATACCGGGTTTGCGAGGCGACCGATGGCGAAGAGGCTCTGACCGTGTTGGCCGAGCGGTCCCCCGATCTTGTGTTGCTCGATTGGATGCTGCCGGTGATGTCGGGTATCGAGGTCTGCCGGCAGATAAGGCGCAAGCCACGGACGCGGGATTTGCCGGTGATCATGCTCACGGCGCGAGGTGAGGAGGCCGACAAAGTCCGAGGTCTCAACATTGGTGCCGATGATTATCTGACCAAACCGTTCTCTCTTCCGGAGCTGATGGCCCGCGTCAAGGCGCTGCTGCGTAGAGTGCAGCCGGCGCAGGTCAAGGGCATGCTGCAGTATGAGAACATCGTCATGGATCTGACCGCTCACCGGGTGACCAGAACCGGGCGCCATGTCCATCTGGGGCCGACCGAGTTCCGTCTGCTGCAATTTCTTCTTCAGCATCCCGGTTGTGTGTTTTCGCGGGAGGAACTGCTGAACGCCGTATGGGGCCCCGACATCTATGTCGAGCCACGAACCGTCGACGTCCATATTCGCCGACTGCGCAAGGCCCTGAACGGCGACGAGGAGTCCGACATCATCCGGACCGTTCGGGCCGCCGGCTATGCCTTGGATGCCGAAGGCGTCACCGTGTGACATTGGTCTTTATACCCAGTCTCGATGAGCCATCCCCATCGAGACTGGGTATAATGCTTTCTCCTGCTACAAACGGAGCGCCTTTTTCCGTGAATCACAAAGCGGCGTCACGAAATCTTCATCGTGGCGCCACAAAAGAGTACGCGTCCGACGTTAAAGTGCATGCATCTCTTCCCCAGGAGGAACTCCGATGCATGACGATTTCAGCGCTCTTGATCTCCTGTCCATGGGCGGCTTCCGTTTGTCTTCCAGCCCAAAGGAGATCGTTGTCGGTAAGAAGAAGCGCTTCGCCGGCAAGCACCGGTCGTCCGGCATCGGGGCAAAACGTGGGCTGACGGCCCTTTTTCCCATTTTGGGCGCCAAGATGCGGCATCGTGGCAAGTCACGGCTGCAGGGATGGCCGATCGCCTTGTCCTGGCCCACAAAAGAGTTCACCACTCCCGATCTGTGGGTCGACAGTCTGGACCGGCCGGCTTCCTGAGACAGGCTTTAGAGTTCCGCACTGGTGGCGCGCCGACCCGCCCTGGAAAACACAGTGGCACCGGCGTCCCTGCCGGTGTTTCCGTCGCCAGGCGGACCCTTTCCGGCTCACGCCGGAACACCGGCAGGGACGCCGGTGCCACCGACAATTTGTTTCTGTCTAGCGTGATGCGAATGCGATCTAATCACGCTCGGGAGCCCGTGCGGCGTTTGAGTTATAGAAAAAGCGGAGCTTTTTCTGCGTCATGCAAACCGAGAGTGGTTCAAGCGAAGCGCGAACTGCTTTAGTGGTCGTAGGCGACGATCGAGGTCACCGGAACATCCAGTCGTTTCCGGCCGCCGAGGAAGCTCAGCTCGATGATGCAGGCCGCCCCGGTCACTTCGGCGCCCATGAGGCGGAGAAGCGCGATCGTCGCGGCCATCGTGCCGCCAGTTGCCAAAAGGTCGTCCAGTACCACGACTCTTTGGCCTGGACGGATCGCGTCTTCCTGCATTTCAACGATATCGGTTCCATATTCCAGGGAATATTCGTGACGGATCGTCTTGCCGGGCAATTTGCCTTTCTTGCGGGCCATGGCAAAGCCGCAACCCAGCTTCAGGGCGAGCGGCGCGGCAACCAGAAAACCGCGTGATTCGATTCCAACCAGAATATCCGGCCGTTCGGCCATGACGGCATTGGCGAGACGTCCCATGGTGACCTGCCAGGCGTCGGCATTGGCCAGCAAAGTCGAAATGTCATAGAACAGAATGCCGGGCGTGGGAAAATCCGGGATCTGGCGGATGTGCTCTTTAATGTTCATTCAACGTATCCGGAATGTGTGACGGGCGGGCGATGCTAGCTCGAATGGGAATTGCAAGCAAAGTCTGCTTTTTCGATCCGGGCCCGATGTTCAACTTCTTTCCTTGACGTCGCTTTCCCGTCATGGGAGGGAGAGATGGATGGGAGAAGGGGGGGCGGCGGATGAAATATCGTCTTGCCTGGCTTGCTCTGTGGTTGGTGGCCAACGTTTGGCAGTCGCCGGCCTGGGCTGCCGAGGGGCATCTGTTGGCATTGGAAAGCGGCGAGGTTTCGGGGATGTACTTTCCCGAAGCCGGGGCGGTTTGCCGCATGGTCAACAAGGACAGGGAACATCATGGCGTCCGTTGTCTGGTCGAGCCGACCGGAGGGTCGGTGGCCAATCTGGCGGCACTGAGAAAGGGCGACGGACAGCTGGCCATCGTGCAGTCGCGGGTGCTGGCCCAGGCGGTGCAGGGAGTTGGCGCCTTCGCCCGGGAACCCTTTCCGGATTTGCGAACGCTGATGAGCCTGCACGGCGAGACCATGGTCGTTCTTGTCAATCCGGCAGCGAAGATCAAAAGCGCGGCGGATCTTAAAGGCAAGCGCGTGACACTCGGGCATGCGGGAAGCTTCCAGCGGTTGATGGCCGATGGTCTGCTTGAGGCTGAGGGAATCGCCACAACCGATCTGGCCGCGGCACTCGAAATGGATAGCGCGAAAGTCGGTGAGGCCCTGTGTCGTAACGAGATAGACGCCGCCGTCTTCACGGGACTTCATCCGATGGCCGATGTGCAGGAAGCGATCGACGATTGCGGGGCAGGCGTTCTATCGCTGAAAGACTCTCGGATCGATGCCTTCCTGAAGGCTAATCCGGCCTATTCCCGACAGATTTTGCCCGACGACACTTACACCGGAGTGCACGAAAAGACCGCGACATTCGGCGTCAATGCCATTCTCGTAACCACGAGCAGCTTGCCGGAGGAGGATGGTTATGCGGTGGTCCGCGCCGTGTTCGACGGCCTGCCAGCCTTCAAGGCAATGCATCCGCTATTGGGTGAGTTGGAAAAGAAACAGATGGCGCGTGACACCTTAGTGGCACCTCTGCATGAAGGTGCTTTGCGCTATTATAAGGAGAACGGCTTGCAGTAACGCCGTCCTTACTGTCGTCAGGCCGATCTCGGCGTGACGACAGTAAGGACGCGGGGCGAAATTATCGCTCCACACCCTTGAGCCCGATCAGTTGCACTCTGGCTTGTCTTTGATAGCCTTCAGGAAGGCGACCATATCCTTGCGCTTCTGTTCATCCTTCAACTGGAAGAACATCGCGTGTTTCACGTCTGCACCATTGACTTTGGCCAGGAATGCCTTGGGGTCGGCCAAATATTCGATGATCTTGTCGTCGGTCCACACAAGCCCCTTGGCCGATGCGCCCTGCATGCCCTCGGAATATTTGGGGAAGTCAGCGCGGGTGCCGGCCTTGCGCCCGAAGACGTCGTGCAGATTGGGGCCGGTCGGGCGTGACGGTTTGTCGGCTTCGAAAATGTGGCAGCTCTTGCACTGCGCGGAGACCGCCTTACCGGGCTGGGCATCGGCGGGCAATACACACTCTGCAGCAGCAGCGGTGCCCGCGGCAACTACGGCGACGGCCAGACCGGCCATCATCGATTTAAGCAACATGAAATGTCTCCGACACAGTTAATGCGTTTATCGGTCCGGCATTATCTGTGAGGAGTCGAACGAAGGCAACCGAACATCAGGCTTACTTGTCGTGGGGTTAAGGACTTCCAAGAACAGCCGTAAATGGTCGGTGCCTCCGCGTTGGTAAATATCGAGATGCCCTGTGTGCCAATGATTCTTGCGACAACCTCAGCCTATGAGGTTTAGTGAGTATCGCACAGGGGGACGTTCAGTGGTCGATCAATTACCTACGTATGCAGGCGGAACAGAGGCCGGGGTCTCGGGGTC
>JARLJB010000257.1 GCA_031291415.1 Telmatospirillum sp.
GGTGCCGGTTTTCTTGAAGGTGCCGATGGTCGCCATGATGATGTCTCCGTGATCTTTGTCTTCGAGCCCGCACCATTGCGGCCTCGATGGTGATCGCCCGGCCCAAGGCGATCGACGGCGCACCCCGGAGGGGCCGAAGCACAGCGGAGGACGGCGGTGGGGGAGCTTTCTTGTCTCGCGAGGAATGGGCGACAGCCCAGGGGAGGAAAGTTTCAACGACGCGGTTGCGCCTTAGGCGATCGAGGCTTTAGCTGCTCTTGGGCCAGATCCACCCATCGGAGAGGCCGTATGGAGCGCTCGACAGGACAGAGTCAGTCATGGAGACGATGGCGGCTTGTCGCAACCGTGGGGGGAACCGGTGCCAAGATCCGGCGATCTTTGTTGCCTTGTCCTGACCACGATATTCCGGTCGGCTTGGTTGACGGTCCCCGGAGAGAATGCCCCATCCCACGCGTCCTTGCTGTTGGTCGTGGCCTTGGTGGGGCAGGTGCAAGCGCGTTGATGAGGGCTATGTCCGTGCCCGGAGCAAGCCAGGCGCGATTCAACCGCTCCGATGCATGCCAATCACGGCGACGAGGGGAGGGCGGATACCTTCGGTCCCGCGTCCTGGGGCCGCCGCAAAGAGTGAAAGGGGGGACTCGGCGATGCTCTGCCCGGCTGCCCGGACGGTGCCGTCTCGCCTCTGAAGGTTATGCCACAGGCGGGTCGAGCAGCCGTTCCACCACGGTCAGGACTCGCATGGCCAGTGCGTGCTCGGGCCAGTTCCCTTGCCGCTCAAGGTCGGCCACTCGCGCCATCGCCTCGTCCCTGGCGGCCGGACCGCGCCGGGCGATCAACTCCCGCGCTGCCGTCAGAACGGCTTCCTCGCTCAGATTTGTGGTGGTCGTCATCTGAAAACATTCGCTCCCTTTCGGCCCTCCTTACCACGATAGCGCCGAAGATACCTAAAGCTGGTAACCGATGAGATGCCCCTCTGTTTGGATGCGGCTTCACCGTTGTTCGGCGAAGGCCGCCATACCGCTGATCCGCAGCAAGGCGGTGATGCCGACCGCGATGGCGCCGATGACTGAGAAGGCCGTCTGCCAGACCGGCGACGACATCGCCATCAGGGTGATGCCGTGCGTGGCGCTGTAGCCCGCCACCACCGCCGGGGCGGTATAGACGGCGATGATCAACAGTTTCGCCCAGGTCCAGGGCACGAAGATCAGCAGCAATTGCCCTAGGCCGAAGGTCGCGCCGGCGGCAACGAATCCGACGACGATGGCGCCCAGGGTGCCGGCGCCTGTGTGATAGGCCCAGATGCCGGCATAGACGCCCGCGACGCTAGGCAGGGCGAAAACGGCCAGGGTGAACAGCAGCCAGCAGAAAAAACCGATGGCGCCGAGAACGAGAAGAGGAGCGAAAAGGAACATGGCGGTGGTCTCCGTGCGATGACATCTGACGGGTCGCGCCTTCCACCATCACCACCACGGCGCGAGACAAAATATAACGGAAAAGTGGGGGTGGCCGCAATTGTGGACGGACTGCGGGTGATTGGCCGGTTTTTGGCCGTCACGGCGGTATTTCGTTGGTCGTGGTGTGGGCGAGCCGGTCTTTGGCCTCGACCAGGGCGGCACGGACTAGGTGCAGCACATCGGTCAGGCCGTCGGCGGCTTGTGGAGACAGGCACAGATCGCCCCCTGGCCGACGGTGCATCAGCAACTCGCTCACCAGGCAGACCACCGCCACCGACGTGGCCAGGGCGTCGCGGAAGTCGTCGTCATCCGTGGGCAGCATGGTCGTTCTCCTGGTTCGGGGACGGTGCGGTAAGGCGGATCCGCCATGAGGTGATCCGCGGCAGGGAGTGGTGAAGGAGATGGCGGCCCTCCGTCGAAGAGAGCCGCCCGTACCGGCTTCACGCGGCACCGAACCGCATGACCGGGATACCCAGCGCCTTGGCCTTGTCGGCGAGGTTGTCCTGGATGCCGTTGCCGGGGAAGACGATGA
>JARLJB010000258.1 GCA_031291415.1 Telmatospirillum sp.
CGAAGACGGCATGAAACTGAACTGTTACTGGACGACGAAATGCGCCGGCTGCGCACTGAAGTCGCAGTGCACGCGTTCAAAGGAGCGGCGGGTCAAACGCTGGGAGCACGAAGCCGTCCTCGACGCGATGCAGGAACGGCTTGACCGCGCGCCCAAGAGCATGCGTATCCGGCGTCAATCCGTCGAACACCCATTCGGAACCATCAAAGCCTGGATGGGCGCGACCCACTTCCGGATGCGCACGCTCGAAAAAGTGCAAACGGAGATGAGCCTTCACGTTCTCGCCTACAACTTGAAGAGGCTGATCGCCATCCTCGGCGTTGGGCCAACCATCCACGCGATAAGAGCCGCCTGAGGCCGCCTTCGCACGACATCCAACCGCCAGCAAATTCCTTGCGCGCTTCCTGGCCGCTGCCGCGGGTTCCGAAAATCGCGTTTTCGCACGGCCTCGGCGGAAAGCGGTCATAGGCCGGGGGTCCGGTTCGGGACGGAGAACGGACCGAGACGCGACGGCAGGGTTACGCCAAAAACGGAAATTTGTCCCTCAGTATGGCAATCCAACTTTTCGGCGAAATGCAGACCTACAACGGCCGTTAAACTACGTTCAGCTGAACCGGCCGCACTATCTTCTCCGTCCGAAACGAGGCCTTTCTCGGCATGGCGGTGAGGTCGCCGTTGCGTCGAAAATATGCTTATCCAAAAAATTTTTGGAAATATTCTCTAAGCGCTGTGCCCGATCGCCTGAGCGATTCCGGCATATTGGCAGCCAGCGGCGATGGCGACGAAGGAATGCCAAATGGCGTTCTGATATTTCAGGCTGTTCCATTTATAGAACAGCACGCCGACCGAATAGAACAACCCGCCGACGACGAGCAGGATCATCGTCGGCGTAGGGAGGATGGCGACCAATTGTTTTCCCGCGAAAATAGCCACCCAGCCGAGCGCCAGATAGACGACGATCGCGGCGCGGTCGAACCGGCCCGGCAGCAGGATTTTCACCGCCGCGCCGCCGAGCGAAACGAGCCACACGATCGCGGCCAGCGTCCAAGCCAGGGCGTCGTTCGGCAATTGCGACAGCAGCGCCGTATAGGTGCCGGAAATCATCAAATAGATTGAGGCGTGGTCGAATCGCCGCAGCATCCATTTCAGATGCGACGGTGGTGTCATGTTATAGGCCAGGGAAAAACCGAACAGCAGGAAAAAGCCGGCCGCATAGACGCCCATGGCGAGGGCGTCGGAAAGGTCGCCCTGCCGGGCGACGCGCCCGATCAGCACGGCGAAGGCGATCAACCCTGCGACAATGGCGACGGCATGGACAAAGCCGTCGGCGATTAGCTCGCCACGACTATAGGCGCGCTTGAAAAGGCGAGGATGGTTTTCTGGTAGCGTCACTCAGGCCCCAATCGCAACGTCCCACAGCTAAGCAAAGGCTTGTGGCGAGGGAATGGCAACTAAAATCCACGAAGAGACCTACGTCGCGTGCTTCCCGTGGTCCGCTCGGCGCCATTTTCAGACATTGCCGAACAGGATGGCGATTTTCCGGAATCGACTCCCGTTGCCGCCCTTCGCGAGCTTGCAGCCGCAGGTTCGATACTGAAGCCTGGAGCGTGAAACGAAGCCAACCTAACGCCGCAGAAATAGAATTTTGTCATGATCGAATAATTTTTGGCGATGCTGAGGTGTTGGCGTAGGGCCCGCGATTTGCCGCGATCTCCTCGGGGGAATCCCCGTCAGCAACCCAGCGCATGCCGCTGGGCGCCCAGCGGCGAAAAGCCCGGGTTCCGCTTGAATTTGAGTCGAACCGGTGTAGTATGGTAATGTATTCGGATTAGATGAGGCTGACGAAGACGCGCCCTGCCCGCGTATCTGTCGTATTTGTGTCATCTACATGGTTTTACTTTAATTAGACCTCGCATTCGCTAGCCGAAATCATCACACGAAATCAGATCTTGCTCGGTGTCCGGGCACGGCCTGACAGAACGTGTGTTTCGTATCAGCCGAGGAGCATAAAGCGTCATGAAGCCAGAACAAAGAGAGAACATCATCGCCGTGGGAGCCACGGCATTTTTGTTCGCCGCCACATTCGCTGTGGCGCCGGCCACGGGGCAGGACGTCACCGGCGTCTTGGGCTCGGCCGGCGCCACGACCACGATCGACGGCCGCCAACTGCCGCCGCCGGCCCCGAAATTCGGCGGCGTGATTGGCGACGACGCCGCCACCTCCAAACCTTGGTGGGCGCCGCGAGTGGTGCCGCCCAAGGGCGCGCCTAATGTCCTCCTGATCATGACCGACGATCAGGGCTATGGCGTCAGCGGCACGTTTGGCGGCGTCATCCCTACGCCGGCGGTCGACAGGATCGCCGCCGCGGGCCTGCGCTACACGGAATTCAATTCGACGGCTCTGTGCTCGCCGACGCGGGCGGCGTTGATCACCGGCCGCAATCACCATGAAAGCGGTTTCGGCGTGATCTCCGAATTGTCGACCGGGTTCCCGGGCTATGATTCCTACATGGGCGAGGACGACGCCACGATTGGCGAGATCCTCAAGGAGCACGGCTACGCCACCTCGTGGTTCGGCAAGGACCATAACATCCCTGCGTCGTCCTACGGCGCCTCGGGGCCTTACGAACAATGGCCGTCGGGCATGGGCTTTCAATACTTCTACGGCTTCCCAGGCGGCGAGACCGATCAGTGGACGCCCTATTTGTTCCGCGATCACACCCAGATCTTTCCCTGGATCGGCCATCCCGGCTACAATCTCACCACCGATCTGGCGGATGAGGCGATCCACCACATGAAGGATCTCCAGGCCGCGAACCCCGACCAGCCCTTCTTCATCTATTATGTTCCGGGCGGCACCCACTCGCCCCACCAGCCGACGAAGGAATGGATCGACAAGTTCCATGGCAAGTTCGACATGGGCTGGAATGTCTTGCGCGACCAGATATTCGCCAACCAGCAACGTCTGGGGGTGATTCCTGCTAATGCCAAGCTCACGCCATGGCCGGACGTGCTGCCGAAATGGGACACGCTTTCCGCCGATGAGAAGAAGCTGTTTTCGCGGCAGGCGGAGGTGTTCGCCGCCTTTGCGGCCTATACCGACTACGAGATCGGCCGCGTCATCCAGGAAATCCAGGATGAAGGCAAGCTCGACAACACCCTGATTATCTATGTCGTTGGCGACAACGGCACCAGTCCGGAGGGCTCCCTGCTCGGCACGCCCAACGTGTATACCGCATATAACGGCATCCTGGACGTTCCGGTCGCCGAACAGCTCAAGCTCTACGACGCCTGGGGCGGCCCGATGACCTATCCGCACATGGCGGTCGCGTGGGCGTGGGCCTTCGACACGCCGTTCAAATGGACCAAGCAGATCGCGTCCCATTTTGGCGGCACGCGGCAGGGGTTGGCGATTTCCTGGCCCGGCCACATCAACGACCCCGGCGGCATCCGCAAACAGTTCCATCACATCATCGACATCGTGCCGACCATTCTCGACGCCGCGCAGATCAAGGCGCCGGAATACGTCAACGGCATCAAACAGAAG
The DNA here is from genome assembly GCA_031291415.1 of Telmatospirillum sp. Classification (GTDB taxonomy): domain Bacteria; phylum Pseudomonadota; class Alphaproteobacteria; order Rhodospirillales; family Magnetospirillaceae; genus Telmatospirillum. Next base: position 3,547 of record JARLJB010000258.1, read on the forward strand.
CCGATCGAAGGGGTCAGTATGACCTACACCTTCGACAAGGCCAACGCCAACGCCCCGACGACGCACCACGTGCAGTATTTCGAGATGATCAGCAATCGTGGGATCTTCAAGGACGGCTGGTACGCTAATACCACGCCGCCGGTTCCGCCGTGGGTCATCAATGCGAAGATGCCCGACCCCAAGGACTACAAATGGGAGCTTTACAATCTCACGGAGGACTACTCACAGTTCAACGATCTCTCCACCCAGATGCCCGATAAGCTGAAGGAGATGCAGGCGCTGTTCATGGAGGAGGCAAAGAAATATAACGTGCTTCCGCTGCAGAACGACACATTCGCGCGCGCTATTCAGCCGCGGCCGAGTCCGATGGCCGGAAAGAATGTTTACAGCTACCGCGGCGCGATCACCGGCATCCCCGATGCGGACGCTCCAAACATCCTGGACAAGAACTACACGATCACGGCCGAGGTGGAGACGCCGCAAGGCGGCGGGGACGGCATGATCGTCACCGGCGGTGGGCGTTGGGGCGGCTATGGACTCTACCTCCTCAAGGGCAAGCCGGTATTCACCTATAACCTGCTTGGCCTGGAGCGTTTCCATTGGATTGGAGCCGACGCCCTCACGCCCGGAAAACACACCGTCGTCTTCGATTTCACTTATGACGGCCCAGGCGTCGGAAAGGGCGGCTCCGGCATCCTGACCGTCGACGGCAAGCAGGTGGCGACACAAAAAATTGCCCACACCATCCCGTTCCTGAGCGTGATCGACGAGACGTTCGACATCGGCTCGGATACAAGAACCCCCGTGGACGATCAGGATTACCAGGTGCCGTTCGCATTCAACGGCACGATCGACACCGTGACATTCAAGCTCGGGCCCATACAGCTCGGCGCTGGAGATGACGGCAAGATGAAAGACGCGATTTCCAAGGGTAAAGACTAGGCGAAAAACGGGCATTTTCGGGCATTCCACGATGGGATGCCCGGATTAAATAGCGCCGAAAGCGCAGCTTTGATCGGCGCGATATGTGATGGCTATAGCTAGTCGCCACATTTTCCCGCCGATGCAGGCCCCTGCTCGCTTCAACATCGGCAATGTGATGGACACGATCGTCGAGCAGATCAAGAAGACCCATGGTGGCAGTCATCACGGCAATGAATGGTCATCCCGGCCATTGGCGCGATCAGTTCGAATGGCTGCCATCCGCCGCAATGAGACGTTTGCGCGGCGATCAACGAATTCTCCAACGGGTCAAACTGAGACCATCGCTGCCCGGGGCCGTAGGACCGCTGGGCGCCAGAAGCCGAAGTTCTGCGTTGGCCGAACGAACTTGTGTTCTCGGCGGAATCCGGACCTTCGTGAGATCGAGGCTAAGCGCTCGTCGCGACCATATTAGCGAGCGTCGTGCTCCTTTTTCCTCTACCTAACGGCGAGGTCAAGCACCCGCGCTCGGGCGTCGCCGGCGCCTTCATCTTTCGCCAGCGCTGCCCCAATAAGCGAATGCGGCGTTCAACTCGTTCGTGTGATAGGTCCTCGCGTCCTGACCGACTGGATCGCCATCGAAGCGACCCAGTCGGCCGGCGCAATCGAAGAAGCCGCGTCGCGGCAGATCGCCGAGCGTTCCGCTGACGGCGAGCGCGGCGATAAATGGGCGCCGCGTCGCCGCGTCCTCCTCCATCAGCCGCTCAAGGGTTTCGGTCACCTGATGAATCGTGTTGGGCGGCCATACCTCTAAAACGCTTGCAATGTCGCGGTAAGTCACGACGCGTCGCCGTTTCGCCGCCTCTTCGAGAAATGCGCGCAAGTTTTCGAGCGACAGCATGATCGGCATCCGCGGTGGCGCCAGCCGATACGTCGCGGCCCTGCCTTAAGCCAAGCGATGTCGACCGCCTCACTCACCGTGTCCATATTCTCGAAATTAACGGCGAAAGCAATCGTCTCACGCAATCCGAAGCCCGACCGCGACGCGAGGCCTGTGAATACGCGCCCTTTCGTGATCCCACGGGCATTCGACAAATCAAACGGTTGCGATGCCAGTCGGCGTTGGGCCGATTCACTCCACTTGTCGCCCGTTTCAAATACGAAGCGAGCCCTAAGCGATTTGACGCGCAGGAACGCATTCTACGGCTCTGCGTTGCGGAGTTAAAGCACGGCTCCGAAAGGCAAGCCACGGTTAAAAACTCGAGGAAACGACCATGGCCAAGGTTCTATGCGTGCTCTATGACGATCCGGTCGACGGCTACCCAAAAACATATGCGCGCGACGACATTCCGGAGCTGAAGCACTATCCCGACGGTCAAACACTGCCGACTCCGAAGGGCATTGACTTCAAGCGGGGCGCTCTGCTTGGCAGCGTCTCCGGCGAATTGGGCCTGCGGAAATATCTGGAGTCTAACGGTCATCAACTGCTGGTGACCTCAAGCAAGGATGGCGCGGACAGCGTGCTGGACCGCGAGCTTCACGACGCCGACATCGTTATTTCTCAGCCGTTCTGGCCTGCTTACATGACGCGCGAGCGCATTCACGTGCATTGGAGACAAACCGCCGCAGGATCACCCGCACATCTACCTCAATATGGGAAACGCCAGCGAAATTGTCTGCCCTTACCGCTCTACGCTATTTCGTTTCGATGCGAGTTTGGGCGCACACGAAGCCGGTCTTGCAGATTGTGCCTACGGTGAAGTGGACTGATCTGAAAAACAGCAACGCGGCTTGGCGGATTAACTCCTTCCCGGCCGCGCCGAGCCATCGAGACAGGCGCCAAGCCGGCGCATCGCCTCCGCTCCCGGTTTTCGTCCAATAGCGGCCTGCTGTTCCAAGAGGCGCTAGGAGAGCGTATGGTGCTCCGACTTTCCGCGAGCCTGGGAGTCAATCATGTCGTTCAGGACAACCGGACTACTTCTGCTGGGCGCGATGGCGCTTCCCGCTTCCGGGGCTGCACAAACTGCCCCCGCTCCACCGGCAATTACGCGAACCTTGGTCGCTGCAACCAAACTGCCGACCGTCACCGACGCGCCGCTCTATTTCAAAGCGGTGAGCGTCACTCTTCAGCCGAACGAGAAGAGCGACGTCTCGGCGGCCAACGGCATCCTCTACCAGATGTCAGGATCGACCGAGGTCTTGCTCGGTGGCAAGGCCAAAATACTCAACGCTGGAGAGGGGATGTTCATCGCCGGCGGTGAGACGGCGGCGCTAACGGCGGGCAGCGGCGGGCCGTCAACTTTTCTCCACTTCTTTATTCTCCCCGCTGCGGACTTGGGTCGGCCCGTCGAGACGGCACATGCCGCCGTGCGAGAGCTATATCGCTCAGCGACTCCAATCCCCGACCTGCAGCCAGGTGGTTACGATCTCAATCTCACCCGAGTCACATTTCCGGTGCAGATGCCCTCGAACCCGCTGCACCATCGGTCTGGAGCGGCGCTGTACTATATTGTTTCCGGCGTCGGAGCGAACACGGTCGACGGCAAGACGGAAGTAAAGGGACCAGGTTCCCTGATCTATGAACCGCAGGCTCTCGTGCACCAGTGGGGAAACCCCGGCGACGAGCCGTTGGTGTTCTTGGCCTTCAACATCAATCCGGAAGGCGTGGCGGCCGTGCTTCCGGGCGCGCCGGCAAAGAAACAATAGCGAGCGGCTGGCCGCCCGCCGCAACCGGAGGGCCGTTAGATTCCGCATGAATTGGCGAATTCGAATCATGGTGGCGACGAACGATCGGACCATCACCGTGTTCGGCGGGACCGGCTTCCTCGGCCACCGCATCGTTCGGCATTTGCGCTCTCACGGATTTCCTGTTCGAACCGCATCAAGGCATCCGGATCGGGGCCACCGCCTGTTTGGTCCTGATGATCCGCAGCTTCAATCCGTAGGGGCCAACATCCACGACGAACGGTCGGTCGAAGATGCGCTTGCCGGCGCCCGCGGCGTTGTAAATGCGGTTAGCCTTTACGTCGAACACGGACAGGATACTTTTCATTCCGTTCACGTCGATGCTGCCCGACGGGTAGCGACTCAAGCACGCCGTGCCGGTGTCGATCGGCTCATTCACATTTCAGGAATCGGCGCCGATGCCACCTCACAGTCGCGGTACATCCGAATGCGCGGCGAAGGCGAACTGGCGGTCCGGGCCGCCTTCAGCGATGCAGTTTTCGTCCGCCCGTCAGTGATGTTCGGACCGGACGACGCGTTTCTCACGACCATCCTCAAGCTTCTCCGCCAGCTTCCGATCTATCCGATGTTCGGCCGCGGCCTGACCAAATTGCAGCCGGCCTATGTGGAGGATGTTGCCGAGGCGGTTGGCCGGACCATGCAGCGAGCGGAATCGCCTTCGACGATCTTCGAGTTCGGCGGCCCGCGCGTTTACTCCTACGAGGAGTTTCTTCGAGCCGTTGCGCACCAAGCTGGACTTGCGCCCCGACTGGTTCCAATCCCGTTTGCCGTTTGGAATGCACTCGCATGGGCCTCCGAAATGTTCCCAAACCCGCTCATCACGCGCAATCAAGTGGAACTGATGCAAATCGACACCGTGTCGTCGCCGGAGATGCCTGGATTTGTTGAACTTGGGATTTCGCCGCACTCGGTCGAGGCAATACTCCAGAAGATGCTGTCGAATTGCGGATGAAAG
>JARLJB010000259.1 GCA_031291415.1 Telmatospirillum sp.
CGCGCCACAACCAGAAGGGTGGCCGGAATGCGATCGGAATCGATGGCCGGAATCAAATCGGAATGGGTGGCCGGATTGGCGTCGGAATCAGTGGCCGGAATCAAATCGGATTAGGTGGCCGGAATGAATCGGATTTCGCAGACCACCACAGCAACCGCAGACCAAGAGGCCGGAGAGTAGCGAGCGCGGCCGGTGCGTGGCGTTGAGCGGATTGGCGGCGCGGGCGGCATGGGAGGCGCGCACGGCGGCGATGATGGTGGCGTACTCGATGGCCAGTTCGCCCTGGCGGGCCTTGACCTTCCGCCAAAGCGCATCATCGATGATGCGCAACTCCGGCACCTCGGTGACGATCCAGGCTTCGGGTGGGTTGACCCGTGATACCCGTTTACCGGTGCTGGGGTCCTTGACGTAGCGCTGGCGGTTCCACACCAGCCGGCCGATATAGAGTTCGTTGTTGAGGAAGCCGGTGCCGCGCTTGGCATGGCCGCGCAAGGTCGAGTCGGTCCAAAGCGCGCCATCAGGGTCGGGAACGCCTTCGTCGTTGAGGCGCCGCGCGATGGCGCGGGGGCTGATGCCAGCGGCGAAGTCTCGGAAGACGCGGCGGACCACGTCGGCCTGGGTCGCATTGATCTGGCGTTCACCGCGCACCGGCTCGCCGGACGCGTCGAGGCGTTTCACCACGTCGTAGCCGTAGCACAGACCGCCGCCGGCTTTGCCGGCTTCCACCCGGCCGCGCAAGCCGCGATGGGTTTTGGCGGCAAGGTCCTTGAGGAACAGGGCGTTCATCGTGCCCTTCAAGCCGACATGCAATTCGCTGATCTCGCCTTCGGCCAGGGTGACGATGCGCACGCCGGCGAAGCGCAGATGCTTGAACAGCGTCGCCACGTCGGCTTGATCGCGGGAAACGCGGTCCAAGGCTTCGGCCAGCACCACGTCAAATTTGCCGCATCGGGCATCGGCCAACAGGGTCTGGATGCCGGGACGCAGGGTTATGCTGGCGCCGGAGATGGCGGCGTCGTGATAGCAAGCGGCGATTGTCCAGCCTTCCCGCGTGGCCTGCTCACGGCAGATGCGGAACTGGTCTTCGATGGAGGCCGAACTCTGATTGTCGGAGGAATAGCGAGCATACAGCGCAACACGGGTCATAGCCGTCCTCTCCTTCGTCTTCGATCAACGCTGCCTCATTTTCCTTCGATCGTTTTGATCGTCTCGGCAATGCTGGCCAACGGCAAGATCAGTTTTAGCGGGGCGTCAAGCAGAGGCTGGGCGCCGAACCGGGCATACCATGCCACTGCTCTTTCATCCTTGGCGTCAATGGCCAGGGCGACGCCCCCGACCTCGGCAGCCACGGTCAAGGCTCGCAGGCCGGCTGCCAACAGCAGATCGCTGCCCAGCCCCCGACCCTGCGCTGCCAAGCTGATCGCTAACCGGCCAAGGCGGAAGACCGGGACCTCGTAACGCCCCAATTTCCGGGTTAGTGCCGTCGGGACACGGGCAAACTTGATGGCACCGGGGCTGATCGCATAATAGCCGAGCACCCGCGTCGGCTCGTTTGGAGCCACAGCGACGAAAGTCTTGGCACCGCCGGATTCGTGATTTTGCCGGGCATAGCGGTCGAGATAGAGGTTGAGTTCGGGCGAGCCGCAATCAAAATCCTTGCGATCGTGCTGTCGTCCGATCGGTTCCTCGCGCCAGTCGAGCGGGTCGGTCACAATCGGGCAAGACGGCGCTGGGCGGCGGCCAACAGAGCTGGCGTCGGAGCCGGTGGCTTCTCCAGCAGCGCCAGAACCCGTTCGGTATCGCGCTCGGACAGCACCAGACGTTCAGCCCGATCCACCACCTTGCGGGCGGTGGGCAGCACGTTACGCATGATGAAGCTGGTCACGTCCAGCCGTTCATAAGCGGCCGCTGCCGCCAGGAGGTGCTTTTCCTCCTTGGTCGTGCGCAGTTCGATGCGGTCATCACGGGTCGTCGTCGGGATTGTCGGCATGGCCATCTCCATTTCTTGCACGGATTTTATCCGTACATGAGGTGGCGGTCAATGGGGCAACATAATGTCTTTGTGGAAGGAAGGACGCACCGGCCCCATTCCGCCTTGGTCGCTTGGATAGCCTTTGCCAGACCGAAACCGGGCGGTCAAGCCTGCCCCGACAGGGGCACCGCCTGCGACGGCAGCTTTGCCGGGCTTGACGGTCCGGCTCCGGTCTGGCTGTTCTGTTTTCAAGCGAGTAAGGCGATTCCTCAAGGCCGGGTAGTCCAGCGCCACGCGACCGACGTGTTGTGTGGCGCCTTTCATTCGCCCGGTCTCCTGTTGTCGTTGGCGGCGGACTGGGCCTGGAACGTTTCGCGCGCCATCTGCCGCCCGATCAGGCGGGCGATGCGCATGACCACCGCGTCGACTTTCCGGCGGGCATCGTCCGGCTCGGCGTCGGGAGACACGCCGTCAATGGCGGGATCGGATGGCGGTTCCTTGTCGTTCTCCACGGCAATATCTCCGAACGACAGAGGGCACAAAACCCTGATGATCCATTACGGCTTGGAGGAATCATGTTTCCTTGTCGGGTTGCGCGGGCTCGTTGTCGTTGTCCGAATTGGCCATCATCCGTGCCACGGCATCAAGGAAGGCCCGGTATCGCTTCTCGCCCAAGGCTTGGGCCTCGGCGCCGGGGGTGGGCAAAGCGGCGGCATAGATCAATTGATGGCGGATGAAGCGGGCGAGGCTGTGGCTGATGACGAAGCATTCGCTGTTGCCTCGCTCCACGGCGCGGGCGATGCGGTCGAGCCGGACCAGGATGCGCTCGTCGACCTCGGGCGCCGCCCGCCGGTTCATGAAGGCATCGACCATCTCCAGCAGCAGATCGGAGCGCGCCCGCTTCTGGCTCTTGGCCATCGTCGCGATGCGCTTGCTCAGATCGTCGGGAAGAAAAAGCTGGTGGCGGGTCTTGCCTCGGATCATCGGAATGCTCCTGATCGTCATCATCGTCAAGGATGCACCCGAACCGAGCGAAAGCGTTATAGACCGTGTTTACGCGCTTCTACGCTTTGACACGCCGTTCGCGGCTCAGAGCGACGGACCACCCCGCTGGCGTCCGATCGTCCAGTCGATGCTGTCGCCGCGATCAATGCCGGAAATGTAGCGATCAATGTGCCGCTCCAGCATTGGCTTCCACGGCACGAGGGTGAATTCGTGGGACCTTTCAACCAGCGCATAGCGCCCGCTGGCGGTTTCGACGGAGCGGCGTAAGAGTCCCTCCACCCGTTCACCGCGCACGGACTCGGCGTAAGGCAGGCCGATCTCGGCGGACAACTGGCCGCCCAGATGCCGCAACTCGCGCCGCCGGAGCTGGTCGAGGATGTCGGTGCGATAGACCACCTCATGGCCGTCGCGCTCCATCAGTTTCTGTTCGATCAGCCATTGCTGACGCCTGACCATCGCGCTGTGGACATCGCGGCCGAAGCCGTGGGAGGCCAACGCATGGGTCTCCGCATGAACGATCTGGCGATCGAGCCAAGTGGGCGCGTCCGCCCCGATCTGCTGTTCGACCGAAAGATTGGACAGTGTGTCGATGGCGACCGGCCGTGTTTGCGCCAGCTGCCGCTCGTAAGCCCGCACCCGGTCGAGATGATCGGGCTTGATGATCCAGGTGCCGTCCACGTCACGCTCAACGGCGCCCGTCGCGCGCCGGATTACCTCTAATCGCCGGACGTGGGTCTGGGCGAACGAATCGGTGGCGGTGGGGTCGTGGAAAAGATGCAGATCGACGCTATACTGCCCGTCATGGGCGGCGGCGATTTCGGCCACGGTGCGGTCCACCTGCCTGGGTTCGGTCGAGGTGTTGGACACGCGAAGGATGCTGCCGATGGGGAAACTACCCTCGGCCTCGCCGATATCGACGTAATGGCTGCGCCCGTCGATGCCGTCGAGCACCAGATAGCGGCGGTCCCCCATCTCGTCGGCGAGGCCACGGGCGACAACGTGGCCAATGACGGGGGCGCTGTCCCGGTCATGGACAAGATAGTATTGCGGCAAGCGTTCGAGCCCGGCTTCGGTCATCGCCCGGTGCATGGTCTTGATGATATCGCCGCGCTCGCCCATCGTGCGCAGGACGCTTTCCATCTCGGCGGACAGCGACCAGACGAGTGGGCCTTTCGGCGCGGCGAGTCCCATGCGTTCGAGTCGCCTTGCCCGCGCGATCAGCAACTGGTGATGCGCCCGGCCAAAGTCTGTTGTGGACGGGTCCACATGCAAATCGATCCTGCCGTCCTCGACGCGCTCGATCAGCGTCCGATCGAGCCGGGTCAGCCGTTCCGCCTCGACCTCGTTTTCAAGCTGGCGCTCGACCTCCCGTTCGGTCTGGGGGCCGAGGTCGCGGGTCAACAGCTCGCTCGCCCGATGGCGAATGCCGTAGGCTATATAGTCGCCAGCGATGTTGAGAATCTTTCCGTCTTCGGTGACGCCCCGGACGACGACATGGGCGTGGGGATGGCCGGTGTCATGATGATCGGCGGCAACCCAGTCGAGGGTGGTGCCGAGATCGGCTTCCATCTTGGCCATGACATCGCGAGTGAAGGGTTTCAGGTCTTCGTAGGCGGCGCCGTCCTCGGGTGCGAGGATGATGCGGAACTGGTGGCGGTCGCCCTGTCCACGCTCGACGAAGGCATCGCGGTCCACGTTATCGGCGAAGGTCGAGTAGAGGAGTCCCGGTTCGCCGTCGCGGGTGACGCCGTCGCGTTCCAGATAGTGCAGATGAGCCTGGACGCCGCCGGCCTTTCCACTGACCTTGACGATGCGGACCTTGACGGTGACGCGGCGGGGCCGGACGCGCATCCCCGATCCGCGATCGAACGACCAGCCGGAACCGCGCGGCACGGAGGCGGCAAACTTGGCGCCCCGGCCGCGTGCGTTGAACCGGCCCGTCTTCGGTGTCCGGGCCTGCTGCACGACGCTATGGAGGTGACGCGGGTTGCCGCCCGCTCGCGCGAGGCGGGGCAGGATCTCGGCTCGCAAGCCTTTCGGTGCCCGGCCGCCGTCGCTGCGAGGGTGGCCGGGACGAAGCTCGAAACGGTCGTCATCTTGTGCCATAATGAGCAAATCTGGTCGAGCGGACAGATGAAGGCAAGTATCTCCCAGTTAGTCTGTTGAAATAGCAGGAAAAAACGGGATAAAAAGCCCAAGAGTCTCCCTGATCGCAAAACAGGAGCGCTCCTGTCTCCCTAAAAAATGATGTGCAGACAAACACTTAGGCCGAAACGGCCGCGCGAAGGAACTTCGCTTTATCTTGCCATCATCTTCTTCTTTGTTGTTTCTACCCTGTCCTACGCTACGCTGCGATCTAAAAAGCGAACGATAATTCTGCGATATTCCAGTTCTGATGCGGCTTCCGACCAAAAGCCAGATCGGCATGCAGGTGCTTTCGATGGCTCAAATTGACTCTCATGAGTCATTAGCTGATCGACCGGCTTATCGCAAAGTGAGATTACGTTAGTCAGTCCGGGTTGTCGGGAGGAGGCTGCTCCGGTTGATTCTCACGCTGATTGAAAAACGACCTGGATAGTGGCGTGATGCCTAAAAAAAACCACATTCGCGTTCTGAAAGTTACACAATGGAAATGGCACAGGGGGGCGACCGATGCGACTGATAGTCGCGTGCGGCTTTATATCGATAGCATTGGCATTGTCTGCTTGTTCATCGACTAAGGAAACCGCCCCCCTTCTTCCTCTAAACGTTGACAATGGTGCAGGAAGTCAATACGGCAATTATGCCGCACGTATAGGTGGTGATATGCGCGGTCCCGCGGGAGAACGCTGTGTCATCGTCGACTGGGATCGTCCTCTAACGAAAGACCTTGCCGTCCGTCTACGCTCCGCGTCGTGTGAATCCAAAGAACGCCCTGGCTGGATGGTTGCTAGGGAAATCTCCCGTACGATTATACCTCTCTCGGAGAGCAATCTGAAGGGCGAGGAAGGTGAAATTGGACAATAGATGGTAAATATAAGTCTCGCTTAACCTTTTTTCACATAAAATTATTTGATCAAATAAACGGTAAAATAATGATTCGTCAGGTATTTTTACACTGTTGTGGCTATTTAATTTCAGGAACTGGTTTCAGTCGGACTTTGATATAGGTGATGGTATCAAATCCTCACTGTTAACGAATGTCGCTCTCGGCCATTGCGGGCCCCCGCAACCAAAATTCGATAGAAATATCAATGATCTAGCCGCCCCTCGGGGGCGGCTTTTTCGTTTTGGGAAATCGCCTCCGGAATCATATCGGAATCATCCGGGAGGAAAGTCGTATCCCTCCGGTGACGGCCGCCTTGTCAGGGGTCCTTTGATCGGGCCTGATTTAGCAGCGGTGCAAGCAGTGTCGTTTGCACCGGTGTTAGAGTGCGAAATCCGATTCATTCCGGCCACCTAATCCGATTTGATTCCGGCCACTGATTCCGACGCCAATCCGGCCACCCATTCCGATTTGATTCCGGCCATCGATTCCGATCGCATTCCGGCCACCCTTCTGGTTGTGGCGC
>JARLJB010000041.1 GCA_031291415.1 Telmatospirillum sp.
ACCGGATCCAGAGCCTCGTAACGCAACCGTATCGCCGTTTCGTCTATCACTCGGCGATTCTACTAACTTCGATTCCCGGAGGGAATCCCCTATCGATAGCGAGAACGCTTTTCGATTCAATTATTTATGAACAGGCCCTAAGCGCTGGAGCCTCCCCGGCAATAGCTTCGGTCTTTCGGCAGAAACCGAAGCTGTTCTCCCCGATGGTCAGATCGAAGTGCCTGGTCATCTTGTACCGGTTGAGGACCTCGCTGGCCTTGAGGTCGATCTTGGCCTTTCCCTGGAACAGGGCGCGGGTCCGCTGCACCCGATCTCGAATGACCGCCAGATCGCGTTCGGTGGCGACCGGCAGATCCTCACGCTTCTTGGCCCGCCGCCGCGCCAGTTCCGGATTTCGACCCTTGGTATAAGGTGCGCGGTCCGTGAACTCCAGAGACAGAGAAAAATCAGCTTAAGGCGGAAGCTTGGCGCAACTGCGCCAGTTCCTCTGCCATGGCTTGCACCACGGCGGGCCAATCCCCCCAGGCCGGCTGGCGGAACAGGCGCAAGCTGGGATACCAGGGCGTGTCCGCCCGCTTCATCAACCACCGCCAATCGGGAATGAATGGCAGCATCACCCAGGCTGGCCGGCCGAGCGCGCCGGCCAGATGGACCGGAGAGCTGTCCACCGAGATCAACAGATCGATCACTGACAAGATCGCCGCCGTATCGTCGAAATCGCGGATTTCGCCGGAAAGGTCGACGAGACGCATACCTGCCGGAGGAGACGCCGCCTCAACCGCCTTCGGTCCTTGCTGAACCGCCAGGAATGTCACGTCCGGCATCCCTAGGCCGGCCAAGTCGGGCAAGCGAACCGAGCGGTTGGCGTCGTTGAAATGATTGGGTCGTCCCGCCCACACCAGCGCCACACGTGGACCAGGCAAATCGGCCAGACGTTTACGCCAATGTCTCACCCGAGCTTGATCAAGAGAAAGATAGGGAATCCTGCCCGGAAGATCGGTCATCTTCAGCCCCATCGCCATGGGCAGGCTCATCATCTCGCAATGTGTGTCGAATGGCGGAGGCACCTCCCCGCGGACAACCAAGGCATCGATACCTTTCATGCGCCGGGCGAAAGGATAGAGTTCGCGGGAAATTTGCAGCACCACGCGGGCACCGCTTTTCTTCTTGGCCCACGGCACCATCCGCAGGAACTGGAAGGTATCGCCGTATCCCTGCTCGTCATGAATCAGCAAGGTCTTGCCGGGCAACGGCTCGCCTTCCCAGCGCGGCGTCTGCACATGGCGTTCGAGACGGGTCGTATGCGGCAGGCTGTAACGGAAGCGATATTCGCGCCAGCCGCGGTCGAATTCTCCCTGCAACAGCAAGGTTTCCGCCAGATCGAAGCGTAATTCGACATTTTGCGGCGCCGCATCGACCAGCATTTGCTGAATCGTCCGCGTTTCCTCGATCCGTCCCTGCCGGCGCAGCGCCGTCGCCAGCAGCGCCCAGATCTGTAACGGTCCCCGGCCACCGGCCAACAGTGCGCGCGCCAGCGCCTCGGCGGTTTCGAACTGGTTGGCGGCCAATGCCTGCCGCGCCTCGCGTTCCGCCTGCTGCGGGGTCAACGTCGTCATGGGAATCCGCGATATGTCATCTGGTTTGTATAACAGGGACCAAGGTCTCTCGTCAGGCCCCGGCGGCTATTTTTTTACCTCTCCCGCCAAGCTGTCGAGCAGAGGCTGCAAATGGCCGGCAAGCGCCTTCCATCGTCCGACGCTGCTCCGATAGATTGGCTGGCGGACCTGATTGACGCTGGCGGTATGGACCGGCCGGCGATTTTTCCAGAACTCCAGGCAAGCGTCGTTCCACTCCAGTCCGAGGAAAGCGACCAGCCGCCGCGCCTCGCCGTCCAGATCGTTCACCACGTCCTCGTAGGCGACGTCGGTCAAGCGGTCGGCCGGCAGTAACGTCCGCCAATGGGCCATCAGCCTGTCATGGCCGCAATGAAACCGTCCCAGTTCCGCCAAGTCATAAGCGAACCGCTGCTCGCCCTGGAACAATTTCGTGTAGCACGAAAAGCAGGTATCCACCGGATCGCGCCGGCAATGGATGATGCGGGCGTTGGGCAGCAAAAGATTGATCAGTCCGGCATAGAGGAAATTGGCCGGCATCTTGTCGATGATCCGCGCCGACGCCGGCCCCAATGAGGCGACATGCCCGACGTAATAGCGTCCCAGTCGCGGCAGGTCGGTGTCCAACAGCGAGTCCAGCAGCTTGGGGTACCCGATCGGCCGCATGTCCGGTCCCGAGATATGGTCCACCATGCCTTGCAGAGTCTTCAACTCGCCGGCCCCATGCACCAAGGGATGGGACGACAGGATCTGTTCGACCAGGGTCGTCCCCGAGCGCGGCATGCCGATGATGAAGACCGGCACCGGAGACGGATCGCCAAGGCCGGCGAAGCGATCCCGCATCGCCTCGGTAAAGGTTTCGATGATCGAGGATATCCAGTGATCCGTCGCCGCCGCGTCATACTCGAAGCTCGCCCTTTTCAGGCGATTTCCCTCCGCCAGATGGGCGAAACCGCGTTCGTCGTCACCAACGTCCCGCCACCCCTTGGCCAAGGCGAATTCCAGCATGATGCGATCGTCGTGGATTTCGGTGGCAGCCAGAAGGCCCTCCATCCGCGCGATCTCGGCCGCGTCGAAACGCTCCAGTTCCGACCGGTTGAACCAGGCGCCGGCGGTACCCGGGTTGATTTTCAGCGCCTGATCGAAGAGCGCGCGCGCCTGTTCCGTGTGCCCCAATTCCACCAGCAGGCTGCCCTTGCCCACCAGTTTGTCCTCCGGGCGCGGCGACGGCAACGCGATAGCCCGGTCATAACTGGCCAGCGCCTCCTCGGATTGGTCGTGACGCGCCAGGCACTGGGCCAACATCTCATGGGCCTCGCCGCTCTGCGGCGCCACCGCGACCGCCTGCCGGGCCGCCTCCAGCGCTTCGCCCGGACGATCACCATCCTTGAGAATCCGCGCCCTGGAGACCAAGCCCCCCGGATGATTGGGGGCCACGCTCGCCAGATTGTCGAGCCAACGGAGCGCCTCGTCCGGATCACTCCTCGCCAGGCAGATGGCGGCGATATTGATGTAGGCGTCGAGATTTCTCGGTTCGATCTCAATGGCCTGACGCGCCTCGGCCATCGCCGGCCCGGTCTCGCCCAAATCGTTCAGAAGCTTGGCGAGATTGCTGTGCGCCACCGAATAGGACGGTTTCAGACCGATCGCAGCCTTATATTCCCGTCGTGCCTCCTGCAATCGTCCCAGCCGCGCCAGTGTGTTGCCAAGGTTGTTGTGGTTTTCGGGGCTGTCGGGGACCCGCTCGATCACCCGCCGCAGGCAGACCAGACTTTCGTCCAGTTTGCCGGCTTCCTGCAAGACAATGCCAAGGTTGCTCCAACCGGTAATCAACTGGCTATCGAGCGCCACCGCCCGCCGCCCGGCCTTCTCGGCCTCGGCCAGCCGGCCGCTGCCCCGCAACATTTCGGTCAGATTGCTGTAGAATAACGCCGGGGCGCTTGGCGCCGCGCAGGCCCGCTGCACATAGTCGATGGCCAGCGACAGATTGCCCTGGGTGTGGGCCAAAAGCCCCAGCAGATGCAGAGCGTCACCATGTTCCGGCCAGACATGCAGAACTTGCTGGCAAAGCTGTTCGGCCTGCGCCGTCTGCCCCGCATTCCAGTGCTGATAGGCCAAGGCGATCGCCTGTTCGATGCTCATGACCTGCGGTTGCGAAACGGCCGCCGCCGGAGTTTCCGGCGCAGCGGGAGCCTTGGCTTTACGGGGCACGTCTGTTTTCCTTAGGGTGTCACGGTCTTCAATGCGGCGACCAAGCCCTCCAGCTTAACTGGCAGGACCCGCGCCTTGCGGTCCAGGGTCACATATTCGACAGTTGCCGACTTGCCGTTGCGAAACTGGTCCAGGGCCTGCTGATCGAGATCGACCACCGCTAGGCAGCCGCCCGCCTGACAGAATTGCAGCGGAAGGGTCAGCGGCGGCCGCTCATCGATGGTCATTTTCAATCCGGCCGTCAGCAGGATTCCCAAAGGCGCGGTCAATTCCAGCCTTGGCTTGCCTTCCGGCCCGAGATAACTGAAAGCCACCCGCAACACGGGTGTATTTTGCGTCGTGTCGATGGCGAATTGCTGCACGAAACACGCATCCTTGCCTTCTGGGCTTTTGACGCACTGTTTGGACCATAGACTATCGGGTTTGGCCGGAGATGCGACCTCTTTGGCGTCTTTGCCGGCGGCGGGGATCACCCCCGCCACCGCGGCGGCGGCCAATGCCGCGGCCAAAACAATGTTGGTCTTCATCGAAGACGCTTTCGTCAAAATTCGCTCCTGATCCTCAGTAACCCGGTGTGACTTTGGTAATCTGCTCGCATATCGCCCTGGTATTCCACGCGAATCGATAGCCCCGGGACATAGTCACCCCCGATTCCAACGGCAATTCGCGCGCCATCGGCGGCGGGCCGGTTCGTCCTTGTGACGAGACCAACCCCGCCCAACTCCGCCGAGGTGCTGACCATGCCCGTGGTATAGGAATGCGTCCAGCCCAATTGCACATCGCCAGCCAGCCGGCCCAACCCGGTCGCGATATCGCCGGCCAACCGGCCGCCCAATTCGCTTTCCACCGCGTTGAAGCCCTGACCGGCCACCGAAAGATCGAGCGCCCCGGCCCCCTTCTCGCGATAACGGTCGCTGTCCATCCGTACCGCCTGCAGGCTGGCCAGCGGCGTCGCCGTTACCCCCGCCGCCAGTGGCAGATCGTAGCCGCCGCCGATCTTAACCTGGTATTGCCGCCCGCCATAGGAGGCGGTGGCGGTCACGTTATCGAAATTGACCCGCCGCTTCTGGTCGTTTTGACTATAACCGACGCCCAACAGCCCCTGGGCGAAGGCCGATCCGCCGCCCGGCCGCCAGGTGCCATAGGCGGACAGCTGGTAGCTGTCCTGCGTACCGGTCTGCCCAACGGCCTCGGCGGTGCCATTGGCGTCATTGCGCAGCCAACTGACAGCCACACCCCCCACCACGTCGCTGGCAAGGCGGGTATCCGCGCCGGCCAACAGGCCGAACGACGACGCATGGAATCCACCGGCCGCATCGCTGCCGTCACGGTTGGCGAAACCACCCAACATCTGCCCCCAGAGAGCGCCCCGCCGGTCGTTCGCGACGTCCGTCCGTCCGTCCACGAGCCGTGCCGTGGCGGTTTGATGCTGTGTGATGGCATTGGCGATCGGCAGCGTGGTGGCGCCGCTGACGCCGATCTGCTGCGAGAGCTGCGACGGCGCCATCTGTTTCAACCCTTGCGCCTGCGCCGCCGCCGGCAGTGCTGCCAGCCGCGACAGGATGCTCCGATACTCCGCCGCCGAGCCTAATTGGTCGAGCGCGCCCCCCACCGACGCCGCCGCCCCGCCGACGACGTCGCCGCGATGCGTCCAGGTGTCGAGGCTGACCACCAAATCCTTGCCGTTGATCGAAACCGTATCGAGGAAACCACCGACGTTCACCGTGAGGTTGTCGACCGTCAGTGTGCCGGCCGAGACCACGGTATAGCTCTGCCCGGCCGCCAGCGTTCCGCCGGTGGAGACCAAAGTGATGCCGGTATTGGTGAGGCTGGCGCTGCCCGATACCACCAGTTCGCCATAGCGCGACGGCGAGGCGATGCCGATGACCAGCGCGCCCGACGATCCCTGGACGTAATTTCCGGTGATGCCGACCGCCTGGCCGACCGTCAATGTCGCGTTGTTGCTCACCATGCCGCTGCCCTTGCCGGCGACGATGGCGTCGGCAAGTACCTGCGACCCCGAGACGAAGGTCACATCCGGCGCCGTGATGGTGCCCGGACTGGCGGACGACGATCCGCGCAACGAGCCGCCAACGCCAGCGATCGCGAGGTCGTTGGCCGACAAGATATTGCCGGCGATCACCCCGCTGTTGCTCATCGTCCCCAGGCTGCCGCTGCTGGAAATGGCGTAGGCGCCGCCCGAAATCGTGCCGCTGTTGGTAAGCGCGCCGATGCTGCCCTGGTTGGAAAGCGCGGTCCGTCCGCCTTCGAGGACGCCCGTATTGGTCAAGTCCGACAGCGCCCCGGCCGGGGAAACGCGTACGCCGATGGTCCCGCCATCGATCACCCCGGCATTGCTGAGCCGGGAGCCGTTGCCGATCACCGCCACGCCAGTCCCGGCGGTGATGGTGCCCGTCCCGCTGATCGATCCGTTGCTGCCCGAGACCAGTGTCTGCATCCCGGTCATTGTCGTCGTCACCGGCCAGGAGGTCAGGGTTCCCACCACCAGTTCCAGCGTATTCCCGACGACAGTCAGCGTCTCGATGTAGCCCGAAGGGCCATTGACCACCATACCGCTTTCCGACAGCGTTCCGGCCGAGACGATGGAATAGATCCCAGGAACCAGGGTGCCGCCGATCGCCGCGATGCTGATGGTGCCGCCGGTCAGGCTGGCCGCGCCGCTGACCACTAGTTCGCCGTAACTGGGGGTCAGGCCGACGCTGGCCGCCAGATTGCCGGAATGCGATGCCAAGGCGACGTTGGCCGCCATAGAGCGTGGCGCCGGAGCGATGCCAACCACCAGGACGCCATTGCCGCCCTGGGTGTAATTGCCGGTGATGCCGATGGTGGAAGCGACCGTGATGGTGGCGCCGGCATTGGTCACCAAGCCGTTGCCGCCCCCCACCGAAATCGCATCGTTGAGCAGGACGGATCCCGAGGTGAAGGTGACACCGGTCGCGGTAATGGTTCCCTGGCTGACGGCGCCAGAACCGGTCAACGTCCCCACCATGCTTCCCGCACCACCGGAGATGGTCAGATCAGACACAGAAATGATACTGCCGGCGATCAGCCCGCTGTTGGCAAGCGTCCCGATGCTGCCGGCGTTGGACAGGGCATAAGCGCTGCCTGAAATCGTACCGCTGTTGGCGAGCGTCCCGATGCTGCCCTGGTTGCCGACGCCGGTCTGGCCGCTGATGGCGCCGCCGTTGGACAGGCTGACCAGATTGGCGCCCGAAGCGATGCTGGCCCCGAAGGTCTCGGCCTTGATGGTCCCGTCGTTGACCAGGGTGACGCCACTGCCGGTCACCGCCACGCCAATAGCTCCGACGATAGTGCCCGTACTGCTGATCGAGCCGGTTCCCGACGTCAATGTCGGGGACGCCGACATTGACGTCACCACCGGCCAGACCGAAACAGGTGTCACTGGCGGTGTCGGCGGTGTCGGCGGAACCGGCGGAGCGATGGTCCCGACCACCAGTTCCAGATTATTGCCGACCAGGCTCAGCGTCTCGGTATAGCCGGCGGGGCCGCTGACCGACAGGCCGCTTTGGGCAATGGTGCCGCCCGACACGATGGTATAGGTTCCCGCCGCCAGGGTGCCGCCGGTCGCCGCGATACTGATGGTGCCGCCGGTCAGGTTGGCCGCGCCGCTGATGACCAACTCGCCGTAGCTGGCCGCCGAGGTGACGCCGATCACCAGCGCTCCGCCGCTCTGGCTGTAATTGCCGGTGATGCTGATGGCGGAGGCGATCGAGAGGGTGGCGCCGGCATTGGTCACCGTGCCGCTGCCGTTGCCGGCGACAATGGCGTCCGATAGCGCCTGTGCCCCCGAGGCGAAGACCACATTCGGCGCCGTGATGGTGCCGACGCTCGCGCCATAGCCGGTCAGCCGGCCGCCGCTGCCGGCGATGGTCAGATCATGCGCGGACCGGATGTCGCCGGCCATCAAACCGCCGTTGTTCACCTGTCCCAGCGCGCCATTGTTGTTCAGCGCATAGACGTTACCGGTCAGGGTGCCGCTGTTGGTGAGTGTCCCGAGGCTGCCGCCATTGGCGATATAAACCGCCGTCACCGCGCCGAGGCTGCCCGTGTTGGCGAGTGCGGACAGCGTGCCGCCGATATAGTCGTTGCCGATTGCCAGCACCAGATTGGTCCCGCTGGTGGCGCCGGCCAGGGCCAG
This sequence comes from Telmatospirillum sp., assembly GCA_031291415.1. Classification (GTDB taxonomy): domain Bacteria; phylum Pseudomonadota; class Alphaproteobacteria; order Rhodospirillales; family Magnetospirillaceae; genus Telmatospirillum. The sequence continues at coordinate 8,005 of JARLJB010000041.1, forward strand.
GCCCGTGATGCCAAGACCGCCGGTCACGCTGACGCCGGCGTAGGAGGAACCGGTGCCGCCGACCACCAAGGCATTGCCGAGGGTACTTCCCACCAGATAGTTGCCAGTGGACGGCAACGACGGGGCACCGACCGACAGGGTGCCGCCGGTGATGCTGGCCGCGCCGCTGACCACCAACTGGCCAGTGCTGCCGAGGTCCAGGAGACCACCGGTCTGGCGATAATTGCCGGTGATGCTCACCGGACTGGACAAGGTGATATTGGCGCCGGTGTTGCTGACGGTCAGGGCGCTGGCGGCGATACCCTTGGCGACGATACTGTCGTTCAGCAGCAGATTGCCCGAGGCGAACACCAGATTGCCACTGGCCCCGAACGTTCCCTGGCTGGCGCCGCTAAAACCGGTGAACGTACCGATGGTGCCATTGCTGCCGCCGATGACGGTGGAAATCGAGCCCCCATCCTTGTTGATATTGCCGAGGATCAGGCCGCTGTTTGCGAGGGTGGCGATAGCGCCGGCGATGACGTTGCTGCCGCCGGACATGGTGCCGCTGTTACTGACCAGGGTGATGACGTCATTGTTCTGGATGGCGTTACCGGCGCCGGTGATGAGGCCGCTATTGGTCAGCGTGCCGATGGAGCCGCTGTTCAGGATGGCCCAACTGCTGTTGGTAATGGTGCCGCTATTGGTCAATTGGCCGATCGACCCCTGGTTCCACAGGGCCGTGAAATCATTGTTGGTGATCCTGCCGGAATTGATCAGCGTGCCGATGGTGCCCCGGTTATTGATGCCGAACTGCCCGCCGCCCAGGGTGCCGGTATTGCTCAGGGTGCCGATACGCCCCGTGGTGGCGACATAAAGGCCGGTGCTGGCGCCAACGATGGTGGCGCTGTTGGAAAGCGTTGCCAGCGTCCCGCCGATATAATCGTTGGTGATCGACAGCCGCAGGCTGTTGCCGATGGTGCTGTAGGCACGGTAAAGACCGGAGAGGGCGTTGGTCGACACCGTCGCGCCGGACATCCCCAGACTGGAACCGCTGAGCAGGGTATAAGCCCCCTGCAGGTAGTTGCCGGCGCTCGCGAAGGTGGACAGCACCGTGCCGCCGGTAAGATTGACGGCATTGCTGACCACCAGGCCGCCTCGAGAGGGGTCGACGACCAGGGTGCCCGCCGTCTGGCTGTAGGCGCCGGAGATGCTGACGATGCTGTCGAGTTGAAGCGATGCGCCGGCATTGGTCACCGTGTGGCCGGTAGCATTGATGCTGTCATTGAGCAGCAAATTGCCACCGGCGAAGATCAGACCGGACTGCGTGTTGATGATGCTGCCCTGGTTCGTCAGGGTCGCACCGGTCAGCGTACCGACAGTCGCACCGGCGCCACCGGTGATGGTCAGGTCTTGGGGGGAAGCGTTCTCGATCAGCCCGGCGATGACGCCGCTGTTGGCGAGAGCGCCGAGGCTGCCGTCGGATCCCACAGAAAGGGCATGGTCGGTGCCGCTGATGGTGCCACTATTGGTGAGCGTCCCGATGCCGCCGCGCACCAAGTGGGCGGTGGTTCCGCCGATGGTGATGCCGCCCGCCAGGAGGACCCCGATGTTGCCCGCCAGCGTACCGCTGTTGGTGACGGTGCCGATGCTGCCGGTCGTGGCGACATAGAGGGCATAGTTGGCGCCACTGATGGTCCCGCTGTTGGTGAGGGTGCCCAGCGTCCCGCTGATATAGTCGTTGGCGGCCGTCATGATGACATTGTTGCCGCTGACGCTTGCCGTGGTCGACAGGCCGATGATGGTATTGGAGACGATGTCGGCGCCGGTATAGTTGGATCCGGCGGCACCAGCCACCAGAGTATAGTTGCCGGCGATATAGTTGTTGGCGCTGGACACGCTGGACAGGATGGTGCCGCCGGTGATGCTGACCGGCGTGTTGACCACCAGTTGCCCGGCGCCGGCGCCAATCCCCAGCGTACCATTGGTCTGGGCGAAGGTGCCGGTTACGCTGATCGTGTTGTCGAGGAAAAGCGAGGCGCCAGTGTTGCTGACCGTGCCTGTGCCGACGTTGATCTTGTCGTTCAGGTAAAGATTGCCCGACGTGAACGCCAGGTTGGCATGCGTGTTGGTGATGGTGCCGATGTTCCCCAACGTGCCTGTCAGTGTGCCGATGGTGCCGGCGGCACCGCCGGAAATGAAGGGGGTCAGTGTGCCACTGTTGAGGACGTTGCCGACAATCTGGCCGGAATTGGCGATCGTGTTGATGCCACCGACGCCGGTAATGGTGATCGCGTTGACGGTACCCGTGATGGTGCCGGTATTGGCGTTGACGAGGGTGCCGATGGTGCCCTGGCTATAGACGCCACGATCGCCGGAGATCAGACCGCTGTTGGTGAACGTCCTTATCTGCGATTCGTTATCTATGGGAAAACTATCGTAGACGATGGTGCCGGTGTTGGTGAAAGTGCCGATGGTCTGCTGGTTGACGATGCGGGCGGTGATATGGCCGCTGTTGATTATCGTCCCGATGGATCCGTTGTTGTAGATGGCGTAGGTGCTGGCGGAGATGGTCCCGGTGTTGATGACGGACCTGAGGGTGCCCGACTGGATATTGACTGCGCGGCCGACAGCGGCCGTGTCGATGATCACGCCGTTGTTCACCAGCGTACCACCGGTGAGGCCGCTAATCGTTAAGCCATAGATATCGCCGGTGTTGATGGTACCGCTGGGCGTGATGACAAAAGTGTTGCCAGCGTTGACGGTGTTGTTCCAGGTACTGCCGGTGGTAATGGATGTGCTGATGGTGGTATCGGCCCCGGCCGGCGAAGCGACGATCATCGGGGGGACGACGACCAAAGGTGCGACGACAACCAAAAACGCCCTGATGACGGCCGGCGATGCTCCCGACAGGAGTATTTGACGCAGCCTCTTCCGTTCCGATCCTGACAACACCATAAGTCCCCCCCCCCCCAACGCACCCTGGAATCGGGATAAACCTCCCGAAGTCGCTCCGTTACCGCGCCCCGGCGATGACGCCCCCATCGGGCCACCACCCGTTGGCGTTCGTTAACGATGTCGATACAGCTCTAAAGATCGATGGTATCGCCCCTTGGTGGAAGATTTCACCAAGTCCTCATCTCAGAAGAGCACATATCGATACGGTCTTAGCTCCCCACCAAACCGTAAATATACACGCACAAATTCCCTTGGCAACCCGGTCTTAACCAACATAATCTTCCATTTGATTGTCTCATCTCGATGATGATCGGTATAGATTAAGTTATCGGTTATATTTTTGGATATTTTCGTTTAAAATTATTTATCTTTTGATTAAATTCCATCAACGGCCACGCGTCGTCCACAGGATCGAGCGTCCGATCAATACCTGCAAAATTTCCATGAAAAATAACGATAAAAATATGATCATAATGATACAGAGCGCCTCCGGAAAAAGACGACACGCGATATGGGCGGCGGTCTCCACGCTGTTCGCCGTTGCGCAATTTCGAATGATCATGTTGATTATTGGGCAGGATTATGGCGCATCGATCAACGCGGCCCTGGGGGTGGTGCGGGGACTGCCGCACTGGCGCGTGTATCAAAGCCGCGTGCTGGGGCCGTGGATGGTCGAAGCGCTCTCTCCCTTTTTCAACGACTTCACCTCGGCGCACGTCTTTTACACCATTGCCCTGACCGCCATCGCGGGGTGGCTGGTTCTGGCCTTGACGCGGCGCCGCTTCGGCGATCCCGCGTCCTGGGGCGCGTTCCTGCTGTTTCATCTATTGTTTATATTTTTATTGAACAAGCCGTGGCTTTATGCCTGGGATCATTCTGGAATAATTATCTTTATCCTCTTTATATATTTCGTGTTGTCGGAAAAAGACTGGCGTTGGTTCACGGCGTTATTTTCCGTCGCCATCTTCAATCGCGAAAGCGCCTTTTACATCGCGCTGTGGATGGTATTGGATCCAACGATCAAGGCCATGCTGGATCGCGCCCGTCCGCGACTGGCCATGCCCTTGGCCGGTCTGCTCTGCCTGGGGTTGGGATTGGAAGTGGTGGATCAGCTGCGCGAGAGACTGCTGGTGCGCGAGATCGGGCCGGACCTCTTCAACATGCCCGACATGGCCGGCAAGTCCTTCCATAATCAATGGGATCTGAACCTGGCGTTTCTCCGCCAGATCACCACACACTTCAGCCTGAGCTTCGAAATCCTGATTCCCCTTTTCCTGCTGGCGGTCCTCGGCTTGGCGACGGTTCTGGCCTGGCGCGACCCCCGCCGCTATCTGGGATTGGCGCTCACCTATGGGGTCGTCGTCGCCTCGATGTTTGTCGCGGCCGCCCTTCAGGAAACCAGGGTTATGCTGGAACTGGTTCCCTTCCTCGCCATGGGGGTATGGGCCCTGCGCAAGGAGGCATGACGGGATGGGCGGATTAGGCGCTTACGTCAGGGCATTGCGCCCGCACCAATGGGTCAAGAACGCCCTTCTGTTCCTGCCCATGCTGACCGCGCATACCTTCTCCTGGCACAATATCGCGTTGCTCTGCTGGGCCGTGGCGGCTTTTTGCCTGACCGCCTCCGCCACCTACATCGTCAACGACATGATCGACCTGGAGGCGGATCGCCATCACCGCAGCAAACGCAACAGGCCCCTGGCCAAGGCGGAGATCACCCTGGCCGGGGCCCGGATTCTGGCTCTCGCCCTGATCGTCGCCGGCGCGGGTTTGGCATCCATCGTTTCCCTGCCCTTCCTGGCGGCCTTGGGGGTCTATGTGGCGGGCACCCTCGGCTATAGCCTGGCGCTCAAACGCCGTCCCGTGGTGGACGTCCTGATCTTGGCGGGGCTTTATACCTTGCGCGTGGTGGCTGGCGGTGTCGCCTTGCGCATTCCCATTTCCGCCTGGTTGCTGGCGTTTTGTCTGTTCCTGTTTTTGTGCCTGGCATTCGTCAAACGGCTGACCGAACTCCAATCCTTGCCCGCGGGCGCCGATGCGACCCGGATGGGGCGGGGATACCGCCAGGATGACATTCCGCTTCTGCTGATCCTCTGCGCCGTGTCGGGGTATGTATCGGTGCTGGTGTTGGCCCTTTACGTCAACAGCCCGGTGGTGGCGACCCTTTACTCCCACCCCGAGGGACTGTGGGGGGTGTGTCTGTTGCTGCTTTATTGGATCACGCGCACGCTGCTGCTGACCCATCGGGGAGAAATTCACGACGACCCCGTGCTGTTCGTGCTGAAGGACGGCACCAGCCTAGGGATACTGGGCTTGACCGCATTGATCATAGGAGCTTGCGCGTTATGATTCTTTCGGGCTGGGGGGGATATCCCCGGGTGGAATGCCGGGTTCTCGAAGCCGGTGAGCCGGATGAATTGGGCGCGACCCTGGCCCGGAATTCGTCGCTGATCGCCCGTGGTCAGGGGCGCGCCTATGGCGACGCGGCGCTCAACCCCCAGGCGACCCTGCGCACCCTGAGATGCGATCGCATCCTGGCGTTCGACCCCTCGACCGGCCGCATCACCTGCGAGGCCGGGGTCAGCCTGGAGGATATCATTCGGACGTTCCTGCCGCGCGGATGGTTCCCGCCGGTCACGCCCGGCACCAAATTCGTGACCATCGGCGGCATGATCGCGGCCGATGTCCATGGCAAAAATCATCATGTGGAGGGAACGTTCGGACGACATGTGACCTCCCTCGAGCTGATGCTTGAAGACGGCATGATCGTCACCTGTTCACGCGATAGGCATGCCGACCTGTTCGCCGCCACATGCGGCGGCATGGGGCTGACCGGGATCATTCTCCGGGCGACATTTTGCCTCGTGCCCGTGGAAACGCCCTGGATCAGGCAGGAGACCCTGCGTTGCGGCGGCCTCGACGAGGTCATGGCCGCCTTCCAGGACTCTGCCGGCTGGCGCTATTGCGTCGCCTGGATAGACTGTCTTGCCAGTGGCAAGGATTTGGGGCGCTCATTGCTCTATCGTGGCGAGCATGCCCTGAAGCGGGATCTTCCACTCGCCATCGCTCCGTCCCCCCGCGCCAAACGGCCGTTGACGGTGCCGCCGGTCTTTCCCGGATGGGCGCTGAACCGCTTCAGCGTCGGCGCCTTCAACGCCGTCTATTTCCGAAAAGGCCATCCGGGCGCCAAAATCGTCGATTTCGATACCTTTTTCTATCCGTTGGATTCCCTGCTGCGCTGGAACCGCATCTATGGACGCGCTGGCTTCGTGCAATACCAATGCGTCTTGCCCAAGGACGCCAGCGCCGAGGGGATAAGAGAGTTGCTGCAGACCATCGGCCAGGCGGGATTGGGATCGTTTCTCGCGGTGCTCAAATTGTTCGGGACCTCGGGCGAGGGACTGCTCTCCTTCCCGATGGAGGGCTATACCCTCGCCCTGGATTTCCCCATGCGACAACGGACATTGCCGCTGTTGCAAAAGCTCGATGCCATCGTCGCCCGCTACGGCGGCAGGATTTACCTGGCCAAGGATGCCTGCATGGCGCCCGGAATGCTCGACTCCGGCTATCCGCAGATCGAGCGCTTTCGTCAAATCCAAAAGGCTAGCGGCCCCCAGGGACGCTTCAGTTCCCTTTTATCGCAACGGCTGAAATTATGATCCAAGCAGAGCAACCGGTTCTGATTCTCGGGGCGACCTCGGATATCGGGCGCGCCGTCGCGCGCGTGTTCGCCGCGCATGGACATCCGCTTCTCTTGGCGGCACGACGGATGGATCGACTGTCCGATGACGCCGATGACCTGCGCATTCGGTTCGGCGTCGATGTCAGCCTGCACGCATTCGACGCGTTGGACATCGCCGCCCATTCTTCGTTCGTGGACGCATTGCCCGTCCTGCCCGAAATCGCCGTGTGCCTGGTTGGCGTCCTGGGAGAGCAAACCGCCTGCCAAAGCGATCCCCAAGCAGGCCGTGGCCGTCATCCGCGCCAATTTCGAGGGGCCGGCCCTTCTTCTCGGTGAACTGGCCAATCGCTTCGAGAAACGCAACCGGGGCTGTCTGATTGGCGTAAGTTCGGTGGCGGGCGATCGGGGCCGGGCGCGCAACTACGTCTATGGCGCGGCGAAAGCCGGGTTTACCGCTTTTCTGTCCGGCCTCCGCAACCGCCTGGCGGCCAAGTCGGTGCGGGTCTTGACCATAAAGCCCGGATTTGTCGCCACCCGCATGACGGACGGCATGGCGTTGCCTCCAGCCTTGACCGCCGCGCCCGACGACGTGGGACGGGCCATTTACGCGGCCTATGCCTCTGGTCGCGACATCGTCTACGTCCGCCCGGTCTGGCGGGTCATCATGGCGGTGATAAGAATGCTGCCCGAAGCGGTGTTCAAACGCCTCGATCTTTGACCAACGGCCCGGAACGATTTGGTATTCGGCGCGGAAACCGTGTTCGTTGCCCCTTCGGTGGCACCGGCGTCTCTGCCGGTGTGCTGCCGGCGCCGGCAAGTAAACAGATCTCGGCAGCATTTCTTGCCGCTTGGGGCGGCAACACCGGCAGAGACGCCGGTGCCACTGAAGCTTAATACCAAGTCTCGATGAGGATGACTCATCGAGACTTGGTTGGCCCATTGAGGGCCCGCGAGCTTATGCGAGCGTAGCCAAGGGTTTCGGAGAAACCCGCCCGGCGTTTGAGGGTGCAGTGATCGGTTCCGATCACTGCAACTTGGTATAAGTCAGCGCCGATACGCTGGCGGGGGAATGCCGACACGCTCTAACTTACATTTATGTCCCTCGCCGGGCGCGCGCCTCCGCGCGCTTGGCCGCGGCCGCAATGGCCGCTGGAGCCGGGGCGCGTCAGATTTGACGCACGCCGCTCTAAGCGCTGCCCGCGCAGGGCCGAGGGGCATAAATAAACAAGAGTCAGTCCAGCGTCCGCGGGGCGGCGTGCAGGGAGCGCTCGAAATCCTCGATGAGGAGCGGTCGCCCGAACAGAAAGCCCTGGTAGTTGAAGCATCCCTGGCTGGCCAGGAATTGCCGCTGCCCCTCGGTTTCCACGCCCTCGGCGATCACATGCAGGCCCATGCTTTTGGCCAGCACGACGATGGTGCGGACGACCGCCGCGTCGCTGCTGTCGTTCAGGACGTCGCGAACGAAGGAACGGTCGACTTTCAATTGGCTGAGCGGAAGGCGTTTCAGATAGGACAGCGACGAATAGCCGGTACCAAAATCATCAAAGGAGAATTCGACGCCGCAAGCCTTGAGCGCCGTCATCTTGGCGATGATATCCTCGACGTCGTCGAGCACCAGGCTCTCGGTCAGCTCAAGCTTAAGCTTCCGGGGATCGGCCCCGGTTTTGCTGAGGATCATCAACACGTCCGCAACGAAATCAGGCTGCCGAAACTGACGGGCGCTGACGTTCACCGCCAAAGTGAGATCGGCGGTTTCTTTCCGAACTGACCATCGCACCAATTGGGTGCAGGCGGTCTCGAGGACCCAGCGGCCAAGAGGCAGGATCAATCCCGTTTCCTCCGCCACCGGAATGAACTCGGTCGGAGAGACCACACCGCGGTCGGGATGTCGCCAGCGGACCAGGACTTCGGCTCCCAAGGTCCGGTTTTCGGAGTCGACCTGAGGTTGATAGCAGAGGAAAAAAGCCTGTTGCCGCAAAGCCTGCCGCAGCCCGGCCTCCAGGGTGGCGCGCGCCGAAACCGACGCCTGCATGCCCGGATCGAAAAAGCGCATGACGGTGGTTCCCGCCGCTTTCGCCTGATACATCGCGAGTTCGGCCTGCTTTAGCGTCTCCTCTTTGTTTTCCGGCGGATCGCCGAACAGCGTGATGCCGACGCTGGCCGTGCAATAGCATTCGTAGCCGGCGAGCTGGTACGGCTGGCTGAGCGACGCCAGGATCTTCTCTCCGACGATCTCGGCGCGTACGGCCGAACCGGCCGGACTGTCGCTCAAGTCCTCCAGGATGACGATGAAATCGTCGCCGCCCAGGCGGGCGACGGTATCGCCGTCGCGCAGGCAGTAGGGAAGGCGTTCGGCGACCTGTTGCAACAGCAGATCACCTTTGTCATGGCCCAGCGTGTCGTTGACGGTCTTGAAATTGTCGAGATCGATGAATAGCAACGCGCCGTCCCGCTTGCTGCGGATACTGGCCGCCAACGCCTGCTGCAGACGGTCGAGCAGCAACCGGCGGTTTGGAAGACCGGTCAGCGGGTCGTAAAATGCCAGATATTTGATCTCTTCTTCCGATGCCTTGAGCCGGCTGGTGTCGGTGAAGGCAGCGACATAATGCGTGATCTCGCCGGCTTGTCCGGTGACCGCCGTGATCGTCAGCCAGGCGGGAAACTCCACGCCGCCCTTGCGCCGGTTCCACACGTCGCCGCGCCAGGATCCGTTGCGGGCGACCTCCTGCCAAATCGGTGCGTAGGTCTCCGCGTTCTGGCGATCCGTCCGCAGGACGCCGATCTTCTCGCCGACGATTTCGTCGGCGGCATAGCCGGTCAGCGCGACAAAGGCCTTATTGACCTGCAAGATCACTTTGTCGGCGTCGGTGATGACCATGCCTTCCTGCGATTCGAAAGCCGTGGCGGCGACGCGGAGCGCTTCGGTAACCCGCTGGCGCTCCGCCTCGTGGGCGAAAGTGTCCAAGGCAAAACTGATGTCCATGGCCATTTCGATGAGCAATTTGCGCGCATCTTCATCGAAGGCGTTCACCGTGCCGGAATAAAGCGTCAGACATCCGACCGGGACGCCATTGCAGAGCAGGGGGAGCGACGCCAGCGAGAGGATGCCGACGGCTTTGCCATAGTCGTACCAGGGGGCCATCGCCGGATCATTTTGGAAGTCCTGGCACCAGTAGGGTTCGTTTCGGCGGATCGCGTTGCCCGAAGATCCTCGACCATAGGGATCCGATCCGTCCGCAGATGTATGCAGATGCTGGAGAAACCCGGTGCTGTCGCCAAAGGAGGCCACCAGCCTGACCTCTTTGCTCGGTCCGTCGACGAGTCCGATCCAGGCGATCTTCATGCCGCCAAACTCCACCGCGTCGCGACAGATCAGCGGAAACAGCTCGGTTTCGTTCTTGCAGCGGACAATGGCCTGATTGCACTGGCTAAGCGCCGCAAAAAGATTGGAGAGCCGCTGGATTCTGGCTTCGGCGGCCTTGCGTTCGGTGATGTCTTCGACAGCCCAGACGATTCCGGCGGTCCTGTCGGCAGGGTCAACCAGCCGGGCCGTCAGGTGCAGCCATATTTCCTGACCGTCGTTGCGGCGCATCGGAGCATCTTCGTTGAAGGTCCCGCCCGCCACGACCAGCGGATAGGCGCGATCGCCGATGTCATCGCATTGTTCCTGGGACTGGTAGAGTATTCGCGCTGATTGTCCGACCAGTTGCCGCTCGTCCATGCCGTAGATCGAGCAATACTGTTTGTTCACCCGGCGTATCGTTCTGTCGGAATCGAAGATCGCGATGCCAACGGGGGTGTTCGCAAGAATCGCCTCCGTCATTTGATGTGCCCTGGCCCGGTGCCGCCACTTCCTGAATCCGACATTTGCCATAGGGACGGCTCACCTACCTAGGTTCAACCCTATGGTACCTTAAACGGAATTGTTCGAGAATGTGTTAAGATTGCCGATCGCAAGAGAAACGATGCATCTGCGAGGATGAGCGGATGTTTTTCTACTTCTTCCCGGATTATCGATATTTGTATCCGGTGGCGTGATTCCGCGGATGGTTGGATGGGGATCGCCGAAAGCGATCGGAGGTCCCGATCCCCGGTAATAAAAAATATAATCGACCAAATATAATCGTTGAGCCGCTCTTGGTTGTATTTTTTACAAATCCGCCCTATATAAAAAAAATCGAATGGCGGCCTTGATCAAAGGACGCCAAATTCTCAACGAATTCTGGTCCAAGGAGACCACTTATGAAAATGCGTCCGTTGCAGGACCGCGTCCTGATCCGCCGTGTCGAGCCGGATACCAAGACGTCCGGCGGCATCATCATTCCCGATACGGTGAAAGAAAAGCCGATGGAGGGTGAAGTCGTTGCCGTCGGCCCCGGAGCACGCGATGCGAACGGCAAGACGCATCCGCTGGCCGTCAAGGCGGGCGACCTGGTGTTGTTTGGCAAATGGTCCGGCGCCGAAATCAAACTCGATGGCGAGGATCTGATGATCATGAAGGAAACTGACATCCTTGGCGTGATCGATCGGCAGACAGCGAAATCGAAAGCCGCGTAATACTTGGAGTGTGTCCTCAAATCAGATCGAAGCGGGACAGCTTCGATCTGCTAGGCGTGCCAACAACGGACGGAGACGGAACATGACTGTAAAAGACGTCAAATTCGACGGCGACGCGCGCGATCTGTTGATGCGCGGCGTAGATATCCTTGCCAATGCGGTGAAGGTCACGCTGGGGCCCAGAGGGCGCAATGTGGTGTTCGGCAGTTCCTACGGTCCTCCCCGGATCACCAAGGACGGTGTGACGGTGGCCAAGGAGATTGAGCTGTCCGATCGGTTCGAGAATATGGGCGCGCAGATGGTCAAGGAAGTCGCGTCGCGGACCAGCGATCTGGCGGGCGACGGCACGACGACCGCAACGGTTCTTGCCCAGGCGATTGTGCACGGCGGAGCCAAGGCGGTGATCGCCGGCATGAATCCGATGGATCTGAAGCGCGGCATCGACATGGCGGTTCAATCGGTTATCGAGGATATCAGCAAACGATCGAAAAAAGTGTCGACCAATGGCGAAATCATCCAGGTCGGCACCATTTCCGCCAATGACGATCACGAGATCGGCGAGATGATCGCCAAGGCGATGCATGAGGTCGGCAACGACGGCGTGATTACCGTCGAGGAAGCGAAATCACGCGAAACCGAGCTCGATATCGTCGAGGGTCTGCAGTTCGACCGCGGCTATATCTCGCCCTACTTCGTTACCGATGCCGAGAAGATGTGTGTCGATCTCGAAGAACCTTATATCCTTTTGCAGGACAAGAAATTTCCTGGCGTGCAGGCCATTCTTCCGTTGCTGGAAGCGGTGGTGAAGACCGGCAGGTCGCTGCTTATCGTCGCCGAGGACATCGAAGGCGAAGCGCTGGCGACGCTGGTTGTCAACAAGCTGCGCGGCGGTCTCAAAGTGGCTGCCGTCAAGGCGCCCGGTTTCGGCGACCGCCGCAAGGCCTTGCTTGAGGATATCGCCATTGTGACCGGCGGCCAGGTCATCAGCGAAGACTCCGGCATTAAATTCGAGAAAGTGACGCTCGACATGCTGGGGACGGCCAAGAAGGTGCGGATCGACAAGGAGAGCACCACGATTATCGACGGCGCCGGTAAGAAAGAAGATATCCAGAGCCGTTGCGGCCAGATCCGGGGCGAGATCGAAAGAACGACGTCGGACTACGACAAGGAAAAGCTGCAGGAGAGATTGGCGAAACTGGGACGCGGCGTCGCCATCATCCGTGTCGGCGGCTCAAGCGAGGCCGAGGTCAAGGAACGCAAGGATCGCGTCGATGATGCGATGCATGCGACCCGGGCAGCCGTCGAGGAAGGTGTTGTCGCCGGCGGCGGGGTCACCCTGCTTTACGCAAGCAAAAGATTGGGTGAGCTCAATCCCCAGAATCACGATCAGAAGATGGGCATCGACATCATCCGGCGCGCCTTGCAGGCGCCCGCCAGGCAGATCTTCGACAATGCCGGCGTCGATGGGTCGGTCATCGTCGGCAAGCTTTTGGAAAGCGAGGACGCCAGCCAGGGCTTCGACGCGAGAACCGGCACCTATGTCGACATGGTGAAGGCCGGGATCGTCGATCCCGTCAAGGTCGTCCGGCTGGCGTTGCAAGGTGCGGCGTCGGTGGCTGGCTTGCTGATCACCACCGAGGTGATGATCGCCGAGAAGCGCGAGAAGAGTGTCCCCGCCGGCCTGGACGACTGACCCCGGAGCTGATGTCTCGCCATTGTTGCGAGTAAGGTAATTCCACGTGGGCATCTTTAACCCACGTGGAATTACCGTTCGCGATTGGCGCCCGGACAGAGACCATTTTGCGGACCGTTCCAGGGGGGCTCCGGAAAGCCGCACAAAATTCTATCGGAGGCGCAACATGGCGCTGCGTCGGGAATTTTCTCTCGGTCACTCCGAGTTCAACGAATTCCTCTTTGCCGCCATCGGCGAAGAAAAGAACGGAATAAAGCTGACCGTTCTCTCGGCCTTGACGCGTCTTGGCCTCGATCCGTGGAGCGAAGCCGCCCGTCTGTCGAGTCTGCCCATGGAAACCGCGATCTGGGCTTTGGGCGAGTCGATCGCATTGCTTCCCGAGGGCGACTGGCAAAAGTCGGAGGCGAGCGCGATCGCCGTTCGTCTGGTAGCCCATTTGCCACGACACAGCGCTCCGGCCGAGCGGCCTCCGCAGGTGGAAAGTGGTGGTGTCAGTGGTGCCAGTGGGGCCAAAACGATGCCGTCGCGGACCGCGCTATGGCTGTTCGCGGCGGTCGTCGCCGCTCTCCTCGTCGCCATGTATTTGTCCGCCGGGTAATAACCAAGTCTCGCGCCCGCGCCATGACCGCGTCATGCCCGACCCTTTCCAGGCATCACGATATCGATGCCGTCCAATGTCATCGACTTGGTTTTTGCACGGTCGAAACTAGCGGTGCGGGGAAACGGCCGGGTGCAGTCGAAGCCCACTTTGCTGCCGAGATAGTCCGGGAAGGTCGGGTTCAATCCGTGGCCGAAGACGTTCTCGACGACGAGGATGCCGGTTTTGGGGGCGAGCCGGGTGGCCATTGCCCATTCGACATCGCGGGCGTTGCGGATATCGACGTCGTCGTCCACCACGGTGACCATCTTCAATGGAGGAAAGGCGGCGAAGGCGGCCATGATCACCTGTTTGGCCCAGCCCGCCCGCTTCTGTGCCAATTTTACTACGGCATGGTAAAAGCCGCAGCCGCCATGGCTGAAATAGACGTCCTCGACGCCTGGGACTTGCAATTTCAGCAAGGCAAGGACATTGGCCTCGCCCAACAGGCCGACCGAGTTGAACACCTCCGCCCCTGACAGGATGGTATGAAATACCGGGTTTCGGCGGTGGTGGATTTTCTTGACGCGAACCAAAGGCCGCGGTTCGACCTTGGCGTAATAGCCGGTGACTTCGGCGAACGGCCCCTCGGGGTGGACTTCGCCCGGCAGGATTTCGCATTCCAGTGCCCACATGGCGTGCGCCACCATCTCGACCGCCGAGGTGGTTCCCGGGACCAGTTCCAACGGCGCGCCGTGAAAGGCGCTGGCAATACCGAGTTCGTCCCTATCGGCGGGTGCCGCTTCGGCCGGCGTGGCGGCGGCGAAATGCAATCCCGGTCCGACCCCGACATTCAGCGTGAAGGGCAGCGCTTCACCCCTGGCTGCCGCCTTGTCGAGGTATAGCCCGAGATGACGCCCGGCATCGATGTTGATTGCCAGACGGTCCCTGTCCACCACCTGGAACCGTTGGATCGACGCATTGCGTATGCCGGTTTCGGGATCCTTGGCGATCACCACCGCGGCATCGAAGTAGGGGCCGCCGTCTTCCAGCGCATGAACCGGGATCGGCAACCGCGACAAATCGACGTCGGGTTCGGTGACCTCGAGGACCGGACCATCGGCAACGACCACCGGATCCACCGGCGCCTGCTGCCACCGTTTGATACAGCGGGCGACATGGTGCGGCAGAGCGTCTTCCTGCATATCGAACAGGTCGGCCAGCAAGGCGCGCGACCAGTAAAGTCCGACCAGCACAGGCTGTGTATGGCCCTTGACCTTTTCGAAGAGAACGGCCTGCGGACCACCCTCGAAGCGGGCGGCGATACCGGCCAGATCGTGGCGCGGATCGACTTCCGAACGCACTCTGATCAGACGGCCCTTGCCGTCCAGATCTTCGATGATTCGTCCCAAGTCACCGATCACCGTGGCGGCGGCGCTTGTCTCTTTGTCCATGTCCGGTTCTTCCTTGCTCGTTGGCCACGTCAATGAAACATCATCGGCGGGACCGCGCCAAGGTCGCATTTAGGGCCGTAAGCCCGGCGCTTCCCATGTCATGCCCTGGGCCCGCCACATGAGATAAAGCTCGAGCCGGACGGCGTCCGGAGAGCCGTAGGCGTAGGGTTCGGCCCGCATTCCGGCCATGCAGTTGCGCAGCCGCCGCTGCAGCGAGCCCAGGGTCTGCCACTCCAGGCGATAGAGCGGATAGCCGGTCGGATGTCCTTGCGGAATCACGGCGCCGCCCAGGTGCCGACCCCAGTTGTCGTCGTGGCATTGGGCGCAGGAGAGATCGAGCTGGCCCTGCCGGCGGTGGAACAGGGCGTTGCCGGCGTCGATGAACGGCCGGCTTTCCGGAGTGACGGCGACGGCGATCGGCAGGCCCCGCGACTGTCTTGCGACCAACGCGGTCAACGACAGGAGTTCCCTGCTTTCGAAGGCCAGGGCCGGTGCCTTCTGTCGGGTGGTTCGGCACAGATTGATGCGCTGTTCCAGGTCGATCGGTTGCCGGCTGACCGGGTCGACGGCCGGATAGCGGGTCGCAACCCCCTTCATCGCCGTGGCGGCGGCGCCATGGCAATCGGCGCAGGATTTGTCGGCGTCGCCGTTCCGTTCGTCCCACAGGGCCTGACCGTCGGCCAACCAAAGGCCGGCAGGGTTGCCGCTGTCGTCGTTTTGCATGGCTTGCAGGGCCGGTCCCATGACGGTCGTGCCCGAACGGCGGTCGTCCGGTGGAATGTCGGCGGCAGCGCCGATGTCGGCCAGCGACCATGCCAGGATCGCGGAGGTCAGGCCCCTGCGCATCGCCGACATCATTCCACCGCGATGTCGACAGATTCGCTGACCGAAAACCCGTTGTCGCCGGTCCATTGGAAGGTCAAGGTGCCGCTGGTCGTGGCGACCCAGAAAAAGGACAGGAACGGATTGGCGGCGATGGCCGGTGACAATGTCGCGCGGAAGATCTCCTTGCCGTCGTGGAGGCAGACGAAGGACGAAATGATGTCGCGCGGGATGATCTGGCCGTTCAGGCCGGGGCGGTAACCGCTTTCCATGGGGTGCGAAACCAGCGTCTTGATTTCGACGAGCTCCCCCCGCCTGGCGGTTTTCGGGACATTGATCAGGGGGCGGGTCATCCCGGCACGTCCTCGACGCAGGCGGCCATGGTGACGATCACGTCGGCGCTGTCGCTCCACAGCGATCCGTCGCTCATCCGGGCGATAGCCATCACCTTTTGCGAATCGGCGAGCTTGATGCGGGTCGACAGCATGGCCCGGCCGTTTTGCGGTCCGAGGTCGACGCTGATCACATAGGGTTGCGGATTCTTCTCGTTGAAGACGTGGATGGCCGTGACATGATCCTGTTGCGTCATCGGACTGTCGACCGAGACGGTGATCGGAACCGTATTGCCATTCTCGACCAGCGGTGGGATTTCAAGTTTGACCCGTCCGGGTTTCGGCGGCGTGGCGCCGACGGTCTGGCGGATCGCCTCGGCCATCGCCGCCGGTGTCGCCGTCGCCGGCCGCATCACTAGGACAGAAGCAATGCCGGCACCACCGGCCAGACGCGCCATATCGATCAGGAAACGGCGCCGTCCGCGGCAGGAATCGTGGTCCATCTGTTGCTTTTGGCTCCTATTGCCGCAAAGTGACGAGAAAGGCGACGACATCCTCGATCTCGTCGGCCGTCAGGATCGGGTTACCGGCGAAGACCGTGGCAACCCGCACGAGGTCCGTGGTTCTGCCGTAGGCGGGCATGATGGTCTCGGGGGCGAAACAGCGCGGATCGACAAGGCGCTGCCGCAATTGCCCCTCGGTCCAGCGCTTTCCCGCTCCCGCCAGATCGGGGGCCAGATCGCCCTGGGTACGGGGTTCGGCAAATGGGCCGCTGTGACAGAGCAGGCAAAGCCCCCGTCGACGATCGGCGACAATCGCCTGTCCGCGCGCGATATCGCCCGGTCGGCCGGTCAGTGACGCCGGGCGGTCGCAGGGCAGGGATGCGCCCCGGCCGCTGCGTGGTGTCATCAGAACGGCAAAGGCGACCAGGAGAAACAGGATCACCGCTTCACCCAAAGGCTTCCGTGGTGATCGTCTTGAACCAGCCTTCGGCATAGCGTGCCTCCTGCTCGCGAAACGAGCGCGGCGCATCGAGCGGACTGATGCCGCCGGCTCCGGTCACGTCGGTCAATTGGCCGCCGGCGGCGTGATAAACCCCGGCAATGGAAATGCCATAGTCGGGGGCGACCAGGCTGTAGCAGGTATTGATCAACCGAGGGTCGTCCGGCTGTCGGCCGGCCAGCATTTCGACGATGGCGGCGGCGCAAACCTTGGCCTGGGCATTGGCGGCGAAGGCCGACTTCGGCATGGCCCCGGCGATAGCGGCGTCGCCGATCACGTGGATGTCCTTTTGCAGCGTCGACTCGAAGGTCGTGGGATCGATGGGACACCAGCCGCTGCGGTCGGCGACACCGGCCAGGGACGCGATGGCACCGGCCCGCTGCGGCGGGATGACATTGGCGACGGCGACCTGGTGGCTGGCGAAGTCGGTCACCAGGGTCATGGTGGCCGGATCGACCGAGATGACCTGGCCGCCCTGCGACAGGGGGACCCATTCGATCAGATCGGGATAGAGGACCTTCCACGCCTCTTCGAACAACCGCTGCTTGGAGAATGCGTCCTTGGCATCGAGAACAATCAATTTCGAGCGCGGTTTGTGGGTCTTCAGGTAATAGGCGATCAGGCTGGCGCGTTCGTAGGGACCGGGCGGACAGCGGTAGGGATTGGCCGGCGCGGCGATAGCCACCAGGCCGCCGTCGTCCATGGCGGCGAGCTGACGGCGCAACAGCAGGGTCTGTTCACCGGCCTTCCAGGCATGTGGCATGCGCAGGGCGGCTTCCTCGGAATAACCGGGCAGACCATCCCAACGGATGTCGACGCCCGGCGCCAGAACCAGGCGGTCATAGCGGAGTGTCGATCCGTCGGAAAGCACGACCCGATGGTTTTGCCGATCGACCGCCGATGCCGTGCCCCAATGCAGCGCGACGCCCTGTTTGGCGACGGCGCGATAGCCGAAGTGCTGATCGGCGATATCGCGCAGACCGGCGATCACCGCATTGCTGAATGGACAGGAGGTGAAGATCCGATTGCTTTCGACAAGCGTGACGGCAAGGCGGGGCTCGAGACGCTTCAAGGTCCGGGCGCAGCTCGCGCCGCCAAAGCCGCCGCCGATGACGACGACATGGCCATGTCCCCTGGCTTGCGCAAGCGCCGGCAGCGGAAAGGCGGACATCGCGGCACCGGCCAGAGCGCTTTCGAGAAAACGGCGGCGGTTTGGATCGTCAGTCTCCATCGGTGGCTCTCCTCATGGCCGCTGACGTCCGTACCAGGCGGCGATGGCGGCGATTTCATCGTCGGAGAAGCCTTTGGCGATTCGGTCCATCACCGTGGCCGGGCGCTTGCCGGTTTTGAAGTCCTGCAGGGCGGTGGCAATCTCGACCGGTATTTTGCCCGGCAACTGCGGTATCGACCGGCCGGCGCCGTGACAACCGGAACAGGCGCTGGCGCCGGGAGGAGACGGCAGCGGCTCCTTCCGGGAAGCCGCCTGCGCCGGTCCGCAAAGCAATAGTCCAACGACAAGAACGCTATTGACCAACCTCATCGTTGTCCTCGTCCCGCTTCCATCGGTCCGCCGGTCAGGCCCGTTTCAAATCATGATGCGACAATGGCACGGAACGGATGCGCTTGCCGGTCGCCCGGAAGATGGCGTTGAGCACCGCCGGGGCGGCGACCGCGATGGTCGGCTCGCCGACACCGCCCCAGAACTCGCCGGTTGCCACGATGTGCGCCTCGACCTCGGGCATCTCGTCCATGCGCAGGACTTTGTAACTGTCGAAATTGGTCTGTTCGACCACCCCGTCCTTGACCGTACATTCGCCGTAAAGCAGGGCTGAAAGGCCGTAGACGAAGGATCCTGCTACCTGGCGTTCAATCTGCGCGGGGTTGACCGCCACGCCGGGATTGGTGGCGGCGACGATCTTGTGGATCCTGAGCTTGCCCTCCGGACTGACCGAGACCTCGGCACAGGCGGCGACGTAGGAACCGAAACCCATGATCTGGGCCAAACCCTGGTAGTGTCCGGCCGGCGGTTTGCCCCACCCGGCCCGTTCCGCCACCGCGTCAAGCACGGCCCGGTGCTTGGGCCTCAGGTATTTGCGCCGAAACTCCAATGGATCCTGGCCGGCGGCGTCGGCCAGTTCGTCCATGAAACTTTCGACATAGATGGCGTTGTGGTTGGTATTGACACCCCGCCAAAATCCCACGGTCAGGTGGGTGTTGCGCATGGCATGGTCGATCAGCAGATTGGGAATGTCATATGCGAAAGCCGATTCGGCTCCGCCCGGATTAAGCCCCTGGAAGGTCACCGGGTCCATGCCGTTCTGCAGGTTTTGCGGCATCAGCGATGCCAGAATCGATTGACCCGACAGACGCATATGCAAACCGACCAGATTGCCCGCCGCGTCGAGCCCGCCGGTCATCTTGCATTGCGAGATGGGATGGTAGGAGCAATGGGTCATGTCCTCTTCGCGGGTCCAGATCAGCTTGACCGGCGTGCCCGGTATCTGTCTGGCGATAAGGACAGCCTGGCGGACATAGTCGGATCGTCCGCGTCGTCCGAAACCGCCGCCCAGGATCATCTTGTGAACGTCGCAGCGCGACACCGGCAGTTCGGCCGCTTCCGCGGCCACGGCAAGCGCCGCTTCGCCGTTCTGGGTTGGTGCCCAGACCTCGCACCTGTCGGCTTTATAGAGGGCCGTGGCGTTCATCGGCTCCATGGTGGCGTGATTGAGGAACGGATAGCCGTAGACCGCCTCGACCGTCTTGGCCGCTCCGGCGATGGCGGCCTTGGCGTCACCCGCTTTATTTCCGATAAAGGCCTGTTCGGCATCGAGGCCTTCGGCCAGCATGGCGGCGATGGTCGCCGACGAAACCTTGGCTCCGTCGCCCGGATCCCAGGTGACCGGCAGAGCGTCGATGGCGCTTTTCGCATGCCAGAAGCTGTCGGCGATCACCGCGACAGCCGACTGGTCGACAGCGACGATGCGCTTCACCCCGGGCATGCCGGTGACCTTGGCGGCATCGAACGCCGCCAGCCTGCCGCCGTTGACCGGACAGTCGCGGATGGTGGCCACCAGCATTCCCGGAAGTTTGAGGTCGATGCCATAGACCTGTTGACCGGTCACCTTCGGTGCCGTGTCGAGGCGCTTCAAGCCCTTGCCGGCGATGGTCCAGTCTTTCGGATCCTTCAGCGATACGGTTTTCGGTGGTGTTAATTTTCCGGCTGCGGCAGCCATCTTGCCATAGGTGGTTTTCCGTCCGCTCGGCTTATGGGTGATGACGCCGGCCGCGGCAACGCAGTCGGCGGGCGGCACCTTCCAGGCCAGGGCGGCCGCCTCGATCAGCATTTCGCGGGCGGCGGCACCGCCCTCGCGGACATATTGTTGGGATTCGCGAATGCCACGGCTGCCGCCGGTCGAAAAATTTCCCCAAACCCGATTGCGGGTCTGGTTCTCGCCCGGTGACGGAAATTCCGTGGTGACCTTCGACCAGTCGCATTGCAGTTCCTCGGCCACCAGTTGCGCCAACCCGGTCAAGGTTCCCTGTCCCATTTCGGACCGGGCGATGCGGATCAGCACGCTGTCGTCGGGGCGGATCACCACCCAGGCATTGACCTCGGCGCCAGCTTCGGCGGCAATGGCGTCCGGTTCCCCCAAGGGAAGGCTGAAACCGAGCGAAAGACCGCCGGCGGCAGCGGCGGAGGTGACAAGAAAGGCGCGCCGGCTGAGGCTTGACGGGCCGCTACTGCTGACCGGAGACTGTGGAGCGGGCATGGCGGGCCTCTTTCTTACGCCTTGGCGGCGGCGTGAATCGCCGCGCGCACTTGCTGGTAGGTTCCGCATCGACAAATGTTGGTGATCGCCTGGTCGATGTCGTCGTCCGTCGGCTTCGGCTTGTCTTGCAACAGGGCCGCCACCGCCATGATCATGCCGCTCTGGCAATAGCCGCATTGCGGCACGTCCTGGTCGATCCAGGCTTGTTGCACGCGGTGCAATTTGCCGCCCTTGGCCAGTCCCTCGATGGTGGTGATCTGCTGGCCGGCGACGGCGCCGGCTTGCACCGAGCAGGACCGGACGGCTTGTCCGTCGATGTGAACGGTGCATGAGCCGCACTCACCGATCCCGCAGCCATATTTGGTGCCGGTAAGTCCCAAGGTGTCGCGTAACAGCCAAAGCAACGGCGTTTCCGGGTCGACGTCGACCGAATGCGCTTTCCCGTTGACGTAAAATGATGCCATCTGCCTCTCCGCCTCATCGTCGCGTTCGGCGGGTGGACCTCGCCGAAGACGGGGGATGCGTTGGCCCGAGCCAATCACTCAGAGGTAAATGGTGTCACAAGTGACCTGGAACGAAAACCATAAGTTGTAAATTGTTATTATGATAATCTAGAGCCGCGTGCGATGACTCATGCTTCGGCTGGCGCAAGCGCCGCCCGGTCCAATTCTCTTACCGACTGTCGATCTCCAGGGCCCGATGTTTCTGCCATTCCGTGATCAGTGTCAGGAAGTCGGTTGCCGGCATCGGGCGTCCATAAAGAAAGCCTTGCGCCTCGTCGCAGCCTTCAGCGGCGAGGAAGCGCCACTGGTCCTCCTGCTCGACGCCTTCGGCGATCACCGTCAGTCCAAAGGATTTGGCCAGAAGAATGATGGTGCGGGCGATCGAGGCGTCGTTGGGGTCGATCAGGATGTCGCGGACGAAGGAGCGGTCGATCTTGAGCTGGCTGAACGGCAGTTGTTTCAGATAGGCCAATGAGGAAAATCCCGTGCCGAAATCGTCCAGCGACAGGCTGACCCCCAAAGTCCTGAGCGCCTGCATCTTGGCCGCGCAATCCCCGACGTCCTGCAGCAGCAGGCTTTCGGTCAATTCCAGTTTGAGCCTGGTGGGGTCGGCGCCACTGGTGAAAAGGGCCCGGCGGACGTCTTCGACGAAGGCCGGATCGCGGAATTGCCGCGCGCTGACATTGATCGCCAGGCTCAGAGTCCGGCTGACCGGCATCGTGCTCCAGGTCGCCAGTTGCCGGCAGGCCAGATCGAGCACGGCGAGACCGATCGGCAGGATAAGCCCGGAGGTCTCGGCCGCCGGAATGAACTCCGCCGGCAGCACCAATCCTCGTTCGGGGTGCCGCCAGCGGATCAATGCCTCGGCGCCGACGATATCGCCATTCCGTGCCACCTGCGGCTGGTAATAGAGAACGAATTCATCCCGGTCCGTGGCTTGTCGGAGCAGATCTTCGAGTGCCGCCTGGGCCGCCAGGGATTTTTGCATCGAGGGATCGAAAAACCGCTTGGTATTCCGTCCCGCCGCCTTGGCCTGATACATGGCGAGATCTGCCTGTTTGAGCAGATCGTCGTTCGATACGTCGACGCCTCGGAACAACGTTAATCCAAGACTCGCCGCGCAGTGGTGCGGTTGCTTTTCCAGTTGGTAGGGCTGCGACAACCGGTGACGGATTTTTTCTCCGACGGCGTCGGCCTGGGCGGCAGCCTGGTCGATCTGATCGCTGAGCGATTCGATCATCACGACGAATTCGTCGCCGCCGAACCGGGCGACAGTGTCGCCCAGGCGGACGCAGGTGACCAGGCGCCGGGCAACCTCTTCCAGCAGCAGGTCGCCGATCCGGTGACCTTTGGTGTCGTTCAATACCTTGAAGTTGTCGATGTCGATGAAGAGCAGTCCGCAAAATGAGCCGTTGCGGACGCCAAGAGCCTTGGCGCGGGTCAGCCGTTCGAGAAGCAGGCGACGGTTCGGCAGTTTGGTCAGCGGGTCGAAGAAGGCGAGTTGCTGGATGTCCGCCTCGGCCTGCTTGAAGGCAGTGATGTCTTGGACGTTGCCGAACAGGTTGGCCGGCCTCCCATCGCCGCTCATCTGCATTTCTGCCGACATCTTGACCCAGCGGAGCTTTCCGTCATCGCTGCGAAGAATGGGGCACTCCCATTCGAAATGACCGCCTTCGCGCATGAAGTCGGCGAGCTTTCCGGCGAATGCGGCTCGGTGTTCCGGATGAACCCAGTCCGCCAGGCCGGCCAGTCCGCCGGGTTGCCCCTTGCTGCTGCCGAAGATCTCGTCGAAAACCGCCGATGTCCGGAGAACGCCGATGCCAGGGTCGAGGACAAAATGACCGACCGAGGCCAGACGCTGCGATTGCAGCAAAAGGGCCTCGTTCTGGCGCAATTCCTCTTCGATCCGGTGCATACGGGTGATATCGCGGGCAATGCCCAGCACGCCGATCAATGCGCCCTTGTCATCGAACATCGGAGTCTTGATGGTCTCAAGCAGGGCCCGCCGTCCGTCGCTGGCATAGGTTACCCATTCCTGATTGAGGTTCGGTTTACCGGCGGCGATGGCCGCTCTGTCGTTTTCCCGGAAAGACCGAGCCAACTCGGCGTCGACGAAATCGAAATCCGTCCTGCCGACGATCTCGGCCTGGGTCGCTCCGAAAAAGCGTTCGAATTCGTGATTGCATGTAAGAAAGACGCCGGCCGGGTTTTTCAGCCAGACAAGGTCGGGGATAGTCTCGATGAGCGTGTAAAGACGGCTGCTCTGCTGGGCCAGTTCCGCCGTTCGCCGCCGCACCTCCCGCCGCAGTGTGACGGCCCATACGGCCAGGACGCCGCCGACGCCGATCGCCGCCAGCAGGCCGTAGCTGATGTAGCGGACGGAAGCGGGCAGGCTCACCCTCTTTCCAATCCATTTGTCCTCCAGCGCCTGTTTCTCGCCACTGCTGAATGCGGAAAAGCCCCTTTCAATGAGATCGAGAGTCTGCTGATCGCCCTTGTGGACGGCTCGATGGAACTGGCCTGTATAGAGGTCGAAAGCCTTGTAAAAGGTCCGATCCGCACCGGCCTTGTAAAGCAGATAGTTGGCGGGAGGTTCGTCAAGACAGAAAATCTTGATCCTTTCGCCGACCGCGGCGTCGGTCAGATCGGCGTAGCTGTCGAAAGTCTGAAAGTTGCCAAGACCAGCCGCTCTTAGATGTTCGATGCAAGCGTCGCCCGTCTTCACGCCGACCAGAAACCCCCGGAGATCCTCGGGCTTGACGATACCGCCGATCGAAGCATGCACGTAAATCGGAACCCGGATGTCGGCATAGGCCCAGGTGAAATCGTAATTTGCCTCGCGCTCGGGCGTCCGGAAAATGGTGTCGATCACATCGGCCTTGCCGGCCGCCATCAGCTGTTGCGCTTTTTCCCAGTCGGTGGCGACGAGGTCGACCGGCCGGCCGGTCTTGCGTTGCCACAATGCCCAGGCGTCGACCAGATAGCCCGAGAGTTTTCCATCGGAATCCCGGAAGATGTAGGGCGGGTAATTGTCGTCGCTGACCACGACAAGGGGCGGCGCGTCGGCGGCGCCTGCCATCCCTGCGACGAGGAACGGAAGGCAAAGGGGAAGCAGAACCAGAGACAGGATCGCGCAGCGCCGGAACACGTGCCCTCCTAACTCACGGGGTAACCGGTTTGATATCTTAAGGTAGAATATTATAACAAAATGAATAATCAAAGATTATGGTTGCCGGAAAAATTACGATCACCAATCATGCTGATACTCGACTTGGCGCCGGCGATTTTCGCCACGGATGCAGTGGGGCGCAGGGGTTCTGACAGGCATCGCATGGAAACCGAAGGGTGGTGGATCGTCACTAGATGACTATCCATTTGTTCTCCATTTCAGATGCGCCCGTTAAGAGAAAAAGATGACTGGTAAAGTTTGATCTGGTAGCAAATTAGGACATGATCTCATTCAAAATCCCGATTAGAATGTTCTCCGATCGGCGCGCAGGGGGCGCGCAGGTTGTCAACCACAAGTCGTCCGCCTTCGTTGAAGCAGAACCGGAGTTTTCCGATCGTGAGCAACTATCAGCATGGCATCGCCATCAAATGGGGTGATCAGCTTTATTATGTGCCGTCCGAAGTTTGGCAAAAGCAGACTCTGCCTGATGATCTGAAGGCCGACGTGGCCCAGTTGATCAATAACGGCGCTATTCTTGCTTCTGTTTCGCAAACTGGTGAGGGAATTGGCGCAGCTTGTTATCTTATCGACCTGAGCGCCATCCGTTCCGACGAGTAGTATTTTGGCGCAAATGCTTGCGGATGGGGATTTGTCCGTCATGTCCCCATCCGTTTCCGCCCCCAAAGGATACCTTGGGGGCACACACCGCCTTCGCTCTCCCGCCGACACGCTGGAGGTGATCCGTCCTCATCTGGCGGCCATGGGAATTACCCGCGTCGCCAATATTACCGGCCTCGACCGGGTTGGCGTACCCGTTGTCGCCGTTTACCGCCCCAACGCCCGCTCGGTGGTTGTGTCCCAAGGCAAGGGAGCGGATTTGACGGCCGCCCGTGTTTCCGGATTGATGGAGGCCATCGAGTCCCATCATGCCGAGCATCCCGATCTGCCGTTGCGACTGGCCAGCCTCGGCGAACTTCGGTGCGACCGGCCGGTGATCGATGTTGCCTCGCTGCCACGTCTTTCCGTCAGCAGCTTTCACGCCGATAAACCGATTCTCTGGTGCGAGGGGCGAGATTTGACGAGCCGGGAGCCCCTTTGGGTTCCCTATGAAATGGTTCATACCAACTACACGCGCCCGCTGCCGTCGGGCAGCGGCAATTTCCTGATGAGCTCGAACGGTCTGGCATCGGGAAATCATTTTCTCGAAGCGGCCTGTCACGGCCTTTGCGAAGTGATCGAACGGGACGCCCTGGCCCTGTGGGCGTTGCGGGGGGGGATCGGCAATCCGACCGGACGGCTTTGCCTCGACACGGTCGATCTGCCCTCGTGCCGGGTCCTGCTCGATCGTCTTTTCGCGGCAGAACTGGCCGTCGGCGTTTGGGATATCACCACCGATATCGGACTCCCGGTCTTTGTGAGTACCTTGGTCGACCGCCAGGGCAATGCTCTCGGGCAGCACTATTCAAGCCACGGCAGCGGCTGTCATCCGACACGCGAAGTCGCCCTTTTGCGCGCCCTGACCGAGGCCGCGCAAACCAGGCTGACCTATATTGCCGGGACGCGCGACGATGCCCACCGGGAATTGTTCGAAACCGCCCGCAATCCAGATCGGGTCGCCCAGGTGCTGCGCGA
This sequence comes from Telmatospirillum sp., assembly GCA_031291415.1. GTDB lineage: Bacteria > Pseudomonadota > Alphaproteobacteria > Rhodospirillales > Magnetospirillaceae > Telmatospirillum. Next base: position 34,135 of record JARLJB010000041.1, read on the forward strand.
AATCGAGGCCCCGGCGGTGGTTCCGGCTCGGTCCTGGGATGACGTTGCCGATTACCAGGCCGACAATTTCGATGACGACTTGGCGTTTATCCTCGATCGGCTCCGTGCCGTCGGCGTGACGCAGGCCGCTGCCCTGGAGTTTCCCGTCCGGATACCGGGGATCAGCGTCGTCCGGATCATCGTTCCGGGCCTCGAAGGTCTGCATGATGCGCCGGGCTATGTGCCGGGACGGCGTGCTGAAGCCCGTCTGCGCGGAAGACAGCCATGAACACCGTTATTTTTCTGGGGCCAAGCCTTGCGTCGGCCGACGCCCGGGCCATTCTGGACGCCGATTTTCGGCCGCCGGTTTCGCAAGGCGACGTTCATCGCGCCACGGTGCAAGGCGCCAGAATCATCGGGATCATCGACGGATATTTCGAGCGGGTGCCGGCTGTCTGGCACAAGGAAATTCTCTGGGCGCTCAGTCGCGGCGTGCATGTTTTCGGCGCCTCCAGCATGGGGGCGCTTCGCGCCTCGGAATTGGCGCCGTTCGGCATGATCGGTGTCGGCCGGGTGTTCGAGGCATTCCGTGACGGTGCCCTCGAAGACGACGACGAGGTGACGGTCGTCCATGGCCCGGCGGAGCTGGGGTACAAGGCGGTCTCGGAAGCCATGGTGAACATTCGCGCCACGCTCGATCGCGCCGAAAGCGACGGGATTATCGGCGCGGCGTCGCACGACGCGTTGCTGCAAGCGGCCAAGGATCTCTATTATCCCTTGCGCGACTACCCCCACATCCTCGAACAAGTGTCGGCATCGGATCTGTCGGCGGCCGAGCGATCCGCATTGCAGCAATGGCTGCCATCGGGACGGGTCGACCGCAAAGGGCTCGACGCCGTTGAGCTGTTGCGGATCATCGCCGATTTCCAGACGACGTCGCCGGACCCGTTTCGCTGCCAATTCCGCTTCGAGCATACGGACGCCTGGGAACAGGTGGCCCGGCGCCTCGGACATCAGGAGGCCGCGGCCCTCAGAGATGACTTGCCGCAGGAGGCGCTGCTCGACGAACTTCGGCTCGACAGCGGCGCCTTCGGCCGCGCGATGACCGAAGCGCTGGCCCGGGCGTTGGCGCTACGCGAGGCGGGGCGTATCGATACGCCCGTCGCCCGGGAGGTGTTTCGCGATGTTCTCAATGGCTTTTTTGTCGGGCGCGGCTTAACGCGGCCCGACGAGATCGGCAATTGGCTGGCGGCACAGGACCTCGACGGCGACGGCCTGACCTCCCTGATCATGCGCGAAGTGAAGATCGGCCAGGTGGACGTCATGTTCCGGCAGGAAGCTCTCGCGCAGTTGGCCGACGTCCTGCGGGTTGCCGGATCCTATGGCGGTTTGTCACGGAGGGCGGCGCGCAAGGACCGGGTTCTGGCCTTTCTCCAGGCGCCGGCTGTGGAAACAACAGGTTTGTCAGAGGCCGAGCTATTGCATTGGCATTTCGTGGAGCGGCGAAAAGAGGTCGTTCCCGCCGATCTGGAGCGCTACAGCGCGATGCTTGGGCTGCCCAACAGATTTAGTTTCCTGGCGCTTCTGGTCAGGGAATACCTGTTCGTCCAAAGTGAAGAAAAACAAAATATGGACGCTGTTGCCGACGGGTCGCCTTTAAATCGATGAATGGAGGGGTCAATGGGTTTGCCGATGCGCTATCTCCGCGTCACCTTGGATCTGCCGAACGACGATCATCAATGCCAGGCCTTTCAAGAGTACATGCACGAATTGATGCCGACTTTCGCAGCCACGCCATGGCCGGGATGGGAGCTTTTCCTGGCCGCTGAGCATACGCCCGGCCGCGATTCGTCCGGTCATACAGACGATCCCTCCGTGAAGACCTATCTGCACCTATGGCGTGTGCGGGACTACAATTCTCTTCCCTATCTCATGGAAGTCTTCGACGACAATCCGGTCTACCAGAATCTGGATGCCATGGTTTTGCGGGAAGTGCAGGATTTCACGCAGGCGCTGCCTTACAATCCGCAAAGTGAAAGTCCGAGTTTTGTCGTTCCCGACGGTGTCCGTTTCTTTCTTCAGGTCACCTTCAATGTTGTGGCCGATCCGGAAGCTCTGGCGGTTTTCGATAGCTTCATGACCGATTGCGTCGACGACAAGAGCTCGCCGATGAGTGCGAAATTCGGATGGAGCTTCGTTCATGGAAGCTATGTGCAAACCGGTCTTCTGCGACGTTACGTGCATATCTGGGCGACGCACTTGTCCTTGCCCGATCCGACCGGTACGGTGGCTTGGCTGACAGCGCAGACAGCCGTGCAAAAAGCCCTGAACCAGACGGTCGCCGGCAACCCGCAGTGGGAGGTCTGGGAGCCCGTCAGTTATACCGAGTGATGTGAGTCTCGATTGCCTGTGAAGATGCCGTCAACGATTGGGTCATACCGCATCACCGATGTCATTGGCAGCGGCGCCATGGGCGTGGTCTATGCCGGGCGGCATCTGGGTGACGGCAGGGCTGTCGCGGTCAAAACCGTTACCAAACGGGATGCCACGCGGTTCAGTCAAATTCGCCGAGAGATAAGAGCCCTGGCCCGCCTCGATCATCCCGGCGTGGTCCACATTCTGGATCACGGCGTCGATGACAGCCGTCCGTGGTACGCCATGGAACATCTACAGGGAATCTCGTTGCGCGACGTCGTTGCCAATCAGTCGTCGCCGCTGACCATGGCACGATCGTCTTCGACGGCCGCAACGACTCTGCTGCTCGACGACAAAGGCAATCCGGAACAGACGGAAACGTCCGAAGAGACCTATGGGGATGTGGGGCAGATCGTTTCGCGCGATGCTCTCGGCAGGCTGTTGGCGATTATCGAGGGTGTCTGCGAAGCCCTCGCCTATGTGCATGGCGAGGGAGTGATCCACCGCGATATCAAACTCTCCAACATCTTCATTCTCGACAATGGACAGCCGGTTCTGGTGGATTTTGGGCTTGCCGAGGAGATCGGCGGCGCCGTAGGCCGTGAGTGGATCGACCACACTCAGCGAATCAGCGGGTCTCCGGCCTATATGTCGCCGGAGCAGATCCGCGGCGAGATTCTCGATGCCCGCAGCGACCTCTATTCTCTGGGGTGCGTGCTCTATCAACTCGTCACCGGGCATCCGCCGTTCGTCGGAAGTCGCCGGGCCATCGTTCGAAGCCATCTGGACTCGCAGGTCCTGCCGCCAAGCGCCGTTATCGGCGGAGTTCCCCAGGCCCTCGACCTGTTGATCATGGGTTTGCTGGAAAAAGACCGGGATCGGCGGACCGGCTATGCGGAGAATGTTGCGGCCGCGCTCGCGCGTCTGGGCGCGTCGCCGATGCCCTGGTCATTGCGGCGTCCGGCGGCCAAACCCTACCTGTACCGCTCGGCTTTTATTGGGCGGCAGGATCTGCTCAAGGCGACGAACGCTTTTATCGCGCGGTGCCGTTCCGGGCAGGGCGGGATGATGGTGGTCGCCGGCGAAAGCGGAGCCGGTAAGACCCGCCTGGCGCTGGAGGCTGGAATTCTGGCCCGTCGGGCCGGTCTCGAGGTTTTGAGCGGTGACTGCCAGCCAAGAATGGAGGACGACAATCACGGCGCATCGTCTCAGGCGCCGCCGCTTTTTGCCCTGCGTCCGCTGATCGAGGCTGTCGTCGACCGCTGCGTCGAACTGGGCGAGGCCGAGAAGGTGCGCTTGCTGGGGCGTTACGCGCCGGTGATCGGCGACTATTTCCCGATGCTGCGCGACGCCCTTCAGGTGACCGAGCAACCGCCGCCGCTTCAGAGCGCCGCGGCGCGTCAGCGTCTCTTTGAGGCATTGAGCTTCACTTTGGCCGCCTACGCGGACGGGCGTCCGCTGATGCTGGTGCTCGACGATTTGCAGTGGGCGGACGAACTGACGTTGGGTCTGCTCAACCATTTCAAGGATGGCCCGCTGCAGGCGGCGCCGGTCCTCATTCTGACGACCTTCCGTTCGGAGGAGCGGACCGCGGCTCTTGACGCCTTGTTCGGCGCGCCGGAGGTTTCTGGTTATGACCTGCGCCGGATGGCCGTGAACGATGTTCGCGGAATGGTCGGTGGCATGCTGGCCTTGACCGAGCCGCCGCCGCAGCTCGTCGATTTCCTGGCCGGGAGCAGCAATGGCAATCCGTTCTTCATCGCCGAATACCTGCGAACCGCCGTGGCCGAGGGCGTTTTGGTTCGCGATCGGCTTGGCCATTGGGTCATTGGCGGCGATGGTATTCCCGATCCTGGAGCCTTCGAGGCGCTTCCATTGCCGGTGTCCCTGCATCAGCTTATCGAACTGCGGCTCTCGAAATTGACCCCGGCCGCCCGGCGGGTTCTCGACGTCGCGGCATTGGTCGGGCGGACTCTGGAGACGAACTTCCTGCAAAAGGTGAGCGCCCTTTCGGAGGACGAGATGGGCGACATCGTCGACGAATTGGTGCGCCGTCAGATCATCGAACCGACCGAAACGGACGATTTCCGTTTCATGCATGACAAAATTCGGGAAATCGCCGATTCGCAGCTGACGAGAGGAACGCGACAAGCGCTTCATCGCAGTATCGCCGGTGCCCTGGAGGACGTCGGTGCCGCCCGCCATGGCAACGAAGATCGCCATGCCGATCTCGGACACCATTGGGCGGCGGCGGGCGAACCCGAGCGGGCCGAGCCGCATTTGCACGCCGCGGCCCGTCAAGCCCAACGCCTGCATGCCACGGCGGAGGCCGTCAGGCTTTTCGCCGCAACCTTGCGCGAACTGGAACAGTTTCCCCTTCGCGATCAGACCTGGCGTTGCGAAGCGCTCGCCGTCAACGAGTCCCTGGGAGACGTGCTGGCTCTTCAGGGGGACCATGCTGCCGCCCGGAAAGCCTTTGCCGCGGCGGTCGCGGTTGCCGCCGATGTTCCCGTCGCCAGGGCGCGCCTTCATCGCAAGACCGGCAAGACCTGGGAAATCGAACATGCCCACGAAAACGCCCTCGCGGCCTATGCCAAGGGCGAGGAGGCTTTGCTCGCCGTGCAAAGCGATGTTGCGCGGGACGTCATTCATGAACGGATCCAGATCAAGCTCAACCGGATTTGGATTTTCTATTGGCTGAATCGGCTGGACGAGATCAACGCTGAATTGGACGAGGTCCGTCCATTGATCGAAAGCCACGGATTGCCGACGCATCGCTATCACTATTTCATGTCGCTGGTGAACCGGGACGATCGGCGCAACCGCTATCGCGTAGCGCCGCAGACGCTCGATTACGCTGAAAGGATGGTTGCCGCCGCCCAGGAATCCGGGGATTTGGCCGATATCGCCTTTGCCCGGTTCGTGTTCGGGTTCGCGTTGTTGTTCGCTGCCGACATGGAAAAAGCCGAAGTGGAACTCTCGGAGGCGATTCAGCGGTCCCGGCGGATCGGCGACACCAGCGGCGAGACCCGGGCCGTCGCCTATCTGGTCATTTTGCATCGCCGCTGCGGGCGGGTCGCCGAGACCCGGGAGTTGGCGGCCAAGCTTATGACCATCGCGACGAAACGCCGGATGGGAGATTACCTGGGAGTGGCGCACGCGGCGCTCGGCTGGTGCGCCTGGCGGCAGGGGGATCGGGCGGAGGCGCGCGATCATTGCGATCGGGCATTGGCGGTGTGGAACGAACTTCCTTTTCCCCATCCCTTCCAATGGACCGCCGTGTTGACGCAGTTCGCCTTGTATGACGGGCAAATGCCGGAAACGGTTGTGGTCGAGCTGGCGCGGCGGATTTTCCTCGAGCCGCAATGCCGGCTTCCCGATGCCATCGACACGGAATTGGCGGCGATTTGCGATAATGCGACCGAAGATGGCCAGGTTTTGGCAGAGGGCGGAAAGGACTGGTTGCTGCCGCATCTGCAAAACATCATCAAGGCAGCGGAAGATCTCGGCTATCTATGAATAGCGGACACGTCGATCGGGGGATTTTTTATGGATTTGGTTGTTGGTGCAACCGGCTATCTTGGCTCAACCCTTTGCCGCGCCTTACGCGCTAAAGGACGCAACGTTCGCGGCCTGGTGCGCCGTTCCAGCGATCCCGCGAAAGTGGCGGCCCTTCGTGATGCCGGGGTCGAGACGGTTATCGGCGATCTCAAGGACCCGGCTTCCCTCGCGACAGCCTGCAACGGCGTTCCTGTCGTCTTGTCGACGGCGTCATCGACCTTGTCGCATGAAGAGGGAGACACTATCGAATCCGTCGATCGCCAAGGACAACTATCGTTGATCGAGGCGGCTAAGGCTGCCGGTGTGGGGCACTTTATCTTTGTTTCCTTCCCCGAGGACTCGACGTCCTTTCCCCTGCAGGATGCCAAACGATCGGTGGAAACCGCCCTGCGGCACAGTGGAATGGATTTCACGATATTGCACCCAACCCATTTTCGCGAAATCTGGCTAAGCCCGGCACTTGGCTTCAATCCCGCCGAGGGACGTGTGCGCATTTTCGGCGACGGGAAGGGAACGATCAGTTGGGTCGGACTGGAGGATGTGGCGGCGGCGGCGGTTGCCGCCCTCGACAATCCCAAGGCCCTGAATCGGACTTTTCCGCTTGGCGGCCGGCGGTCACTGTCGATGTCGGGGGTCGTCGAGCTGCTGGAAAAGACGGCCGGCCGGTCCTTTGAGCGAGAAATCGTGCCGCTTGCCGATTTACAAGCGATGATCAGAGCTGACGATCCGCTGACCCGATCGTTTGGCGCGCTCATGCTGATCTGTGCTGGTCACGATTGGACCATCGACAGTCGAGACGCGGAAGATGCCTTGGGCTTTCAGCCGAGTCCGATCGAGTCCCATATCGCCGATCTTCTGGCTTCCAACGGGTCCGTCGAGAAAAAGACGGTGGTCTGACGGTGAATTATTTCGACACCCATTCCTTTGGGACTGTTGTCGATCAGTCAACGTTGTTGGTAGATTTCGATTGATCGCTTCCGCCGCACGGTTGAGATATGCCTGACCGGGAGAAGTGATTTCCGGCAGGGGGACGATAATGGCCGATGGGGAAAGCGTGCTCAGAATGGTCGCCAATCGAACGTCGCCATGCGACGAGGACACCGCCAGCGATACGCATCTGTTCTCGGAAGGAGACGAGGAGACCAAGCCAGACGACAGTCGCGCCTGGCCCTGCCTGATCGCCATGACCGGACCGGACTCGGGGCGGACCTATATTCTCGACCAGCGCGAAATCCTGATCGGCCGGGCCGATGAGTGCGATATTCCGATCATGGATCCGACGGTCAGCCGTCAGCATGCCAGACTCTATGTCATCTCGGGTGACGTGGAGCTGTTTGACCTGGAGTCGAGCAATGGCGTGACGGTGAACGCTGAACGCGTTCAGAGATGCCATTTGCAGCCGGAAGACGTCATCCGATTCGGTCGGGGGAGTACCTTCCGATTCGCCTATGTCACCAAGGCCGAAAAGGAATATCTGCAGAAACTCTTCGATTCCGCGGTCCGTGATCAGTTGACGAACCTGTTCAACCGGACCTATTTCACCAGCATCCTGGAGCGGTCCCTGTCCGTCGGACGATCCCGTCCGACTGTCTTGCTGATGCTCGACCTCGACCGTTTCAAGCTTGTTAACGATAGCTTCGGTCATCCCGTCGGGGATCAGGTGCTGCAGCATGTCGCCAAGCTTCTCGCTGCGGAGAGCCGAGGCCAGGATGTCGCCGCCCGCTATGGCGGCGAAGAATTCATGATGCTTTTGCACAATGTCACGCTGGAAGGCGGGGTGCGCGTGGCGGAGCGAATCCGCGCCACGGTCGAGGGCAGTCCCCTGTTGTCGAGCGGTGAGACGATCTTGACGACGGTGTCCATCGGCATCGCCAGCGCCCACGAGGTGGCGGCGGACAGCCGGAAATTGATCGCGCTTGCCGACAAGCGGCTCTACGCCGCGAAAAATCGGGGACGGAACCAGACTTGCGCCGTGGCGGTTAACGAAAGATATTGAGCGGGACTCCGGATTCTCTCCGGACTGCGCTGGTATCATGTCGTTGATGACCGATAATCTTATCGCCTGCGCCGAATGTGACGCTCTGCACGTCTGGCGCCCGATCGCCGCCGGCGAACGGGCGCGTTGCGTCCGTTGCGGCAACGTGCTTTACCGCCGCCCCCGGATGACCAGCGATCAGATGTTGGCCCTGGTGGTGGGTGCTCTTTTGACTTTCCTGCTGGCCAATGCCTATCCAATCGTCGATCTCGAAGTGCAGGGGATCCGTAACAGCGCGACCCTTTTGGGCAGCATTGTCGCCTTATGGACGGAGGAGCGGTGGCTGATCGCCATCCTGGTTTTCGCCACGACCATATTGTTTCCGCTGATCGATCTCCTGTCGATGCTGGCTCTCTTTCTGACGGTCGCCCGGCCGGGCCGGCCGATGATCGGTTTCACCACGCTCTACCGTTTCGTCTGGGTGCTGCGGCCGTGGGGGATGATCGAGGTCTTCATGTTGGGCACCCTGGTCGCGCTGGTGAAACTGTCGCACCTGGCCCATGTGGTGCCGGGCGTGGCGCTTTGGGCCTTTGGCGCGCTGACCGTTCTCATGGCTGTCGTGGTGTCGTTCGACCTGCGCTGGCTGTGGGTTGAGCCCGGCAGATCGGCATGACCAAGGTCGCGTCCGCTCTTTCGGCCAGTCAGGCCGGCTTGTTGGTGTGCCCCTGCTGCGGACTGGTCTGCCGGCCGGCGGTGCGAATTGGCGCATGGGCCTGCCCGCGGTGCGGCACGGCCCTGGCGTCGCGCAAGACCGACAGTCTGTCCAGGACCTGGGCATTCCTGATCGCCGCGATGCTGCTCTATATCCCGGCCAACCTGTTGCCTGTGATGGAAACAGCTTCTCTGTTCGGCGCTGAAGAGGATACCATCCTGTCCGGCGTCGTCTATTTCTGGACCTCTGGTTCCCAGGGACTGGCGACGCTTATTTTTGTCGTGAGTATTCTGGTGCCCTTGCTGAAAATGGGAACATTGTTGGTTCTGGCGGTTTCGGTTCACCTCCGGTCATCCCATAGCGTGCACCAGCGGGCTCTGCTGTTCAGGATCGTCGAAGCGGTCGGACGCTGGTCGATGTTGGATATTTTCGTGGTGGCGTTGATGGTTGGGCTGGTTCAGTTCCGGACCCTGGCCGTCATCCACGCCGGACCCGGGGCGGCGGCATTCGGATCGGTGGTGGTTTTGACCATGCTGGCCGCCCGGAGTTTCGATCCCCGCCTGATTTGGGACTGTATCAAGGACGATCATGACTGACTTTCCGGAAGGTTCTTCCTTTGCCGCCTTGCCGGAGCCGCGTGTCGATCCACCCCGGCGACGGCTGCCTTCGCTGATCTGGGCCATCCCCATCGTTGCCGCGTTGATCGGTTTGTCGCTGGTGGTGCAGGCGCTGTTGCAGCGCGGGCCGACGATCACCGTCAGTTTTGCCACTGCCGAGGGGATCGAACCCGGCAAGACGAAAGTGAAGTACAAGTCGGTCGATATCGGCGAAGTGAAAAGCGTCCATCTGGCCGACGACCGCGTGCGGGTCCTGGTGACCATCGAACTGGTGAAGGAAGCGCGGCAGTTCGCCGTGACCGACAGCCGGTTCTGGGTGGTTCGGCCGCGCTTCGCCGGCACCGGAGTCTCGGGACTGGGAACGCTGTTGTCGGGATCCTACATCGGTGTCGACGGTGGACATTCCGAGGAGTCCTGCAGCGAGTTCAGCGGGCTGGAGGAGCCTCCGGTGGTCGCTTCGGATCAGATCGGCCGGCGTTTCACTCTCGAAGCCGATGACATCGGCTCGCTTGATGTCGGATCTCCGGTCTATTTCCGGCATATCCCGGTCGGGCATGTGGAACAGTTCACGCTGATGCCCGACGGCCGCCAGATCAAATTGGGAATCTTCGTCAAATCGCCTTACGACCATTTCGTCACCGGCGACAGCCGCTTTTGGCACGCCAGCGGCATCGATGTCAGCGTCGATTCGCAAGGGCTGAAACTGGAAACGCAGTCTCTGGCGACGATTCTGCTGGGCGGCGTCGCCTTCGAAACTCTTCCCGGCTCGCAAGCCAGCCCCCAGGCGCCGGAGGGCACCTCCTTCGCGCTGGCCAGCGACCGCGCGCTGGCTCTCAAGGCCTCCGATGGCAAACCGGTGCAGGTGGTCTTGCGTTTTCACCAGTCGGTGCGCGGACTCTCGGTGGGGGCCCCCGTCGATTTCCGGGGGATCGAACTTGGCCGCGTGCGCTGGATCGGTTTGTCCTATGACGCGGCGGCCGAGGATTTCTCGTCACCGGTCGAGGTCGACCTTTATCCGGATCGGCTGGCCGCCGCCGGCGCGTCGTTCGGTCCGTCGGACAATCCCACCGCACGGCTGGCCATGCTTGGCGATCTGGTTCGGCGCGGCCTCAGAGCGCAATTGCGCACCGGCAGCCTGCTGACCGGGCAGCTTTACGTCGCCCTCGACTTTTTCCCCGGGGCCACTCCGACCCGCTTCGACACCAAGTCCAAAACCATGGAATTGCCGACTGTGCCGGGCGACTTGGAGGAACTGCAGCAGCGCGTCCAGAATATCCTGCATCGGCTGGAGCAGGTGCCGTTCGAGACGCTGGGACAGGATGCCCATCGCGTTCTGGTCGGCCTGGACGGCAGCCTGAAACGGATCGATGCCCTGGCGCAACGGGCTAATTCCGACGTGTTGCCGGAAATCCAGAACAGTTTGCAGGAGATGAGCCGTACCATGCAGAGCCTCCAATCCACTCTGGCCAGCGATGCCCCGATGCAGCAGGACACGCGCAAGGCCCTGCAGGGCGTGGCCGAGGCCACGCGGTCTCTGAAGACGTTGACCGATACCTTGGACCGTCATCCCGAAGCGCTGATCCAGGGCCGCAAGGGAGAGAGCCGATGAAGGCCGCCTGCTTCCGACTCTCCATGGTTGCGTCGCTGCTTGCCGGCTTGTCCGGTTGCGGTACCTCGGAGCCCATCCGTTACTATTCCCTGGCCGCTCCGGCGCAGTCGTCGCTTTCCGGATCGGCGCGGATGCTGGTCGAGGTGCTGCCGGTCGCCGTGCCGGAACGCCTCAACCGCACCGAAATGATTTTGACCGGTGCCGATGGCCGCCTGGACATTCGCTACGCCGACCAATGGGCGGCGCCGGTGGCCGACGAGATTGCCCAGGTGGTCGACGACGTCCTGTGGCGGACCTTGGGCGCCACCGACACCTATCGGGCGCCGACCCCGGCTGTCGCCGGCGGCCCGCCGCAATACCGGCTGGCCTTGCATGTCGAGCGTTTCGAGGCGGGGCCGAGCTTGTCGGCCACGGTCAGCGCCTCCTGGACGATCCGCCGATTGCCGCAAGGGACCTCCGCCACCTGCCGAGTCCAGGTGACATCCAGCCTTGCCACACTCTCCCCCGACAAGGTCGCGACGGCCTTGTCGCAGGCCAGCGGCCAAGTGGCCGAACTGGTGGCCGACAGCCTCGGCCGTCTCAACCGCGACCTTCCCGACGTCTGTCCCGCCGGGATGTGAATCCTGTCCGCGCGATCGGTTGATTGCCGGGAGATCTGCACGGCTGTCCGGCATGTGCTGTGCTTTGCCGACTTTTACGCGGCAGCCGTAACCCAAAAATCGTCATTGCCGGACCTGATCCGGCAATCCATGGCGGCATAAATCAGACGGCATCGTTTGGCCCGGCCACGTGGATACCCGTGTCAAGCACGGGGATGACAGTGTTGGGGTGAATAATCCGTGCCGGACAGGGCCCGAGAACCGACCTGTTTAAAATTTCGGCCATTTGCCTAAAATTTAGGCGGTAAATGTCGCAAAAACCGGCATTGCTTGTTTAATAAGCATTCTGCTTGTTCATTTTTTTAAACGCTGCTATCGTTGCCTTCTGCTGATGCAAGGAGAGCTGGCGATGGTCGGTGGTGACGTTCTCGTTCAATTCTCGATGGTGCAGAAGACCTATGACGGCGAGACCCTGGTGGTCAAAAACCTCGATCTTGACATCCACCGGGGCGAGTTTCTGACGCTCCTCGGGCCGTCGGGGTCGGGCAAGACCACGACCCTCATGATGCTGGCGGGCTTCGAGGTGCCGACTTACGGCGACATCAAGCTGAACGGCAAGGCGATCAACGCGGTGCCGCCGCACAAGCGCAACATCGGCATGGTGTTTCAGAATTACGCCTTGTTCCCGCACATGACGGTCGAACAAAACGTCGCCTTCCCGCTGGAGGTCCGCAAGGTGCCGAAGGCCGAGGTTGGCGCCAAGGTCGCCCACGCGCTCGAAATGGTGCGATTGGCCGAATTCGGCAAACGGCGTCCGGCCCAACTGTCGGGTGGCCAGCAGCAGCGTGTCGCCCTGGCCCGCGCTCTGGTCTTCGATCCCGAGCTGGTATTGATGGATGAGCCCTTGGGCGCACTCGACAAGCAGCTGCGCGAACATATGCAGATGGAAATCAAAGATCTGCATGAAAAACTCGGCATTACCGTCGTCTATGTCACGCACGATCAGTCCGAGGCGCTGACCATGTCCGACCGGGTGGCTGTCTTCCATGACGGGGTCATCCAGCAGATCGCCGCGCCGGATGTTCTCTACGAGCAGCCCAAGAACGCCTTCGTCGCCAACTTCATCGGCGAAAACAACAACCTTCAGGGCGAGGTGGAAAGCATCGATGGCGATCGCTGTACCGTTCGTCTCGAAGATGGCGAGCGGATTTCGGCCACCCGCGTCAACGTCTATGGCGTCGACATGCCGACCACCCTGTCGATCCGCCCGGAACGTCTGGTCGTCGGCGGCGACGCCGCGGACGGCGCGGCCAATCACCTCGACGCGACGGTGGTCGATACGATCTATCTCGGCGACCATCTCAGGGTCGTCGCCGAAGCCGCCGGCAAAGCCCGTCTCATGGTGAAGATGCAGGCCGCCGCCAACCAGCCTTTGCCAAGGGCGGGAGACCGCATCGCCTTGTCGTTCCGCGCCGAAGACTGCCGCGCGCATGCGCCGCTCAAGACGGTGTCGGCGCAAGACGACTGATAATGGATATGACCGGACGGGAGTTTCCTTGATGAAAATACGAGTTTCCTCATTTGCCGTCATCTCCAGCGCGGCGATCTGCCTGGCCGCCGGAGTTTCTGTGACCGCCAGCCCGGTTCTGGCCCGCGACCTGACGGTGGTGTCCTGGGGCGGCGCCTTGCAAGATGGCCAGAAGGCCGTTTTCTTCCAGCCGTTTCAGGCCAAGACCGGCATCAAGATGACCGACGAGCCTTGGGACGGCGGCGTTGGCGTGCTGCGCGCCAAGATCCAGGGCGGCAATGCCAACTGGGACGTCGTCGAGGTGGAGTCCGAGGAACTGGCCATCGGCTGCGAGGAGGGACTGTTCGAGAAGCTCGACTACGGCAGGATCGGCGGCAAGGACGCCTATTTGCCGGCTGGTGTCAGCGATTGCGGCGTCGGCAATATCGTTTACGACTTCGTTCTCGCCTATGATGGCGACAAAATGAAGGAAGGGCCGAAAAGCTGGGCTGATTTCTTCGACACCAGGAAGTTCCCCGGCAAGCGGGCCTTGCGCCAGGGACCGAAGACCAATCTGGAAATCGCTCTGATCGCCGATGGGGTGAAGCCTCAGGACGTCTACAAGGTTCTGAAGTCCGATGCCGGCGCCGATCGGGCGTTTAAGAAACTCGACAGCATCAAGTCCGACCTCATCTTCTGGAAGGCCGGAGCCCAGCCGCCGCAGCTTCTTGCCTCGGGCGAGGTGGCGATGACCTCGGCCTATAACGGCCGGATCACCGCCGCCAACGACAAGGACAAGAAGAACTTCAAGATCGTTTGGGACGGGGCGCTTTATACCATCGACAGTTGGGTAATCTTGAAAGGCAGTCCCAATATCGATGCCGCATACAAATTTCTCGACTTCGCTGGCAAGGCCGAGAATCAGAAGGACCTGCCCACCTACGTCTCTTATGGCGTGACCAACAAGGCGGCCACCGCCATGGTCAATCCGAAACTGTTGCCGGTATTGCCGACCGCACCGCAGAACATGGTCAATGTCGAACCGATCGACGACCAGTTCTGGCTGGAAAATCTCGACCGTTTAACCGAGCGCTTCAACAAATGGGCGGCAAAATGACCATCGAGGGCGGAGTTCTGGCTCCGCCCGCCGGCGCGGCTTTGGGGGACGGGACGTCGCTCAAGGTGCGCCTGCGGCGAGCGGACCGCATGCGCAAGGTGGCGGCGTTCGGACTTGTCGCGCCGCTGCTGCTGTTCGTCATCGTCAGCTTCGCCTTGCCGATCGCCGGCATGTTGTGGCGTAGCGTCGAGGACACCGAACTGCCGACCGCCATGCCGCGGACGCTGTCGGCCCTGGCCGACTGGGATGGCCGGGATCTGCCGTCCGACGCCGTTTATCGGGCGGCCGCCGCCGATTTGGCCGAGGCCAAGATCAATGGTACGGCGAGCGCCGCGGCGCGGCGTCTCAACTACGACGTCAACGGTTTCCGCACGCTCATCATGGGGGCCGCCCGTAAGGCGCCGGCCGCCGACACCGCCGACATGCGCGAGGCGTTTCTGTCGCTCGACCCCAGGTGGGGAGAGCGGCAAACCTGGGCCGCCATCAAACGGGCGCGCGGACCTCTGACTGACTTTTACCTGCTGGCGGCGGTCGATTTGCAGCATGACGCCACGGGGACCATCGTCCGCAGCCCGGAAGAGCGTGCCATCTATCTCGATGTGCTGGGACGGACCTTCCGCATCAGCCTGACAGTCACCCTGCTTTGTCTGCTGATGGCGTTTCCGGTCGCCTATCTGATGGCGACGCGGCCGGCCAAGACCGCCAATCTGGTGATGATCCTGGTCTTGCTGCCGTTCTGGACCTCGCTTCTGGTGCGGACCGCCGCCTGGGTCGTCGTGCTGCAGAACGAGGGGCTGGTCAATCATCTGCTGATCTGGCTGGGCATCATCGACGCGCCGATCCGTCTGATCTACAACAGTATCGGCGTGCATGTGGCGATGACCCATGTGTTGCTGCCCTTCATGATCCTGCCGCTCTATTCGACCATGAAGGCCATCAAACCCCATTACATGCGGGCCGCCGTCAGTCTCGGGGCGCCGCCGCCGGTGGCCTTTCTCCGGGTCTATCTGCCGCAATGTCTGCCGGGCATCGCCGCCGGTTGTCTGCTCGTCTTCATTCTGGCCATCGGCTACTACATCACCCCGGCTTTGGTGGGCGGCGCCGGCGACCAGATGCTCAGCTACTTCATCGCCTTCTACACCACCGACAGCGTCAACTGGGGCATGGCTTCGGCGTTGGGGGCGGTGCTGCTGGCCACCACATTTGTCCTTTATGGCGTCTACAGCCGCCTGGTCGGCGGCGGCGCCATCAAGATGGGGTGACGAACATGTCCGTGCCGCAAGCTCCCAGTACCCTGTCCCAGAAGTTCGGCGCCGGCCTGACCTGGTCATCGAGCGTCGTCGTGCTGTTCTTTCTGCTGGCGCCGATTCTGGCGATCATTCCGCTGTCCTTCAGCTCGGGCAATTTCCTCACCTATCCGCTGCCCGGCTTTTCGCTGCGCTGGTACGAGGAATTGCTGACTTCGGAGAAATGGCTGCCGGCCCTGCGCAACAGCATGATCGTCGGCATTTCGGCCACCATCCTGGCGACCATCTTGGGAACGCTTGCCGCCATGGGGCTTAACCGCGCGCGGTTTCCGTTCAAACCGCTGGTGATGGCGCTGCTGTTGTCGCCGATGATCGTGCCGGTGGTGATCACCGCCATCGGCGTCTATTTCTTCTTTGCGCCGCTCGGTCTGGCCAACAGCTTCGCCGGCTTGATCATTGCCCATACGGTGCTGGGGGCGCCGTTTGTCGTCATTACCGTTTCGGCGACGCTTGCCCATTTCGACATCGGCATGGCCCGGGCCGCCGCCAGTCTCGGCGCGGCGCCGCTGACCGGGTTTTTCCGGGTGGTCTTGCCCTTGATCATGCCGGGCGTGGCGTCCGGCGCGCTCTTCGCCTTCGCCACCTCCTTCGACGAGGTGGTGGTGGCCCTGATGATCGCCGGTCCGGAACAGCGGACACTGCCGCGCGAGATGTTCAGCGGCATCCGCGAAAGCATCAATCCGACCATCACCGCCGTGGCGACGGTGTTGATTCTGACGTCGGTGGTTTTGCTGGTCTGTCTCGAATTTCTTCGTCGCCGCAACGAGCGGCTGACGAAGGGGGCATAAGCGATGCCGTCACAGATAGGGCGGTGTGCAGGCGCTGACCAGCGTGCAGGTCTGGTCGCCGATGTTGCGGAAGCGGTGGGGGATGCGGCTGTCGAACAGGTAGGCGTCGCCTTTGCGCAAGATCTGTTTCTGATCGCCGACGGTCAACTCGATTTCGCCTTCGATGATGACGCCGCCTTCCTCGGAGTCATGCTGGAGCATGTTCTTGCCGGTTCCCGTGTCGGCGCCGGGTTCGTACCGTTCAGAGAGGACCTGGAGATTCCTGCCGCGCAGGTCGCCGACCTGGCGGAAGGAGATCGAGGCCTTGCGGGCGACGGGAAGGTCGCTTGCCAGTTCGATCAGGTCGTCGGCGCGGAAGAAGATCTGTTCGGCCGGCGGCAGGTCGTCTTGGCCGAAGAATTCCGCCAGGGTCATCGGGATGCCCCCCAGCACCTTGCGCAGCGAGGCGACCGACGGACTGGTCCGGTTTTGCTCGATCAACGAAATGGTGCCGTTGGTGACACCAGCCCGTTGGGCGAGTTGGCGTTGCGACAGTCCCGTCTTCACGCGTATCGCCCGCAGGCGGGCACCGACGTCGACATCCATGATGCTCTCCTTAACATTTGTTCGATATTTTAAACTGTTCAACAGGGCCGCGCACGCAAAAGATTAGGAGTTCCGTCGATTTTGTCCAAAGGGGGTTGTTTAATTTTTTAAACGTTGCTAGCCTTGGACTCAGGACAACTTTCACGGAGCGCGGCGCAGATGATCGACTTTCAGGATGCGGCATTGCTGCGTAAGCATGCCTTCATTGATGGTGTTTGGGCTCCCGCCGATGCGGGCGGCACCTTCCCGGTGACCAATCCTGCCGATGGTTCCCTGTTGGTCGACGTCGCCGATTGCGGCGCGGCGGAAACGCGCAGGGCCATTGCCGCCGCCGATGCCGCCTTGCCGGCCTGGCGGAACAAGACCGCCAAGGAACGCGGCGCCATCCTGCGCAAATGGTTCGATCTGATCATCGCCAGCCAGGAAGATCTGGCCCGGCTGATGACCGCCGAGCAGGGCAAGCCGCTGGCCGAGGCGCGGGGTGAGGTGACCTACGGCGCCTCCTTCGTCGAATGGTTCGCCGAGGAAGCCAAGCGGGTCTATGGCGACACCATCCCGACCCAGGCGTCGAGCCGTCGTTACCTGGTGCTGAAGCAGCCGGTCGGCGTGGTCGCGGCGGTGACCCCCTGGAATTTCCCGGTGGCGATGATCACCCGCAAGGTCGCCCCGGCCCTGGCCGCCGGCTGTACCGTCGTCGTCAAGCCGGCGACGAACACGCCGCTTTGCGCGCTGGCCCTGGCCGAACTGGCCCAGCGGGCCGGTTTCCCCAATGGCGTGATCAATGTGGTGCCGGGGTGCCGGTCGTCGGCGATCGGCAACGAACTGATGGCGAGCCCGGTGGTCCGCAAGATTTCCTTCACCGGTTCGACCGAGGTCGGCAAGCTGCTGATGCGCCAGGCCGCCGATACCGTCAAAAAGGTCAGCCTCGAGCTGGGCGGCAATGCCCCCTTCATCGTCTTCGACGATGCCGATCTCGATGCGGCGGTGGAGGGCGCGGTCGCCTCGAAATTCCGCAACAGCGGTCAGACCTGCGTCTGCACCAACCGCTTTCTGGTGCAGGACAAGATCTATGACGCTTTCGCCGCCAAACTGGTCGCGGCGGTGCGCAAGCTGAAGGTCGCGTCGGGCTTCGAAGCCGGCTCCACCCAGGGACCGCTGATCGACGCCCAGGCCGTTGTCAAGGTCGAGGGCTTCATCGCCGACGCTGTCGGGAAGGGCGCCAAAGTGGCTGAAGGCGGCAAACGGCACGCTCTCGGCGGAACCTTCTTCGAGCCGACCGTGTTGACCGGCGTCACCACCGATATGGCGGTGGCCCGCGAGGAGATTTTCGGCCCGGTTGCCCCGCTGTTCCGTTTCTCCACCGAGGAGGAAGCCATCCGGATGGCCAATGACACCGAGTTCGGCCTCGCCGCCTATTTCTATTCCCGCGACATCGGTCGGGTGACCCGTGTCATGGAAGGATTGGAATACGGCATGGTGGGCGTCAACGAAGGCCTGATTTCCAACGAAGTGACGCCATTTGGCGGGATCAAGGAATCCGGGACCGGCCGCGAGGGGTCGAAGTACGGAATCGAAGACTTCCTGGAGCTGAAATATGTCTGCCTGGGTGGGTTGGATGCTTGAACCCGGGCTATTTTAGGAGAACAACCATGACCACTAATGCCGCCCTTCAGTCCCGCCGCGTCGCCGCCGTGCCGCGCGGTCTGCCAACCATGTTGCCGGTCTTCGCCGCCAAGGCCGAAAATGCCGAGATTTGGGACGTCGAGGGCAAGCGCTACATCGATTTCGCCAGCGGTATCGCCGTTGTCGGCACCGGCCACCGTCACCCCAAGGTGGTTGAAGCGGTGAAGGCCCAGCTCGACGCCTTCAGCCATGTCTGCGTGCAGGTGACGCCCTACGAATCCTATATCGCCTTGGCCGAAAAGCTGAACGAGCGGATGCCCGGCCCGGGCCCGAAGAAGACGATCTTCCTTACCACCGGCGCCGAGGCGCTGGAAAACGCCGTGAAGATCGCCCGCGCCGCCACCGGCCGTCCGGGCATCGTCGCCTTCGCCGGCGCTTTCCACGGACGGACCATGATGACAATGGCGCTGACCGGCAAGGTGAGCCCCTACAAGATCGGTTTCGCTCCGCTGCCCGGCGACGTCTATCATGTGCCGTTCCCCGATGCCTATCACGGCATCACCATCGAGCAGTCCCTGGCGGCCCTGAAGACCCTCTTCAAGGCCGATATCGATCCGGCCCGCGTCGCGGCCATCCTGATCGAGCCGGTGCAGGGCGAGGGCGGTTTCATTCCGGCGCCGTTCGAGTTCCTGAAAAGCCTGCGCCAGATCTGCGACGAGCACGGCATCCTGCTGATCGTCGACGAAGTGCAGACCGGCTTCGGCCGCACCGGCAAGCTGTTCGCCGTCGAGCATTCGGGCGTCGCTCCGGATCTGATGACTGTCGCCAAAAGCCTGGGCGGCGGCTTCCCCATTTCCGGCGTGATCGGCAAGGCCGAGCTGATGGATGCGCCGATACCCGGCGGATTGGGCGGTACCTATGCCGGCAGCCCGCTGTCCTGCGCGGCCGGTCTGGCCGTTCTGAAGGTGATCGAGGAGGAAAAGCTGCTCGATCGCGCCAAGGTCATCGGCAAGATCATTACCGATCGCCTGAAGAAGATGGCGGCAACCAACACGTTCTCCTGCATCGGTGACATCCGCGGCCTGGGAGGCATGGTCGCCGTCGAACTGGTGAGCGACCGGACAGCCCGTACGCCGGCCGCCGATCTGACCAAAGCCCTGGTCCACAAGGCGGCCGCCGCCGGCCTGGTGCTTCTGTCCTGTGGCGTTTATGGCAACGTCATTCGTTTCCTGCCGCCTCTCACCATCTCGGACGCAGTGCTCAACGAAGGCCTCGACATCATCGAGAAAACCCTCGGCGAACTGGCGACCGCCGCCTGAGCAAGACCAAGCCTCGATGAGCCCTGCTCATCGAGGCTTGGCTGGCCCATGAGTGCTTCTGGCAACGTTCGGCAGACGGCCGATGGTCGCCGGCTAAGAAAGCAGATTTGCTCCTATTATACCGGCAGGCCAATGAATTGACCTGCCGTACATGTCCCTTGGCCCTAGCGCCGGCATCCGCCCGCTTGGCCGCCGCCGGGGTGGCGGCTGATACCGGCGAGTCAGATCAAGCGTTCGCCGGTATTACGGGAATTTAGCGATGTCCCGAGGATTCCGCGTGCGGGACGACGCAGAACGCCGACGCGCGACCAGTCATCTGGATTTAGAAGACAGCTTGGCCAACCAGCCGACGAGCAACCTTATCCAATTCCATGGTGTCGTAAGCGAGACCGAAGATGTCGGTCGTTCCGTTGGGACCGGTGCAATAGACAACGATATGGCGTGGTTCCCGGACGCGCTGGTCTAGGGGAAGATGAGTGCGGCTGTGGCAAATGTGATAGCCGAGAATCTCTGGATCGGCTGAGATTTCCTCATGACCAAGCGGGAAAGGATCGCGGCCGAGTTCATCGAAGACCTTGTACAACAGATCTTGATATCGGTCGGCCGCCCGATCGCCCCATTGGGCGATGCTGGCCGCTTCAATTTCGATCAGTTGGCCTTGGGTCGTAATAGATAGGCGGTAGGGCATTTCAGAACTTGACTGCCGCCGCTTTGCTTTCCGCTTCGGCTTCAGCATCGACCATGTGTTGCCTGACCCGCGCTCTGGCTTCAGCCCGAAGCCTTTGGCGGAGGGCTTGAGCTTCGTCAGGGGTATTGATGGTGATGTAGTCGCCGCGTTCGAAATCGGCGCGACCGCGTGCGGCTATGGCCTTGATTTCTTCGATCTGCGCTGCGGTGAAAGCCATGTCATCCTCATATCGACGTAACGCTTCGCGCACAACCTCGCTCGCATTCTGATGGCGTCCCGAGGCGACCTGCTCATCGACAAAAGCCGACAGACGGGGCGTTAGCGAAAAATTCCGACCGGACATGTTGCACCTCCACCGGTAGAATATGAGTATGGTATCAAACTTTGACAACGTTCTGCAATTGTCTGCTGCCGGCGTGCTGTTCTGGTGATTTTAGAACGGGATCTCGTTCGGGGCCCACGGAGGTTCTGCCTTGGGACGGCGGCGTTGCTTCTCGCCGGGCCTTGGCGGATCTGGCAGGCGGAGGGCGCCTCGTTCCCTGTACCATCGAACTTCCCTGCCGACAGCGCCACGCAAGAAGTCAGCCATTCGGTCCTCGTAAGGACGAACGGCCGTGACCTATTGGAGTTTGATTTTCTTACCCTTCTTCGTCGTCTTCGGCACTTCACCAGGCTTCTTGCCACTGCTGTTGCAGTTCACTGCGAACCCTGACGAGGACGCTGTCCCAATCGTTCAACCGGGATTGCCGGAATTGGCGCAGGCTCGGATACCATGGACTGGTGTCGCGCCCCAGCAGCCAGCGCCAACAGGGAAAGAAGCGGTTGAGCAGCCAGACCGGCTTTCCCAAGGCTCCGGCCAGATGGGCGACGGCGGTGTCGACGCTGATGACGAGATCCAATCCGGCGACCAGGGCGGCAGTGTCCGCGAAATCTTCGATATTTTCGGTCCAGTCAATCAGATCCAGACAGGATGGCGGGGATTTCAGGCCGTCGGCTGACGTCGCGTATTTTTGTAGAGAGATGAAACGAACATCGGGGATACCGGCCAGCACCCGCAATGCGTCGGGATCGATCGACCGTTGAGAATTTCGCGGCGTCACCGGCCCTCCCGCCCAGACCAGGCCTACGCGGAAACCGGTGATCGACTCCAGTCGGATTTTCCATTGGGAGACACGGGAGGGATCCGTTTTCAGGTATGGGATTTGACTTGGGATGTTCGCCAGTGTCGTTCCGAATATTCTCGGCAAGCTTAATAATGGACAATGATAATCGAATGACGGAAGAGCATCTCCCCGTGCGACAATCGTTTCAATTCCCGGAATAGTTGAAAGCAAGCCGACGAGAGATCTTGGAACTTCTAAAATAACGCGGGTTCTTTCGGCGGCGAGAGAGACGTAGCGGCAGAACTGCAACGTATCGCCAAATCCCTGTTCGGCATGGACAAGCAGGACCTGGTCGTGGCCGTTTTTTCCCGTCCATAACGGCTGTTGGAAGCCACGGGGCATGGAGGGCGTGTCTTTTGTTCGCCATCGCCACTCATATTGTTTCCAACCTTCTTCGAGGTGTCCGCCAAGCAGCAGTATTTGTCCCAGTGCCATCCGTAACGACGAATCGCCTGGTTGCCAGCGAATGGCTTGGCGAATCTCGCGTTCCGCGTCGTCGAGCTTGCCTTGCTCGGCAAGCGCGACCGCACAATTCTTGTGGGCCTCGGCCCGGTCGGGCAGATGCCGGAGGGTCTCCTGGTACCAAACACGGGCCTCGTCAAACCGCCCCTGTTCCTGGAGCAGGTTTGCCAAGTTCATGGCGGCAAAGCCATGCGTCGGATCCCTGGACAAGACTGCGTGAAAGGCCGCTTCAGCGTCGGCGACGGCTCCTTGCGACGACGCGATGCGGCCGATCATCATCTGACTTTCGATATCTCCGGGGTCCAAACGCCATGCCCGTCGGAAGGAGGCAAGAGCCTCGTCCATCCGTCCGCAAGACCGCAAGGCCAGACCGAGATCGCGGTAAAGTCCCGCCTCCGTGGGTCTCAGGGCGATTGCCCGCGCCAGATGCCCGACCGCCTCGGCATCGCGTCCGGTTTCGTGGGCCAGGTTTCCAAGAAGATGCAGGCCGGCGGCGTTGTCTGGTTGCGACCGAAGCGCCCGGTGGCAGAGCGCCTCAGCTTGACCCAACTGGGCCGCCTGTCGATGGGCGGACGCCTGTTCCAGAATTTGACATGCGTTCAGCACGGAACTCTCACACCGAAATATCCCCACCATTCATCGCCAGACACCTTCGGTGGCCACGTCAGTGCCAGTTTGCAGTAATGACCGGTTCGAGCTGGGTCGCCTCCAGTGCCGGCAAAGTCGTTTCTCCGAGTGCCGGTTGCGACAGGCTGGCCATGGCGCTGACCAAATTGGCCACCTGGGTGTTGGCCAGGGCGTGGCCATCCTGGGTTTTGAACGCCCATCCCGTGTGGGGCGTCGAATACCAGTTTTGCACGACCATCGATTCTGTCGTTCCAATGACGCTAACGTCGAGGTTGTTCCCCTGCTGCGCGAACCAAAGTTGATCGATGGCGATTCCCTGGCCGAACTGAAGAGTGTCGGTATTTCCCGCAATGCTGCCCGAGCTGCCGTTTCCGAGAAGAACGGTGCCATTGCTTAAGGACAGACTGTCGCTGGTGCCATTCAAGGTGAGAGTGTCGCCACTTCCGCCGGTAATGCTGTCGTTATTGCCGGTCACCGTCGTTTGCACGGCGTTGGCGAGAGTGACGGCACCATTGCTCACGCCGACCGTGTCGGATGATGCCTTTACGGTGACATTGGCGGAATTTCCGGTGATCGTCAGATTGTCCGATGTGCCGCTGATTGTCAGTGTCGCATTGCCCAATGCGGTGATGGTGTCGTTGCTGCCGATGATGGTTGCCGTTTTGGCGGTGACATAAGTATCGGGCAGGCTGATGGTGCCGTTATTCAGACTGATGGTCGCATATTGTCCCAGCACCGTCAGCGTATCGCCCGTGCCGCTGCTGGTGAGGACATCGCTGCTGCCGAAGACGGACACCTGACTGTTATCGCCCAGCGTTACCGTGCCGCTGGTCAGCGTCGCCGTGTCGTCGATTCCCAGAATCGTCAGCCGATCTCCGATGCCGCTTGCCGTGACGACATTCGATGAACCGTTCAGGATCAGGGAATCATTACTTCCGACGGTGACGCTGTCACTGCTGCCGATCAGCGTAGCCGTAAGAGCCGCCGCCATGGTGACGGTGCCGTTCGACAGAGACGCGGTGTTGTTGTTGCCGCTCAACGTCAGGGCGTCGCCGCTGCCTCCTGCGATCCGATTGCCGATGCCGGTTACCGTCACGGTGCTGGAGTCTCCGAGAATGACCGAGCCGCTGGACAGGGTCACCGTATCGGCGGCACCGGTCAGGGTCAGCGTGTCGCCGGTGGTGCCCGTGATGACGTCGCTGTTACCGCTGATCGCGGCTTGGTTGGCTGCTCCCAAAGTGACCGTACCACTGGAAAGCGAGACGGTGTTTCCCGACATGGCCAGCGTGACATGGCCGCCAGAGCCATTCAGTGTCACTAGATCCGTGCTGCCATTTATAACTAAGCTGTCATTGCTTCCGGCAGTAATTGTGTCGTTATTCCCGTCTATGATGTCGAAAATCCAGAAGAAGCTATAATATTTCCATTACTTAAATTGACGGTGTTGGTCCCGGCCGTCAATGTCAAGGTATCATTACTTCCACCCTGAATGGTGTCGCCATTTCCCGATATCGTGGTCACCATGGCGTCCCCGAGGATGATCGTTCCGGAGGTGAGCCCCACCGTGTTGCCATTACCGGTCAGCGTCAGTGTATCGTGGGCACCGCTACTGATGACGCTGTCGTTGCCCGTTATCGTCACTTGGGCGGAAGCGGACAGGATGGCCGTGCCGTCGAACAGAGACAGGCTGTTGCCAGCGCCCCCCAGAGTTACGACGGCGCCGGTATTGGCCGTCAAGACGTCGGACGTGCCGGTCACCGTGAGCCGTGTGGCGCCTGAGGCCGTGATGGTGTCGTTACTGCCCGAAACCGTCACGCCGCCGGCGTTCAGCAAAGTGATTGTCGCGCTATTCAGACCGACCGTGTAAATGTTGCCGCCGGTCAATGTCAGATTGTCACCAGTGCCCCCGGTGATGGTGCCTTCCTGGCCGCTGCCGGTCAGGGTGCAGTTGTCACCGATTTGGAGTATCCCTCCGGTGACGGCCGCCTTGTCAGGGGTCCTTTGATCGGGCCTGATTTAGCAGCGGTGCAAGCAGTGTCGTTTGCACCGGTGTTAGAGACGGTGCGATGACCCAAGTCCAAATTCTGACCGGTGCAGAACGGCG
>JARLJB010000260.1 GCA_031291415.1 Telmatospirillum sp.
CAGCGTCACTCTGGTCGGCCTACGGCCTCCCGGCATGACGCTGCGAAATCGGCACATTGGGAAACAACCGGCAGGGGATCCACTTATCCAACGCCGATTCCTGTCCAAACAAACCCGGCCACCTCACCCGCCACCACCCCGGCGGCGGCCAGGTGTGCCGATGCCCGCGGCATGGCCAGGGCGCTTGCGGCAGGTCAATTCATGGACTGCCGGTGTCAGACAGATGTATGCGTATACATTGGTGCGGCTCGCACTTCGCTTGAATCGCTTCGGGCTTGCATGACAGTGAATAAAATCCGTCTTTTCAAGGATATAACACTGTTCTGACTTGTGGTCGTGGTTCGATGCAATCGCTCCGCGCTCCAAACCCAAATGACAAAATTTACTTGACGTTTCCCCGGGATCAAACAAATGTATTCGCATACATTGTGGGGCGCCAACGCGCCATCTCGCTCAAAGAGGGGGCGGTCGACGACGCGGCGGCCAGAGTCCGAGCGTCTGCCTCTTTCGCCCCGACCGGGGCAAACCCTGATACGGAGACCTCGCCAATATGACCAGCAAATCCATGAACGGTATCGTCGCCGTCATGCTCACGCCCTTCCACAACGACGGCACGATCGACTACGACAGTCTGGCCCGGTTGATCGAGTGGTATATCGCCAACGGCGTCGACGTGTTGTTTGCCGCCTGTCAATCAAGTGAGGTCCTCCATTTGTCGTTGGAGGAGCGGGTGGCCTTATCGCACTTCGTCGTCAAACAGGCCGCCGGCCGGGTCCCCGTTGTTGCTTCCGGACATATCGGGCAGACCCGCGAGGAACAGCTCACCGAACTGACCGCGGTTGCCGCCACCGGACCGGACGCCGTCATTCTCATCACCAACCGCCTCGATCCCGACAATCGGGGAGAATTCCGGGGAAACCTGGACTGGCTTCTGGCCCGACTGCCTGCCGATCTGCCACTCGGTCTTTACGAGTGTCCCGTACCCTTCCGCCGCCTGCTTTCGGATGACGAACTGGCGATTTGCGCCAATACCGGCCGCTTCGTCATATTCAAAGACGTCTGCTGCGACCTCAAGCGCGTCGAACGGCGCGTCGGTATCGTCGAGGGCACGCCTCTGGCCATCGTCAACGCCAACGGGACGATCGCTCTCGAGGCGATGAAAGTCGGTTCCAAGGGGTACAGCGGAGTCTTCACCAACATCCACCCGGACCTCTATGCCTGGATGTACCGGTCGTGGAAAACCCATCCGGAGCTGGCCGAGGAGCTGTCGGCTTTTCTTGCCGTGGCGTCGGTGTCCGAACTGATGGGCTACCCGGCGATCGCCAAGCTTTACCTGCAAAAGCTGGGGATCATCGACACCATCAAGTGCCGGTCGATCGACTACGACATTCGTGAACGCTTCTGGTGGGGTGGCGAACCAATTCTCGACAAAATCATGATCGCTTCGGATCACTACCGGAAAGTAATTTCGTCCCTATAAAAGTCACAATATTTCATAAGTGACAAAACAGAAGGAGGTTATGAGAAGCGTGCACGACATGATCGGCACGCTTACCGCGGCAACCACCGGCCTCGACATCCCCGCCACGCTGGCGACGTTAACAGACCAAGAAAAGTAGTACGTTCAGAAAATGAACGAATAGCATTCCAAATAATGCTATTACAAGAAAATAAAAATAGAATATTACATGATATCTGGAAATATCATGTAATATAACAGGGAGGATGCCAAAATGAGTGAAGTTTTAAGTGGAATAAATGCTGCCAATCGAGAAGAAATTCTAAATAGAGCTATCAAAAAGGCTGCTATGCGGATTCTTCCTATGCTTCTTGCTATGTATGTTTTGAGCTTTCTCGATAGAGCAAACATAGCCTTCGCAAAACAAGCGTTTCAATCGGCGACCGGTGTGACGGACATTGCATTTGCTTTTGGGGCATCCATTTTTTTCATCGGCTATGCCATCTTTGAATTTCCAAGCAATCTGATGCTACACAAATTCGGCGCTCGCCGATGGATGTCCCGCATCATGATCAGCTGGGGCATCGTGGCGTCTTGCATGCTCTTCGTCATGACTGACGCGAGCTTTGTTGCCGTACGCCTTCTTCTCGGCGCAATGGAAGCCGGATTCTTCCCCGGGGCCATCCTCTACATGACCTACTGGTTTCCCGCCAAGGCGCGGGGCCGGATATTCGGCGTGTTTTACATCGGGGCGCCATTGGCCATGATATTCGGCGGCCCGATTGCCGGCGCATTTCTGGAAATGGACGGACTGATGGGGCTGCAGGGCTGGCAATGGCTGTTCCTGATCGAAGGTGTCGCCACCGTCCTCTTCGGCTTCTTCGTGTGGTGGTATCTCACGGACCATCCCGCCGATGCGCACTGGCTTACGGAAGAAGAACGCACCGTCCTCGCCGAGGAGATCGCCACGGAAGACCAGGCGAAGGAAGCCAGCGGTCATGTGAAACTTGGGCAGGCGTTGAAGGATCCGCTGCTTTTGAAATTCTGCGCCATCTATTTCCTCATCCAGGTTGCCGGCTATGGGTTGACCTATTACATGCCGAGCCAGATCGCCGGCCTGTTGCAGATGAAGATCGGCCTGACCGTCGGTTTCGTGACGGCAATTCCGTGGACCTTCGCGACCATCGCCGCCTTCTTCTATCCACCGCTCGCCGTCAAGCTGAACCGTCGCATGGGCTTTGGAGTCGCGGCCCTGGTCATCGTCGCCATCGGCCTGTCAGCGTCCGGCAATCTGCCGCCGGCCTGGGCGGTTCTGGCGCTTTGTTTCGCCGAGGCAGGGGTCATCTGCGGCCAGCCGGTCTTCTGGACTTTTCCGTCCGGCTATTACACGGGCTATGCGGCCGCCGGAAGTCTGGCCGTCATCAACGCGGTCGGCAATCTCGGCGGCTTTTGCGCCCCTAACCTGAAAGTTTGGGCTGAATTGGGATTTGGTCCGAATGCCGGATTGTACGCCCTCGCGGCCGCACCGTTTATCGGCGCGATCATTTTGTACTCCATCAAATCCAAAGTGCCGGCCGACGGAGCGGTCGAGGCGCCGGCGGCAATCGGTTAGCCAGCCCGGCGATCCGGGGACGATGGTCTGGCGCGAAAGAACGGTGTTGTTTCGCGCCAGACCCCCCTGATGTGGCATTTCGGAAATTCAGGAGAATGCGAGCATGGCAGCGGGAAAAAAAGTTCTGGTGACGACGACGAACTACTCGAAACTTTGCAAGGACGCGAAAGCGCAGATGGAGTCCAACGGCTGGACGATCATCGAGAATGACTTTGGCAGGCCGATGACCCTCGACGAGATCCTTGAGCGGGTCGGTGACGTCGATGCCGTCATGGCAGGCGCCGACTACTGGACCGAGCAGGTCTTTCAGGCCGCTCCGAA
The DNA here is from genome assembly GCA_031291415.1 of Telmatospirillum sp. Classification (GTDB taxonomy): domain Bacteria; phylum Pseudomonadota; class Alphaproteobacteria; order Rhodospirillales; family Magnetospirillaceae; genus Telmatospirillum. Next base: position 3,393 of record JARLJB010000260.1, read on the forward strand.
GCTCAAGATTATCGCTCGCTTTGGCGTGGGGGTCGACAACATCGACATTGAAGCGGCCCGGCGGCGTGGCATCAAGGTCGTCAATGCCGTCGGTCGAAACGCCAATGCGGTGGCCGAACTGACTATCGGTTTGATCCTGTCCGCCATGAGAAACATACCGGCTCTTCACCAGTCGGTCCGACAGGGAGGCTGGGACCGCTTCGTCGGCGACGAACTGATGGGGAGAACGGTTGGATTGCTGGGATTGGGCAATATCGGTCAAAGAGTTGCCCGCAAGCTCGCCGGTTTCGATGTGCGGATCTTGGCCTACGACAAATTTCCCAATCGGGCCGCCGCCGAAAAACTCAACGTCACTTTGGTTCCCTCTGAACAGCTTTTGGCGGACTCGGATGTTGTCTGTCTACTTCTTCCCAGTCTGAAGGAAACCTACCACTTCATGAATCGGGAAACGTTCGCGCGGATGAAAGATGGTGCCTATTTCGTCAATACGGCGCGTGGCGCGCTGGTCGACGAAGCGGCCCTGGGCGACGCATTGACGTCGGGCAAGCTCACCGCGGCGGCGATCGATGTTTATGAGACGGAGCCGGTCTCGGCCGATAATCCATTGTTTCGTATAAAGAACATCATCACCACCCCTCATACGGCCTCGGAAACCTATGAGACCTTTCGCAACGTCGGCGCGCATACCGCCCAGGCCATCCTCGACGAGTTCGAAGGCATCAATCCCCCTAAGGGCCTGTGACGAAGCACATTTTCTATTTTGACAAAATACTAGAGCGAGGATGCCATGAAGGCCTGTGTGATTTATGGACCCGGAGATCTCAGGGTGGAAGACAGAGATCTCCCATCGGTCGGTGATCATGACGTGAAGATCCGTGTGCGCGCCGGAGGTATTTGCGGATCGGATCTTCATTACCTTATCCAGGGACGAAATGGTGATTTCGTCATTCGTGAACCGTTGGTCCCAGGCCATGAGTTCGCCGGAGAGGTGACCGAAATCGGCGCCGCGGTCACGGCGTTCCAGCCCGGCGACCGTGTGACGGTTCATCCCGGGCGGAGTTGTGGACACTGCCGGCCTTGCCGGGAAGGCCGGCCGAACTTGTGTCAACAGATGTTTCAGATGGGGAGCGCCAGCCGGCTCCCGCATATGCACGGCGCCTTCTGCGAATTCGTCGCCGTTGACGAAAGCCAATGCCACAAGGTGTCCGACGACCTGGACTTCACCATCGCGGCGTTCGCCGAACCCTTGTCGGTGGCGCTCTACGCGGCGCAGCGGGCCGGAAATCTCATGGGCCAGCGGGTATTGATCACCGGTGCCGGGCCGATCGGCCAATTGATGGCGCTGGCCGCCAAGCGTGGCGGCGCCGTCAACGTCACAATGACCGACATTCAGGATCCCTGTCTGGCCAGGGCGGCGAAGATCGGCGCCGACCAGACGATCAACACGGCCACCGAGGCCGGCGCTCTTGAGCAGATGGCCAAGGATATCGGTGGCTTTGATGTCGCCTTCGAGGTCTCTGGAGCGACATCGGCGTTGAACGACGCGATCGGCGCCGTTCATCCGGGAGCCACCATTGTCCAGGTGGGCACATTGCCGCCGGGCCCGCAACCCATCCTCGGCAACCGCATCATGGGCAAGGAGCTTGATGTGCGCGGGATGCATCGGTTTGGAAATGTCTTTCCCGATGCGGTGGCGTGTCTCGATCGCCGGCAGATCGACGTCTCGCCGATCTTGACCGCCGTGGTTCCGATGGCCAAGGCGGTGGAAGCCTTCAAGATGGCTGGCGATCGCGCGCATCATCTCAAGGTCGTTATCGCGTTTTGACCGATCCTCGCTCCATTTCACAAGGAAAATCCGTGGGATGCGTCGCGGACGTCTCTAGCGTTCGCCGGTCCCCGGAAAGGCATCGTCAGGGAAACAGCCATGTCCATTCAACTGTTCGATCTTACTGGGAAACGCGCATTGATCACCGGTTCAAGCCAAGGCATCGGCCTGGCCCTGGCCGAGGGCCTGGGGCAAGCTGGTGCCTCGGTCATCCTCAACGCGCGAACGATCTCTCGGCTTGACGCCGCGGTGGCCGAATTGCGGGCAAAGGGCATCGACGCCACCGGTATTGCGTTCGATGTGACGGACCACGCAACGGTCACGGCCACGGTCGACAAAATCGAAAGCGATATCGGACCGATCGATATCCTGGTCAATAACGCCGGAATCCAGCGCCGCTCCCCCCTAGAGGACTTTTCGATCGAGACCTGGCACGAAATCGTTCACGCCAATCTTGACAGCGTCTTCTATGTCAGTCGGGCTGTGATCCAGCATATGATTAAACGCAAGCGCGGGAAAATCATCAACATCGCCTCATTGGCCAGCGAGGCAGTGCGCTATTCGATCGCGCCCTACGGCGCGACCAAGGGGGCCGTGAAGATGTTGACACGGGGAATGTGCACCGATTGGGCGCGCTATAATATCCAGATCAATGCCATCGGGCCGGGCTACTTCGCCACGCCGCTCAATGAGGCGTTGATCGGCGACGCCGAGTTCGATGCCTGGGTCAAAAAACGGACACCGGCTGGACGTTGGGGAAAGACCGAGGAATTGCAGGGCGCGGCGATCTTTCTGGCATCCTCGGCCTCTGATTTCGTCAACGGACAGTCGATCTATGTCGATGGCGGAATCCTCGCAACCATTTGATCCGTCATGTCGGCACGGCGCGTCCCTTTGGCTGGAGACGCGCGGCGCCGACATGGTCATGGAACGTTCGGGGCGGCCGGTCCCACCCTTCAGCCGAGCGTGATTGGTTGATCGGGGAAACACAGTTGGTTGTGGTCGCGCCAACTCGCATGGACGTAGTTGATCTCCATCAAGCGCTGGATCCCGATGATCCGGCGCTTTTCATATCCATGCCAGGTATTGGCCCCTGGAACGAAGATGACGCTCGAGTTGAAGGCATTGTTCGATTGCGCGATCCAGCCGCGCTGGTCGTCGTGGATGTCGGTTCCCCATTCCTCCGTGTCGGGGCCGGTGAAAAAATAGATCACCACTGAGCAAAGTTTCTCCGGAACGTCGTGGTGGGGCTCAAGCCAGGCGCCGTCCAGGTCCTGGATGTATTCCATCCGGAGATAACTTCCTTCCGCCGCAAAGCCGCAGCCCCCCTTTCCAGAAAAGAAGGCTTCATGACTGTGTCGGTCTCAGAAACGCCGGAACTCTATCCCAACTCCTGGGGGAGCAGACTTTGGACACGCTTGCCCCCTTTCCCAAGGACGGGCCGGTCGTTGACGCGATCCCCTGGCCCGTCATGCATCGTTGTCATGACTGCCCGACCGAATTGATTGAAACAAAATAATTCTGATACAATCTATTCTGATCAAAACGAAAAGACGATGGATCGGAAATCCTATGGACGAATCATCTTCAATGAACATCCGCCAGGTGTTCGGCAGGCGGCTTGGACGCACTGCCAGGCGTTGGCGGCGGGTCGTGGACGAACGGTTGCTGCCCTTCGGCCTCACGGATGCGACCTGGTTGCCGCTGCTCTATCTGGCGCGCGGAAAAACGCCGATGCGGCAAAAGGATCTGGCGGAGTCGGTGGGGATCGAGGGGTCCACCTTGGTACGTCTGATCGATTCCCTCGATCATGCCGGGTTGATCGAGCGCCGGACGGCCGGCGACCGTCGCGCCAGGATACTTCAGCTCACGGAGCGCGGCCTGGCGCTCGTCGAACAGGTGGAGGCCGTTGCCGCCGCCCTGCGGCAAGAGATTCTGGCTGGCTTCAGCGACGAGGAATTGGCGATCACTCTCAATGTGATCGAGCGCATCAGCGCCGCGTTGGCGGTGGCGCGCGGACCGAAACCGGGAGACGAGGGATGACCGAGGAACTTGCGCAGACAACGGCCCGGGACCGTGTCAGGTCGCGACGTAGGACGTTTCGCGCGGTGCGCCGTCCGGCGATCCTTGGCGCGCTGCTGCTCGTTCTATTGGTTGCCGGGTCTGCCGGCGGCATGTGGTTGCGCCAGCGTCTGACCCATGTCGAGGAGAACGACGCCCAGACGGCCGGAGAGGTAACGACGATCGCCAGCCGCCTGGATGGCTGGCTGATCACCCGGCCGGCCATGGAGGGCGATCATGTCAAGAAGGGGCAGGTGCTGGGGGAGCTGGATACGCGCGACGCTCAGTTGCGGTTGGCGGCATTGGAGGGCAACCTGGCGGCACACGATGCTCAAATCCGGGAGACGACGATCGAGCACGACACCACGCAGCAGACGAGCGAGGCGCAGATCGCCGATGCTCAGGCCGAACTCGCCTCGGCCGAAGCGGCGGTGGCGGTCGCCGCGCCACAGGCGGACACCGCGCGGGCCGATCTGGGCCGCGCCGATCCCCTGATCGGCACCGGTGATATCTCGCGGCAGAACTGGGACCACGCGCACGCCACGATGCTCCAGCAGACCGCGGCGTTGCGGCAGGCTCAGGCGCAACTGGCCGCCCGGCGGGCGGCACTGGCCCAGGCGATTGCCGGGCGCGGCCAAGTGTCCATGCTGGAACAGCAGCTTGCAGTGCTGCATGGCGAGCGGGACGCCCTCGCCGCGCAGGCGGACCAGGTGCGACAGGAGATCGCCGACCGGACCCTACGGGCGCCTTTCGATGGCATCGTCGACCGCACCTTCATCCATGCGGGCGACTATGTGCAAGCCGGGCAATGGTTGATGATGCTGCACGATCCGGACAATGTCTGGGTCGAGGCCAACGTCAAGGAAACCGAGGTCGGCCGCTTGCGCGTGGGCCAACCGGCCAACGTGGTGGTGGACGCCTATCCGGACATCGCGCTGCACGGTCGGGTGCTGCGTGTCGGCAACGCGGCGACCAATCAGTTCGCGCTGCTGCCCAGTCCCAATCCATCCGGCAATTTCACCAAGATCACCCAACGGGTGCCGATTCGCATCGCCATCGACAAGCCCCGGCATCCCTTGCAGCCTGGGCTGATGGTCGAGGTGTCGATCGATGTCGCCGATTGAAGCTTATACCGTGCGCTTCGGCGCCTGGTACAAATGGTTCGCCACCGTCACCGTCATGACCGGGACCATCGTCACGACGGCGGCCTCGACGATGGTCAATGTGGCGCTGCCCGACATCATGGGTGCTTTCGGCTTGGGGCAGGACCAGGCGCAATGGCTGTCCACCGGTTTCCTCGCGGCGATGACGGCGACCATGCTGCTCACCGCCTGGGCGCTCGGCCGCTTCGGTTACCGGTTGTCCTTTCTGGGCGCGCTGGCGCTATTCATCGTCGGCTCCGTCGCCGGGGCGGCGAGCAGCAGCGGCACCGAGGTCATCCTGGCGCGCGTGCTGCAAGGCATGGCGTCCGGCTTGATTCAGCCGGTGGCGATGGTGGTGCTGTCGCAGGTCTTTCCCCGCGAGCAGCGCGGCCGGGCGATGGGCATCTACCTGATCGGCGTCGTGTTGGCGCCTGCCCTGGGGCCTACCCTGGGCGGCTATCTGGTCGACGAATACAATTGGCGCGACGTGTTTTTGGCGCTCATTCCGGTATGCCTGGTGCCGATGGCGGCAGCGGCGGCGTTCCTGCCCGGTCGCGATACCCGGCAGGAGAGCGCTGCCCTTCGTTTCGACGGTTTCGGCTTTCTTTTCCTGGCCATTTTTCTCGTCTGTCTGCTGAGTGCGCTGTCCAACGGGCAGCGCGAGGGATGGAACTCGGATCTCATTCTCAGCCTTTTCGCGCTTACCTTAGCCTTTGGCGTGAGCTTCGTGGCCTGGGAACTGACCTACCGGATCCCACTCTTGAATCTGCGCGTCTTTGCCAACGTTCGTTTCACGGCAAGCTGTCTGGTGGCGTTTGTCCTGGGAGCCGGCATCTATGGTTCCACCTATATCGTGCCGTTGTTCGTGCAGCTTGTGCAAGGCTACACGCCAACCCGTTCCGGGCTGCTGCTGATGCCGGCCGGTTTCGCCCTGGCGCTGGTCTCGCCGTTGGCCGGGCATCTCGGCGACCGGTTGCCGCCGTGGCTTCCGGTGATGTTCGGTCTGATGCTGTTCGGCCTGTCCAACGGATTGTGCAGCGGCGCCGATGTCGACACGCCGTTCTGGTCATTGGCCGGGTGGATCGTGCTGGGCCGGATCGGGTTGGGGCTGATTACGCCTTCGCTGAACGCCGGTGCCCTGCGCGCGTTGCCATCCGAACTGCTGGCGCAAGGCTCCGGCACCATAAATTTCGTGCGACAGTTGGGGGGCGCGATGGGAGTCAATCTGCTCTCCGTGCTGATCGACCGGCGGACGATTTTTCACGGAGATGCGCTGGCGCTGGCGATGACGCCGGCGACGTCGGCAGCCAGTGCCACCGTGCAGCAGCTTAGTCGCCTGCTGGAACATTGGGGCAATCCGTTCGGCACCCGTCTGCCCAGCGGCGCACCACCTGCCGCCATGGCCTATCTGGAAACCGTGCTGGCCGCCAAGGCCCAGTTGTTCGCCTACCAGGACGGCTTTCTGATCGTAGCCGTGATGTTTTTCATAGCCTTGCTGCCGGCCATGCTGATGAGACGGGGGCGACCGGTGTGACATCGGCACCGGCGGTACCGTTGAAAGCCACCAACCGGAGTCTGCCAGGGTCTGACCGCGATTATTTCGACAGGCTATTCTGCTGGTTGCTTCTTGTCGCTGCACTCTCTGGCGCGATGACCGCTGACAGACGCTCCGGCCGACGGCGCGAGCCTCAGAAAACTGATCAAGCCCAACAGCGCCAGAACCGCCAACAGCCCGAAGGCCAGATGAAAATCCTCGGTAACCGGTTCGCCCGCATGCTTGTGAAATGCCATGGCAAGGTGAAGGGCCAGCGCCCCGGCCGCGACTCCCATGCCCGTCGCCATCTGTTGGATCAGGCTGCCAAAGGATGACGCGCCGTTCATCCGCTCGGTCGGGATGTCGGCATAGGACAGCGTGCTGATCGCGGTGAACTGCATCGACCGGCACAAACCGCCGAAGCAGAGGACGGCCGCAAGGACCCAGGTCGGTGTCGTCGGCAGCATGAGGGCGCAGGCGCCGATCGAAATCGCCGTGGCCAGCCCGTTGACGACCAGCGTTGTGCGAAACCCGAAACGCTTCAGGATCGGCGTTGTCACCACTTTCATGCCAAGGTTGCCGATGAAGATCCACAACGTGAGCGATCCGGAGGCGAAAGCGCTCATCCCGAAGCCGAGTTGCAGCATCAGCGGCACCAGAAAAGGGGCGGTGCTGATGGAAATCCGGAACAGGGAACCGCCCCAGGTGGTCGCGGCGAAGGTCGGGACGCGCATCGGCCACAGATCAATGACGGGCGTCGGATGCCGGCGCAAATGCCGGATCGACACCACCCCAAGAACAACCCCGAATATCAGAATGGCGACCGATGGATTCCATAGTCCGTTGTCGTTGCCGACGCGGTCCACGCCATACATCACTGAGGCTAGCGATGTTCCGGTCAGCAGGAAACCCCACGGATCGAAGGGGCGCCGTTCGTCCGATCGGATGTTCGGCATCAGTTTCAGCGCGGCCACTATTCCGAACAGACCAATGGGAACATTGAGAAGAAAGATCCAGCGCCAAGACCAATAGGTGGCGATCAGACCGCCCACCGGCGGTCCGAGAATCGGGGCGGCCAGGGCCGGCCATGTCAGAAGGGCCATGGCATTGATCAGATCCTTCTTCGCGGTCGTGCGCAGGACGACGAATCGTCCGACGGGCACCATCATCGCTCCGCCGATACCCTGAAGAATCCGGGCCGCGGCAAATTCCCCAACGTTGTTGCAGAGGCCACACAAAACCGAGGCGATGGTGAATACCGAAATTGCCGTTGTGAAAACGGTACGCGTGCCGAATCGGTCGGCGATCCAACTGCTGATCGGAATGAACACCGCCAAGGTCAGCAGATAGACCGTCAAGCCGATGCTCAAGGAAACCGGTGGGATCTGAAAGGTCTTCGCCATCAGCGGCAGAGCCGTCGCGATGACGGTGCTGTCGATGTATTCCATGAAGAAAGCACCGGCAACGATCAAGGCGACAATGTTGGAACGTCTGAAGAAATTTTCCATCACTTTGTCAAACTAGCATCCACATCGCCGGTCTGGATCCACATTTAGTGAATGGCCGCCATTCGGCAGATAATTCCGGCGGTCAAATCGGGGACGGCCCGCAACATGAACACAGTGGCGGCTCTGGCCGCGATGACTAGGTCTCCAACCGGTGACGTCCGTTCCGTCATGCGGTGAAATGGAACTGATTACGATTGTCCTTTTGAGTAACAACAAAAAAACTATGTATATGACTTATCTATATACAAACCTCGCCGAATTCAATATTGGGATGAGCCTCTTTGAGCGTGAAAAGCCAGGGGGAGACAGGTCCATGCGGAGCGGCGAGAGATGACAAAAGGCGAGATCCGACAGTCCGTTTGCGCCCATGACTGCCCGAGCACTTGCGCGCTCGATGTCGAACTGGTCTCGTCCGGGCAGGTTGGGCGCCTGCATGGGGCGAAAGGGCATCCCTATCTGGAAGGGGTGATCTGCGCCAAGGTCGCCCGCTATGCCGAGCGCGTGCACAATCCCGATCGTCTGAAGACGCCGCTTAAGCGGACCGGCCCGAAGGGCAGCGGTCAATTCGCCCCGATCGGCTGGGACGAGGCGCTGGATCTGGTCGCCGAACGGTTTCTGGCGGCGGCGGCCCGTTACGGGGCCGAGACGGTCTGGCCCTATCACTATGCCGGGACCATGGGTCTGGTGCAGCGCAACGGCATCAAGCGGCTGCGTCATGTCATGGGCTATTCGGGTATGCTGGAGACCTTTTGCGTCGCTATCGCCAGTGCCGGTTGGCTGGCCGGGGCCGGCGCCCGCCGCGGTATCGATTCCCGCGAAATGGCGGAGTCCGAACTGGTGGTGGTGTGGGGAGGCAATCCGGTCCATACCCAGGTCCATGTCATGAATTGGATCCAGAAGGCCAAGCGTGGCCAGGGCGCCAAGCTGGTGGTGATCGATCCTTACCGGACACCGACGGCGGAGAAGGCCGATCTGCATTTGGCCCTGCGGCCGGGGACCGACGCCGCTCTTGCCTGCGCGGTGATGCATGTGCTGTTCGCCGAGGGTTTTGCCGATCGTGACTACCTGGCCAAATACACCGACCGGCCGGCCGAGTTCGAGGCTCATCTGGCAAGCCGCGGCCCGGCCTGGGCGGCGCCCATCACCGGTTTGACGCCAGAGCAGATCATTGCCTTCGCCCGGCTTTACGGCTCGACCAAGCGGAGCTTCCTGCGCATCGGCTACGGCTTCACCCGCCAGCGCAACGGCGCCGTGGCCATGCATGCGGTGTCCTGCCTGCCGGCGGTTACCGGTGCCTGGGCGCATCGCGGCGGCGGCGCGCTCTTCAGCCAGAGCGAGATCTACGGCCTGAACGCCACCCTGTTGCAGGGGCTCGATGCCCGCAAGCCCGACGTCCGCGTCCTCGACATGGCGCGCATCGGCGCTGTCCTGACCCACAATCCGGAGGATCTGGCCGGTGGCCCGCCGGTCACCGCCATGTTGATCCAAAACACCAATCCGGCCGCCGTGGCGCCTGACAGCGGCGCCGTCCGGCGTGGCCTGTCGCGCGAGGATCTGTTCCTCTGCGTCCATGAACAAGTCCTGACGGAAACCGCCTTGATGGCCGATGTGGTGCTGCCCGCCACCACCTTTCTTGAGCATGACGACATTTATCAGGCTTCGGCGCACGGCTTCCTGCAGGTGGCGCGAGCGGTTATCCCGCCGTTGGGTGACGCCCGTCCCAACCATTTCGTCATCTGCGAACTGGCTCGCCGTCTGGGCGCCCGGCATCCGGGTTTCGAGATGACGGCGTGGGAGCTGATCGACGCCACCTTGAAGGCCTCGGGCAAGCCGTCGGCTGACGAAATCCTTGCGATGCGGGGCTTCGACTGCACGCCCGATTTCGCCTCTGCCCATTTCCTGAATGGCTTCGGCCATCCCGATGGCCGTTTCCGTTTTGCCCCAGCCTGGGCGGAACGCGGCCCCGCCCACGCCGGCCTGCCGGCCTTTCCCGATCAGCTGGGAACCATCGACGCTGCCACCACCGACAAGCCTTTCCGGCTGATCGCGGCGCCGGCTCGCCATTTTCTCAATTCCACCTTCAGCGAAACTGAAGGGTCCCGCTCTCTTCAGAAGCGGCCGACCTTGCTGGTGCATCCTGCGGTGTGCCGGCGCCTTGGTCTTGACGAGGGCGCCCTGGTGCAGATCGGCAATGAGCAGGGCCGGGTATTTCTGCATGTCCTCCCCGCCGACGGCATGGACGAGGGCACGGTGGTGGTCGAAAGCATCTGGCCGTCCAAGGCCTTTGTCGGCGGTTCGGGGATCAATACGCTGGTCAGCGCCGAGGCCGCCCGACCGGCCGGCGGGGCAGCGTTTCACGATACCGCGGTGTGGCTGAAATCGGCCTGATGCCGAGTCATGGCATGGGCCGGTTGCGATTTCTGGTCGTTGAGTTGTCCCAACAGGACTTGACTGTGACATACTAACGGCAAGATCATGTCTCCCCCTCATGCGAGATTTTCTGTTCCCGATGCCTGTTCGCTTCTCTTCCGAGGATCTCGGCCGCATATTCGAGTCTCATTTGCTCACCCGAGGTCGCAATCTGATTCTGCGCGACTGTGTCGAAGTCGCTCTGGCCGGCGAGAGCATCACCGGAGTCGTGCGGGACGGGGATCAGCGGCACGCGGTGACCGTGACGCCCTTGTTGCGCGGCAGTCGGGTGGTCGTCAGTTCGCGTTGCGACTGTGAACGGTCCGTCTGTGCCCATGCGGCGGCGGTCACCCTGGCGGCCCTTGATCACTTTCCCAGTTTGCGCAAACCGCAGCAGAAAAGTTTTTTCGACGCCCTGCTGGTTGCTCCGAAGAGCGAGCGGCGGCATCCCGTCTTCTATCTTTTTCCCGGCCAGGTGCCCTTTTCGTGTTTTGTCTCCACCATGCTGGAGCAGGAGGGCAGCAGCCGGCTCGATCCGACGACGCCACGGCAGATCCTTGCCGATCCTGAAAGCGGCGATCAGGCGCGGGCGTTGGCAGAACTTCTTGGCGGTGGTGAAACGACGCGAATTGGCGTCAAAGCTGCCTCGCTCAACGCGGTGGTCGAGATGCTGGCGCAGTCCGGTCGGGCGAAGTGGATGCCGACCGGCAAAGGCCTCGTTCGCGGCGACGAACGGCTTATCGCGCGCAACACCATCCCGAGTCTGCCGCCGAAATCGGCCGTTCTGCGGGGAGATGCGGGGAACTGGTATGTCGATGCCGCCACTGGCGCGATCGGTCCTCTTCGCGTCACGACGGCGGCGCCGACGCCGGCTCACCGGTTCCCGAAGCGATCGGACGTGCGGCGGCCGGAGATGAGGCGGTTCGACCGCCACCGGCCAGCTACGCTGGCGACAAGTGAACAGGTCATCGTCGAATGTCCGCTGGTTCCGGTCCTGCGGCTGACGAAATTCGATTGCCCGGATGATTTCGGACGGACGCAACGGCTCGACGCTCTGGTCCTCGACTTCGAATATGGCAGCGCTGTAACCCATGCGGACGACGAGCGGCAATTCGTCCGGGTGGAGGAGGATGGCGAGCAGGCATTTGCCCGGCGCGACCCGCAGAAAGAAGCGGCGGCGATCGAGACTCTGCGGCAAGACGGTTTCATGCAGATGCGCGTTGCCGATGGCACCAGCGCGAAGGGCCGGCGAATTTTCCTCTTTCGCGGGCCAAATTCTCCCGATAACTGGCGGCGCTTTATTGCAACACGCATTCCCGACCTTGAACAACAGGGGTGGCGGAGCGAAACCACGGATGATTTCGGTCCGCGTGTTGTGGAATCGGTCGGCGACTATGATCTCAAGATTGGTGATGCGGGACAGGGCGAGTTTTCCGTCGATCTTGGAATCGAAATCGACGGCGTGCGGCAAAATCTTCTGCCGATTCTCTGCCATATCCTCGATCGCGGCGGTGTCGAGGCCGGCGAGGTGGTCGACGGTCAACTGATCACCAGCCTTGCCGACGGCCGTAGTCTGAAGTTGCCGGCCGATCGTATCGCCCGGCTGCTCGCGACGCTCGGCGATCTGATCGATGCTGCCCGCGGAAGCGATGGCAATGTTCTGGTGCTTGACCAGTCGGAAGCCCCGGCCGTTCTTGATTTGGAGGATCTGCTGACAACGCGGTGGCAGAACGCCGCGGCGATCCAATCCTATGTCGGACAATTCCGCGACGGGGCCGAAATTCCACCGGTGGCGGTGCCAGCAACCTTTACGGCCGAACTCAGGCCCTATCAACAGCAGGGCGTCGATTGGCTGCAACATCTGCGCGAGCATGGCCTCTCGGGCATGCTCGCCGATGACATGGGGTTGGGAAAAACCGCCCAGACGATCGCTCATATCACCATCGAAGAGGCGGCGGGACGTCTCGATCGACCCGTGCTGATCGTCGTGCCGACCAGTCTGGTGCCCAATTGGACGGCGGAGCTGACGAAATTCGCGCCGCATCTGCGGACGATGGTTTTGCATGGCCTGGAGCGCCATGAACGGCGCAACCAGCTGGACGGAATTCACGTCGTCATCACCACCTACACCGTCTTGGCGCGCGATATCGAGGCGATGAAAGACATCCCTTGGCATATCGTGGTCCTGGACGAGGCTCAGGCGATCAAGAGTCCGGATGCCAAAGCCACCCGTGCCGTGTGCCAGCTCGACACGCGCCACAAAATCGGCCTGTCGGGCACGCCGATCGAGAACAATCTCGGCGAGCTGTGGTCCGAATTCGCGTTCCTGATGCCCGGATTGCTGGGCGACCGCAAGAATTTTAACAAACGGTTCCGCACGCCGATTGAAAAGAAGAACGATTCGGTCCGTCGCGGCCAATTGGCCCGGCGGATCAAGCCATTCATCCTGCGGCGGACGAAGTCTGAGGTGGCGACCGAACTGCCGTTGAAACATACGATGCTGCGTCGCGTCGAGTTGGCGCCGGAGCAGCGCGAGCTTTATGAAACCATCCGCGCCATGCTGCATGAGGAGGTGCGGGAACAAATCGCCGCCCGTGGTCTCATGCGAAGCCGGATCATCGTGCTCGATGCATTGTTGAAGTTGCGACAGGTCTGTTGCGACCCGCGGTTGGTGAAATTGCCCTCCGCCCGTCTCGTCGATACATCGAGCAAGCTTGATGATCTGATGGAGATGGTGAGCGAAATGATTCCCGAGGGGCGGCGCATCCTGCTGTTCTCGCAGTTCACCTCAATGCTCGACCTCATGAAGCCGCGGCTGGTCGAGGCCGGTATACCCTTCGTTGAATTGCGCGGCGACACCAAGGACCGCGCCGAGCCTGTTCGCGCCTTCGAGGCCGGCGAGGTTCCGCTTTTCCTGATCAGTCTGAAAGCCGGTGGCCGCGGCCTCAATCTCGTCTCCGCCGACACGGTGATCCATTACGATCCCTGGTGGAATCCGGCTGTCGAAGAACAGGCGTCGGACCGCGCGCACCGCATCGGCCAGACGAAATCGGTTTTCGTCTACAAGCTGATCGCCGCCGGAACGATCGAGGAAAAGATGGTCGAATTGCAGGCGCGCAAGGCTGCGCTGGCGTCGATTACGCTGGGTGGCGGCGACGACGATTTCCAGGCGCTCGAATTCGACGACATCGACTATCTGTTCGGCCCCAGCCTCGACCAGCAAGCGGCCTGAACCGATCACCGCCCCTCATGCGCCGGGCGGGACGCCTCCGCATTTGGCTACGCTCGCATCAGCTCGCGGGCCCACAAATGGCCAACCAAGCTGCGATGAGTCCTTCTCATCGCAGCTTGGTATTAGTTCCGCACCGACCGCGCGCGGCCGACCCACCTTGGATGAAACTTTTGGGATTGCGGCGCTTTGGGTATTGTATCGTCGCCGTCGGCAAGGAGGTCGGTTTTTCTATGGTGCGGAAGAGCCCGTGTATTAGTTGGACCTGGGGCACCTCGATCACCCCCACTGGAGCCAAGGAGCAGCAATGTTCCCTGAGCACGTTGTTGAGCCGCTTCCCGACAGCCGGACATTTGCTCGCCTGGGCCGGGATGTGTCCGGGCCAGAACGAGAGCGCCGGCAAGCGCAAGTCGTCGCGTCTGCGAAAAGGCGCCCCGTGGCTCAAGACCCTGCTCGTCCAATGCGCCTGGGCGGCCACCCGCAAGAAAGACAGCTACTACAAAGCCCAGTTCAACCGGTTGCGCGGCCGGCGTGGCCCCCAAAAAGCGATCTGCGCCGTCGCCGCCTCTATGCTGACCGCGATCTACCACATGCTGAAGGACGGAACCGAGCATCAGGATCTCGGCGCCGACCACTTCGATCGGCGCTCGACCGAAGTCAAGGCCAAGCGTCTGGTCGCCC
>JARLJB010000261.1 GCA_031291415.1 Telmatospirillum sp.
CCCAAAGTTCCCTCCCGATCGGTTGCTGGCAATAATTCGGGCGTAATCGCATCTCGATTTTCGTGAAGAAATCGCTGCCTCGGCGATATACGGACAGAATAGGCTCGCTGCTGGGCGCATTACGGCGCTCGATGGGCGATTTCCGGTCTATGGTAGGGCGCAATTCGTCCTGATATGGGCGGTTTTCGGCTCTTTTGGTGCGCGTGGCGCCCATGGGCTTGCTGCAAATATGGGATCATGAATTGGCAGGTGCGATGGCGGAGCACGACAGGCGGGAGGAGCCGCAGGCAACGCACCGGCTCCAGATCAGCGAGGCGGCATTCAAGGCGCTGATCCTTGCGATTTATCACCAATCAGCGCGCGAACTGGACATCTGTTCACCGCGCCGGTTGCTGACGGCTGTTCTCAAAGACAAGGAAAACCGGCTGTCTCGTCTCGATGACCAACAACTGCACCGGCTCTGCAACTGCGATGTCGTTACCGGGCGTTTGGCTATCAATATCCGGATTGATTCAAGCGTGAACGGCCTGATGCGCAGCTTTCGCGACCACGCAGAGCGGCGTCTTGGTCGGCCGGTCAGCGTTGCAGAAGCCGTCTATGTCTGCAGTTATGTCGCCAGTTTGGATTGATTGTCTGCACCTACGCCTGCCGGGTTTCTCTTGACTTGATCCCGGTCGATTTGGCGAATGAATGTCTCAACGATTCAGGGAGTTCCAGACGCCATGGCAACGCAACGGGATCACGCAGGCGCAGATGTGGAAAATACTTTAGTATGGAATGAGGCGGAACGGGGCTGTGTGGCCACTGCAATGTCGATCGGGCATCGCGCATTGATCAATCATCACATCGCGCAAGGCGCCAGATCCTGCGCCGATCTTGCAGGCGATCTCAAGATCAGTCGGCGGCAGTTGAAACGAATCCTTTCAGGCGAAACGCCGCTGCGCATCGAAGCGATTGTCGCATTGTACGACTTGCTCGGGATCGACCGCGAGCGCGCGCTCATGGCGATTGGCGTGCTGGGCGACTGGCAACGCTATTTCGACACGAATCTTGGCGTTGTCCTGCAACTGGTGCAACCGGTGCTGGCCAAGCTCGAAACGTCTGCTGAATTTGCGATCGAGCCGCTGACCGGGCCCGCAGTCGCCCGGTTTTCCGAATGGCTGGCCAACGCGATCATTGCCAACGAGGAGCAGATCCGCAGTCGGCGCGACAGCTTTGCTGACTTGCCGGAGGTGCGCCGCCCGATCCGGCGTGGATCCGATGCAGCGGTATGAGGTCTGCCTTGATGTTCGGGACGATTTGTCCCATATTATATCCGAAATATGGTCGGAGATCGGGACGTGTCGACAATTCCCAAGGATGGAGCGAGGCGGACTGCCGTCAGGCACAGCGTTCGCAGTCAGGCATTGTCCGCGCACGATTTCGCAGGCGCGGGCTTCGTGACGCATTTCATCGACAAGGGCGGGATCGTCGATGTCGAACGCGTCGCCGATGCTTTTCGCATGACCAAGGGGCAATTGGCGGAAACCGCCGGTCTGGGAACGGCTACCATCAGCAAGTCGGAGCGTCGCTCTGCCCCTCGGACGCAGGCGCGTGTCCGCGAAATGCTCGAGATCCTCTCGCGCATTCGCGAATGGGCCGGCGGTGAGACGCAGGCCATGGCCTGGTATCGTGCGCAGCCGATTCCCGCCCTTGATGGTCGGACCGCCGAGGCGCTGGTCAAGGCCGGTGAGGCCGGGGCCGTGCGCGATTATCTCGATCACCTGGCACTGGGCGGCTTTGCTTGAGGTTTGTCGGCCGGTGCTATCGCGGCCATGATCCGATGTGGTCGTTCTCGCCGATGTCCGGCGAGGGCGCCGCGAAGACTGGCGGCCGCTTCAACCGCAAGGGCGAGCCGACGCTTTATCTCTCGCTCGATGTGATGACCGCGTTCGGGGAATGTACCCAAGGCCTGTCCCGGCGGCTGCAGCCTTTGACGATGTGCGAATACGATGTCGATTGCAATCCCGTTGCCGATCTAAGGACGGACGCCGGACGGGCCGCGCACAGCGTTTCGCTAGAAGATATTGCCTGCGGATGGCTCGGCTATTTGCGCAAAGGGCACGATGCACCCTCCTGGCTTGTCGTCGACCGGCTGAAATCCCGAGGCTTTGCGGGCATTCTGGCGCCGAGTTTCGTGCCCGACGCCACCCAGGCGAATTGCAATCTGATCTTGTGGCGCTGGAGCGACGAACTCCCGACAAAGGTCACCGTCTTCGATCCGAGTGGCCGATTGCCCAGGGACCAGTCGTCGTGGATCTGAATGACCCGCAGATGCATGTTCCCGGTTTATCAACAAGATGAAAGACCGATAAGGGCTATATCGGGTTTTGCATTGGTCATTTTTATGTCACAAATCCGTCAAATGGCTATCGAGGCCAGTCGATGGGGGAGTCTGTAGGCGGCATCACGTCGACAGCCATTGTGAACCGGATGGAAACCGGTGCGGATGGCAATTGGGCGATCTGCATGGTCAGCGGGTTGGGAACGCGCCAGCGATCGAACGGTCGGTTATGCGTCTTGTTCTTGCCGATGACCTTATCTCAGTCGTTACCAGCGCCAATTCCGAATCCGATCTTTCCGCTGCCCTTCACACCGCGACGAGCCGGTTGGGATTTGATCATTTCGCGCTTTCCTACGATTGCCGACCGGGATCGCGGGACGGTACATCGCTGCTCGTTCACGACTACCCCGACGCCTGGGCCAAGCTTTATGTCGGTTTCGATCTTGGCGGGAATGATCCTGTGCGCCGCGCTTGCGGGAAATCCATGAGCGGCTTCGAATGGCGTCATATCGAAAATCTCATTCCGCTGACGAGAGGTGATCGGCGGATGTTGAAGGTGGGGCGTGAGAGCGGGATCGGCGATGGCTATACCGTTCCGCGCCATCTGCCGGGTGAAGCGAACGGATCCTGCTCGTTCGTCGTCCGGCCCGATGCGACGCTTCCCCGCTCCATGCTGCATATCGCAGAGATCGTCGGCGCAATCGCGCTGGCCAGTGCCCGGAAAATCGTTGGCGCGGTCGCACCAAAGTCCAGGCCGGTCTTGAGCGAACGCCAGCGAGAATGCGTCCTGTGGTCTGCGCGCGGCAAGACCGCTGCCGAAATCGCCGTCATCCTCGCGATCAGCGAAGAAACGGTGATCCAGCACCTCAAGCTTGCCCGCGAGCGTTATGATGTGCATTCGCGCCAGTCACTGGTGCTGTGCGCCATGTTCGACGGTCTGATCAGCTTTGCCGATGTCTTCCATTGGTGGGCCGGAACCTGAATTTTCGGCTCAAACTTTCGCATATTCCATCCCCATTTCTTGGTATGTTTTGCGCGGCCCTCTCATGATCTGATCCGCAGACCAAACCGATCATCAGGGGGAAATCTGCCATGCAGACAAGTCTGGCTCGGGCGCCGCAGGTGCCCGAGGATGCCGCCTATCGCGCCATGTTCGCCGCCCGCAAGCAAGTGTTTGTCGACCTGCTCAAGTGGGATCTTCTGATCCTTGCCGACGAATATGAGGTCGATCAGTTCGACAATCCGGATGCCGAATACCTCATCCTGCTGGGCGACTGCGGCGGGCATCGTGCCTCGGCCCGCCTCCTGCCGACCGACCGGTCGCACTTGCTTGACGATCTCTATCCTTTCTTGTGCGACGAGCCGGTTCCCAGCGGCCCGACCATTCGGGAAATCACCCGCTTCTGTCTCGACCGCCACCAATCGACGTCTGAGCGCAGGATCGCGCGCAACCAGCTTGTAACGGCGCTGGCCCAACATGCCCTGAACTCGGGCATAACCGACTATACAGGCGTCGCTGAACTGTCCTGGTTCAGCCAGATCTTGCGCTTCGGGTGGCAGTGCGTGCCGCTCGGCAAAGCGGTCCGTGTCGGCCATCAGACACTCGTTGCGCTGCATATCCGGATCGACGAGCGGACGCTCGACGGCTTGCGCGGCACGGGCGTCTACACGCCACTTTCGCTGCAACTGATCGGCAACCGGGAGGCACGGGCATGAACGTCGAAAACTGGACCGCCGGACTTCTCGAACGGGGCTATTGCATCATTCCCGGCCTCGTGCCTGATGCCACGGTCAATGGCCTCAGCGATGACCTCGACCCGATATTTGCGGCAACGCCGCTCAGTCAGGGGCACTTCTATGGCTTTAGCACCAAGCGCTTCAGCGGCCTGCTCAAGCGTTCGCGCCATGCCGAAACCCTGGTCACCCAGCCCGATATTCTCGCCATCGTGCAGGCAATCCTTGGCAAGGCCTGCGACCGCATCCAGCTCAATGTTGCCCAGGCGATCGAGATCCACCCGGGCGAGGTCCGCCAATTCCCGCATCGCGACCATGACATGTGGGCCGGTGAAAAGGGCACGCACGAATATTTGATCAACGTGATCTGGCCGCTCGACCCGTTCACCAAAGCCAACGGTGCAACCCAGATCTATCCCTACAGCCATGGCGCAGGAGGCATGGCCAAAGGCGAGGTGGGTGCGCCGATCATCGCTGAATGCGAACCCGGCGCAGCCATCTGCTTTCTGGGATCGACCGCACATGGCGCGGGCGCAAATCGGACCGATCGCCCCCGGCGCGCGATCGTCGTCGGCTATAGCCTTGGTTGGCTCAAACCTTACGAAAATCTCTGGCTGTCCTATCCGCCGGAGGTGGCACGGACCTTCTCGCCGGAGCTTGCGGCTCTTGCCGGCTATGTTCAGCACCGGCCCAATCTGGGCAACTATGAAGGCCAATGCCCGTCGCTGCTGCTGACCGACCAAATGCCCGAGCACATTGGCGCCATAGACGCCTTGCGCCCCGATCAGGCGGAAATGCTGGCCCAGTTTGCGAACACGGCGCGGGAATGAGCGTTGAGCCCGTCGCATGTTGCCGAACCGACTTATGAGGCGATCCG
>JARLJB010000262.1 GCA_031291415.1 Telmatospirillum sp.
CTGGTCGAGAATTTCTTTTGCAAAATCAAATCTTTCCGCCGCATCGCAACGCGTTACGAGAAGACTGACCAGAGCTTCGCGGCAATGATCCATCTCGTCGCCTCCGAAATCGCTCTCCGCTGAATGTCAACAGGCCTTAGCGCAGGCGACCTACAAGAATCCCAACGCATCCTTTTCCTGGGACAACACCGACATCCGTTATGCCGATAGCGGCGAGGTCCTCGGGACAGATTTCGTCTACGGGGTGACCGTCAACAACAATCCTTCGGTTCAGGACGTCTGGCAGACCACGCCCGGTTGGTGGTTTCCTTATCTGGCTTCCGGCCTGGCGCCGGCCCCCGGCATCAATCCACAGCTTTTGGGGGCGCAGGCCCAGAAGGTCGCCGGGCTTGGTGTTTATGCGCTGTGGAAAGATCTCTTGTATACCGAGTTTTCCGCGTATCACTCCTTAAGTCCGACATCCCAACGGACGTTGGGCGTCACGGGAAGTCAAAACGCCGATTATCTCAAAGGCCTCAATCCCTATTGGCGCGTCGCCCTGCAGCATGACTATGGCGAGCACTATGTGGCATTGGGGACCTATGGCATGGTTTTCAATCGCTATCCCGGCAACGACCGCTCGCAGAGCGCCGATCGGTTGACCGATTTCGCCGTTGACGCCACCTATCAGGCGACCCTGGCCGGCGGCGATCATATTCTTTCGGTTTATGCCACGGCGTTGCGCGAGGCGCTGAATCTGAAGGCGACCTACAACAACCCCAATACGGGCGGATCAGATAATCCGCATGACCATTTGTCGAGCTTTCGCGCCAACGCGTCCTATTCCTATCACAATCGTTATGGTCTGACGCTGTCCCGCTTCGCCACCTTCGGCAGCACCGACGCCACCTATTTCGGTACCGACAGCGGTAAGCCGAACGCCAGCGGGTGGACGACGCAGTTCGATGTCACGCCGTTCGGAACCGATGAAACCTCTATCTCCACATATCTGAACGCGCGGTTCTTCATCCAATACACCATTTATGACCGGTACAACGGTTCGAAGACCAATTACGACGGAACCGGTCGCAATGCATCGGACAACAACACGATCTTCACCGGCGTATGGATGGCATTTTAGCGAGCGTCGCACTCGTCAGCATGAGCGACGTTCAGGGCTGTAAAAAGCGGAGCCGTTTCTCAAGGCTTCCGCAGAAACGGGGACGTCCAATGAAAAAACAGTATTTTCTCGCTCTGTTCGGCGCCATCGCTTTCTATTGTCCCGTCGCCGTCGCGGACATCGCCAAGGAGCCGCCGGGCGGGGATTATGTGCCGATCCCTAAAACTCTGATGCTGCCCGACTTTCCACCGAAAATGGGAACGCTCTATGTCGATCGGAAGACCGTTCCCGTCGGTCCCTATCTGGCTTACGACCACAGCGGAAAATTGGTGGCGACGCTTTACATGCTGTCGATGAAGGACATGGACGCCCACAAGAAATACGAGGATCTGCCAACCTCCGGTGCGCCCGTCGACCATGTGGATCTCTTCTTCAACGCCGGCCATCCGGACATGGAGATTCCGCACTATCACTTCGTTCTGTGGCATATTCCGCGGGCCGAGCAATTGGACTTGGAACGAACCGCCGGTATGAGGTGAGGGCACCATGCTGGGGCGTCGGAACTTCGTCGCCGGAGCCGGAGCGCTGGTTTTTGGCCTGGCGGTAGGATCAGAGGATGTCCGTGCCGCAGAGCAACCGACGATTGCCATGATGGGAACGCCCAAGGGCGACGAGACCTGGTTCGATCCCATTGGGCTCTGGGTGCCAGTCGGGACGACGATCCGGTGGTTTACGCCGGCCGATCAGACGCAGAAACACGCCACTGCCGCCTATCATCCGGTCAATCGAGACAGTCCCCAGCGGATACCCAAACAGGCAAAACCCTGGAACTCGGGCTATATCGGACCTGGTGAAATGTTCGAGGTCGCGCTGACGGAAGCGGGAGTCTACGACTACTACTGCCTTCCGCACGAAGCCGCCGGCATGGTCGGCAGAATTGTCGTCGGTCTGCCGACCGGCCGGGAACTGATGGATTTCGACCGTGACACGGCGGCGCACCCCGAGTGGCGTGTCCTGCCGAAGGCGGCGTTACAGGCCTTTCCTTCGGTCGAAGACATCCTCGCTAAGAAAACCGTTCCCTATCGGCGCGGATAAAGAATGGCATCTATATGCGATGCCTTCGCCTCCTGCTTCGGCCTCGGACGCCCGCGCTCTCCCAGGAGTGCTTCCGTTAGATTTTGACCACTAGCGAGCGTGATGGCGCGGAACCGGCGCGTAGACGAATCCCTTGACCGGATAAACCGTCTGACCGATATCCGACGTCGGGTGGTACCAGACGCGGACGCGGCTCCAATCGTTGGACTTGGAGACGTCAACGATCTTCACGGCCTTCTCGACCTGGCCACGGTGACCGTTGATCGGCGACCAATTGGCATGGTCGACGATGATGGTTCGCTTGTCACGCTGATTGCGAACCACCGCGACATGTCCGTGCGGTAGAATACCGGATTTCGAAAAGACGATGACAGCGCCGGTTTTCGGCTGTCGGCCGCGGGTATACTGGCCATTGGCCGCATCCCACCATTGGTAGGCATCGCCATGTAAGCCGAGGGTTGTGGCGCGTTGAACAAACTGAACGCAGTTCAAACTCTGCGCGTGAGCGGTCCCGGCAGCGCAGATGAGGCTGGCAGCGACCAAAGCGGCTGAAAAGCAGCACCGCAAATGGGGTGTCAATGTCCACATGAGGAAAAGCCTAATCGGTTTTCCCGAAGATAGCGATAGGAAAAATGCATTAAGATTGTATCAATCGCATTATCACGGATCGCCGGGCCTCACCATTGGACCCGGCCGGCAGCCTATGTTATGCCAGCCGGACGAGGCTGGCGCCGGTTTGACCGTCGGCCTGCGAGCTATACCGACCGGAGGAACGATGGCTATCGTCTATGTGGCGCGCAGCGTCACGCTCGGAAAATGGGGGGCGGACGTCGGATTGGGCAAGAACATCTTCAAGCTTGGCGTCGTGGCCTCGCCGGAAGATGTGGCGGCTGCCGTCCACCAGGGATTCTGCGGCGAGACCGACTGGACCGTGGTGGTCAAGGCTGATGCCGGCGACGTCCCGGAGGAGGCGATGATCGAGCGCCTGGCAAAGAAAGAGAAGATGATCGATCCGGCCCTTTACCCGAAGCTCAAAGGGTTGCGCGGCGTCTTCAAGGTGAAGATCGAGCATGTCGAGAATCATGTCCTGGTGAAAAAGGCGCTCGACGGAGAGGACACCAAGACGCTTAAGATTAAGCCGGCCGATGTCGCGGCCTATATGATCCACAACGCCCTCACTTGAACGGAGTATCGCCTTGCCGGCCTTGATTCTTCCTTACAAAGGCATCAGACCGACCATCGCGGCCGATGTCTTTGTCGCCCAGAACGCGGTGATTACCGGCGACGTGGTGATCGGTCGCCAAAGCAGTATCTGGTACGGCTGCGTCCTTCGGGGCGACGTCAACCACATCCGGGTCGGCGAGCACACCAATATCCAAGACGGGACCATCGTCCATGTGACCCGCGAGCGCTTCGCCTGCACCATCGGCTCAGGCGTCACGGTCGGTCACGCGGCCATCCTGCATGGCTGCACCTTGGAGGACGACAGTTTCGTTGGCATGGGAGCCACCGTGATGGACGGCGCCGTGGTCGAAAGCGGGGCGATGGTCGCTGCCGGGGCTCTGGTAACGCCCGGAAAGGTCGTCAAGAAAGGGCAGTTGTGGGCCGGCAGTCCCGCCAAGCTGCTGCGACCGCTGACCGAGGAGGAAATGGCGTCCTTTGCCGTTTCTGCCGCGCACTATGCCGAGCTCGGCTGGGCCTACATCATCGAGGGGCAGCGGCTTTAGCTCGAAAAAAAGGGCCGAAGCGGAAGCTTCGGCCCTGGAGGGGGATATCACCCGCCGGCCCCTGTCTCGGTGGAGCCGGCGGGCAAGGCGTAGATCAGAATTTCACGCGCATTGACGTGTAGAAGCTATGCACGCGATAGCTCGATTGGGATTCACCCGAGGTCAGGCTGCTGACCGTGCCGCTTGACAGCAAAACCGGATTCCACCCGTACGACCAGTCGTTGTCCTTGTACATGTCGAAACCGTAGCCGGCCAGAAGCGAGATGTTCGAGGCAAGCTGGTATTCGCCATGCATTTTGAAACTGTGCATCGAGGACGAGACGTTCGGCACATTTTGAACGTTCTGATAGCTGGCGGTCGTCACCGTGCTGGTGATGCCGTCGAACAAATTGTAGCCGATGTCACCGTAGCTGAAGGTGTAGTCAACACCCAGTTTCAGGCGATCGGTCGCCTTCCACGTGCCGGACACACCGGCCGTGTGGATGCTGTCGGTGGTGTTGGCGTCCCAGCCATATCCATTCAGCGAAGACGCTGCGCCGTTGCCGCGATTGTCATAATAGATCTGTTCGTAGGTATAAAATCCGTGCAGATCGACGCTTTTCGTCGGCGAGTAGGTGACGTCGGGACCGATCGACGCGTTATGATCGCGGTTGGTGCCGGTTTGGCCGCTCAGGTAATGGTAATGGTTCTCTTCCCATTTGCCGTTCACGCCAACCGTCCACTGCTGGGTCGGCATGTAGTCGGTCCGCAACTTGAGCCGGTCGGCGGTCCGCGGCGTCTGATAGAACGCCCCCGACTCCGGAGCGGTGGTGGTGTACTCGTAGTTGCCGGTACGAACGGCGTGTTCGTATCCGACGGAGCTATGCACCTGGGCGATGGAGTTGTTGGAAACCTTGACCGACGCAGTGTTTTCGCTGTTGTGGCCAACCCAGTAGCCGACCGGGGCGCCGGTGGTTATCGAATCGCCTGCGTCGCGACGAGCGTCGTCGTAAGCATAACCCACGGTAACCTTGGTGCTGGGCAGTACGCGATAGCCCGCTTCCAACGCCGCCTTCTGCTTCGTCCAGCTTTGGTTCTTGGTGACGTAGTGCCCGCCGTAGTTGCTGTTCGTCTCGGCTTCGAAATAGCCGGCACCGTAGAGGGAGACCGGATTGGAGCCCACTTGCCGACCGTCGATGCCCCAGCTCGCCTTGAGGTCGAGCTTTGGTATCGGCCGGGACGTTATCGAGACGTCGCCATTGTAAACCCGGGCCATCTGGTGGGTTGTGTCGGAACTTGGGTTCAGCATCATGTAGTAGCCAAGCTGGGACGACGGCGTTCCGGTGATCGCTGGCAATGAAACATTCGATGATTCAATGCCATAGCGGAAATCCGCGTTGGCCTGGGTCGAGGGCGTGATGCTGTAGCCCATCATGCCGCTGACATAGTGCGCGTCATTGCTGGGCGGAAGCGAATAAATGCTGGTGAACTGCGCCTTGTCGCCCGACGAGTCGGAGTTTGTGAAATAAGGGGCGGCAAAGCTGGACGTATTGTCCGTAAACTTGGAATAGTCGTACCGTGCCGTCACCTGCAGGCGTTCGGAATTGTATTCGCCCTGAACATTGTACTGATTGGTGTCGTAATCCACCGGTTGCGGGAACGCGGTGCCTTCCGCCGACCCGAATATCGTCTGGAGTACGGTACCTTCTTTGTGTTCATGACGCAGGCCGGTAGAGATGACCCAGCCGCCGATGATGTATTTTCCATCGGCTCCACCGATATCCCGGCGCGTTCCAGCCGTTTCTGTGAACATCGGCAGGGAATGGTCGGCGTAATAGGCAAGCGAATTTCCCGTTGCGCCTGTGGATGTCCCGCCGTAGCCGCCGAACTTGACCAAACCGGGGGCCAGATTGCCGGCCGAGTTGTAGGGCGATTGGAAGGTTTGTCCGGTGTAGGTGATGGCGTCGTAGAAGGCGTTGGCCTTCCAGGTGCCTTGTTGACCGGCCGAAACATTCAGTTCGGACTCGGGAGCCAACGCGTTGTTGGGACCGAGATGGTTCGGCTGGAAGTCGAGATTGCGCCCGTCGGCTTCGAAGAACAGCGTGTTGCCCGATTTCGGGTCGTCACCGGCTTGCAGATGGAAACCGCCAAGCGATCCGAATCCCTTCGAATCATTGCCGGTATAACGACCGAAAAGAGGCGATGTGTGGTCCTGATAACGGACGCCGACATCGATTTCATTATGGAGATTTTGCGCCGTTGCCGACGTCGAACTGTCACCGCTCAAATCGAAGTCCTGAGCGGCGGCGACCATTGGCGCCAGGCAAACGCTGGCCAGCGCCATGACCCGAAGGCTGCTTTGTTTGATCATGTTACACCTCATTCATCCGATTCCGGTGTCAGCGAAGGAAGGCTTCGCCAGCCGGGCTGTTCGAGCCATGGATGTTGGAATGGCAATTGAGGCAGCTGCGATTGTTCATGTAATTGGCTTGCGTGTGCCCACCGGACAGGGACGACTTGCCACCGAACCAACCACCGCTCTGATTACTGGTCGAGCTGTGGCAGCTCGAGCAGAGGTAGGGTTGACGCTCGGTGAGCATCGCGGCTTGAGGCGAACCATGCGGATTATGGCAGTTGTCGCAGTTCTCGCGGACCGGCTGATGTTCCCACAGATAGGGGCCGCGCTTATCGGCATGACAGGTGTAGCAGGTCGCATTGACGTTGAAGCCCTTGACCAGCTTCGGCCCGGGCGAACCATGGACGTTATGGCAGTCGGAACAGGCCACTTTGCCTTCACGAACCGGATGGTGCGAGTACTGGAAGCTGTCGGCCCGTTGCTGGCTGTGGCAGCTGAAGCACTTTTCCGGTTGCGTCGCCTTGGCGAGGATTGGGTCCTTGTCGGCGTGGACCGTGTGGCAGTTGTTGCAGGCGACCTCGTTGGCCTCATGCTGGCTGCCCTGCCATTTCATCCGTGTGGCGCTCTTGTGGCAGCCGAGGCAAGCTTGGCCGCGCGCTTCGGCGGGTGACGCGTCCGGACCGGAGAACACGATGGCGGGAGGTACCCGCTTTTCGCCCTTGGCGGGGCGGCTGCTGGCGTGGGTGGCGCTGGGCCCATGGCACGACTCGCAGCCATGATTGGCCGCTGGTGTGCGGGCATCGCCCTTGACGCCATGCTTCGTCTTCATGACGAGGTTATAGGGAGCGTCGTCGTGGCATTTGAGGCAGGTCTGATCGCCTTTTTCGGAGTAGAGCGCCGAACTGGCCGCAGGATCTTCGGCTGCGTGTCCGGCAGCGGCCCACAATGCGGCACTGCCACACAGGAGACCGATCACCACAGTCTTGAAAGTCATGTTTCCCCCTTGGTTGGAACTCCAGGAGTAGTCATCGGTTGTCTGGTAACGCTGACAGCCGAAATGACAACAATAGAGACGGAGCCAACGATAAGGGCGGGAAAGGAACTTATTCCGGGAAAACCGGAAAATGATGAAACGCTGTGGGCCAATAGGCGCAGATTTCTTATATTTCGCCGGTCAACCGCCCCTCGTCGATGGACCATCGTTGTTAGGAATTATATGACATATGAAGACAGCCGCGTAAACGAATAGCCATAGTTTTCCGATGGCTATGATGTTGTTCGAACAACATGTTGCGAATTTGTCACATAACTTTTGCAAATGCTCGCTGAGCGGATCCGGTGACCGAGGTCCACGAGGCGCCGGGCGGGCTTCTCCGAAACCGTTGCCCAGGCTTCGCGTCATCGCCGGCGCGTGGTCTTGAGAACAGAAGAGGCGTCCCGCCCGGGGGCGGGACGGGTGGTTTAGGAAAGGCGCGCCTTCACATAAGATCCCGGGGCATCCTCGATGGGCGTCAATGCGCCGTCGCCAGGCTGGCAGGCCGAAACAGTGCCGCCGGCGAATTTGGCGACCCATTTCTGCCAGTCCGGCCACCAGGATCCTTCATGCTGTTCGGCATTTTTCAGCCAGACCTCCGGATCCTTGGCTTTGCGGGAATTCGTCCAATAGCAGTACTTTTTTGCTTCCGGCGGGTTGACGATACCGGCGATATGCCCCGAAGCCGAGAGGACGAATCTGGTCGGTCCGCTGTAGATTTGGGTGGCGGCGTAGGTGCTTTTCCACGGTGCGATATGGTCTTCGCGGGTCGAAATCAGATAGGTCGGAATCTTGATGGTGCGAAGATCGATCGGCGTGCCTTTGAGGCTGATGCCGCCCGGCGTTATCAGAAGATTCTCTTGATACATCTTGCGCAGGTAGAAGCTGTGCATCGCGGCCGGCATTCGGGTGGAATCTGAATTCCAGTAAAGCAGATCGAAGGGGAACGGTTCCTTTCCCAAGAGGTAATTGTTCACCACGAAAGACCAGATCAGGTCGTTGGCGCGGAGCATATTGAAGGTGGTCGCCATCTCTGACCCTTCGAGATAGCCCTTCTGCTGCATCTTTTCTTCAAGAAACTGCAATTGCGCTTCGTCGATGAACACCGACAATTCGCCGGCATCGGCAAAGTCGACCATGGTGGTGAAGAAGGTCGCCGAAAGGATGCGGTCGTCGCCATGCGCCGTCATATAGGCCAGCGTCGCCGCCAGCAACGTGCCGCCCAGGCAATAGCCGATGACGTTGATCTGCCGTTCGCCGGTGGCCTTTTCGATCTGTTCGAGCGCCGCGAGCGGTCCTTCGACCATATAGTCTTCGAAGGTCTTGCCAGCCAAGGTTTCGCCAGGGTTGACCCACGAGAGGACGAACACGGTATGTCCTTGTTCGACCGCGAAACGGATGAATGAATTCTTCGGACGTAAATCAAGAATGTAATATTTATTGATCCACGGCGGAATGATCATCAACGGCGCCTTGGCCACAGTCTCGCCGCTCGGGGCATATTGCACGAGCTGGATCAAGTCGTTTTGGTAGACGACTTTTCCCGGCGTCGTCGCGATGTTCTCGCCGACCTTGAAGGCGTCGAGGTCGGTCATGCGGATGGCCAGTTTCCCTTTGCCGCGCTCCAGATCCTCCAGCAGGTGATCAAGGCCTTTGACGAGGTTTTCCCCGCCACTTTCCACCGTGGCGCGCAGCACTTCCGGATTGGTCGCGACGAAGTTCGAAGGCGCCATGGCATCGACGAATTGCCGGGTATAGAAATCGACCTTCTTGGCTGTGTGATCGTCGAGGCCGTCGACATTGTGGACCACGCCTTGCACCCAGCGGGCCGTCAGCAGGTAGGATTGTTTGATGAAGTCGAAGACTTCATTCTCCTCCCACAACTTATCCTTGAATCGGCGATCCGCCTTGTCGGGCACGGCAACCGGTACTGGCTCCTCGCCAAGCAGGCGGCGGGTCGTGGTCTGCCAAAGCTGCATATAGTCCTGCCACAGGCCCATCTGCGCTTCGACCAGCTTGGCCGGATCGGACATCAGGCGGGTGGTCATTTCGAAAAAGGCGTCTCCGATATGGAGAGGGTCGCCGACGCCCTTCAGGGAATTTTCGCCCGCTTGCCGGGAGAGAAAGTCGGTGACAATCCGCTGACTGCGTTCGGCAATGTCGGACATCGCTTGGGCAAGCCCGGCGCTATTGCCGAACTTGCTGTCGATCTCGGTCTGTTCGGCCATTTTCGTCGTTACCTTTTCACCGTAAGAGCTTCCCACAAGCCCTGGTTGTATCTGGGATTCGGTAGCGAGTTTGCAAGTGGTTTTCGAGGCCCGATTCTCAAGCCTTGGAGCACGTTTCCTCTATTGGTACTATATACTTTCATTCCAGGAATTGTTAAATGTCCATTTGCCGGGGAAAGAGGCTGACAGAACAATTCCGTATCGCGAGGAGCATCCGTTACACTATGTGTGAGGCCAAAAAGGAACGACGCCGGGCTCTCAAGGGAGCCAGCCTGGCGGCAAGCAGTGCGTTGCTCTCGGCGATCTTTCTGGCCGGATGCTCTACCGTGGGTGACGCATTGAATCCCGGGCAGTGGGTCCAGGGCGTGTCCGATTGGGTGAGCGGTTCACCCGAGACATCCGGCGCGGCAAAGGCGCCGCCGCCCGATGATTTTCCGAAAATTCAGAACGATCAGCGGCCGGTGACCTCATCGAACAAGGATCGCGAGGCCGCGGTCAAGGGGCTGTCGGCAGATCACGCACATGCAAAATACACGCAAGACGTGTTGCGTCGCGACGGGAATCCGACTCAGCCCTTGAGTGCGGAACTGGCGGTGGCGCCGCAGATCAGCGACACGCCGGCGAGCGCCAAGGCAGACCAGCCTTCGAAGCCGGCCCAGTCTCAGGTTTCCCCGAAGGCCGCTGCTGCGGTGACGGCGCCGGCCGCCAAGCAAGAGGCTTCGACGATTCCTGAGAAGCCGGCCGTTTCAGTCGACGATGCACCGCCTCCGCCGCCATCCCGACTGTCGTCGGGTGGGGCATTGCCGGTTGTCGAGGAGCCGGCTCCTGTGGCCGCGAATCCGTCGCCGTCCACCGATGCGACATCCGCTTCCGCTGTTGTTCCCGCCCCTGTTCCGGTTCAGGCCGTCGCACCAACGCCTGCGCCAGCACCAACGCCAGCACCAACGCCTACACCGGCATCTACGCCCGCACCGGCATCATCGGCACCGGTTGCCAGCAACCCGGCTCCGGCCGCCGCGGCGCCGGTCCCTGAGACGGCTGCCCCTGAGGCGGCGGTCAGTGCGCCGACGCCTGCCACGGCAACACCGGTGGTGGAGGCTCCGACGCGGACTGCAGCCGTCGCCACTCCCCCCGCCGCCGCGCCAGCGGTGAAGCCGGCGGCGCCCAGGCAGGCCGACAGTGTTCCGGCGATGACGGCACCGGCGATTACCGCCCCGGCCTCGGTCGATGACGTCTACCGGCGCCGGCTTTCCGAGTTCAACGGCACGCCGGCCCAGGTGGCTCAGACGGCGCCGGCCGCCGTGCCGGCGGTGTCCGCTCAGGCCGATTCCGGGTCGGAGATTACTCTGATTCCGCCGGCGGAATATCGTCGCAAGCTGGCCCATGACAATGGTGGCGCCCGTCCGCTCAACGCCTTTGACGGCTCGCGCAACGCCGCTTCGTTCCAGGTTGCCGCCGTTCGCTTCGGCGAAGGAACTGCCGAACTGTCAGCCGGCGAGCAAGCGCACCTCAAGGAGGTCGCCGCGCTTTACCGCGAGAAGAGCGAGGCGAGCATCCGGGTTCTCGGTCGATCGGCCAGTCCCAGACTGGATGTCGGTGCCAAAGCCAACCGGGACGCCAACCGCCAATTGGCGGGCGGACGTGCCGCGGCTATCGCTCGCGAACTGATCAAACTGGGGGTCCCCGCCCGGAAGATCTTCGCCGGCGCGGTCGAAGCTACTGCCGGGAATGGCGAAACGACAGAGATCTATATCGACTATTGAGCCTCATCGGGCTAAAGATCTCAGCAGGCCGTCGTTCGATTTTCGGACGGCGGCGGTATCCCGTCTTTAAACCTTATGTCGGAAATCCCGATGGGTTGGCGATCGTTGACGGGAGCGACAGCCCCACCCATCCACCCATGCCTTAGGTGAATGCAACCATGGAAAGTGAATTTTATCGTCTGAAGCGGCTTCCCCCTTATGTCTTCGCCGAAGTGAACGCGATGAAGGCACGAGCACGAGCCGCAGCAGACGACATCATTGACTTGGGCATGGGCAATCCTGACCAACCGACGCCGCAGCACATCGTCGATAAGCTGGTCGAGGCGGCCCGCAACCCGCGTGCCCACCGCTATTCGATGTCGCGTGGCATTCCGGGTCTGCGCAAGGCTTTGGCCGGCTATTACCAGCGCCGGTTCAATGTCGATCTCGATCCGGAAACCGAGTGCATCGTCACTTTGGGGTCCAAGGAGGGATTGGCCAATCTGGCGTCGGCGATCACCAGCCCGGGCGACATCTTGCTGGTTCCTAATCCCAGCTATCCGATCCATCCCTACGGTTTCATCATCGCCGGTGGTTCGGTCCGCCATATTCCGGTGATTCCCAATGATGATCTGCTGACCGCCCTGAAGCGGGCGGTCAAGCATTCGGTTCCGAAGCCGGTGGCTTTGGTGCTCAACTACCCGTCCAATCCGACGGCATTGATCGCTGATTTGGATTTTTATGGACAGGTTGTCGATTTTTGCCGTTTCCACGGGATCTATATTCTGTCGGATCTGGCCTATGCCGAGATCTATTTCGATATCGAGCCGCCGCCGTCGATCCTGCAAGTTCCCGGCGCCAAGGACGTCGCCATCGAATTCACCTCGATGTCCAAGACCTACAACATGCCGGGTTGGCGTATCGGCTTCGCGGCCGGTAACAAGACGTTGATCCACGCACTGTCGCGGATCAAGTCCTACCTCGATTACGGTGCTTTCACGCCGATCCAGGTCGCGGCCTCGGCCGCCCTCAACGGACCGCAGGAGTGTGTCGAGGAGATCCGTCAGCTTTACAAGGACCGCCGCGACGTGCTGATCGAGGGTTTGGAGGCGGCCGGCTGGTCGGTTCCCTGTCCGCCGGCCACTATGTTCGCCTGGGCGCCGATTCCGCCGGCTTTCGCCCATCTCGGTTCGCTCGAATTTTCGAAGCTTCTGCTGCGCGACGCCAAGGTGGCGGTGGCGCCCGGCATCGGCTTCGGCGAACATGGCGATGGCCACGTGCGTATTGCCTTGGTGGAAAACCGCCATCGCATCCGCCAAGCAGTGCGCAACATCAAGCAATTCCTTGGATCTTACGACAAGGTTCTCGAAAATGCTGAAAAAGAGAAGGTAATCGGGGCGTGATGGACGAATTGAAAATAGCGATCGCCGGCCTTGGAACGGTCGGCGGCGGAACGGTGAAACTGCTGCATCAGCATGCGGACCTGCTGACGGCGCGGACCGGACGGCGCCTTCATCTGGTCGCCGCCGCCGCATTGGAGAAGCCCGCCGACCTGCCGCTCGACGGCGTCTCCTTCTTCACCGACGCGCGGGCCATGGCCCGCGATGCCGATTATGACGTGCTGATCGAACTGATCGGCGGGGCCAACGGCGTCGCTCTCGATGTGGTGACGGCGGCCTTGGGACGCGGGCGTCATGTGGTGACGGCCAACAAGGCGATGGTTGCCCACCACGGGCTCAAGCTGGCGGAACAGGCCGAAGCGGCGGGCGTTACTTTCGGCTACGAAGCCGCGGTGGCCGGTGGAATTCCGGTCATCAAGGCCCTGCGTGAGGGATTGGCCGCCAATCAACTCAATCAGGTCTATGGCATCCTGAACGGCACCTGCAATTATATTTTGACCACCATGCGGGAAAGCGGTCGGGAGTTCAGCGACGTTCTGGCCGAAGCGCAGGCTTTGGGATACGCCGAAGCCGATCCCAGCTTCGATATCGATGGTATTGATACGGCCCATAAGCTGACGATTCTCACCAGCCTGGCGTTCGGCACGGCGGTTGACTTCGATAAGGTGCATATCGAGGGAATCCGCCATGTCTCGGCGCTCGATATCCGTTCGGCCGAGGAATTGGGATATCGCATCAAGCTTCTTGGCATCGCGCGGCGGACCGACGCCGGAATCGAGCAGCGGGTCCATCCCTGCATGGTGCCGATCAGTTCGTCGATCGGCTGCATCGAAGGCGTCTTCAACGCCGTGGTGGCCGAGGGCGATTTCGTCGGGCGGACCTTGTTCGAAGGCCGTGGCGCCGGGGCGACCCCGACCGCTTCGGCGGTCGTTGCCGATGTTCTCGACATTGCCGCCGGCCGGCGCACACCGACCTTCGGGATTCCGGCCACGGCCCTGGCGCCGTTGCAGACGGCGCCGATGGACAATCACCATGGTGCTTTCTATATCCGTCTGATGGTTCGCGATCGGCCGGGTGTGTTCGCCGGCATTGCGGCGGCGTTGCGCGACGCCGAGGTGTCGATGGAATCGATCCTGCAGCGTGGCCGGGCGCCGGGCGAAACCGTGCCGGTGGTGATGACGGTTCATGACACGCGGGAACGCGCGATGAGGAAGGCGCTCGAACGCATTCGGGCGATTGCGGAAGTCGTCGACCCGCCGCATCTGATCCGGATCGAGGCCTTTTGATCGTGTTGGGAGATGGGGTCATGTCCGATAAAGCTGTCACCGCTTTTATCGACCGCAATCTTGCCCTTGAGGCGGTTCGGGTGACGGAAGCCGCCGCGCTCGCCTCGTCTCGCGAGACGGGGCGGGGTGACGAGCGGTCGGCCGACCAGGCGGCGATGCGGGCCATGCGGGCGGCGCTCAACGCTCTGGAGATCGACGGGACGATCGTCATCGGCGAGGGCGAGGCCGATGAGTGCGACATGCTCTACATTGGCGAGAAGGTCGGCACCGATCACGGCGGCGTGGCCATCGATATCGCTTTGGATCCGTTGGAAGGCGCGACCATCTGCGCCAAGGGCGCCCAGAACGCCGTAGCTGTCGTCGCCCTGGCCGAGCATGGGAGTTTCTTGAGCGCGCCGGCGGTCTACATGGAAAAGATCGCTGTCGGTCCGCATTTGCCGGACGGCGTTGTCGACCTCGATGATTCGCCGGAAACCAATCTGAAAAATCTCGCCAAGGCCAAGGAAACCGATATCTCGGATTTGCTGATCTGCATTCTCGATCGGCCCCGCCACGAAGATCTGATCGCCAAGGTCCGCGAGGCCGGGGCGCGCGTCATGTTGATCAATGATGGCGATTTGTCGGGGGCCATCGCCACGGCGCATCCCGATAGCGGCGTCGATATGTATCTGGGAAGCGGCGGCGCGCCGGAAGGCGTTCTGGCGGCGGCGGCCCTGGCCTGCGTCGGCGGTCAGATGCAGGGGCGTCTGCTGTTTCGCAGCGAGGATGATCGGGTCCTGGCCCGTCGTCGCGGCATTACCGATTTTACGCGGCGCTACGATCTTTCCGACATGGCCAAGGGCGACATCATGTTTGCCGCCACCGGCGTTACCGATGGCGCGCTGCTGCGCGGCGTACGCCGGTTTCGCGGCGGGGCGATCACCCATTCCATCGTCTTGCGCGCCAGTTCGGGCACCGTGCGCAGTATCGAGGCGCAGCACCGGCTGGATCATTTCGGCGAGATCTTCGGCGATTAAGCTTTTTGGTTAGGGGGAGAGGAAACCTGGCATGGCGATGGATGGAAAGGATGGTCTGTCTGTCGGTGCGGAGGCCTTTCTCGGAGTTGAACGTTCCCTGACCGGACGGCGTTGGCAAAGCAAGCCGATCGACGACCGGCTGGCCCAGGCGATCAGCCAGCGGCTGGAGGTGCCCGATGTGGTGGCCCGCGCCATGGTGGCCCGTGGCGTCGACCTCGACGGCGCCCAGTCCTTTCTCAATCCGACCTTGCGTGAGCTGCTTCCCGACCCTTTTCATCTGCGGGACATCCGTAAAGCCGCCGAGCGGTTGGCCGATGCGATCGCCGGCGGCAAGGCCATCGGGATTTTCGGCGACTACGACGTCGACGGAGCCACGTCATCGGCCTTGCTCTCGCGCTTCCTCGGGGCGGCCGGGGCCGAGGTCCTGGTTCATATTCCCGACCGCATGACCGAAGGCTATGGTCCCAATGCGCCGGCCCTGCTTGAGCTGCAGGCCAAGGGGGCGGGGGTGGTGGTGACGGTGGACTGCGGCATCACCGCTTTCGAGGCGCTCGATGCCGCCGCCAGCGCCGGGCTCGACGTCATCGTCGTCGATCACCACGCCGCCGAGGCCGGGCTGCCGCCGGCCTTTGCCGTGGTCAATCCCAACCGCTTGGACGAAACCAGTCCGCATGGCCATCTGGCGGCGGTCGGGGTTACGTTTCTATTGGTGGTGGCGCTCCACAAGGTGCTGCGGGAACGCGGCTGGTTCGGTGCCGGGCGGACGGCGCCTGATCTTCTGCAATGGCTTGATATCGTGGCGCTGGGAACCATCTGCGATGTGGTGCCGTTGGTGGGGGTCAATCGCGCGCT
Organism: Telmatospirillum sp.; assembly: GCA_031291415.1. Classification (GTDB taxonomy): domain Bacteria; phylum Pseudomonadota; class Alphaproteobacteria; order Rhodospirillales; family Magnetospirillaceae; genus Telmatospirillum. Next base: position 15,814 of record JARLJB010000262.1, read on the forward strand.
GGCAGCCCAGGGCCTGAAGGTCATGGCGCGGCGAACCAACCCCGGCATCGCCGCCCTGGCCGACGTGGCCGGAGTGAAGGAGCGGCTGGACGCCTATCATGTCGGCTACATCCTGGGGCCCAGGGTCAATGCCGGCGGCCGGGTCGGGCAGGCCGATCTCGGGGTGCGGCTGCTGTCGACCGCCGATGCCGGCGAGGCGGCGCATCTGGCCCAGCTTCTCGACGGTTACAACAAGGATCGCCAGGAGATCGAGGCGGCGGTGCTGTTGGCCGCCATCGAACAGGTGGAAAGCCGGGAGGCCGATGGCCCGCTGATTGTCGCCGCCGGCGAGGATTGGCATCCCGGGGTAATCGGCATCATCGCCGGGCGTCTTAAGGAACGTTACAACCGGCCGGCCTGCGTGATCGCCATCGACGGCCCGGAAGGCAAGGGGTCGGGGCGTTCGGTTCCCGGTCTCGACCTTGGCGCGGCGATCATCGCGGCGCGACAGGCCGGTTTGTTGACCCGTGGCGGCGGCCATGCCATGGCGGCGGGTTTCTCTGTTCCGACCGAGCGGATCGAGGAGCTGCGCCGCTTTCTGGGCGAACGGCTGACCGCCCAGATGACCGGACCGCTGCGGCCGGTGCTGGAGCTTGACGGCGGCTTGGACGCCGGCGGCGCGACGCTCGACCTGGTCGAGACATTGCGCCGGCTTGGCCCTTTCGGGTCGGGCAACGCCGAACCGCGGTTCGCCATCATGGGCGCCCGCATCGTCGCGCCGCGTATCGTCGGGATGGGCCATGTCGCCTGTCAGGTCAGCGGTCGCGGCGGTGGGCGCCTGAAGGCCATCGCCTTCCGCGCCGCTGATTCCGAGCTTGGCCACGCGCTTCTGGCCAATGACGGCACGCCCTTGCATCTGGCCGGGACGCTTCGTATCGACAATTGGCAGGGCAATACCAATGTTCAGCTCTTCATCGAAGACGCTGCTTCCTTGCTTTGACGGAAGGTTCGGCCAGAAAACGGAATTTGTTGCAAGGTACCCCCAGAAAGCCGTTGATTTTGCTCTCGGGCAAGGCTATCTAGTCGGTCCCTCCACGACGTCCCCATCGTCTAGAGGCCTAGGACATCGCCCTTTCACGGCGGTAACACGAGTTCGAATCTCGTTGGGGACGCCAATTCTTCCAATGACGGTTGATAGCGACAGACAGTTGGCCTTACCTGCCATTCGTCACGCTTGGTCCCGAAATCGATGTGCGGCTTTTGCCACGCGACCTTGGCGTATTGTAAAACGCACTACGAGTGCGCATATTGGTGGTCAGTTTCAGGGAGACATGACCATGGCCGCCACCGCCAATCGTAAAGAACATCCGTTGTCCATGCGGTTGCCCGACGCCGATATCGCCCTGATTGATCGGGCTGCGGGGCTACGCGGTCGGTCGCGGACGGACTTTGTGCGCGAGGCGGCGGTACGTGCCGCAGAGGAAGTGTTGATGGAGTCCGGTCTTGTGCGGATGACCGAGGAAGGGTTTGCCGAGTTCATGACAATTCTATCCGCACCGCCTGCGCCGGTGGCGCCTATGGTCGAGGTATTGCTGCGCCCGGCACCGTGGGAACAAGACGGCAAGCAGGGCTGACCGCGATGCCGTTGTCGGCACCGGAGCCTTTGAACGCGGCGCACGACCTGTCCCAATTTTCCAGCGGTAAGCCTGCTCCTGATCTTTGGCTGAAGATCCACGCCCTGTCCAATCAGGAGAAAGGCTTCACCGTGGTCATGGTCGTCCACGACGGCGGACGTGTGGTGGGCTATTACGGGTTGGCTCCAACAGCGGTGGTGCCGACCGTTTTACCCAGATCGATCAAGACGGGCCAGCCGCCCGATCCGGTCCCCTGTCTCTTGCTGGGCCAATTGGCAAGCGACCTGGGATGGGCGGGCCAGGGGATCGGCACCGGGCTATTGCGTCATGCCTTGATCCGTTGTGTCCAAGGCGCAGCGCTGATCGGTGGGCGGGCTTTGGTGGTCAATGCCATTGATTCAGAAGCTTCGGCCTTTTGGCGGCGGCGTGGGTTTCTGCCGTCAAAAGACGATTCCATGGTGCTGTTTCGATCCATTGCCGACATTTCTGCGTCGGTCCGGTCGGCAGGTGCGAATTAGTCCTGGTGCCTTGCACCTTGCGCCCACGGTCCCCGTGGATAGAGCCGGCCCCGGAAAATCGGACGGGCTGATGAAGACCATAATAAAATAGGGCGGCCAGAACTTGGCAGCTTCGGTTTCCTGTTCGCCGCTTGCCATCGATGACCATCCGTTCGCGCCCGCCGCCCGGAATTGGGCGTTACCAAAAGTCATGGAAAGGCGATATAAATAAAAATCTATGGAAATAATATTAAAAGTCTAATTTCTTGATATACACATTGATGTGTAAATTTACAAGACCAGCCACGCCGGGGACAAAAAGTAAACGTGCGCGTCGTAATCTTCAATTTGCTTGTAGTAAGTCTTGTCTCACGAGCGATACCCGGCACAGGATTGCTGAGTACGCCAGTCGTTGCCATCTACACCACAGTTTATATCGCCAGTTACGTGAATGCCAATGTGGCCATAAACGCGGCTACCTATCCGACGGGGTTGAGCTTTGAAAATCAGGTCACAGGCGTACCATTCAACATTGCGAAGTACTTCGGAGCCGAAGTAACATAGTAATTCTGACTTTGAATACAGAAACGATTGAGGTGGATCTGTTGTATCGACGTCACTGACGATTAGTTTAACGACTTACAATATTTCCGGGTAGACATCTTTCTATGCGTTGTTGAATAACTATTATGGAAACCACGGTGTCGATGAATACGATATTACGATCAAAGCCACCAATGGCGACTCGGTGACCTACCAATCTATCGGCGGTGTGGACACGTGCGATTACAACACTAACGTCTTTACGGACACCATCGCCGACGCGACGACCGAATGGTTCGACAACGGCATCGGGCAACGTTTCGACCTGCGGGAATTTAATTTGCCGACCAGTTTTGCCTTGGATACCAAAGCTGGCTTTACCATCACCCAGGAACATTCAGGCGATGCCGCATTGCGTTCCGGCCTGACCTTCAGCGATAAAGCGGCTACTCCATTCGGCGAAGTTCCCGAACCCGCCACCTTGACCGTTCTTGGCGTGAGCCTGGGTGGTTGGCGGCGAGGTGGCGTAATACCAAGCTGCGGTGATCGTAACCGATCACCGCCCCTCATGCGCCGGGCGGGACGCCCCCGCGTCCCTTGGCTACGCTCGCGCTCGCGGGCGCGAGCGTAGCCAACCAAGTTGCGATGAGTCCTTCTCATCGCAACTTGGTATAAGACCGTTCGCCGACATCAAACCTTGATGAGAAGACAAAGGCAGCATAACCTAGTTCAACTGGCAGTTCCGGCCATGCAAAATTCAACATTGAGCGGGACATCCATTCCTGGTCGAGGGAACCCCTTCAAAGGAATTGTGATTATATTATGATATCGTTCCTGGATGGGGTGCGCACGTCTATCCAGGAAAACGAGACTCAACTGCGCTTTTCTTGTTCGCTGTCTGAGTGTGTCACCGAGGAGGGGTAATCATGGCAGTCCGGCCGGCCGTAGCGAGATTTGCCTGCGCTGTTGCTTTGACTTTTGTTCTCTGCTCCTCCGCAATGGCGGCTGACCTTCCCGAAATCGTGGCGCGCGGTGAGTTGCGTCACCTGGGAATCAGATATGCGAATTTCGTAACCGGAGCCGGAGACGGCCTCGATGTTGAATTGGTTCAGGGGTTTGCCAAGGATCTCGGGGTTAAATATCAGCTCGTTTATTCTGATTTTTATAACGTCATCCGAGATCTGCTTGGCAAGGACGTCATCCGTAATGGCGACGATGTCTCGCTAACAGGCGATTATCCGATCAAGGGGGATATCGTCGCCACCGGGTTTACCGTGCTGCCTTGGCGCGAAGCTGTTCTGCTCTATTCGGAACCGACATTTCCGTCACAGGTCCTCTTGGTCGCCGCGGCGCAATCGCCCCTTCAGCCGATCAAGGGAGGCGGCGATTTGGCGGCCGATATTCGAGAAACCAGGTCTCTCATCGGCAAGAAAAGTCTCCTGGTGATGGAGCGGACCTGCCTTGATCCCTCCAATTACGACCTTAAGGGTATCGGGATCGATCTCAAGATTTACACGAAAAGCACCAATCTCAATGAGATGGTCCCGGCCATGCTCAACGGCGACGCGGAACTGACCCTGCTCGACGTGCCGGACGTCATTCTTGACCTGAAGAGATGGACCGGCAGAATCAAGATTCTGGGCCCTATTTCGCAGCATCAGGATATTGCTGCGGCCTTTCCCAAGGACGCCCCTCTGTTGCGCCAGGCGTTCAATGCCTACCTCGTCCGAATCAAAGCCGACGGCACTTACGACGCGTTGGTCGATAAATATTATCCGGGAATCCGCCGATATTTTCCGGCGTTTTTCTCCAAGAAATCCTAAGTTGGTAGACAATGCCACTTCATCGCCGTCTCGCTTTACACTGGCCTCTGGTCATGGCGGTGGTGTTTTCGGCCTTTACGCTGATCCTTTCTTCGAGCCTTTACCGCTCGCAGGAACAGCTCCGGATCGCCACCAATGCCCGCCTCGTGGCCGATAACGGGAGGAGGGCGGACGCCGTTGCCGAGTTCATCGCCGAGCGGCGGAAAACTGTGTTGGAACTGTCGCGCTGTCCCGAGATCGAAGGCTATCTGGTCAATCGGGATCTTGGCATGTCGCCGCAGTATGGCTTGAATCTGGCGCTTGAGGCGATCAACCAACGGTTTGATTACGAAATCAAACAAAAGACCCTCCGCGGACAACCTGTTTACACGCGTATCGTCTTCCGGGGAGAAGACGGAGACATCCTTGCCGAGGTCGGCCAGGATGTGCAGGACGAAATCATCAAAGCCATTCCTGCCGACGCTCCCGTCCTGCAAGAGGATTCGGAGGCTTGGCGGATTGTCGCCAGTGCGCCGGTCGTCCACAAAGGCATTCCCCGCGGGACGGTCGTCACCTTGAGCGATATGCGCCTGCTCTCTCGCCTGCTGATCGGGCGTGGCGTCAGGGGAGCGGCTGCGGGTAGATATCAGGAGTTCCTGTTGGCCGATGGCGGTATCAGCGTTCCGGCCTCCGAGGAATCGGAGAGCCTGAGCGCCGATATCGGCCGCGCCTTTACGCGATTACCGATCAACAAGGTCACCGCGGCGGCGGATCTGATCGACGCGACGGAGTTCAGCAACCTGCTGGCCTTGCGCACGTCGATTGTCGGCAGCCGTCTCTCCATGCTTACGCTCACCTCGGCGACCGACGCCTACGGGCAAATGGCGTCAACCACCTATGTTCCCCTGTTGTGGGCCGTCTCGTTAGCGATGCTATTGGCTGCCTTCGGTTTTGAACGAATGCAACAGCGAACCATGCGATTGCAGAACGATTATGCGGAATCGAACCATCATCGGGCCGAATTGGCACAGCGCAATCAGGCGCTTTCCGAGGAAATTCTCCGCCGGCAAGCCGTGGAGACGGACCTTTACGAAAAGACCCTGGCGTTGGACAAATCCAACGCCGACCTCCGGGCCAGTCGCGAGCGTTTGGATTTTGCCTTGCAGGGCGCTAATGATGGCATCTGGGACTGGAATCTGGAAACCGATGAGGTCTATTACTCGCCGCGCTGGAAATCGATGCTCGGTTACGACGAGTTCGAATTGACCGGCACCCCGGACACCTTGATCAGCCGCGTCGATCCGGAGCACCGGGCCCAACTCCTGGCGCAGATAACCAATTGCGCGGAAGGCCGGTCCGACGGAATTGAAATCGAATTTCGGATGCGCCATAGGGTCGGGCATTGGGTGGATATCTTGTCACGCGCCACCCTCGCCAAGGATGCGGAAGGTGGGCCAACGATACCGAAACGCCTGGTCGGAACGCATGTCGACATCTCGATGCGCAAGGCCACGGAGGATGAGAACCGGTATCTCGCCTTCTACGATCCCCTTACCTGCCTGCCCAACCGCCGCCTACTGTTCGACCGCTTGCATCAGGCGCTGGTGTCAAGCGCCCGCAGCAAACATCATGGCGCTCTCTTCTTCATCGATCTCGACAACTTCAAAGATCTCAACGACACCCTTGGTCATGATCAGGGGGATTTGCTCCTGCAACAGGTCGCTCTTCGGCTCGCCACCTGCATCCGCAAGAGCGACACGGTCGCGAGGCTGGGCGGCGACGAATTTGTCGTGATGCTCGAGGATCTGAATGAGAGCCGCGATGAGGCCGCAGATCAGGCCGAAATCGTTGCGGGGAAGATCCTTGTTACACTCAACGAGACCTATCAATTTGACGACCATGATATCCGCAGCACGCCGAGCATCGGCGCCACTCTCTTTGGCAAAGATGCGGATTCGGTGGACGAATTGCTCAAGCAAGCCGATCTCGCCATGTATCAAGCCAAGGCGGCCGGCCGAAATACACTGCGATTCTTCGATCCTGATATGCAGGCGGCGGTTGTGGCGCGGGCCGCGCTGGAAATCGATCTGCGAGGAGCCATCGCAAACCGACAATTCAGCCCCTATTACCAGGCGCAGGTCGACTCGTCCGGTCACGTCGTCGGAGCCGAGGTTTTGCTGCGCTGGCTGCACCCCCAACGTGGCACGGTATTGCCGTATGAATTCATCCCTCTGGCAGAAAAGACGGGGTTGATTCTGCCCTTGGGCAATTGGGTCCTTGACGCCGCTTGCACCCAGTTGGCCCAATGGGCCGGCAAGGCCGGAATGGCCGGGCTCACGGTGGCGGTCAACGTCAGTGCCCGCCAGATCCATCAACCGGATTTCGTTGATCAGGTTCTGGCCATCCTTAGAAGAACCGGCGCAATTCCACAAAAACTGAAGTTGGAACTGACCGAGAGTCTGTTACTGGAGGACGTGGAAGATATAATTGGCAAGATGACCGCATTAAAGTCATTTGGTGTCAGTTTTTCTTTGGATGATTTTGGCACCGGTTATTCATCGCTCTCATATTTGAAGCGATTGCCGCTTGATCAGCTGAAAATTGACCAATCCTTCGTGCGCGATATCCTTAACGACCAAAATAATGCGACCATAGCCCGTACTATCGTGACTTTGGGACACTCACTCGGCCTCGCCGTCATCGCCGAAGGGGTGGAAACCGGGGCGCAAAGGGATTTCTTGGCCAGCATTGGCTGTCTGGTCTATCAAGGCTACCTATTCAGCCGACCACTGCCGTTGGCGGATTTCGAGGCTTTTGCTTATGGGAGCCCGTGCCGCTGACCGCACGGCGCCGGAGATGGACTCCTTCCCCAAGACTTGTTGATAATGCTCTGCGGCGCGAGATCGATTAAAGAAGAACCCCATCAGTAATGATGGGGTAAGGTTTGATTCGGTAAGGGATACGCGTGAGATTCACCTAATATTATGTGAATTTCGTTCCGATCAATACGGTGAACTCAGCAAATATCATCGTTTCTTTCCAAATTGTCGTCGATCCAAGAACGGCAATTCCCTATTTCAACATGTCTTCCGGCAGATCGACGCCGTTGTATTTCTTGTAGATGGCGTTAAGTTTGCCGTTGCGCAGGTTGGTGTGGATCCACTCGTTCACCACCTTGCGCAGCGCCTCGTCATCCTTGCGAATTCCGATGGCATAAGGGTTGGTTTTCAGCACCAGCTTGACCACGAAGGGATCATCCGGGCGGCGGGCATTGACCGCGGCCATCACCTGCGGAGACGAGGCCATGATGGGGACCTGGCCGGAAATCAGCGCGGTAATCAGGGTTGCGTCATCATCGTAGCGTACGATTTCGGCGCCCTGAGCCTGGGTCGTGGTTTCCTTGTCGTTGGTCGAGCCCCGTGTGGTCCCGAGCCTTTTGCCGACCACGTCTTTGAGGCTGCTGATGGCGACGTTCTTGGGTGCGGCGATCACCACCTGGATTACCCCATAGGGGTCGGAGAAATCGATGACCTGCTTGCGTTCTTCGGTGATGCTGAACGAGGCCACCACCAAGTGGGCCTTGCCGGTGAGCAGGAACGGCACGCGGTTGGGGCTCGTGACCTGTTGCAGATCGAGAGTATAGCCAAGATCGGCGGCAAGCAGTTTGGCCGTTTCGACATCGGAACCGGTCGGCTGCATGGCGCTATCGGTCATGCCGAAAGGTGGGGAGCCGAGATCGACGGCAATGCGCACGGTCTTGCTCGCCTTGATCTCATCGAGGCTGTCGGCATAGGCAGGTGTCACGGTTCCGGCAAGAATAAAAAGGATGCCAGCAACCAATTGTCTCGGATTCATCGTTTCCTCCATTTTGTTGCTGTTATATTTGTCCCCTATTTTGCCAGAATGACCTAGTTTATTACTTAAGTCCAGTGCCGACAAACATGGACAGTTCTTTAGTCTGAGGCTGATCGAGCATCGACGCCGGGCCGCTTTCCCAAACCTTGCCGCGATACATATAGATGATCTTCGAAGCGACCTTGCGCGCGAAGCCCATTTCATGGGTGACCAGGATCATGGTCATCCCGTCTCGGGCAAGGCCCTCCATCACCTTCAGGACTTCGGCCGTCAATTGCGGGTCGAGCGCCGAGGTAACCTCGTCGAACAGCATCACCTTGGGCATCATCGCCAACGACCGGGCGATGGCAACGCGCTGCTGCTGACCGCCGGAAAGCTGTTCCGGATATTGCGTCGCCTTATCCGCAAGCCCCACGCGGGCCAGCGCGGTGCGGGCCAACTCACGGGCTTCCGCCTTGCGCATGGATTTCACGCAGGTCGGCGCCAGCATGATGTTCTGCTCGACCGTCAGATGGGGAAACAGATTGTAGCTTTGGAACACGATGCCGACATCGCGGCGCAGGGCGCGGCGGTCCAGGTCCTTGTCATGAACGGCATGACCGCAGACATGGATGGTCCCCTGCTCGAACTTCTCCAAGGCGTCGATGCATCTGAGCGCCGTCGATTTTCCCGAACCCGACTGGCCGATGATGACGGCGACCTCGCCGCGCTCGACCTCGAACGACACTCCGTCCAGCACCTTTACCGCGCCGAAACTCTTCTGGACATTTGCAAGACGGACGAGGGGAGTCACTGTCGCTTCGTCCGTTCCCGGTGCCATCGGCGCAAGATTAGCGGTGGCTGACATTAAGCTTTCTCTCCAGGCTGCGGCTCCATAACGAGAGCGGGTAACAGATGGCAAAGTAGAAACCGGCGACCACGATGAAGATCGTAAAGGGTTCGAAGATCGAATTGTTGATCAGCTTGCCGGCTTGCGCCAGTTCGACGAAGCCGACCACCGACGCAAGGGACGTGTTCTTGACGATCTGAACCAGGAAACCGACGGTCGGTGCGGTCGCCATGCGCAACGCCTGCGGCAGAATCACCCGGGTCATGCGTTGCCAACGCGTCAGGGCGAGACACTCGGCCGCCTCCCACTGGGTCTTGGGCACGGCTTGAATACAACCCCGCCAGATTTCCGCCAGAAAGCCGGAAGAATAGACGGTCAGTCCAACACCGGCGGCCAGGAGGGCCGGAACGGTTTTGAATCCGATCACCGCCACGCCGAAATAGATGAGGAACAGCAAGATCAGCAGGGGTGTGCCCTGGATAATCTGGATGTAAACGATGGCGATGCCGCGCAAAATCCGGTTTCCCGAGATGCGTGCAAGCGCCACGGCAAAACCGGCGAGCCCGCCGCCAATGAAGGCAATGGCGGTCAGCGCAACGGTCCACAGTGCTGCAACGGCCAGAAAGAGGAAATGAGTGCTGCTGAAGGTTCCCACGTGGTAATCCCCTAAAGCGGCGTGCCCAGCTTGCGCCGGCGTACGAAAAGACCCTGACCGAATGCCCAGAAGGCGATACGGACGACGAAGGACAAGAGGATGTAGAGTATCCCGACGATGATATAGGTTTCGAAGCTGCGGAACGTATCGGATTGAATCCGATTGGCGACAGCGGTCAATTCCTCGGCGGAAATCTGCGACGTGATGGAGGATGCCAGCATCAACAGAACATATTGGCTGGTCAGCGCCGGATAGACCCGTTCGATCGCCGGCCGCAGTATCACGTGCCAATAGATCTGCGCGCGGCTGAGGCCCAGACAGTCGGCCGCCTCCAATTGCGACTTGTGTATCGATTCCAAGCCGGCCCGCATGATTTCCGACGTATAGGCCACCACATTGACGACCAGGGCCGTCACCGCGGCCATATTGGCGGAGACGTGGATGCCCAGTGTGGCAATGCCGAAATAGACCAGAAAGATCTGCACGAGCAGCGGCGTATTGCGGATGACCTCGATATAGATCGCGAGGCTGGTCCTGATAAGGCGTGTCCCATCGCTGCGGCCGATGGCGCATAGTGTCCCGAGCACGAAACCCAATACGGTGGACACGGCCGACAGTTGCAATGTCAGCAGGATACCCATGGCAAAGTCGCGCCAATAGGGAAGCAGCGCGGCAAAGTCGAAATGATACCCCATGACCTCCCCCCGTCGATCACCGGGCCACCTCGTGACGGCGGGCGGTGCTTTTTCTTTGGAATCAACATACCGCCCAAACGCAGGTCGGCGCAATCTTTCGAGCTGCACGGCGAAGTCCCGGCTGGCGGAGATGCCTTGAAACATTTAAACAGCGTTCAGCCTCGCGAGCCATATTGACAGTCAATCAACTCGAGGACACGCTCTCGCCGCGTTGTAAACGAATGGTAACCGGCGTGGCTGGATTTTTGTGGCCGGATGAGCGTCTCGGCGCGAGGAAACAGGGGATTGCAGGCACATACTCTCTTCGGATAGGAGAATCCTTCGTGGAACCGTACCCTTTGCCGAGCCTTGCCGAGCAACTGAACATCACTGAGGGCGAGATACAGAGTCGCAAGCAGCTGTTCGGAATCACGCCGGAGGATGAAGAGGCGTTGGTGGGGTGCGCCCGGATTGTCGAACGCAACGTCGAAGAGATCGTGACGGCGCTTTGCCGCAGGCTTCACCAATTCCCGGATTTCTATGCGTTCGTCGGCGATCGTGACACCTACGAACGCTGGAAAGTCGCGCTCAAGATCTATATTCGCGAACTTTTTAACGGATCGTACGGAATATCTTATGTTACACAACGCCTTCTCATCGGTAAATTCCAGTATAAATTTAAAGTACCACACAAATATTACATGGCTGGATCTCATTTTATACAAGATCTGTTAAGTGATGTCATTCGTCGGGACACGGCGAGTTCCAAAGACCTGATTGCCAGCCGTTTGGCGGCACTTCAGAAGATTCTTCTTCTCGATGCCCATTTCGTTCTCGATGCCTATACGAAGATGATGTCCTTGGAAGTCGACGTCGCCAGATCGGAAGTTCGCGACTATGTCCAGGGCCTGGAACGGCGGGCGAAGGAACTGTCCGAACTGTCGCGGCGCGACGAATTGACGGGTCTGATGAATCGTCGGGCCTTCGTCGAAGAGGCCCGTCGCGCCATCAGCATGGCCCAGCGATCTCACTACCCTGTGTCTATCGTCTATTTTGATCTCGACGGTTTCAAAGCCGTCAACGACATGCGGGGCCATCTTGCCGGAGACGACGTTCTGAAACGCGTCAGCGCGGCTGTCCACAAGTCGCTTCGCGAAACAGATATCGCCTGCCGCTATGGCGGTGACGAATTCACCCTTTTGCTGCCGACGACCCCGGCCGAACAGGCAACGCTCGTCTGCAAGCGGCTCCAGGCCATTTATGGTCCGTCGGGTAACGGCGATGTCGACTTCTCATTCGGTATCGCCCAGATGGGGCCCAGCACTTACGCGACCGTTGATGAAGCCGTGAGATTGGCCGACGATATGATGTACAAAGCCAAAGCCGAGCGTGGTAATGGCAAACCAATCCGCATCCACATCAAGCAGTTCGGAGACTGAATACTTAGGTATTCAGTCGTTACGCTTTTTGGGTGATTTGACTGGTGATTCTTTCATCGTTAGGTGGTATTTTTTATTTCTGTCGAACGGTGGCTTTATCAACATATAGGTGTCTTCTCTGAAGTTGCTGGAATAGGTAGTGTACTGGAGGAAAACATGGGCCGGTGATTCCGAATATCGCCGATCAGTGACAGAAAAGACAGCACGATGCATCGATTCGAATAAATGGATGGACAGAAGTGTCCGCCTGATGTCCTCCAAGATGCATGAAGATTTCTACGGATGTTATTTGTATTGACGTCAGGGATTGGGGGCCTTATGAACATATTTTCCTGTTTTGTCTGCTGATGGAGCAGTTCCCTTGACGGTCCGGCAGAGCGTTCACGGGTATGTCCGGCAGTTTTGGAGACAGGCATGCCGCCCAAGGTAGAGAATGCCGGTTCCCAGCGGTCATTGGAAGCTCTGCGGAACAGCTCGCAGACCAGCGACGTACTCAGTCGCGAGCGTATCGGCATCGCGGTTGCAGAACTTTATACGCAGCGCGGCGATATACTCAGCGATCACGAGCGGTCACTCATTCATGACATTCTGCGTCGTGTCATCCATGACCTCGAAGCCGATTTGCGGCGGCGATTAGCAGAATTTCTGTCGTCGGACCCCAGCGTTCCACGCGAACTCGCAGCCCTATTGGCCAATGATCAGGCCGACGTCGCCTGGCCGATGCTGGTCAACAGCCCAGCGTTGCTCGATGACGACCTCATCGACATCGTCCGTGCGCGTGGAACGGAGCATCGGCTGGCCATCGCCGCGCGCAAGCGCGTGTCGATGTCGGTTTCCGCGGCTCTGGTCGAGACCGGCGACCAGAACGTGATCGTCAGGCTGCTGAACAATCAGAATGCGGAAATCGCCCGCGCCACATATGAGCATCTGGTGGCGGAAAGCCGACGCGTCGATTCGTTCCAGCAACCGCTGGTGCAGCGGCGGGATATTCCGCAAGACCTGCTAATGCGGATCTATCAATGGGTTGGCGGGCAATTGCGGGAGGAGGCCGAGCGGCGGCTGGGGCTCCCCAGAGAAACGGTCGACACGGCCCTTAAGCAGGCGGTTGCCAGCGGCATCGAAAGAGACAAAAACTCGCCGACGACCCGGCTGGCGACCCGCCTCGTTGAAACCGGTGCCGCGACGCCCCGCCTGCTTACCACCTTGCTGTCGGACGGTCACATCAGCATTTTTTCCGCCATCCTCAGCCAGCGTACCGGAATCGCCAGCCACAAGATCATCGCCGCGACGGCCGACGTCGGAGGCGAGGCGCAGACTATTCTGTGCCGGGCCGTCGGTTTTAGTCAGGAGGAGTTCCTGACACTGCTGGACGAGTCGTTTCGCCTCTGCATGCGGCCGCGCACGGCTATAGAGCAGTGCCGCCACCGTCTGTCCGAATTATATCCGCGTCTGACCGAAATCGGCGCAAGGCGGGCTCTGGCGGCGTGGGCCGCGGGAGCGCCGATGGCGGTCGCGCTGCGTCAGGCCGAGGTGATGTGATATGACAGCCCATTATCCGCCTCCCGAAGCCCAAATCTCTTACGTCTCCGGGCGGCTTGACGATCTGCTTCGCCTGACCTCGGACGTCTTTTTCGAAACCGATGCCAAGCTTCTGATCAGTGCGGCGTCCTATCGCACCCTCGACGTCTTCGGCGTCCCCGATGTGCTGGTTCTCGGCCAGCCGCTCGAGGCCATCGGCCGTTTCGCCGAGGGGCTCCCCGACTGGCGGGCGCCGTTTCGGGACATGGTCTTCCATGTTCGGGTCGACGATATCGAACGAATCCTGTTGATCAGCGCCCTGCCTTATTACGACGAGAGCGGCAGCTTCGCCGGTGTTCGTGGCGCTGCCCAGGACGTGACGGATCGCCGGGTCTGGGAACGTCAGGCCACGATGCTGACGTCGGCATGCGAACAATCTCCGGCGGCGATTGCCATCGCCACTGCCGAGGGCAAAATACAATGGGCCAACAGCCGCTGGCACATCGACGACGCCGACGGCGTGATCGCTAAGAATCTGATCGATGCCAGGCCGACGTCTCCACCCGATGGCGTCGATCTTGTCGAAGCGATGACGGCGCTGAAACCGTGGCGTGGCGAGATCCGGCGCCAAGTGGACGATCACGAGGTGATCGAGCTGGTGTCGGTTTCACCGATCTGCATCCATGGACAAAAGAGTCCGGTCTTTTCCGTGACCCGTGAAGACATCACCTTGCGCCGCGCCTATGAGGAAAAGCTGATGCGCCTTGCGCATTTCGACGACCTCACCGGCCTGCCGACGCGCATGCTCTGCCTTGACCGGCTGGCCCGCGGATTGATGGCCGTCGAACGCCAGGAACGGATCATGGCGACGCTGGTTGTCTCGGTTTCCGGAATTCGCCGGATCAACGATGTTCATGGGCGGTCCGTGGGAGACGCCGTCCTGGTGCAATTGGCGCGCCGCCTGCAAAGCGTGGTGCGGGCTGGTGATACCGTTGCCCGCCTCAGCGGTTGCGAATTCGCCGTCGTTGCCGATCTGCGCGACGGCAGCGAAGCGGATTCCTTGGCCGACAAGCTGCAGGCCGCCATGAATCGGAAGTTTTCGCTCTCCGGCCTTGACCATCAATTGAAGGCCAGCATCGGGATCGCGCTTTATCCAGGCGATGGCAATAACGCCGAGGCGCTGCTGCAGTCGGCCGCCCTCGCGGTCAACGGCGCCGCCTCATCCCTCAAACGCGTCAATTTCTTCCGGCCCGAAATAAACGAGGCACTGCAGTCCCGCCTGCAATTGGAAACGGCCCTGCGAAACGCTTTGCCGCTTGGCGAGCTCGCGATGCACTATCAGCCGATTGTCGGTGTCGATGGACACGTGTCGGCCGCCGAAGCGCTGATGCGCTGGTGCCCACGCGACGGTGTTGCTGTTCCTCCTTCCGTCTTCATCCCGCTGGCCGAGGAAACCGGCATCATCGTTCAGTTGGGCCTGTGGGGCTTGTATGTCGCTTGTGCCGAGGCAACACGGTGGCGCAACCAGAACCGCGATATTCGCATTGCCGTCAATGTTTCGGCACTGCAATTCCGCACGCCATCGTTTGTCGATGATGTCTTGAACGCTCTCAAGGCGGCCGGACTGTCGCCGGAAGCGCTCGATCTCGAAATCACCGAGAGCCTGCTCGTCGACGGTCAGGATGACGTGATCGCGGTGATGCGCCGGCTGCGCGACCTGGGCATCAGTTTATCCATCGACGATTTCGGCACGGGGTATTCATCCTTGAGCTATCTGCGGCGTTTCCCTTTCACCACGCTCAAGATCGACCGGTCGTTCGTTACCGATATCGCGTCCAACGGACCGATCATCCGGGCTATCCTGACGATGTCCCGCAGCCTGGGGCTCACCGTCATCGCCGAAGGCGTGGAGGAAAAGGACCAGGCAGAGTTCCTGGTCGCCGAGGGGTGTCACTATATGCAGGGCTGGTTGTTCGGCCGGGACGAATCCAGCGATCAATTTTTGCGGACGCTGAAAAACTCACCCCTCCGGCAGGTTAGTCAAGCCTGATCTTCCGCACGGGGCGCACCGGGCGAATCAACAAGGACGGCCATGTGCGGGCGTTACGTCTCTATGCAGCCGCCGGAAGCCTTGCGGCGGATCTTCGGCACCACGGGTGTGTTTGCTGATCTTTCAGCCCGCTACAACATTGCGCCGACGCAAGCTGTTCTTGCCGTCCGCTTCAACCGGGACACCCGCGAGCGGTCCCTGGATCTGTTGCGCTGGGGGTTGATTCCCCATTGGGCGAAAGATCCATCGATCGGCGTCAAGCTCATCAATGCCAGAGCCGAAACCATCACCGAAAAGCCGGCTTTCCGGCAGGCGTTCGCCAAGCGGCGGTGTTTGATCCCGGCCGATGCCTTCTATGAATGGAAAACAGGCACGAAGCCGAAACAACCCTATGCAATCAGCCTGTCCGACGGCCGGCCTTTCGCCTTCGCCGGACTGTGGGAAAACTGGAAGGGGCCGGAGGGCATCTGGGTCAGGACCTGCACCATCATCACGACGTCGGCCAATGCCCTCATGGTACCCCTTCATGACCGGATGCCGGTGATCCTTGATCCGGTGGATTACGGCATGTGGTTGGGCGAGGAGGAGGCTGACCAGGAACAAATCCTGGCGTTGCTTCGTCCATTCCCAGCCGACCGGATGAAAGCCGTCCCGGTCAGCCGCGATATCAACGATGTTCGGCTCGCTGAACCGTCGCTACTGACTCCCCTGCCCGAACTTTTGTAACGGTGACCGGCGATATCACTTGGCTGCGGTAGATTGAGGAGCCTCGGGCAACTTGACGCCTGCCAGTTGAGCGTAAATGCGGGCGACGGAACTGTCGTCCTGGCGCCCCAAACCGGAACCGGACGCCGCCAGGAACATTTGCAAAGCCGCCGCGGCAACCGGCACTGGATATTTGGCGCCCCGCGCCATGTCTTGAATGATGCCCAGGTCCTTGACGAAAATGTCCACGGCGCTTCTCGGGGTGTAATCGCCGTCGAGCACATGCGGTATCCGGTTTTCGAACATCCAGGAATTGCCCGCCGATGCAGTGATCACCTCGTAGACCTTTCTGAGATCGAGGCCTTGCCTCGCTGCGAATGCGATGGCTTCGGATGCGGCTGCGATATGTACGCCGGCCAGCAATTGATTGATCATCTTGAATGCGGCGCCGGTTCCTGCGGACTCTCCCAGTTCGTAGAGCGTGCCTGCCATGGCGTCGAGCGCCGGGCGCGCTTTGGTGAAGGCGGCAGGCGACCCGGAGGCGAGGATCGTCAATTGGCCCGCGGCGGCTTTGACCGCGCCTCCTGAAATCGGGGCATCGAGGTAGAGGCGGCCCGTTGACTCAAGACGCGCACCCAAACGACGGGCAATTTCCGGATCCATAGTGGCGGCCGAAATAAAGACGCTTCCGGGCGCCATGGTCTCGGCAGCACCCTTTTCTCCGAAAAGAACACCTTCGGTCTGAGCCGCGTTGACCACCACAGAGACGACAATGTCCGATCCTTGAGCCGCTTCGCCCGGGGAACCAACGGCCCGTCCACCCTCTTTGGCGAAACGTGCGACGGTATCTGCCGATACGTCATAACCGGCAACGTTAAATCCGGCCCGCAGAAGCGATGTCGCCATGCCAAATCCCATCGATCCCAGACCGATTACTGCTATCGTTGGCTTAGATGTTTTGTCTGCCATTTTAATACTCCAGTTTATTTCGAGATTACATTTGCCCTGGTTGGGCGCATCTCAATCTCTACGCCGTCGCGGTCGAGTGCTTGATTAAAGGCGAGGGAACTCGCAGGAATCCGCGCCCAGGAAATTTTCTTCTTGATCAGAGAAAGGGCTATGAAGCCCGATTAAGGCCTGGAGAACGGCCCGGACAAGCCGGCGTGCTTCCCGATAGGGAGTCTGAGCTCTCTCTCCGGTGCCAGTTGTCTGCGGGGAAACAGTCTTCCCAGGCGGACGCCAGGTAACAAAGTGGACATGGAGCACGTCTCCCATTTTACGAGCCCATGCCGCCGAAGAAGCTTCGCTAAGCGTGGAAAGGCCCATTATCGCCTTTTTGGTAGCGTTGCCACTCTGTATATCACTCGTTGGCAGCGGTGCCAATTGAAAATGGAAGCGCTGCCAACCGCGACATCGCTCCGAGCTTCAACAGTGGGTTCGTTGCTTCAAGCTTCGACAGTGGGTTATTGTCCTGTGGAAGCTTGCCAAGGGTGTCTTCTTAATGGGATATCGAAACAGCGTCGGTGAAGTTGTCGATCGGCCACCCGCCATAACGATATACGATGTGGCGCGGGAGGCTCGGGTTGGGGAAAGTACTGTTTCCCGTGTCTTGCGCGGGCAGGGGGCTGTTTCGGAAAAGGCGAGAGAGCGGGTTCTCTCGGCTGTGCGCAAACTGGGATATGTACCAAACCGAATCGCCGGAACCCTCGCGTCGTCGGGCTCGCGCCTTGTGGCGCTGGTTATACCGTCCGTCACGAATAACGTTTTCGGCGATGTCCTGGCGGAAGCGTCCGCGACACTGACCGGGTTGGGCCATCAAGCGGTATTCGCGGTCACGGATTACGACCAGAGTGCCGAAGAAAATCTGATCGAATCCATGCTGGCCTGGCGGCCGGCCGGCATCATCGTTGCTGGTATCGAGCATGCCCCCCGGGCCCTCGCAATGTTGCGTGGCAGTGGAATCAGAATCGCCGAAATCCTTGACACGGATTCGACCGGAATAGATATCGTGGTGGGCTACTCCAACACCGATGCCGGCCGGACAAGCGCGCGTTTTCTTCTTTCCCGCGGTAAGCAACGCATCGGCTATGTCGGCCACGATCTGAGCCGTGATCTGCGTGCAGGCAAACGGTACGGCGGATTTTGTCAGACACTGGCCGACGGTGGAAGCCGGGTTGTCGATAGCGAGATCGTTCCGGAATTGTCCTCGATTGAAATGGGCCGCAACAGTCTCGCTAAATTGCTTGAGCGCACCCCTGACCTTGACGCCGTCTATTTCTCCAACGACGATCTGGCAATCGGTGGACTTTTCCATTGCATGAGCCATGGTATAGCGGTTCCAGAGCGCCTGGCGCTTATGGGATACAATGGACTCGATGCGGTGAGATTGGTGCCGCGTCCGCTATCGACAATCAGGACGCCCCGACGTCTCATTGGCCAAGTGGCGGCGAGGCTCGTCTGCTCGGAAGAGCCTTCACAGGTCGTCGACGTCGGCTTCGAGTTGATCGAGGGAGCCACCGTATAGCCAGCCGCCGGCGTGGCGGCTGACACCCGCAAACAAGTCAAATCGAAGGTTCATCGGCATAAACTGGCAGCGGTGCCATTTCGGTATTGGCAGCGCTGCCATATTTCGGTATTCTTTAAAAAACAGAAACATGGAGGAGGCTTTCATGGCGCCAAAGCTTGGCTGTATCGCCGATGACTTTACCGGAGGGACCGATCTGGCCGGGATGCTGGTGAAGAACGGCTTGCGCACCGTTCAGATGATTGGCGTTCCCAGCGAACCGCCGCCTCCCGATATTGATGCGGTGGTCATCGCGTTGAAATCGCGGACGTCTCCGGTGGCTGATGCCGTCAACGATTCCTTGGCGGCGCTCGATTGGCTGAAAAAAGCGGGCTGCCAGCAGTTCTACTTCAAATACTGCTCGACCTTCGACTCGACCCCTGCGGGCAATATCGGTCCGGTGGCCGAGGCCCTGATGGATGCGTTGGGAACAGACTTTGCCATTGCCTGTCCCGCCTTTCCGGCCAACCGGCGGACTATTTACAAGGGGTACCTGTTCGTTGGCGATGTGCCGCTCCATGAGAGCAGTATGCAGCACCATCCTCTCACGCCGATGAGAGAGTCCAATCTTGTCAGGGTGTTGCAGGCGCAGGTGAAGCGAAGGGTGGGCCTTGTCGACTACGATGTGGTCCGCAAAGGAGCCGATGCGGTCCGCGGCCGGTTCGACGCCTTGAAGCGTGAGGGGTGCGGCTTTGCCATCGTTGATGCAATCGACGATGGCGATCTTCTGGCGATCGGCGCGGCTTGCGCCGACATGCCGTTGGTGACCGCCGGATCTGGTATCGCCGTCGGGTTGCCGCAGAACTTCACCGGGATACCGCTGGACGCCGCCCTCGCGGCCGATCTTCCCCCGATCCAGGGTCTGCAAGCCGTTATCGCCGGCAGTTGTTCGAGCGCGACCCTCGGTCAAGTGGCGGAAATGCGCGCAAAACACCCCGCTTTTCTGGTCGATCCGCTTGAATTGTCCAAGGGGGTGGATGTTGTCGGCCAGGCCTTGTCATGGGCTGCGCCGCTGCTCTCAGAAGGTCCCGTCATGGTCCACGCAACTGCCACTCCAACCGAGGTCAAGGCGGCTCAATCGGTCATTGGCGTCGAAAGGGCCGGGGCCCTTGTTGAAGAAGCATTGGCGGCCATCGCCAAAGGATTGGTCGCAAAAGGTGTTAGCCGACTGATCGTCGCCGGTGGCGAAACGTCAGGCGCGGTGGTCAAAGCCCTGGGTGTCAAGGGGCTGCGGATCGGTCGCGAGATCGATCCCGGCGTGCCCTGGACGGTCGCTTTGGGGCCTGATAGTGGGGCCCGGCCTTTGGCGCTTGCCCTGAAATCCGGCAATTTTGGAACCCCTGACTTCTTTCTCAAGGCGTGGAGTCACCTGTCATGAGCCCGACACGTGGTGATGAAAGCCGGTTGCGTGAAGAAATCGTCCTCTTCGGGCGTTCACTCTTCGAACGCGGTCTTACCGCCGGCAGCAGTGGCAACATCAGTGCCCGTCTCGATGATGGTTGGCTGTTGACCCCGACGAACGCTTGCCTGGGAAGGCTCGATCCGGCGCAAATCTCCAAACTGGATTGGGATGGCCGGCATATTGCCGGTGATCGGCCGTCCAAGGAATCCTTCCTGCACCGGGCCATGTACGAAGAGCGCGGTGTCGCCGGAGCTATTGTGCATCTGCATTCGACCCATTCGGTCGCGGTCTCCTGCCTGCATGGACTGGATTGCCATGATTGCCTGCCGCCGCTGACCCCCTACTACGTCATGAAGATCGGACGCCTGCCGTTGATCCCTTACCACCGCCCCGGCGATCCTGCCTTGGGAGACGCTATTCGTGGTCTGGCAGCCGAACATTGCTCAGTACTACTGGCTAATCATGGGCCGGTTGTCTCAGGTAATTCTTTGGAAGCTGCGGTTTATGCAATCGAAGAGTTGGAGGAAACCGCCAAGCTTTTCCTTTTGCTTCAGGGATTTCCGACCCGTCCCCTAAACGTTGAACAAATCAACGAACTGAAAGCCGTATTCAAGCTCGACTTTTAGTATCTAGGAGGAGATGGAAAACATGCCCAGGTTTGCCGCCAATTTATCCATGATGTTTAACGATGTTCCATTTCCCGAACGTTTCGAACGGGCGGCCAAGGCCGGGTTCAAGGCGGTCGAGTTTCTTTTCCCCTATGACTATCCGGCCGAGGAAGTGGCGGGTTGGCTGAAATCCAACGGTCTCGAAAATGTTCTTTTCAACCTGCCACCCGGCAACACGGCGGCCAAGGAATGGGGCGTCACCTCATTGCCGGGCCGCGAGGCGGAGTTTCGCGACCATCTCGCCATGGCCATCGACTACGCCAAGGTCCTGGGGACTCCGCGTGTCCTGGCCATGGGCGGTTATCTTCCCGAGGGCGCCGATCCCGCCCTGCATCGCGCCACATTCGTCTGCAATCTGCGCTCTGCGGCCCAACGGCTGGCCAAGGAGGGGCTGAACCTGATGATTGAACCGCTCAATCTGCGGGACTTCCCTCGATTCTTCCTCAACAACCAGATCCAGGCTCATGGCATCCGCGAAGAGGTGGGGGAGCCCAATCTGAAGGTGCAGATGGACTTCTACCATGTGCAGGTGAGCGAGGGTGACGTCTCGTTCAAGCTCAAGAAATACATAGACCATATCGGTCACATCCAGATCGCCGGTGCCCCCGACCGCCACGAGCCCGATGAAGGGGAACTGGATTACCGCCATGTGTTTCGCCTGTTGGACGAGCTTGGCTACCAGGGATGGGTCGGATGCGAATACCGTCCCCGCGGACGCACCGAGGAGGGGCTGGGTTGGATGAAGAGTCTGTTGGACTATACCAGGGTGCAGTGATCGGAACCGATCACTGCACCCTCAAACGCCGGATGGCGGACCTCCGTCCGCCTGGGCTTCCGCCGCATCGGCGGCGCGGCTGCACTTGCAGCCGACCAACGGCAATAGGTCACAACTTATTGCCGTTGGTATTAGTTCGCCACCGGCCTTGGGGCCGACCCGCCCTGAATGAAACACGAGTGGCACCGGCGTCTCTGCCGGTGTGCCGCCGCCAAGCGGACGGACCCTTTCCGGCTCACGCCGGAACACCGGCAGAGACGCCGGTGCCACTCTGGCAATTTGTTTCTGTCTAGGTGCCGACGCTTTGCGCGAACACCCGCGCGTAATTCCCACCCAGGATCTTGCCTGTTTCCTCAGGGGTGAAGCCGGCAGTCAGCAGGGCGTCGGCGATTTGCGGCAATTGTTCGTAATCGTCGAAGACCGACGGAGCCAACAGACCCAACTGGTCTGAACCAAGCCCAACATGGTCGACGCCAATGACATCGGCGATACGGGCGATTCCTTTCGCATAGGCCGCCATGTCGGGATAAACCGTCGAAATCGGCCAGATGCCGATGACGCCGCCGGTGTCGGCGATAAGCCGGGCGTGTTGGGCATTGATCGTCCGGCTGCGCGGCCCCGGTTTGTCGGCCAGCGAGCTGTGCGACAGCACCAAGGGTTTGCTCGTGGTCTCGGCCGCTTGTTTGACGAGATCGAACGTGCCATGGGCGACATCGACGACGATACCAAGACGGTTGCAACGGCGGATCACTTCGGCACCGAACGGCGTCAGCCCACCATGGACCGGAGCCGCCGTTTGAATGTCGCCCAAGCTGTTCACCCGGTAATGGGTCAGTTGCAGATGACGTAAGTGATATCGCTCATAGGCTTCGTCAACACGATCGATATCGGTGTCGAGAAAGTCGGCTCCCTCGGCGGAGACGATGACGGCCGGCCGGCCGGCTCGGCCCGTTCGAAAGTCCCCGGCGCCGAGGATGACCGCCAAACCGTCCTGGTCGATCAGATTTTGGATGCGGGCAAAAGACTGTTGCGAACGGAAATAAAGCTCCCCCGGTTCCGGCTGGCGAAAGGCTTCGAACCGTTTGCCATCGGCGCTTTGCCGCACGGTTCCCCAGTCGCCGGTCATGGCGAGGCCGATGGCCGACATCCCGCCGGACCGCATCGAGGGAGCGACCGGATAAAGGCTGCCAGTGCTGGAGAGAACCCGACCCGCATGGCTGTGGATGTCGATGGTCACTGTCTTGCTCAGCACGTCCTCGACGGTTTGTCGCCGCTCCGGTGGGACCGACGACGGCAGTCCGCCACTCGCGCAAGCCGCCAGAGCCAGAGTGGCGCCGGCCGTTTTGAGAAGATGCCGGCGGCTCAGTTGAAAGGACGGTGCCGAGCCATCGGTGTCGGGAATGGGACTGGCGACGACGTCACGGAGTTGGTAGGCGTAACCCAGGCGGTCGTTCGTCAGGCAGATCAGGCGGCCGGAGAAGCGGGTCGGGTGAAGCGGGCGGACAAGAGGCGCTGCCGCGAAGGCTTCGATACACCCGAAGGGATCGCTGGCGGCGCAACCGCCGCAACAGGCCGGTTCCGGAACAATCAGAAAATAGTCGCTTGGCGTTCCGTCGTCGCTTTCCGCGTCGAACGGCATCATCCAGCCGTCGATCGTGACGACTTGCCCGTCCAACGGGCGCGCTTCGGCACGAAACAAGGCTCCCCAGGAGAGATCCGGCGGCGTCATAGGTCCGAGTCCTTATCGTGATGTCATCGGAAAAATACGATATGGCAAGTCCATTCGACATTCCAGCCGAACAATCTTGTGGCTGTTGGGGGCGTCTGGCCGAGGCCGGTGTCGGGCTTGACGTCATCCGACGTTTATTTCATCATGAAAATGAAAACGGTTACAGAAATATGAGAACATTTTAATGGCCACAATGGTTGATGTCTGTCGTCTCGCTGGTGTGTCCAAAGCCACTGTTTCGCGTGTTCTCAATAATACTGGTCCGGTGAAAGAAAGTACTCGCCAGGCAGTGTACGAAGCCATCCAGACGTTGAACTATCGTCCCAATGGGCTGGCGCAGGCATTGGCGAGTCACCGGTCGGACACCGTCGGGCTGATCTTGTCGAATTTTACCGGTTCGTACTTTGGGACACTGCTTCGGCAGGCGACCCGGAGCGCTGACGAGGCTGGCAAGCAATTGATCGTGACCGACGGTCATGACGACCCCAAGCGGGAGCTCGACGCAGTCAACATGCTTGTCGATCGTCGATGTGACGCTATCGTGCTTTACAGCCGCCACATGCCGGACGACCAGCTTGTGCAATTGATCCGGGAACTTCCCGTTCCCTTGATTGCCATGAACCGGTATTTGCAGGCGATACCCGATCGTTCTATCGCTCTTGCCCAGGTTTCCGCTGCGCATATGGCGACGGAATACCTGCTCAATCTGGGGCACCGGCGCATCGCCTGTATCACGCGGCCCGTGCACCAACCGACGGCTCAGGCGCGTCTGCAAGGATACCGGGAAGCTCTGCTGGCACGCGGGGTGAAAGTCGAAGAAACCATGATCGAAGAGGGGGCCAACACGATTCCCTCCGGCTACGAGGCCTGTAAGAAATTGCTTGATCGTGTCAGTTTTAGTGCCCTCGTATGTTTCACCGACTATATGGCGGAAGGCGCCTATCGTGCCCTGTCGGAAAAGGGTCTGCGAATACCCGACGATGTGTCGGTCTTCGGCTTCGATGATGCCCCCGTGGCCGCCTATATGGTGCCGGCGCTATCGACCATCCATGTGCCGATCGAGGAAATGACTCGAACGGCGTTCGAACAGGCGGTCCGTCTGGCTGCCGGCAAAGAGGCGCCCCCCATCGCTCCGTTCCAGGGCAGAATGGTCTTGCGAGAATCGGTCTCCGTTGTACGGAAAAACTAGAAATCTTCAGGTTTACAAGAGAGCCGTACTGCGGGTTGTCGCGCGCTGCCTGAACCGCTCTTGGCCATTCCGGACGAGTCGCCGTCTTCCGTCGTTTTTTGGAAAAGCTGGTGCATATGGGGCGTGGGACTTGACAGCCGCGTCACATTCGTTTGGAATGTTGTGGAAGCGGTTACAGTAAACGGTTTTCATGCTGTCTTGTGGCCCAGATTCGACGATCCGATGTTTCTTTCGGCCCGTCGATCCGCCGCGTGGTGACGTTCGTCACGACATGACATCCAAGGGGTATGCGATCCGCAACGTGCTCGCTATAAAAATCAAAGGGGAGTGTGGTCAATGATGCAGAAATACAGATGTCTCATGACAGCCGCAATCATGGCAGCGACGGTCGTCGCCGCGCCGGTACTTGCCGCAGAGAACCCGTCGCCCGCGCAGACCATGCATAGAAACATAATATTTGTACTTGTTGATGATTTACGTTTCGATGGAATGGGATTTCTTCAACATGAATTGCACACACCCAATATAGATGCGTTGGCGCGTGGTGGCACTTATTTTCCCAATGCCGTCGTGTCGTCCTCACTCTGTTCTCCAAGCCGGGCGACCATTCTGACCGGACAGACCGCGCGCAATCATCGTGTGGTCGACAACAACAGCAGCTCGGAAGACGGTCTGATTTTCTTTCCTCAATATCTGCAGCGGGATGCCGGGTATCAGACGGCTTTTTTCGGCAAATGGCACATGGGGTCGGCGACCGACGCTCCGCGCCCGGGCTTTGACAAATGGGTGAGCTTCAAAGGGCAGGGAACATATTTGCCGACTGATGGCATCCCTCCGGCGCTTGCGAAGCAGGGCGTCGTTCAGACGCTGAATGTCGATGGCACCGTGGTTCCGCGCAAGGGCTACATTACTGACGAATTGACCGACTATGCGATGGATTGGCTGGAAAACGGTCGGGACAAGAGTAAGCCATTCTTCCTCTATCTCAGCCACAAGGCCGTGCACTCGGACCCCATACCGCCGACGCGCTACAAGGATCAATACGCCAACACGACCTTCAAGCTGCCGGCCAGCATGGCTGACACGCCAGAGAACCGCAAAGGGAAACCTATGTGGGTTCAGAACCAGCGTAACAGCTGGCACGGCGTTGATTTCTTCTACAATCAAAACAAGACGATGGAGGATTATTTAAAAGACTATTACGCCACCTTGTCGGGGGTCGATGACAGTCTCGGGCGTATAATGTCCTACCTTCACCAGAACAACCTGGACAAGAACACCATGGTCGTCTTCTACAGCGACAATGGTTTCCTCATCGGCGATCACGGCTTGATCGATAAGCGAAATGCCTATGAGGGGTCGGTGCGGGTGCCGATGGTTGTCTATGCGCCGGGGATGATTCCTGCCGGCGTGACCAACCCGGTGCTGGTACGCAATCTGGATCTTGCCCCGACATTTCTGGATGTTGCCGGTCTGTCGAAACCGCAACAGTTCGAAGGTGTGAGCGTTCTGCCGGTCGCGACCGGAAAGGTGAAGCCGTCGGAATGGAAAAATGTCGATTTCGTCTATGAATATTTTTGGGAATGGACGTTCCCGATGACGCCGACGACTTTCGCTATCGAACGCGACCGGCTCAAATATATCCAATATCACGGCGTTTGGGACATTGAAGAACTTTACGATCTTTCCAATGACCCGGATGAGATGAACAACCTGATCGATGATCCTGCCTATTTCGCCAAAAAACGCGAGTTGCGCCACGCGCTGTTCCAGCAGCTCGGCAACACGGCGGGCAATCACGATATCCCCTACACCGAGCGGACGTCCGAGGGAATCGTCAGGCGTGACAAGAATGGCGTTGGTGCGGCTCCCTTCCCGGATCGATGGCTGGTCGAGCCCAATCGTCCTGACCGTCTGAATGGTATCTTTGCCGACACGCCCCTGAAGCGGCAGAAGGACGAAGCTGGACTTCCCTATTTCCCAAGCATGGAAGCACTGGAAAAAGCGCCGAAGTAATAAGAACAATAGGCCAATTGAAATGTCCGTCTTCAATAATTTTCGCATATCGACGCGGCTGGCCGCTGGTTCCTCTGCAATTTTGCTACTGACTGTGATCGTCGGTGTGGTCGGAATCAGCGATGCCAACAAACTGGCTGGCATCACGATCGACTTTCGCGATCACCCTTTCACCGTGGCAAAGAACGTTGGAGAGGCAAGAATCGCTTTCCGGGCCCTGAGCGTCGGATCACGTGACCTGGCATTGGCGCAGACGCCGCAAGACATGGAAAAGGCTGAAGCCGCAATCGAACAAGCTGGAAAATCCTACCTGACTTTTATGGCGACGGCCAAAGAAGCGTTCCTCGGCGACAAGACCAAATTCGATGAGGCCGTCGCGGCTTACACCAATTATCGGGCGGTTATCACCGAGGTCGCCGCCAAGATCAAATCCGGCGATCGCGTTACCGCATTGGTACTCTTGCGTGAAAAGGCTCCAAAATATGCGAACATCAATGGAAACCTAAACATGAGCATAGTTGACGCGTCGGACAAAAGTGCCGATTCGTTCATAGAAAGTGCCGAAGCGACGAGTTCCGATGTGGCGAAACTCGGCATCGGCTTGATTCTGCTTTCCCTAACCGTGGGCGGGGTGGCGGCGTTTTTCACCGCCCGTTCGATCACTGCGCCAATCAGTGGCGTTAAGGGCTGTATGGAAGCCCTGACCCAGGGGAATCTGGCTGTCGATGTGCCGGGTGCCGACCGGAAAGATGAACTGGGCGCAATGGCCCGGGCCGTGCAAGTCTTCAAAGATAATCTGGTCCGTGTCAAGAGGTTGGAGGCCGACCAGGAGGAACAAAAGCGGCGCTCTGAGGAGGAACGCAAGCTGGCGCTCAGAAAGATGGCGGATACTTTCGAATCCCAGGTTGGGTCAGTGGTTCAAACGGTTACGTCGGCGGCTGCGCAATTGCAGGCGTCGTCACGACAGATGGCGGCGACCGCGACAGAAGCGAGCTCCCGGGCCGTTACCGTTTCCGCCGCTTCCGAACAGGCATCTGGCAATGTCGCTACGGTCGCTTCCGCCACCGAGGAACTGTCTGCCTCGATCAGTGAAATCGCAATTCAGGTTGAGCGTTCGCGGGCGGTCGCCAATAAGGCTGGTGGCGAAGCCGAACATACGACGAAACTGATTGAAAGGCTTGCGGAGAACGTCGCAAGCATTGGCGAAATTGTCGCCTTGATTAACGCCATTGCCGGCCAGACGAATTTATTGGCCTTGAACGCAACCATTGAGGCGGCAAGGGCCGGCGATGCCGGAAAAGGCTTCGCCGTGGTTGCCGGCGAGGTCAAGGGCCTGGCCAACCAAACCGGCAAGGCGACCAGTGAAATCGCCGCGAAGATTGCCGCCGTGCAAAGCGGCACCGCCGATGCGGTGACGGCAATTGAATCGATCTCCGATGTGATAAAGGAGATGGGCGCGATCAGCGCATCGGTGGCGTCGGCAGTCCAGGAGCAGACGGCGGCAACCAGTGAAATCGCCCGCAATGTCGATCAGGCGGCTATCGGCACACAGGAGGTGTCCCGCAATATCGGTGGGGTTGGGACTGCGGCGAGAGAAACCGGAGAAGCCGCCGGTCAAATCAGCCAGTCATCCGACGACTTGTCGAAACAGGCCGATCTCTTGAAGCATGAGGTCGGGCGCTTCCTCGAAAAAGTCCGGTCAGACGCGGATACGAAGCACTTGGCGTCATAAGAAGATTTGTTGTCTGCCTCTTATACCAAATTGCAGTGATCGGAACCGATCACTGCCCCCTCAGCAACTGTCTTTGTCAGGCAGCGGCAGCTTCGGGTAAATCCCGCCATGGCTTGGC
>JARLJB010000263.1 GCA_031291415.1 Telmatospirillum sp.
ACGCATTTGCCATTTCACCCCGAACAGCGCTAATGTTTGCCTAGCAAGGTCTGTCTCGTACGGTTTGTCCCATAGTGTTCGAACCCATGGGAGGTTCCCATGAAACGGCGTCTCTTTCCCCAGCGGCATGGCCCAACTCTTCAATCGACGACTGCCGATTCGAACGCGAACGACCACGTAAACAGGGCCTTCACGCGCATGGCAGGCGTATGTGCTCTGGCCGCGCTTCTTGGCGCCGCAACGGGCGCGTCCCAGGTCATCACTATCGATACCAAGGGCAAGGGGAATGTCGCTACCACCGGCCCGGTGGATCGGCGGTACGCGCAGATCGAACCCACGCACGTCGCGTTGGATAAAACCGCGCTAGATCCCAAGACGCGGCTCGAGCTGATTCGAGCTCTCGAGTCGGAGCAGGGCTTTGCCATGCGTCCGTTTCCTCGCGGCCACAAGGGACTCACACTGGCGGCCAACGGCAAGCTCGAGCCCGCCGGCGAAACCTATCTGAACATGGTCATCAGCGAAGGCCTCTCTGCCAAGCCGGGCGCCCGCGTGGTCATCACCGACATCAAAATCGACCGCACCAGAATCGTCTTCGATCTCGACGGTGGACCCGATGCGAAGCATCGTTTCCTGCGCCACATCCAGATCAGCGCGGGTCCTGAAATGGGCGATCCGGATATTGACCCCTCGATCGCCAATGCCGCCGGAGATCCGGTCGGCTCGCGCCTTACGCTTACATTTGCCGATCATGTTCCCGAAATCACGGCGGCTCAGGTCAAGGCCCTGCTCGCTCCGCTCATCTCCTTCGACGTGAAATCGCCAGTGCAGGCTTTCACCGACACGCTGCCGCCCGAGTTGAAAAACGCCATTCTCGGCCATAAAGTACTGGTGGGAATGACCACCGACATGGTGCTCTTCGCCAAGGGCCAGCCAATCACCAAAACGCGTGAAATGGACGGCCAGATGCCCTTTGAAGAATGGATCTACGGCACGCCGCCCCAGGAAGTCGACTTCGTCCGCGTCAACGGCAACCGCGTGATCCGTGTGGAAGTTGCCAGGGATGGCGAAGCGCTGCAGATTTTCACCAAAGATGTGGTCTCGGCCATGATGACAACGGATGGCACGCCGGTGATCACGGCTAATACGCGGACGATCCATGAAGGCGATGTCGAGACCAACACCGACCGGCAGGCGCCAGCCGCTCCGCCCAGCCTTCGC
>JARLJB010000264.1 GCA_031291415.1 Telmatospirillum sp.
ACTCGGCGATTCTACTAACTTCGATTCCCGGAGGGAATCCCCTATCGATAGCGAGAACGCTTTTCGATTCAATTATTTATGAACAGGCCCTAAGAATGCTGCGGCTTAGAAAATAGGGCTTAAACTCAGAGCGGAACCTGTCCGGAAATCATTGACACGTTCCGTATTGGCCAGATACCGAAAGTGTTTCGATCCACGCCTCCGTGAGGAGGCGACCGGAATGGTGACGATTCCCGGTCAAGGACTTGCTGTTTCGATCCACGCCTCCGTGAGGAGGCGACTTTTTCAGCTCATCGACTTTTGCCATCATCTCATTGTTTCGATCCACGCCTCCGTGAGGAGGCGACGTTATAGGGGAGCTTCATGAGGCACTTGCGCGGTGGTTTCGATCCACGCCTCCGTGAGGAGGCGACGCTCATGCGCCTCGTCACCCGCACCGGTGGTGCAGTTTCGATCCACGCCTCCGTGAGGAGGCGACCCCGGGCCACCCCGTCGCGGGCCGCCCAATCTCCAGTTTCGATCCACGCCTCCGTGAGGAGGCGACCGCCAAGGCGTCCGGCCGCAAGTCCTATCGCGCTGTTTCGATCCACGCCTCCGTGAGGAGGCGACGCGTCTCAGCTAGGCATCGCCCTTCCCCACCCTGTTTCGATCCACGCCTCCGTGAGGAGGCGACCTCGCCGCCGATCAGGCTGCCACGATCGAACAGCAGTTTCGATCCACGCCTCCGTGAGGAGGCGACCGTCCGCGCCCAGGTCACCGGCTACCAGCCGCACGTTTCGATCCACGCCTCCGTGAGGAGGCGACACGAGGAAAATAACTCCTCTCCCCGAGCAACGGAGTTTCGATCCACGCCTCCGTGAGGAGGCGACGACATCGCTGTCTCCGGCTCCGTCCGCTTTCCACAGTTTCGATCCACGCCTCCGTGAGGAGGCGACCCGCAGTGGTCAGTTTATGCGGCAAAGCTTTCGGGCGTTTCGATCCACGCCTCCGTGAGGAGGCGACCCTCGGTGAGCATCACGTCCATTGCCGCCACAAGTTTCGATCCACGCCTCCGTGAGGAGGCGACGTGCGTCCGGCGACTCCCGAGACGGCTGCGACCGGTTTCGATCCACGCCTCCGTGAGGAGGCGACAACACCATGGAGGCCGAACTTAGAGAGCGGCCTGTTTCGATCCACGCCTCCGTGAGGAGGCGACCTCACCCTTGTAGGCAACGACCTTGTCGCCCTCGGGTTTCGATCCACGCCTCCGTGAGGAGGCGACCGTGACCTATGACAAATCAACGGCCGACGTTGGCGTTTCGATCCACGCCTCCGTGAGGAGGCGACTTGGTCTGCATGGCGAGTGGGCCCGCAGTGCAAGGGTTTCGATCCACGCCTCCGTGAGGAGGCGACCGCGCGCGCCGTCCCGTCAGCGGTTAGCATCTATGTTTCGATCCACGCCTCCGTGAGGAGGCGACCTTCCTGACGCGTGGATTGACGATCGGTTGAATGTTTCGATCCACGCCTCCGTGAGGAGGCGACCGCCAACCTCTACCACATTGCAAACGCTGACATAACGGCCCTGTTTGCGCGAACCGCATCGCGAAACGATGCTTTCACTCCACAGTGGCGCGGCATTTCAGAAGAAATCATTATTTTACGATATGTTATGAGGTGCGCGAACAGGACGGCTTTTCCCTGTGCGCTTGCGGTTCGCGCTGATCCGATCGTCAGACGATCAAAGGGCCTGCGAGATCGAGGGTCGGCTTGGTGCCGACATGCTCGATCCGCCGCTGACCGTCAGCCCCCAACCGGTAGAACCGCAGACTGTCTTCTTTGGCGTCGATCTCGGCGATCAATCTGGCTTTCAGCGTTACCCACTGCGCCGGATCGACTTCGCATTCAAACACCGAGTTCTGCACCCGCTGGCCGTAGTCGAGGCAGGCCCGCGCGACGCGGCGCAATCGCCGGCGGCCGACACTGGTTTCAGTGCTCACGTCATAGGTAATCAGCATGAGCATGACGCCCCCTCATTTCCAGATGAAGCCGGGATAACCGTCGAGATCGCCGCGCAGATGGCGGGCAAGAAGTTGCGCCTGCGCATGGGCGACCAGGCCGAGTGGCATGGTTTCGTCGAGAAAGGGATGACGAAGTTCGTCACGCTTGCGATCCTGCCAGGACACCAGCACCCGCTTGCGGGCGTCGTCGGTCAGACGCACGCCGCCCGCTTCCTCGATCAAAAAGTCGCCGGCCGTCACTTGGCGCCGGTTGACGAGGCTGAGAACCAGGCGATCGGCCAGCACAGGCCGCAATTCCTCCATGAGATCAAGGGCCAGACTTGCCCGACCGGGCCGATCTGCGTGCAGGAAACCAACCTGCGAATCCAGTCCATGCGCCTCCAACGCCGCGCGGCAATCATGGCCGAGCATGGCGTAAAGAAACGAGAGAAGCGCGTTGACACGATCCAAAGGTGGCCGGCGGGACCGCCCGCCAAACAGGAATGCCGGGTCGTCGACACGCAGCAGACAATTGAAAACGCCAAAATAGACGAGCGCCGCCTCGCCTTCGAGCCCACGCAAGCCATCGACGTCGCCAACGGAAAGCGTGTGATTGGCAATTACCGTCAGCCGCGCCTCGGCCGAGGCAAGCTGGTCACGCTTTTCGGCGGCCATGGCGTCGCCGTGGTCGCGCAGCGCCCGACGTAACACCGTGCGCTGATTGGCTATTTTGGCGGCAACGATACCTCGCACAATTGGAACGGTCTGCTCCGGGATATCGGCGATGCGGAATTGCGCCCGCCGCAGCAGCACGTTGCCAGAGCGTTTTCCCTCGACGCGGGCCAGAAAGCGGCCATTCGGCTCAAGATGGGAAACCGCGATGCCGGCTTCGATACAGGCTGCCAGCAAGGCGGGGGAGGCTCCCGGCCGGCCGAAGCTGACGATTCCTTCCAGCATATGCAGGGGAACCCGCGCCCGCTCCACGCCCTCCACCTCGACCACGAGATTGGCGCCGTCCTTGCGCAACCACGCGGCTTCGTTGGTGACATAGACGGTATTGAGCATCCGGCGCATCGGCGCCTCCTTCAATCACGCAGTTGCGCCGCCAGCCAGCGCGCGATCTGTGGCGGTTTTTCCAACCTTGCCGGCTGACATAGCGTCTCCAGCGAACAACGGCGGCAGGCGGGCGTAAGAACAGGAGGCGGTGTTCGCATGTCCCTGATCATGGCGCGCGCCGCCGTGGCAATCTCGGCGGTCACCGCGCGCAGTTCATCATCGAACGAAACCGGTTGACGGCGGCGGGTGACGCCATAAAACAACGCGCCTTCCATCACCTGCTCGCCGAATGCCTCTTCCAGGCAGATGGCCTGGGCGCAGAGCTGCACCTCGTCCGCCCGATGAGTCTTGGGCTTGCCACGCTTGTATTCGACCGGAAACGGCTGGCCCCGCCCCGTTCTCCGACCGGGCTCGTGGTGGAACTCCACCACGTCGGCCAACCCGATCACGCCAAGTCGCAGCGACCTAAGGGCGATGCCCCGCGCGATCCGCACGCCTGGCCGCGTCTCCGGCCGGCCGGCATCGACTTTTTCATGCAACAGACGTCCCTCGGCGGTCGCGCCGTCCTCCGCCCAGAGCTGCTCGACATGGATGAGCGCGCACTGGCGGGGGCAGAACAGGTAATGCTGCAGGGCCGACAGGGGTATCAGCGCGTCTTCAGTCGCGGGGTCCGGAATCGGCAAGGGCGGGATGCCGCTGTCACCGCACAATGACCTCGACCCCTTCCGGCAGACCATCATCGTTGACGGTGATGTCGTAATCCTCGAAACAGCGGGCCGGCGGCCAATTGTCCGTCGCCTCGTCGCCGATCGCGTGACGAGACCCCTTGTGAACGCGCCAGGTCTTCACGCGGGCGAACAGATCCTGGGCCGGCGCATTGCCGAGCGCCGAGGAGTGACGGAAAATCACCAGCTTGCGGGTCGACATCTCGCCGCGCGCCGCCGAATGGTCATGCTCGAACATGGCGGTCAACGCCTCGAACAGCAGATCGAGATCGGCATCCGAAAAGCCGGTGCCCTTGACGGAATGGGAGGCCAGCGGCGCCGAGACGAAACCGTGAACCCGGTAAAGGCCATAGGGAACGATGTGCTTGCGCCCCATGGTCCGCTTGTCGCCGCGCTTTTCGTCGTCCTCGCCGTCCAGCTTTTCCTTCTTTTCCTTCTCGTTGGTCGCCGCCATACGGGTGATCGAGATTTCCAGGGGCAGGATCGGCTCGACGGAACGGGCAAAGGCGATCTGCACCGGCCCCCGCACCTGCCCGGCGTTGATGCCCGTCGACAGCACGCCGCCGAAGGTCCGGATATCGAAGAAGTTGTCGCACATGAACTGCCGGACCTCGACCGCTTCGGCGTCCGACTTCGGCGTCAACTTTTTGGCGGTTTTCACCTCCGCATCGTCGGGGCGGATCCGCAAATAGGCTTCGCGATGCTTCTCGTTGAGGATCGCGCCTTCCGTCACATAGATGCGATAGCCCGCCACTTCGGCCTTTGTCATCTCGACATAGTTGCGGATCTTGCGCTTGAGACAGACGTCGCTGACCAGGCCGTGGCCGGTTTCCGGATCCATGCGCGGCATGTTGCCTGCATCCGGATCGCCGTTCGGGTTGCCGTTCAGCACATCGAAATAGAGAACGAACTCGTGGCGACGGGTAAGCGGATGAACATCCATGGTCATTCCTTGTCATCCTCGTGAGTGGCCTCGGGTTCGGTGTCCTTCACCGCCCGCTGGGCGCGTTCATGGTAATAGCCGACGGCGAAACGCCCCTGGTCCTCCAGGCGCAAGCTGCGCGGCAGATCGGCGGGCAGCTTGGTCATCACCTCGGCGATCCGCTGATCGATCCAACCGCCCCGCCCACGCTTGCGGGCATCGGCGAGATGGTTTTTCAGGCCGCGCAGAAGCGGGCCGAACACACGGGCCGGGGTCGCCGAGGCGGCGCCGTAATAGCGGTCGCCGATGGGGGCGTTGACCTTGCCCAGGGCGGCGTACTGGGCCGATTCCAGCAGGGCGAACAGACGCCCCAACTGGTAGGCCGGACTGGCATTGTCGGGATCGAGACCAACGGGCACTTTGTCCTCCTGGGAACGATTGATGCAGGCTTTGATGACCGCCGCGTGCCACCCCGAACCGGGACTGTCGCCGGCCCGCAGCCGCGTGATCGTGGCGGCGAGCAGTGTGCGGGGATAGGGCGATCCACTCAGCACGGCGCGCATCACCTCGCCGGCCAGCAACGGAGGCACGTTCTCGGCCTTTTCCTGCAGGGCGACGGTCCGGCAGAGAAGATAACGGACGGACGGACGCCGCCGCTGCTTCAGCCAGGGAACCGGCTCGATGGCAAGGTCGCGGGAATGTTCCGCCAGCCGCCTGGCGAAAACGGAGAAATCTCCGGTCATCCAGAAACGCACCGAAAGCCGGGCGGCGTTGGGGGCCAGCCCCAGGATGTGGAAGCGCGTTCCAGGGCGGAGTCTGGGATCCAGCGTCTCGACCGGCCGCCCTTTCTCCACCAGTTCGAAAGAATCGCGGATCTTCGCAGCCTCGCCGGCGTCATCATCATTACCGTCGGCGTCGGCCGCCGGCTCGAAAAAACCGTGGAAGAACCCCTCGGCCGCCAGCGCCGCCTCTTCGCCGACCGCTGAGGCGTCGGCCCAGAAAACCACCGTGCTATCGCCGATCTGGATACGATTGCCCAGGGTTTCGCGATCGAGCAGCCGGTTCAATGCGGCGCCGTAGTGGTCGGCTGCCTCTTCGGAGGTCGGCGCGTTGTCGCCCTGCTCCTTACCGTAGGACGTGAAGGCGTCGAGATTGAAGGACACCAGCGATGCCCCGGCCGATTGCGCGCCGTTCACTCCCTTGATGGACGGATGCAGCCGCCGGATCGCCGCCCGCCGACCGGTGACCAGACAGATCGCCTGCGGTCCCTGCGTCGTTTCGCGTGCCGCCAGAAGAGTCCGCGCCGCATCGCGGTCGTGGATGTAGGCAAAATCGCCTTTCAGGCGAAAAACAATGTTGGCATCGAGCATGTCGGCGGCAAAAGGCGGAAAATCGAAACGGTCCGCCGTCCAACCTTCCAGAAATCTCCGCAGGGCGACCAACCCCGGATCATTGGCGCCTGCCAACAACGCGGCATGGGCTGCCTTGAAGGCCGCATGCTCGTCGGCCGTCCGCCGCCCCTCGCCGGCCGTGCGGCCAAGGACATAGGCGCTTTTGTCCCAGAAAAGGTTCGGCGAGATCGCCACCGTTCTCTTGACGGCGGCGGGGACCCCCAGCAAAGCCGGAACCAGGCGCTTGCCACTGAGCGTTCGCAAGTCGAGGACATCGACCACGTCACCATCGACGGATAGTTCGATGGCAAAGCCGATCTTCTCGCGCGAGAACCCCGGCGCCTCGACCTCACCCCGCCGGGCCATGCGCTCGTAATAGCCGTTCAAGGCCTGCAGGACGGTCACTGCGCCACCCCTTCGGCCAGGCATCGCCGGACATCGAGCACGCCGTCGGTCAGCCGGGCCCGGAAGAAACGGGAGCTGTTGCCGTGGGTGAAATCGATGTCGTGGAGCATCCAGCCCAGGTCCCGGTCGCGCTGATCAGGCGGCAAGGCACTTACCGGCAGCGGCGCCTCCAGCGGAACCGCCGCAAAGTCGGCCACGAACTCCCGCGTGCCGAGACAGGGGCGGTGGAAACACTGGCCGCCGGCGGCGCGCCGATTGAACATGCTGACATGCTTGGCCGGCGTATCGGCGTCGGTAGCCTTGCCGGTCAATTCGAAATGCGCCTCGATCACATAGTCGACATCGACCAGCAGGGTGGTCGCCCGCTGCTGCCGATTGTCTTCGACGACCAGACCGAGGCCATCGGTGGTCTTCGCCTTCATGGCCCGCTGGGCGATGGCGGCGCTCATCTTGGCCCCCACCTCGTTGCGGCGAAACGACTGGAAACGGATCGGCTTCAGCACATGGATGGCGTCGACCACCCAGAGAATGGCCGGTTTCCAGTGAATCGCCTCCAAAATGCCGCGCGCCGCCGACGGCGTCATCACGTCATAGGAAACCCGTTCAACCTTGAGTTCAGGCCTCGTGAAACAAGCCCGCTCCCCCCACACGCGCAGGCGGACCCCATAAGACATCACATTCTCTTTCGACGATATTTCCCGACCTGGGACTGAAATCCCCCGTCCCATCAAGGAACGAAATCTTCGTTCTGGAAACTGGCCAGAAGGCATAATGCGTTGAATGTCCTGCCGGGTCTGCGCCCCGGCAGGACACGGGCACTGAAGCTTCGATTACAAAAAAACCTAGTTTCGATCCACGCCTAACGGCGACCATTATGTTACCGGTGATAATTGCAGCAGTCGGATACGAAGCTCACTGACGGATGATCATTTCACGATATGATTGCACTTGTGAGGAGGCTATGGGGGATCCCACTCCACCTCGATGACCGTGAATCCGAGGAGCCGAATGCGGAAACAACGTTTACGGGATGCATGCATGGAATACCCCTCTTCCAAAGTTACGTCTGGCTAGATTTTGTTCTAGGTATTTTTTTATTTAAGCTCAGTAGTCATCGCTTCCAACGACGGCAATGTACGCGTTTCCCCGCGCGGCGTCCACACATCTCAAGTTGTCTCAGTCTGAGCGGTAGCCGATGCCGCCTGGACCGGCGTACCGGATTGCCAGGTGGCCCTGATCCGCGACGGACGTTGACAATAGAAGTGGCACTGGCGTCTCTGCCGGTGTTCCGGCGGAGCCGGAAAGAGGACTCGACCCCTGAGGATCCTGCCTGAAGGAACGCCGCGGCTCGCGGCGTGACGGGCCGAGACCTACTGGGGCTCCGCTTGATGGGGGCGCGGGCCGTCAGGAAATGACGTTCATCTCCGAATCGCGACGATCAATGTCGCCCAATCGGACACCCGTCGCGCCGTCATAATGCGCCAGATCCTCGAACCGCAGCATCGCCTCGCCAAGGGCCGGATGGACCGGTCGCAGAACACCGGCCGCCAGCCAGGCATCGCGGGCCGGCTTGGGAATCGGCACGACATATTGCTGAAGACGCCGCAGGTCGGCGGCACGCGGTCTGTCTTGCACGGCGATGGCGGCGAACAAACGCTCGACCGTGTGGTCGTCGCCGTCGGCCCGCCACGGTACCACCACCGGCTCCGCCGTCTGCTCGATCATGCGAAAGGCATTGGCGATACTCTCGAATGGAAAAGCGCCGCTGTTTGCCCTTTCGGCGATGGCGGGCAGAATGCCAACCCTTCGCTTATCACCGACCTTTGCCTGGTCGAAAGCGACCCGCGCGTCGCCTTTTCGGAAATAGAGTTCCCGAAAATAGTCGCGCACCGCGTCCAGGCCTAACGGATCGGCATGCCGCCCCAACACCGGCCGAGCCGCCTCCCAACGAACCTTGAGCTCGCGCGGCGGCTTGGCCTCGGCCGGCTCGAACACCACGACCCGTCCGGGAACCGGGCCGCCCTCGCGGTTACAGCGGCCGGCCGCCTGGGCGATGGAATCAAGTCCAGCCGCCGCGCGCCAGACCTCGGGAAAGTCGATGTCGACCCCCGCCTCGATCAAAGAGGTGGCGACCAGCCGCACCGGCAAGCCGGCCTTGAGCCGCTCACGCAGGTCGGCCAGCACCATCCGGCGATGGCGGGGACACATCAGGGTGGTCAGGTGAACCGCTCCCGGCAACGAGCTGATGGCGGCGAACAGAGCCCGCGCATGGCCGCGGCTGTTGACGATACAAAGCATCTGCGGCTGTTCGGCGAACCGATTGGTGATCACCTCGTCAGCGACGGGGTCTGACACAACCTCGACGGTGACCCGTTTCAGCGCTTCATAAAGACGCGTTGGTTCGGGCGCCAACTCGCGCCCCTCGTCCAGATCAAAACCGAGCGGTTTATTTTGCTTGTCGATCAGGGCGCCGTCCCGCTTGCGCAAGGCCGGCTGCGTCGCCGTGCACAGGACGACGCTGACGCGGTAGTTGCGCGCCAGTTCGTCGATTGCCGCCATGCACGGCATCAGAAGATCGAGCGGCAGTGTCTGCGCCTCGTCTAGGATGATCACGCTGCCGGCGATGTTGTGGAGCTTCCGGCAGCGCGACGGCCGATTGGCAAACAGGCTTTCGAAGAATTGCACCGCCGTGGTGACGACAATGGGCACGTCCCAGTTCTCGGCAGCGCGTTGCAGCTTGGCCAGACCATCCCGCCCCTCGCCCACAGTCCGATCCCAATCGAAACTGGCGTGATGTTCCAGAACGTCTTGCGGGCTTTGCAAAGCCTCGCGAAAGACCTCGGCCGTCTGCTCGATGATCGAGGTGAAGGGAATGACATAGATCACCCGGCGCAGTTTGTTCGTCACCGCATGATCGAGCGCGAATGACAGCGAGGCCAGCGTCTTACCGCCGCCGGTCGGCACCGTCAGAGTGAAGAGACCAGGCGGCAGGGCCGCCTTGGCCACGGCATGGTCGAGAATTTCGTTGCGCAGCAGGTTCAAGGGCGTCGGCGTCGCTCCGCGCATCGCCGCCATCCGGTCGCGCAACCGGTCGCGCAGAACATCGAGGGAGGAATGCCCGCCCCGCGAAACCCGCTCCTCTTTCGCCTCGGCATAGAACCGTTCCGTTTCCAGGAAGTCGGCGTCCACCAGGCAGGAGAACAGCATCCGGTAAAGAAAACTGAGGTAGAATCCTTTTTCCTCGCTCTGGCGGAACATCTGCGTCGGCGCCAAGGCGTCTACCGCCGGCAACGGGCCGATCAGCTCTTGCCATCGGGCTGGGATCGGACCGTCGGCATCCTGCAATCTGCCGTCAAGATCGACGCCATCGCGCAAACCGCCGTGGTGAGCGGCGACGACAGCGGCCAGCAGGCTGCTGAGGAAACCCATGTCGGCGTCCCGCGCCAGCCGCGCGCCAGCCGCCGCGTGATCGCCCCCCCGCGCCCGATCCTTGCGGATATAGGCCTGGAAGTCCGGTGAAAGCTTGCCAAGGTCGTGCAGCATCCCGGCCAAACGGCCGAGCGCCGCCCAACCAAACGGCGCCGCGAAAGAGGCTGCCCGTTCAGCAACAGAGGTCAAATGCAAGGAAAGCGGTTCCCATTGCTCCACCGGCTGGTCGGCAAGGGAATGGGCGAAGATTTCCGAAAATGGCGAAACGAATTGCGGCATGACGCCAACTTACACCAAGCGCATGAGGGGCACCGATGCAAAAAAAGCAGCACCGGCGTCTCTGCCGGTGTTCCGGCGGGTCCTGACGCTGTCGCCTGAAGGAACGCCGCTGCTCGCGGCGCGACGGGCAGAGACGCCCGTCCCACTGAAGAGGCAGAATCGCTGAACCAGTCTCGCCGCCGTCAGGTTTGATGTCCAAATTCGTCGGGCTGGTTCTCTTTGCGGAAAGACTAGGCGGGGAAAAGTTTTCGTATTAAACAAAGCGCCTCACCTCCTGTCGGAAGGATGAAGTCCTTGAAAGCCGCCGTCATCGTCTTCCCCGGATCGAACTGCGACAGAGATGTCGCCGTCGCTCTCGAAGCTGCCACGGGCCAGCCGCCGCTTATGGTATGGCATCGCGAAACCGAACTCCCCGCCGTTGACCTGGTGGTGGTCCCGGGCGGTTTTTCCTATGGCGACTATCTGCGGTGCGGCGCCCTGGCGGCACGATCGCCGGTCATGCGCGAGGTCAAGGCCAAGGCCGAAACCGGGACGCCGGTACTGGGCATCTGCAACGGCTTTCAGATCCTGACCGAAACCGATTTGCTGCCGGGCGCCTTGATTCGCAACGCCGGCCTCAAATTCATCTGCAAGGATGTTTTTCTGCGCGTCGAGACCTCGGAAAGCCCCTTCACCCGGAAATACAAGGCCGGCACCGTGGTGAGCTATCCGATCGCCCACGCCGAAGGGAACTATTTCGCCGACGATGCGACTCTGGACCGCCTGGAAGGCGACGGACGCGTGGCCTTCCGCTACGTGACGGAGCAAGGCGAGGCGACGGAAGCGGCCAATCCCAACGGCTCGGCCCGCAACATCGCCGGTATCTTCAACGAAACGCACCGCGTGCTCGGTCTGATGCCGCACCCCGAACGCCTGGCCGAAGAGCTGCTGGGTGGTACCGACGGCAAACCCATGTTCGAAGGCTTGGTGGAGGCATTGTCGTGAGCAACACCCAACAGTCCATCACCCCCGAGGTGATCCGCGCCCACGGCCTGACCGAGAGCGAATACGGTCTGGTTCTGGAGATCATGGGGCGCGAACCCAACATCACCGAGCTTGGCATCTTTTCGGTGATGTGGTCCGAACACTGTTCCTACAAAAGCTCGAAGAAATGGCTGAAGACCCTGCCGACCACCGCTCCCTGGGTGATCTGCGGTCCCGGCGAGAACGCTGGCGTCATCGACATCGGTGACGGCCAGGCGGCCATTTTCAAAATGGAAAGCCACAACCATCCGAGCTACATCGAGCCCTATCAGGGTGCGGCAACCGGTGTCGGCGGCATTCTGCGCGACGTCTTCACGATGGGCGCGCGCCCCATCGCCAATCTGAACGCCCTGCGCTTCGGCGATCCGCGCCATGCCAAAACCCGCCACCTGATTTCCGGCGTCGTCGCCGGCGTCGGCGGTTACGGCAACTGCGTCGGCGTCCCGACGGTCGGCGGCGAGACCAATTTCCACGAATCCTACAGCGGCAACAACCTGGTCAACGCGATGACGGTCGGCGTGGCGCAGACCGACCGGATTTTCTATTCGGCCGCCGCCGGCGTCGGCAATCCCGTCGACAAAGTCGGCTCGAAAACCGGCCGCGACGGCATCCATGGCGCCACCATGGCCTCAGCGGAGTTCTCCGAGGATTCCGAGGAAAAACGTCCGACGGTACAGGTCGGCGACCCCTTCACCGAGAAACTCCTGATCGAAGCCTGCCTGGAGCTGATGGCCACCGACGCCATCATCTCGATCCAGGACATGGGTGCGGCCGGTCTGACCTCCTCCTCCTTCGAGATGGCCTCGAAGGGCGGACTCGGCATCGAGATGGATCTGGATACCGTCCCGCAGCGCGAGCGTGGCATGACCCCTTATGAGATCATGCTTTCGGAAAGCCAGGAGCGCATGCTGCTGGTCCTGAAGCCCGGCCGCGAAGACAAAGCCCGGGCGATTTTCGAGAAGTGGGAACTGGATTTTGCCATCGTCGGCCATCTGACCGACAATGGCCGGATGGTGCTGAAACACCATGGCGCGGTGGTCGCCGATCTGCCGATCGATCCGCTGGCCAAAGCCAGTCCGGAATACGACCGCCCCTGGGTGCCGGGCGTCAAGCGTCCGGTGATCGCCACTGAATCCGTGCCGGCCCATCCGCCGATCGAGGCACTGAAGACATTGATCGCCTGCCCCGACCTTGCTTCCAAGCGATGGATCTACGAGCAGTACGACCAGATGGTGATGAACGACACGGTCGGCCGTCCCGGTGGCGACGCCGGCATCGTGCGTGTCCACGGTACAGGCAAGGCACTGGCGATGACCACCGACTGCACGCCGCGCTATTGCCTGGCCGATCCGCATGAGGGCGGCCGGCAGGCGGTCGCCGAGGCCTATCGCAATCTCTCGGCAGTCGGTGCCCGGCCACTTGCCGTCACCGACAATCTCAACTTCGGCAATCCGGAAAAACCGGAAATCATGGGTCAGATCGTCGAAGCGGTGCAAGGCATGGGCGAAGCTTGCCGGTCGCTCGATTTCCCGGTGGTGTCGGGCAATGTCTCGCTCTACAACGAAACCAACGGCGTGGCCATTCTGCCGACCCCGACGATCGGCGCGGTCGGCCTGATCGACGACGTCACCAAGACGGCGTCGATCCCCTTCAAGGCCGCCGATGAGTGCGTCATCGTCCTGGGCGAGACCAAGGGATGGCTGGGATGCTCTCTCTACCTGCGCGAGCTGTGCGGCCGGGAAGACGGCGCGCCGCCGCCGGTGGCCCTGCACCGCGAAAAGCGCGAGGGTGAATTCGTCCGCCGGATGATCGCCGACGGCGCCGTCACCGCCGTACACGACATTTCCGACGGCGGACTGCTGGTGGCCGTCGCCGAAATGGCCATGGCTTCGGGAATCGGCGCCGCCATCACGGTCCCGCAGACCTTGCCGGCGCATGCCTGGTGCTTCGGCGAGGACCAGGGCCGTTATCTGCTGACCGCTCCGGCGGCGCAGGCGACGGTGATCATCGAAGCCGCGCAGAGGGCCGCCATTTCGGCCCGGATTATCGGCCATACGGGCGGCGATGACTTGACACTGGGCAGTCTGGGCGCCATCTCCGTGGCGGAGCTCAGGCGTCTGAACGAAAGCTGGCTGCCGGCCTATATGGCGGCCACGGACGGCGATGCTTGAGCCACGCTTATCGCCCCCAGATGAAGCCGGAGACGAAGGCATCGCATAGAGACTAGAGAGGGACTCTCCGCCATGGCCATGGACGCTGCCGAAATCACCTCCCTGATCCGACAAGGGCTTCCCGACGCCGAGGTCACCATCGAGGATCTGCGTGGCGACGGCGACCATTACGCGGCTCTGGTCGTCTCTCCGGCCTTCCGCGGGAAAAGCCGGGTGCAGCAGCATCAGATGGTCTATGCCGCCCTGCAGGGCAAAATGGGGGGCGATCTGCATGCCCTTGCCATGCAAACTGCGGCCCCGGAGGACGCCCCCAAATTCTAGCCCCTGCGGAGAGCCGGAAAGGTGGGATGGCGGCCATTGCCGCCTATGTCTTGTGGGGCCTTTTCCCTTTCTATTTCAAAGTATTTTCCAGTATTCCGGCTTTTGAGGTCCTGGGCCACCGGATCGTCTGGAGCGCCCTGTTCATGGTCGGCCTGGTGCTGGCTGGCGGTAAAGGACGCGATCTGCGCGAGGTCTTTACCGACCGCAAAAGGCTTCTCGGTCTGACCGCTTCCGCGCTGTCGATCTCGGCCAACTGGGTTTGCTACATCTGG
Source organism: Telmatospirillum sp. (assembly GCA_031291415.1). Taxonomy (GTDB): domain Bacteria; phylum Pseudomonadota; class Alphaproteobacteria; order Rhodospirillales; family Magnetospirillaceae; genus Telmatospirillum. The sequence continues at coordinate 13,971 of JARLJB010000264.1, forward strand.
GCCGTCGGCAATGGTCATGCCCTTGAGGCCAGCCTCGGCTATTTTATCTATCCGCTGTGCGCTGTCGTGCTGGGAGCGGTCTTCTTCAAGGAACGCGTACGAGGCCGCCAGCTCGCGGCGGTGTTCCTGGTCTGCCTGGGCGTCGCTGTCCTTGCTTCCGGCATGGGGAGCGTTCCCTGGCTGGTCTTGTCCTTTCCGCTGACCTTCGGTCTCTACGCGGTTCTGCGCAAAGTGGTCGCCGTCGACGCGATGATCGGACTGGCCGTCGAAACCCTGGTGGTCACACCGCTGGCACTGGCCTATCTGACAACCCGTCCCGATGGTGGAGCTTTGCTGACCGCCCAGCCCCTCGTTCAGACGCTCCTGGTCGCCGCCGGACCGGTGACGGCCATCCCCCTGATTTTCTTCGCCTATGGAGCGCGCCGGCTGAAACTGTCGACGCTGGGCCTTCTGCAATATCTCAGTCCGACGCTCCAGATGGCGGTTGCCGTCTTCGCCTTCGGCGAGACATTCACGATAATACACGCCATCACCTTCGTTTTGATCTGGGCCGGCCTTTTGCTTTATTCCCTTCCGTCCCGACGCTTGATAACCGGTTGACAAGGCTGAACCTGCTCGCCATATGCCGGGGGACAACCTCCCCGTTGCCTGTTCTCGCCAACCAAGGAATTAGCTGGATATGAGTGAAAATCCCGTTTTTGATCGCATTCAGAAGGATCTCTCCGAGAATCCCGTCGTGCTCTACATGAAGGGAACGCCGATGTTTCCGCAGTGCGGGTTCTCTGCCGCCGTCGTACAGATCTTGAGCGACGTGGGCGTGAAGTTCAAAGGCATCGATGTGCTGGTCGATCCCAGCTTGCGTGACGGCGTCAAGCAGTTCACCAATTGGCCGACCATTCCCCAGCTCTATGTGCAGGGAGAGTTCGTGGGTGGCTGCGATATCGTCCGCGAGATGGCGGCATCCGGCGAATTGTCGACCCTCCTCAAGGAAAAGGGCGTTCTGGCTTAGGCCCTGTCGTCATGTGTGATCTGCGGCGAGAAAGAGCCCTCGCCCCCGCGGGGATACCGGACGCACACATCTCGAATATTCTAGTTATACCAACGGCATAGTCCCTCACCCGCTTTGCGGGAGAGGGCGCTGAGCGCAAGCGACGCTGGTGAGGGGACGCGCGTCCGCGCGTCATACGACTCACCTGCGCCGCCCCGCTCCCCGGCGTTCCGCCTCCCCCGTTTCAAGCCCTCACAGCCCACGCGACCTTCTCCGCCACCGACGCCGCACCGGGCATAGGGCAAAAGGCTGAACCGCGTCTCTGTCAATTTTCGCGGTCAAGCGCTTCAAAAACAAGATGATCCCCAAAAACGACCTCCCCTCAATAGATGTAGCCCCCAATGTAATGCCATTTATATTCTTGTTATACGAGACATGTGCATTCCGGAGAGAGCTGTCGCCACCGGTTAGTCGTCCGTATCGACAATATGTTTTTTGGGATGTTAGAGTCGGCCCTGGGTCAATCTACGGTTTAACAGGGGAGTGGTGACATGGCGTCGATGCGTATCGCAGCACATATTGCGGCCGAAGCGTCTGCACGGACATCGGCACAAATCGTCACCAGGGCGGCAACAGAAATTACGGCCAGAGTATCGGCTAAAGCCGCACGGAGAACCGCGGCCGCTGCCAAGGCGGCAACCGAGGTCGGAATCCGCAAGGCGGTCAGGATGGCGACGGAAGCCGCCGCCCGGGCGACGGCCGAAGTGATTGTCGACAAGATGACGAAGGCAATCACCAGATCGGCCACCGAGGCATTGGCGCAGTTGGATTTTACGCCGATCATCGAGGGCATTTCCGTACGGATGGCCGACCGGGCGGCAATAGCCATCGCCCAGGTGATCCATGACAAGGGGCGCGATATATCCCTGGCGGCAGCGCGCGAGGTCGAGGAATCAGTGCGTTTCGTCGGCGAGGAAATGATTCAGTCGGCGGTGGAAATCGCCGTGCGGACGGCCCAACGCAGCATCGCGGCGTCCCAGGACGCTTCGCAGGAGGCCTATGAATCGGCCGACATCGCCGCCCGTAAGATCATCAGGCGGCGGAACCGGACGGAAATCTCCGAGGACTATCTGTCCATCGAGACACTGCTCTATTGACGAATAGCAACCGGCAACGAGACTTGAGATAAGACAATGGCCCGACAGCGAAACTGTCGGGCCATTGTTTTGTTCGCTCACGCGATCAGGAAGATCAGCGTGAATAGAATTCGATCACCAGATTCGGTTCCATCTGAACCGGATAAGGCACGTCGGCCAGCTTCGGCGCGCGGACGAAGGTCCCCTTCATTTCCTTGTGATCGACACTCAGATATTCGGGAAGATCGCGCTCGGTCGACTGGGCGGCCTCAAGGATCAAAGCCATATCGCGGGACTTTTCCTTGATCGACACGACATCGTTATCCTTCACCTGGAAGGAGGCGATGTTGACGCGCTTGCCATTGACCCGCACATGCCCGTGGTTGACGATCTGCCGGGCGGCAAACGGGGTCGGGGCGAATTTCATGCGATAGATGACGGCGTCGAGACGACGCTCCAGCAACTCGATCAGGTTCTCGGAGGTGTCGCCACGGCGGCGCACGGCCTCGTCATAGAGCTTGCGGAACTGCTTTTCGCCGATATTGCCGTAATAGCCCTTCAGCTTCTGCTTGGCCATCAACTGGGTGCCGAAGTCGGACGGCTTCTTGCGGCGCTGGCCATGCTGGCCCGGAGGATTTTCATGTCCCTTGTTGAGAGGGCTCTTCGAACGGCCCCAAAGATTGGCGCCGAGACGGCGGTTGATCTTGTATTTCGCTTCGATGCGCTTACTCATGGTCTTATCATTTCCGTCATTGTTGTCCCGATAGTCCTCGAACGGCCAAAGCTTGGCGCCGGGGCGGGGAACGGATTGGCTACCGGCCCACTTTCTCGGAAGAAGGGGCGGATTATGCAAACTGCTGCCGGAGAGTCAAGGAAAACAGCCCAGCCCCCTCCCCTTTCATGTCGTTTTGTAGTTGCCCGGTCCGGCCGTCATCGTCATAGTCGGACTTATGGCTGAACAAGATGACATCAAGACGTCCGCCGACGGGTGGCGGTCGTTCCTCGACAAGCTGACACTGCTACGGCGCGAGGCGGAACGGCGCGGTCTGACCGACATTGTCGAGACCGCGAAGGATACCGCGGTGGCCGTAGCCGAGCGCTTGAGAAAAAAGACGAACTGACCGGGACATGGGGTCTTCTTCATCAGCCTCCAGCATCGTCATCGATGAACTCGCGCCACAGAAATTCTCGCTGCGCGTGGTGTTCGATGACCGGCAATTCGACTGCGGCACTTATATCAGCCGCGCTGCCGCCCAACAGGCCGGACGCCTGTTCGTCGCCAGAAAGGAAGGCGAGCGCACCGGCCGACAAAAACGGCCGCAGCGCAAAAGCTGACCACCCCGCTCATAGCGCGGCGAGGAGCGCCTTCAAAAGCCGCCAGGACTGCGCGACCGTTTCGATCTCCACACGCTCGCCGGGCGCATGCGCGCCCCGGATCGTCGGGCCAAGCGAGACCGTGTCGAGATCTGGATATTTCGAACCGATCACCCCGCATTCCAAACCGGCATGAATGACCTTGACCGTCGCCTCGGTCCCGAACTCACGCTGGAACACCTCCCGGCAAAGGGCAAGAAGCGGAGACTGCGGATTTGGCGTCCAGCCCGGATATTCCCCGCTGATGGCGATCTGGCAACCGGCCAGCGAAAATAAACAGGCGATTTCATCGGCCAGCAGTTGCGTTCCCGATCCGCGGAGCGAGCGAACCATCAGATTGGCGGAAAATTCGCCGTTCTCCAACGCGATGACGCCAAGGTTGTTTGACGTTTCGACCACGGCCGGAAAAGCAACGCTCATCGTGCGAACGCCATGGGGCGCGACATACAGGGCAGCCAACAGATCCGACTGATCGCCGAGGTTGACCGAGGTTGCCGCTTCCGCCGGCGATGCGGTGATCGTCACATCGTCGTCGACACCAGCCAACTCGTCCCGGTAGAGGGCCTGCGTTGTTGTCAGAAAGGCTTCGACGACCGCGTCGTCGGCTGCCGGCGTGGCGACCACCGCCCATGCTTCGCGCGCCAGGGCATTGCGCGCCGTCCCTCCGGCAAAGGCGACGAGACGCGCGTCGGTGATTTTTTCCAGCCGCCGGAGCAACCGGACCAACAGCTTGTTGGCGTTGCCGCGCCCCAGATGAATGTCACCGCCGGAATGCCCGCCACGCAGCCCTGAGACGGCGATCCGCCGCCCCCGGTAGCCCGACGGCACCGGTTCGGTGAGACAATGGCGCTTGACGGAGACGTCGCAGCCGCCGGCGCATCCCAGATAGAACTCTCCCCACTCCTCGGTGTCGAGGTTCAGCATACGCGTGCCGCGAAGCAGTCCCGGCTGCAGGCCATGCGCCCCGCCCATCCCGACTTCCTCATCGACGGTGAAAAGCACCTCGATATCCGGGTGAACCAAGTCGCCGGCCTCAAGGACGGCCATGGCCAGCGCGACGCCGATACCGTTGTCGGCGCCAAGCGTGGTGTCCTCCGCCACCAGCCAGCCGTCGCGCTCGACCGACGAAATGGGATCCTTGTCGAAGTCGTGGGCAATGCCGCTGTTGGCCTGGCACACCATATCAAGATGGGCCTGTAAGATCACGCCGGGGCGTCCCTCGCAACCCACGGAAGCGGGCTTACGGATAAGCAGATTGCCGGCGGCGTCGGTCTGGGTCGCCAAGCCATGGGCGACGGCCCAATCGGCCAAATGACGACGCACTGCCGCCTCCCGGTTCGATGGTCGGGGAATGGCGCAGAGTGTCGCAAAGTGTTTCCACACCACGGGCGGTTCCAAACGGGTCATGATGGTCACGGGAATCTGCCTTGAGAAAAGACCTGCCAAGACGCGGCGGTGACGCCGCGGTCCGGGCAGTATGGGCCAGATCGTCGCGTTACATCAACAAACGAAATTTCAACAAAAGAGTTGTCTGACGCGACAATGACGGATGAAATGATACCAAAGGGAAGGCATGTGACTGTCGAAGGACATACCGACTGGTCGAATTATGACGCCTCTCCGGCCGATGGCCTGGCCTCCGAAGCCCGACGTTTCAGGGAAGGCTTGTCTGTCCGTTCCCGGCCGGACTTCCACGAACTCGCGCCCTCCCGGTTCAAGATTTGGCCACACTCTTCACTCATCAAGAGGAGCAACGATCAACGATGCGCAAAGTTTCCCTTCCCGATGGCGAGACGGTCCCGGCTCTCGGCCAAGGCACTTGGCGATTGGGAGAAAACCGTAACCGCCGTGCCGAGGAAATCGCCGCTTTGCGCGAGGGGGTGGCGCAGGGTCTCAGCCTGATCGACACCGCCGAGATGTATGGCGACGGTGCCACCGAGAGCTTCCTTGGCGAGGCGCTGAACGGACTGCGCGATCAGGTATTCCTGGTCAGCAAGGTCTATCCGCAGAACGCCGGTCGCGCCCGCCTGACCCAGGCCTGCGAGCACAGCTTGCGGCGACTCGCCACCGATCGCATCGACCTCTACCTCCTGCACTGGCGCGGCAACATTCCTTTGGGCGAGACCGTACTGGCCATGCAAGCTCTGCAAACCGCCGGTAAGATCCGCCACTGGGGCGTCAGCAATCTCGATACCGCCGACATGCAGGAACTGGAGAAGGCCGGGGGAACAGACGCGGCAACCAACCAGATTCTCTATAATCTGACGCGGCGCGGTCCGGAGTTCGACCTGCTGCCGTGGATGCATGAGCGACGCATGCCGATGATGGCTTACAGCCCGGTGGAACAGGGGCGGCTGGCCGGCAAGAGCGCTTTGAAGACCGTTGCCGGTCGTCTGGGAGCCACGCCTTTGCAAGTCGCGTTGGCCTGGATTCTGCGCAATCCCGAAGCCATCGCCATCCCGAAAGCGGCGCGCCTCGACCATGTACGGCAAAACCGTCAGGCTCTCGACATCACATTGTCGCCCGAGGATCTTGCCGAACTCGACAAAGCCTTTCCCGCTCCCGTCCGAAAAGCGCCGCTCGAAATGCTCTAGTAGTTTGAACGCCCTTTAACGAGTGGGGTGGGCATCCTGCGCCACTCCCGGTTTAAGGACTCGCCCGTCGGATCTTCACCACCAGGGCCGTCGATAGATAAGTGAATGGAACAATGCCATGCCTTTGATCCGCATCGATACCAACCGGCAACTGGACGCCGAGGACGAAAAGAACCTGGTTCAGGATCTGTCCGCTCTGGCCGCTGGAGCGCTCGGCAAGCCGGAAAGCTATGTAATGATCCATTTGCAACCGGGCCAAGCGATGGCCTTTGCCGGGTCTGACGACCCGCTGGCCAATGTCGAGGTCAAAAGCATCGGACTGGCGGCAAGCGAGACGGCACGTCTCTCCAAGCTGCTCTGCGGCTTTCTCAAAGATCGGCTGCAGATCGAACCGCGACGAGTCTACATTCAGTTCACGCCGGTCCCGTCCGCTTTCTGGGGGTGGAACAGCGGAACCTTCTGACCCTGCCGGAAGGCCTATTCGTCCAACCCGGCGATCCGCAGAAACTCTGGCAAGCTCAGGCCGCCGATCGGCGACTTGGTCCAACAGGCCAACTCAGAGTTGGCTGACAGCTTCTGATAGAGAGAGTCGCTGAGGCCGCCAACCGGGCTGTGCTCGCCAGCCGTCTCAACCAACATGTTGTTATCTTTTGGCATTATCCTAATCCCACACTGCAGGGCCGTTCGAATCTGCCCGCCACACCAGCAGCTCAAGCGCTGCTGCACTGCAACATAACGGTAACGAACGCTGCTGTGCGAACCGAATGCTAGCATGGCAGGCCAATACTAATTGCATAAGACACAGTCACTCACCCCTGCTATAGGTTAAGGTCGTTGAATGGGATGAGTGCTTGAGCAGAAAGCTTGGCGTTACGCTAAACAGCTGCGACAGAGTTTCATCGCATGATCAGATACACCCTTCATTCGTCGAGGAATCCATACGGGGTCGACCCGAGCGGCGCACCCGCCTGCCGCAGGCGCTGCATCGCATAGTCGCGAGAGATGTGTCCGTCAGCCAAGAAGATCGCCTTGCCGATGATCGATGACGGGGCTTGTCTGTTTTGATCGAACTTCTTTCTTGAAAAACCACCGCCCGAGAATTTAGTTAACAAAATTAAGAATGATGAACAATCTGTAAATGAACATTGAAAAAATAACGCTAAAGCCCACACATTTTGAAATTGTTCTGCCCAATAGTATTGGGCAAGCTTGAATTTTCCCAATTACATGCCAAAATAGCATTGTCGATTCGATGAATTGGCCATCAACATCGGCTTCTAATACCCTTGGCCACAGGGTGCCGCCACGTTGCGGGAGGCTCCCGAAAGGTTGTGATGAATATCTGGAACGATGATGAATGGCCGATGAACATCCGGCGCAAGGACGAGCCGCAAAAACGGCTTCATAAGGCTGTCTCCCTGGTGTTCTTTCTGATCATGGACAGCAATGATGAAGTGCTGTCGATCGAGGCGATCAGCGAAATCGTCCATTCCATGTGCGAAAGCAACGGGGAGTCGGACCGGGACGACCAAGGCTTCGGCGATGACGAATACGGACAGATCCTGGACATCGTGGAAGGCCTGAAGGTCGGCCTGAATGGGCAATCCCTCGTCTCCGAGACAAGCAATCAACTGGTCGCGGCGCTCAGCGAGACCCTCGCCCCCCGTGAAGACGATTTCGACGCGCCGCTGTTGCGGCTAAATGACCGTCGCAGCACCAAGCCCTCGTAACCTTCTCCAGACGGCATCGCCAAAAAAATCTGACGACTTGGTTTCAATTGTAACATTGAAGGATTTTAAGGCGCCTTCGGATATGCGATTCTGTTGGCATTGATCACGACGACAAGTGCAAGACAATGTTGAGTATCCGTGTTTCCGCCGGCAACGTCCTTTTCAAAGAGGGGGACCCGGCCAACTGCGCTTACCTGGTGGAAGAGGGCTGGATAGAGATCTACACGGAACAGGATGGCCGGCGGCAGTCTTTGTCGCTGATCGGCACAGGCCAGCTGTTCGGCGAAATGGGCGTCATCGATGGCTCGGTCCGGACGGCAACCGCCGTAGCGACAGAGAACAGTAAGCTCTTGTGCATCTCGGCCGAACAGTTTCTCAGCCTGCTTGACCATGCGGAACCATTCCATGCCGAGCTGTTGAGAAAACTGGTGGCTCGCTTTCGCGAAGCGCAAAAGGCCTGGATGAAGGGTGCGATCCTCCCCCGCCAGGAAAGCTCGGCGATGGGGCCTGGCTACGCCATGTTGGCTGGCCATCGCGACATAGCACACGCCATTGATCGCGGTGAAATTGTCCCCTATCTGCAGCCGATCGTCGACATGGTCAGCGGCCGATGGCTTGGGTTCGAGGCGCTTGCCCGCTGGCAGACACCTGACGACGGCGTCAAACTGCCCGTGGAATTTCTGCCGCTTGCCGAACGCACAGGATTGGTCCAACGCATCGACCTTTGCATCGCCCTCCGGGCGATGACGGAACTTCATCCGGTTGGCGGACACCCCTGCCCCTACCTCAACATCAATTTCTCAGCCTGGCATTTCAAAGAAGAACGCCTTCTGCCGGCGGTCCGGGATCTTCTCGAACAGAGCCACCTGGAACCGGAACGCCTTAGAATCGAACTGACGGAAAGCCAGATGCTCGACAACTCCGATCAAGCCCTCGAAATCATGAGCGAATTGCAGGCGCTGGGCGTCAAGCTGGCTCTCGATGATTTCGGTACCGGCTATTCATCCTTGAGCGTCTTGCACCAGATGCCGTTTCAGATCTTGAAAATCGACCGCTCGCTGGTTTCCGGCGTCCTCGTGGAAAGCCGCCAGCGCTACGTCCTTCGCAATCTCGTTGCGCTTGCAGCCGACCTCGATATGGAAATCGTCACCGAAGGCGTCGAAGACGAGGCGACGGCAATCGCCCTGCGCAGCCTGGGCTGCCTGGCGGGTCAGGGGTACCTCTACGGCCGCCCCATGCCGATCGAAGACGCCATCGCCGCCTGGCAGGAGCAGGAGGCCACGGCGGCAGCTAAACCCTGATGTGCCACCATTGGCTGGCCCAGCGAGATACCATCTTTGGCGCCCAGCCAGGGGACGCGGACGCATCCCGCCCGGCGCATGAAGGGCGGTGAACGGTCGATCACCGGAGATTGATATCAAGTCCGATGACAAAATAAACGCCGCACGCGCCGGCCATAACGACCAGCCATTATCTTGCCACCATTTCATGCTTTTCTATGTCCATGCGGCAAATCTGCCGTATGGAGGTTGTCATGCGTGGCGTTATTCCTGGGATCAAATCGATTCTGTTGGTCAGCGGCATCGCCCTGTTGTTGTCGGCGTGCGCCGTTTACGCGCCGCCGCCCCGCCCCTACTACGCGGGCTACGCCTATTACCCGCCGGCGCCTGCCGTCGTCTACCCCGCACCCGGCGTCTATGTCGGAGGCGGTTGGCATGAGGGAGGTGGCTGGCACCATTGGCGCTGAAGCCTGACGACGACATTTGCCGCCGATTGAACGGACATCGAGCGGTCGTTCAACCTTCGCGGAAGGCGATGCCGAACCCGCCGTTCGGGTAGTGCCATTTCAGTGAGCCGGGGCTGGCCACCGCAAGGCAGGTACCGCATTCCATGCAGGCCGCGAAAATGACGGAGATGGTGCCGTCCTCGTTCTCGGAGTAGACGTGAGCAGGGCATACCTTGACCAGTAATTTTCCGGTGCCGGTCTTCCTGGCGAGATCCTGGTCGATCTCGATGTGCGATTCCTCATCGACAGTGTAGCTGTTGCCCGCCAGACGCTGGGTTACGTCTCCAAAACCGGTCATGTTCATCCTCCCTCAAAGAGCCCTGACACCCTTGAGCACGTCGCCGATGGTCGTGAACAGCTTCATCTTCGACCGCTTGAAAGCCCCGAACGCCGTCGCCGCGATGTGCTTTCTCGGCGTGGTATCGTGGTTGTAGATGTCGTGAAAGATGTCAGCCAGCAGCAGACCGTACTCTTTGTACATCCGCGGCACCTCCAGAAACTCGGGAGCCCGGGCGTAGGTCTTCATGTCCGCACCGACGAAAGTGGCATCCAGCTGGTTCCGGTAGTCGTCCATTGCCTGCTGGCCGTAACTGCCCAGCTCCAGCGCCCTGACGATGGTCTTGGCGGCAGCGATGCCGGAGCCGGCCGCCAGATCCATGCCGCGAATCGTCAGGCCCGTGTTGAGCGTGAAGCCGGCGGCATCACCGATGATGATCAGGCCTGGCCTGGTGACATCGTGGGATACCATCCGGGGGCCGTTTTCGATCGTCAGGTGGCAGCCGTATTCCCGCAGCTCGCCGTCGCGCAGCAGCGGCGCGATGGCCGGATGCTGCAGGAAATGGTCGTGCACCTCGCTCGAGGTAAGCCCCTTGGCCTCCAGGTCGTCCAGCCGCAGCACGACGCCGACGCTGACCGACTCCTTGTTGGTGTACAGGAAGCCGCCACCGGCCACCGCCTGGGTGCAGTCGCCGACCACCGCGTAAGCGACACCATTGTCCCCGGTGAGATTGAAGCGATCCTCGATTACCGTCCGCGGCAAGCCGATCACGCTCTTGACGCCGACGGCCAGAGACTGGGGAGCCTCCTTGGCGCGGATACCGGCTCCCTGCGCGATGAACGAATTCACGCCATCGGCAGCGACCACCACATGCGCGTGGAGCTCGTCCTCGCCGGCCTTCACGCCGACCACCTGGTCACCCTCGAACAGCAGGCTGTCGACCCGGACGCCGGACATCACCATGACGCCGGCCTCTTCGCACTTCTCCGATAACCACGCGTCCAGCCTGGCCCGCAGCACCGTCACCGCGTTAACCGGCTCCGCCAGACGCTGGTCCCAATAGTCGATGTTGAAGTGCGATGTCGGGTTGAGAAAACTCAACACGTTGCGCGTAATGCGACGCTCGATGGGGGCGTCGTCAACGAAATTCGGGAACACCTGTTCCATAACGCGGCAATAGAAGACGCCACCCGACAGGTTTTTCGACCCGGGCTGCTCACCACGCTCGATCAGGACGACCTGTTTTCCGGCCCGCGCCAACTGGTAGGCACACACGGCGCCGGCCACGCCGCCACCGATCACGATGACGTCGAAATCGATCTCACCTGCTTCTTCCCCGGCCATCAAGATCCCCCTCCCGGCGATGAATGGAACTGGAGCATTGACGCGAACAGAAGAGTCATCGCCCCCACCCCAGCCCTCCCCACAAGGGGGAGGGAGCCGCAGTTCTGCTCCCCTCCCCTTGATGGGGAGGGGTTGGGGGTGGGGTGGAATGGTACCTTCTGAATGAGTCAATGCTCTGATCGAACGCGCTTTATCAGAGCGCGCCGGCCTTGACCTTCTCGGCGATATCGTCGGCGGCCAGCCAACCCGACGTCAGGGCAAAGCCGTTGGCCGTGCCGGGGATCGTCAATTGGTAGGCTTCGCTGCACAGACCGCCCGCATCGCAGCCGACGCAATACAGACCGGGAATACCTTCGCCATTCGCGTCGACGGCCTGCATCCGGTCGTTGATCTTCATGGCGCCGATGCTGACCATGATGCCGGTTTCCATCTTGACGGCATAGAAAGGCCCCTTCTCGTAAGGACGCAAGTACTTCTGATCCTTGTGGTATTTCTTGTCGTCGCCCGCCCTGGCGTAGCCGTTGTACACGTCGATCTCGGTCCGCAGCACCTCGGGCTTGACACCGATCTTTCCGGCCAGCTCCTCGATGCTCCCACCCTTGAAGACATTGGTCCGCTTGGCGTCGGCGGCGTCGGCTTCGAGTTCGGTCGGCAGGTTGACCAGCTTCTCGTAGTTGTGGACATAGATGCCCAGCCCGACCTCATTGCCTTTGTCGACCAGCTTGTCGATGTGGTTCTGGTCGAGGATGCACCAATACATCGCGTCCGGCAGACCCGCCGTGACGTCACCGGCAAAGCCGAAATTCAGGCCCACCGCCTCATCGCTGAAACGCCGGCCGTACTTGTTGACCCACAGATAAGGTTGCATGCCGGCGTTGTTGACGTGGCTGGTGACGGTTTTGTCGCGCATCAGCGGAAAGAGTGCCATGGTGCCGATGTTGGAATTCTCGACAGCACCGATCTCCTTCATCATGGTGAGACCGTCGCCGGTGTTGCCCGGGCCGCCGGCGTTGATGATGCGCTCGCCAATCTTGAACTTGCCATATTTGTTGAGCATTGCGGGGCTGGCGGCGTACCCGCCGGTGGCAACCACGACGGCCTTGGCGCCAAGCCTGACGTCCTCGCCGTCTGCATCTTTGGCGATCACGCCCGTGATCTTGCCGGAGCCGTCACGCAGAATCTTCGACGCGGCGGTCGACAGGAAGATATCGACACCGCGACGGCGGGCATCCGCCTCGAGGAGTTTAAGAAGATGGGCAATCTCTCCCTCGACCAGGTGCCACGTGACGAGCTCGCCGGGTTGATCGGGCGCCGTAATGGTGACGTCGTTGTAGACGGCCCCCTCCTCGTCGCGCATCTTCTTGATCGTCGTGGCGGCGTTTTCGACAAAGCGGCTGACGACCGCCTGATCGCAGCGCCAGTGCGAGTAGGTGATATAGGCGTTCAACGCCTCCTGCTTGGATACGTTGATGCCGCGCTTGATCTGCTCGTCGGACTCGAAGGCCGCGTGCCCCTCGGCGAAGGCTGAGCTGCCGCCGAGCTGCGACTCTTTCTCGAGCACGGCGCAGGTCAGACCGTCCTTGGCGGCCTGCACGGCGGCCGACAGGCCGGAGCCGCCGCCGCCAATCACCACGACGTCATACTGAGCATCGAACTTTTCAGTCATTTTGCGTTTCCTTCTGGTTGTTGGTCTGGCTTCTTCGTCACTTGCCGAGGGCCGCCTGCAAGGCAGGGATCACGTCGTACAGATCTCCGACGATGCCGTAGTCGGCGAACTTGAAGATCGGGGCATCGGGGTCGTTGTTGATGCCGACGACGACCTTGGCATCCCGGATGCCCTCCAGGTGCTGCGGGGCCCCACGGATGCCGATGGCGATATAGAGCTGGGGGGCGATGTGCTGGCCGGAACGGCCCACATAGCGTTCCTTCTCGACCCAGCCGAGATCGTCGGCGACCGGCATGCTGCAACCGATCTCGGCGCCGAGGGCATTGGCGAGGTCATGGACGATGGCCAGGTCATCCTTCTTCTTCAGGCCACGTCCGACCGAGACGACCACGGCGGCCTGGTTGATGCCGGCGCCGGCGCCGGCGGCCGGTTCGGTCTTCTCGACCAGGATGTCGGCGGCGGCGTCGGTGCCGACCGGCTCGACGGGAACGGCCGCAAAACCCTCGGACGCCACATCATCCCCGGCATAGAAGGTGACCACAGGACCGGCAGCCTCGATCGTCTCGACGACCCGGCCATCCAGGTCGGCGCGCTCCACGACGGTCCTGTCGCCAAGGGCCGACAGCTTCAGGCCACCGGGGATCACGGCAGCGCCGAGCCTGGCGGCGGTCGCACCGGCAAGGACGCGCCCCTCGACCGTTCCGCTGGCGACGACGACTTTGGGAAGCGCGGCCGCAACCAGCCGGGCGACCGAGCCGGCGTAAGCCTCCACGGGGATACCCTTCGCGTCGACCCACTTCACCTCGTCGGGACCGGCGATCGCGGCGGCGTCAGCCAGGGCGCGCGGCCCGACGGCGATTGCTGTGATCTTGCCACCCAGCCCCTTGGCAGCTGCGACGAGGGCAGCTACCTGCTTCTCTTCTGTCACGATGATCCACGCGTCGCTCACTTGGCTCGTCCTTTCTCGATGGCTGTCTGAATGTTTGTCATGCTCACAGGACGCCCTCGCCCCGCAGGGCAGCGACGAGCTGCTCGGCGGCGGCGGCGGGGTCCCCGTCGAAGATGCGGGCGGCGGCGGTCTCCGGCAGCCTGGTGCCCTTGCTCGACACCTTGTCGTCGCTGGCGGCGCCGATGGCGGCGAGAGTCAGCTTGGTGACCGGACGTTTGCGGGCGGCCAACTGCTCCTTCATGCCGGGCGTCTTCTTCTCGGGGGACGCTGCGCTGACCGCGATGACGGCCGGAGCAGCGATGCTGATAGTCTGCTCGCTACTGCCTTGCTTGCGGACAACCTGTACCCGTCCATCGACAGCGCTGGCACTGCTGACATGAGCGATGGCCGGCCAGCCCAGCTGTCCGGCGAGCGCCACAGGAACACCGGCGTACTCCTCGGAATCGCCGATAACCACGGCATCGACACCGCCGATCTGGCGCATGGCGGCGACGATGATGGCCGCCGTGGACGCGTTGTCGGTCAGATTGGACGCGTCGGTGACAGAGATGGTCTGCAGGACGCCACGGGCCAGGGCCCAGCTGGCGTCGCCATCACCGATGGTCAGGCCGATGAGCTCGTCCCCCTCCGCGATGGCCTTGGCGGCCTCAAGCGCCGCGAAGTCGTCCTCGCCGGCGGTCATCTTGGCGTTGCGCCAGTCGACAGTGCCGTCATTCCTGACGACCGCGTCCTCGGCGTTTCTCGCCCACTTGTAGACGATTACTGTTTTCATCCTGCCGGTACCTCTCCAGGTTCTAGAGTCTGCTTCGAAATTTCCGCCGAGATCCGTCACCCTGGCTTGGCCGTCCCGCCAATCGTCAGTTGACAACTCTCGCCGAGAGGCTTGAGCAACCTCTCTTCGGTTAAATAAAAGGACGGGAAATCCGGAAATTAGAACGGTTTCACAAGACGAAAATTGAAGATATCGCCAGCGAATTCGTTGCGTGCGTAGATCTTGTGGTTATAGATGGCCATGATACTGAAATCGGAGAATTGGTAGCCGACCAGCGGACCGACGCCGTAGTTTTCCGTCTCGCAACCACCTGAATTGCTGCATCCGGCAGCGATGGCACCAATACCGTGATCGCGGTTGAGCTGATTATGTGTGTAGCCACCGACCCCGAAGGTCCATTTCCCAATGGTTTTTGTCGCGGTCAAATCGGTTACGATGAATTGGCCTGAGGCGTAGTGCGTCGTGTCATCCTCGAAGTTGTAGGCGTATGTGACGTCGGCACTGAGGTTCCATCCGTTGTGGAGCCAACTGACAGCAACATCCGGCAAGAGTGCCCAGTTACTGTTGCCAGAACCGGCTCCATGGCCAGCCGGTGGATGGGCGGGAGAAGAACTGGCATCATCCACCGTGACGGTTAACCCCGTTTTTACATGAAAATCCCCGGGCAGGGACCACGACAAGGCAGCGGGGCTGACGATGGTATTGAATGTTCCCCAATGGCCATTGTTGGCGAGAGCAGCGTTATTGGCAATTTTAAGATTGGTGTAATCGAAGGGCTGCGCGATGGAAACGCTGTAGTCAGCGCCAAGAACTTTGAGGCCTGTAGACCAGATAAGGCCAGGAGTTACAACATTTCCGTCTAGTTTCACGCCGGTCTTGTTTCCTTTATTATCATATTGAGCATAGGACAAAAGGAAGTCATCGACGAATCCATAAAATCCGGGCGGCGCGCTTGCCCCCGGGGCCAGTCCCACGTTTATGCCCTGCAGTTCGGGAGCCCATAGTTCTTTCGCGCTTGAGTCCGGAGCCGTTATCAAGGCCATTGCCGCCGCCATGGTAACGACATGAATAGTTCTGTTCATTCCTGTACCCCCCTATTTTCGGAAAAATTTTCTTTATTTGACGTATAAGAAATTAGAACGCACGTCATAATTACGATTAATTTCAAACATTCCGCCAATGTCATAAATCTATTTTAGACAATGAACGGCAAATGAGATACTGATAGGGCCAGCAATGCCCGACAGAATCATAGCTTGTTTTACCTGACGATTGTTTTATATATCGCAGATACTCAATTAGTTCGACATGACGGCGACAATATAATGCTGCATGGATGTAAAAGTCCTATACAATTTAGCCATCTCATTCATAGAGAGAACTGATCAATCGCCGACCGTGCTGCGCACAAAAATGTAGTCATCACTATTAATTGTGATGATAAATATTTTTTCTAATTTTGAGAGTGAATCTATATGAACTCTAAGATGGACTCTGCCATCCATGATAAAGCCCTAACGAAGCGTCCCCGTCGCGGGGATATGACGGACGGCAATTCATCTTCTGTCATATTTTCATTTATATTCAATTAGTTATCTCAAATATCCGCCTGACATCAGGAAGACAGGCGTCAGGATTGAGGGGCGCAGCCAACGATTGACCAGGAAATTTATAGGGATTAGATTCAATCGTATAAGTTTAAAGTATTCTTAGAAAGGTAGGTTGTTAGGGGTGCGATGTTTATTGATGTGCGGTTTGTGAGGCCGTCGCGAACCAGATCGGACGAACGGGACCGACGCGGACACGCCCTCCCATACGGAGCTGAAATGCCCATACCCGCCAATTGACAGATGAGAAAATGCCGCTGTTGGCATTTCGGTCGCCGGTCGATTAAATCGTGGCGGAAGCTGTCGATAAAACTATTATTTTTCATCATATTTCTATGTTGCGTAGATTTATTTAAAATAATCGAATTAATGTCCGCAACAAACGGAATGATGTATAATTTTATAACTATAATTATTCGGAAAAGTTGCCAAATTATTTAATTATATAAAATAATCAGGAGGACCGTACGATGAGAGACCTCCGCCAACTACGGTATTTTATCACCGTGGCGCGTCAGATGCATTTCAGCCGGGCAGCAGAACAATTGCATATTGCACAGCCCTCGTTGAGCCAGAACATCCGCCAGTTGGAAGAGAGCCTTGGTGTCTCCCTGTTCGTGCGGACCAGCCGATCGGTCAAGCTGACGGCGGCGGGTCAGGTTTTTTATGAAGAGGCGGTCCGGACACTGGAACAGATGGAGCATGCCTGCCGGGCGGCACAGATGGTGGCCCGCGGAGAACGGGGGCGTCTGGCCATCGGCTTCACCACCACGACAATCATGGGCGACCTCCGGCGACTGATCCATCTCTACCGCGAACGCTATCCTTCTGTCGAACTGGTGCTGCGCGGGATGATGGTCGACGACCTCGTCGAGCAACTGTATGACGGAGACCTGGACGTGATCTGCACGGACAGTAAGATCGAAGACAGCGCGCTGCAATCTCATCCGGTCAGTTCACCGCCTTGGGTTCTCGCCGTTCATAAGACAAATCCCTTGGCTCGCCGCCGCTGCATAAGTCTGTCGGATGCCGCGAATCAGCCGTTTCTTACCGCGACCCAGTACAAGACGATGAGTCTTTGCGACGATATGGTAAGTACATGTAAGAATTCAGGGTTCAATATAGATGTACGCCTTTCCGCCGATAGCGTTCCTTGCGCGCTGTCGGCAGTGGACGCCAATTTAGGTGTGGCTCTCGTCTATCATATGCCGGACTGCCAGCCTGCCAACGTTGTCTGCAAGAAGATCGTCGGCAACAATCTGAATGCGCAGATGCGGCTTTCCTGGCGCCAGGGAGACATGATGCCGGCCGCCGCACAATTTCTTGCCTTGCTCGAATAGGTAGAAGTGGCGCGCCCCGGACCACGGGACACAAATATGCTAAGGCCTGTTGACATTCAGCGGAGAGCGATTTCGGAGGCGACGAGATGGATCATTGCCGCGAAGCTCTGGTCAGTCTTCTCGTAACGCGTTGCGATGCGGCGGAAAGATTTGATTTTGCAAAAGAAATTCTCGACCAG
>JARLJB010000265.1 GCA_031291415.1 Telmatospirillum sp.
TCTCGGGCGGTATGACGCCGAGCGCCCTGAGGGCATGCTCCATCGTGTCGATGGCGCCACCGATGAACTGCAGGTTGTCGCCGACATACTGGATCGGCGTGTTGATTTCATGGGCGATGCCCGCCGCAAGCTGGCCAACGCTGGCCAGCCGTTGGGCCTGGATGACCTCCCGTTGCGCCGCCTTTAACGCATCCGTATTACGGAACGAGAGAATCACTGATGACCGATCAGAGCTCCCTTCCCGGAGCGGCATGCACGCGTAGGCTACCGAGACCGTTTCGCCAGAGGGTGAGGCAAACTCCGCATCATCATCCTGGATAATTTTCCCGTCGCTCCACACCCGTTGCCATGGCGAGGCTTCGAGCCGAAGATCGCCTTCCGCGGTTCTGAGCCGCAGAACGTCGTCGAGGTGACATCCTTCCAGTTCGCCCTCCATTATCCCGCAGGGCATCTGGCGGGACACCGACGGATTGACGAACTGGATGATCCCGGCTCGATCGATCACCAGAACGGCTTCGAACAGGCTGTCGGTGATCTTCTTGAGCCGTTCGCGCGACACCCGAAGTGCCTCTTCGGTCTTTCGCCGGACATTGACTTCCTGCTCCAAGGCTTCCGTCCGCTCGGCGACCAGCCGTTCCAACTCGCGTTTGTTCAGTTCCTCGCGATTCTTGAGAGTCGTAATATCGGCGCGGATTTCGATGACGCCATCGCCGGCCGTCCGGCATCGCCGCTCCTGGATCCATCGTCCGTCCGGTTCTTGGATCACCCACGGTTTGCCCGTCGGCTGATTGTGACGAGCGATCTGGTCGCTCGACCAGCTTTCGAAACCCAAGATGTCATCCGTTCCACTATGCCAACGATAGGCCGCCCGCAGAATCTCCTCGTAGGTTGCTCCGACGCGAATATCGTGCCGCGCTCCGTCGAAGCCGTCGGCATAAGCCTGATTGAAGGCAACCAGCCGATTTCCGGCATCATAGACGGCGATAGCGTCGTCCAGGCTCTCGAGGGCGTCGATCAGTTGCTGCTGCGACTGCACCATCTGCATTTGCGCCCGCGCCGCGGCCACAGCCAATTGGGCGCGCACAGACTCGCGACGATCGGATCTGGAGGCGACGAGATAAAGGGCGATCGAAAAGATTCCGACCACCACCAGCATGCGGAGGAGCTGAGCGCGCCAGTCGGCCAGAGCGTCCCAATAGGGCTGCCCGGCCAAGATCAGCAAGGGATAACGGTCAAGCGTCCGATAGGCGATGATATTGGTCTGTCCGGACAAGGGCGAAGGAAACTCGCCGACCCCACCTCGGCGCTCGGTAAGGATTTGGGTGAACGCGGTGCTGGTGGCGATCGATCGGCCGGCAACCCCTTCCGGATCGGGAGACCGGGCCAGGATCACGCCGCGCAGGCTGACCGCAGCATTGAAGCCGTCCGGACCGGCGACGGCCGTGGCCATCCCACTGATCAAAAATTGCGGATTGAGCAGGACCCGGATGAGACCGATGAGCTTCCCGTCACGATCGAAGATGGCACGCGATACCGGGATGGCCAGTTTTCCGTCGACCCGGCTGGCGAAAGGGTCTCCGATATGAATGCCGCGATCATTAGGATGGCTCATATGATACTGGAAATACTCGCGCGCCGTCACATCGAGGACCGTGCCGAGTTCGCCATCAGCAGTGACGCCGGTGCCGGCCGTCTGCCCATCGGCACGGATGACCAGGGCATTATTGATTTCAGGAAAGGCCCCCAGACGGCCTTCAAACCATGGAAGCACCTCGCGGTCGGGCCACCGGACCGGGTCAACCCGTTGCGTCGCATCGGCCAGCAGATCGTCGATCATGCGAAGAGTGCGGGACGCCTGGTAATCGAGCGCGTTGGCGGTCGCATTGACCAGATGTTCGGCGTCGGTCGTTTCTCGGCGAAAATCGGCAGCGGACTGCAGGCCGGCAACGACGACGACCGCGAAAATGATCGCCAAGGCGGCCTTTCGCGTATTTCTCGGCATTGTCGTGACAACCTGGTTGATCGCCTCGGTCAAGACGTCCTCCGATCTCCAGCAGCGACCACTATCATTACCGCCATATAGCCGAAGAGCAACCCTGCGTGGTGTTTCGCGTAAGGTGGTGCGCGGGCGGCTTGTTACGATCGAGGATCAGCCTCGGCGTCGCCGCCCTCTTTCGGCAGTGCGCGCCGCAGCAGGTCCGCCACCTCGACGTTGAGCGCGACCGCCAGCCGGTCCACGACATCGATGCTGGCCGCGTAGACACATCGCTCCAGGGCGCTGATATAGGTGCGATCGATCTCCGCCCGATGAGCAAGCTCCTCCTGCGACAGACCGCGCGCCTGTCGGTAGATGCGCAAATTTCGGGCCAGCACCTCTCGAATCTCCATACCATGGAGAGCGCCGTATTGAAGAGTATTTAACCACGGAGTATTTTCGACAAAATGCTGACCGCGCCCCGGGAACGACAGAGGAAACGCCCCCTATTGTCCGCGTCGGCGACCAACGTGATGCGGCGAATGCATCGCCAAAAGGCCGTATCGCCGAGGAAAATGCGTGATAAAATCCGGAAAAACAGATCTTGAGGGAAGCCCGGCATGACCGCGCCAGCCTTTGAAGACCGCCCACCGGACGGCCTTCGCGTCACGTCTTACGACGAACGCCATTTGGCGACCTATATCAGGCTATTGGATGCCGACGCCGATGGCGCCGATTGGCGTGAAGTCGTCTCCATCATCTTCGGCCTCGATCCCTCGCAAGAACCCGAACGCGCCAAAACCGTCCATGACAGCCATCTGGCGCGGGCTCGCTGGATGACCGAGTTCGGCTATCGCTACCTGCTGGAGCCACGCCTGCAATAACCGTCCTGTCACGAGA
>JARLJB010000004.1 GCA_031291415.1 Telmatospirillum sp.
CGCCGCTGGACTGCTCGGCATGAACGCCACATCAGCCTCCGCCGCCCCGCCCGCGGAGTCCTCCATTCCTGAAGAGCTTTTCGCCCAGGCCCGCCTCCGCAACTACAAAGCCCGCCGCTCCTCCAGTTGGGACCGCTCCGGCGGCAATGGCGACGCGGTCCCCGTAGCACCCGGCGCCTCGGCCACCCTGCTCGACATCACCGGTCCCGGCGTCATCACCCACGTCTGGTTCACCATTGCCACCGGCGATGAGCATCACCTCAAAAACCTGGTCCTCCGCGCCTGGTGGGACGGCGAATCAAGCCCGTCTGTCGAAGTGCCCATCGGCGACTTTTACGGCCTCGGACTCGGCGAGTACTTCACCTATCAATCGGCCCTGCTCGCCGTCGCTCCCATAAAGGCCCTCAACGCCTACTTCCAGATGCCCTTCTCCACCGCG
The DNA here is from genome assembly GCA_031291415.1 of Telmatospirillum sp. GTDB lineage: Bacteria > Pseudomonadota > Alphaproteobacteria > Rhodospirillales > Magnetospirillaceae > Telmatospirillum. The sequence goes on from JARLJB010000004.1 coordinate 440, forward strand.
GCCCGCCTCACCGTCGAAAACCAGGGTCCGGTCAAAGTCGACAGCCTCTACTTTGCTGTCGATTACGTCGTCCTCCCCGCCCTCCCTCCCGACCTCGGACGCTTCCACGCGCAATACCGCCAGGCCGCCCCCTGCAAGGGCTGGACCGACAACTGGAAGCACAACTGGGATGACCCGGTGGGCGACAAGAAGAACCTCGACGGCGCCGACAACTACGTCTTCATGGAGGCGACTGGCCGCGGCCACTTTGTCGGCGTAACTCATTCCATCGAACAGAATCAGGAAGGCTGGTTCGGCGAAGGCGACGACATGATCTTCATCGACGGCGACGCCCTGCCCACCATCAACGGAACCGGAACCGAGGACTACTACAACGGCGCGTGGGACTTCGGCGGCCGGCCGTTCTCCTATGAACACAACGGCGCGCCTGTCATCTCTGACCCCGGCGAACACATCGGCGGCCGCTACAGCCTTTACCGCTGGCACATCGAAAGCCCCATCACGTTTGAGAAGTCAATCAAGGTCACCATCGAGCACGGCCACGCCAACCACCGCTCTGACAACTTCTACTCCGTTGCCTACTGGTACCAGACCGAGCCGCATGCAGCCTTCCCACCGCTGCCCGCACCCGCCGACCGCATCCCCAAACTCTTTGCCACCGGCGGCCCCGGCGCCGCGCCAATAAAATAGTCCGCCACAAATGCCGGGTGCCCCTGGTCTCGCCTTTGAGACCAGGGAAAGCACGATTCC
>JARLJB010000005.1 GCA_031291415.1 Telmatospirillum sp.
CGCAGGGATGCCCGTGACTTCGAGAATCGTTGGCACGACGTCGATCACATGATGGAACTGAAAGCGGACGCCGCCCTTGTCCTTGATGTGGCCCGGCCACGAGATTGCCATGCCCTGACGGGTGCCGCCGAAGAAGGACGGAACCTGCTTGGTCCATTTGTACGGCGTGTCGAAGGCCCAGGCCCACGGCACCGCGAAGTGGTTGTAGGCAAATTGGGTGCCCCAGGCGTCGTAGAACTTCATCTGATCGGCGACGGGCAGCTCGACGCCGTTGAACTGCAGCACCTCGCTTGGCGTGCCCTTGGGCGAGCCCTCGGCGGAAGCGCCGTTGTCACCGCTGATATAGATGATGAGGGTGTTGTCGAGTTCGCCGAGGTCCTCGACCGCCTGGATCACGCGGCCGATCTCGTGGTCCGTATAGGCGAGAAAGGCGGCGTAGACATTGGCCTGGCGGATGAACAGTTTCTTTTCGTCATCCGTGGTGGTTTCCCAACGCTGCAGCAGCTTGTCGGGCCACTCCGTCAGCTTGGCGTCCTGAGGGATCACGCCGAGTTTCTTCTGATTGGCGAAAATCTGGTCGCGCAGGGCGTTCCAGCCCTTGTCGAACAGGTGCATGTCGGTGATCTTCTGCACCCATTCCGGCGTGGGGTGATGCGGCGCATGGGTGCCGCCGGGGACGTAATAGACGAACCAGGGCAGCGACGGATTGATGTCCTTGAGCTGGGTCATCCAGTGGATGGCGTCGTCGGCCATCGCGGTGGTGAGGTTCCACTTGCCCTGCTGGCCGACGAAGGGCGCGATCGGCGTGGTGTTGCGGAAGAGGTTGGGCTCCCACTGGCTCGCGTCGCCGCCGACGAAGCCATAGAAATAGTCAAAGCCCATGCCGGTCGGCCATTGATCGAACGGCCCCGCCTGGCTAGCGGCCCAGCCGGGCGTATTGTGATCCTTGCCGAACCACGACGTGCGATAGCCGTTTTCCTGCAGGACCCGCCCGATTGTCGCCGAATCCTTGCCGATCACGCTGTTGTAGCCGGGGAAGCCCGTCGCGGCCTCGGAAACGACGCCGAAGCCGACCGAATGATGGTTGCGGCCCGTGATGAGCGCGGCGCGGGTCGGCGAGCACAGGGAGGTCGAATGGAAATTGGCATAGCGCAGGCCGTCATTGGCGATGCGGTCGAGCGCGGGCGTCGGAATCACGCCGCCGAAGGTCGAGGGAGCCGCGAAGCCGACGTCGTCGGTCATAATCAGCAGAATGTTCGGCGCGCCCTTGGGAGGCACGACGCGGGCCGGCCAACCGGGCGTTGATTGCGCCGCATTCAGCTCGATCTTTCCCCTGAATGGCTGGGGAGGGGGCGGCAGGTAGCGCCCGTCGATCGTCGTGGTCGCGTCGGGCGCGCCCGGCGTCCCGTTGATCTGCTGCGC
>JARLJB010000266.1 GCA_031291415.1 Telmatospirillum sp.
GCCGCCGAACGCGGGGGGATGGCCATCCCCCCGCGTTCATCCTTACGGACAGACATTCTTACCAAATTTTCAAGACACGAAACGCCGGGCGGCGGACATCCGTCCGCCTGGGCTTCCGCCGCATCGGCGGCGCGGCTGCACGTGCAGCCGACCAACGGCAAATTCCGTCATCTAAACTTCACCCAACGTTCGCTTGAAACCACCTAAGGTTCGTTCGCACATTCACGTTCGACGATCCGGTGGCTGATGGGATTTTCCTTACGACAAATCGATATCCTGCAGGTGATTCGAGCGGAAGGCTTTGCCGCGGTCGAAGATCTGTCGGCACGGTTCGCGGTCACGCCACAGACCATCCGCCGTGACATCAACGTCCTTTGTGACCGCGGATTGCTGCGCCGCCGCCACGGCGGCGCCGGATTGCCGTCCAGCTACGAGACTGGTGCGCCCGAAGACGGCAAGGTCGTGCAGGCCGAGGGGAAGCGGCGGATCGCCAAGGCAGTCGCCGGCCGGATTCCTGATGGCGCTTCGCTGTTCATCGGCTTTGGGACGACGACGTTGGAGGTGGCGCGCGCTCTTTTGGAACATGACGGACTGCGCGTCGTGACCAACAATCTCAATGTCGCCGAACTGCTCTGCCGCAACGCAACGTTCGACGTAATCCTTGCCGCAGGCAAGGCGCGCAACCGTACACGGGACTTCATCGGCGAGACTGCCATGGCGACGTTCCGCGGCATCCGCGCCGACTACGGCATCCTGGGAGCAGGCGGCATCGACAGTGACGGATCGCTTCGCGACTTCGACATAGACGAGGTGCAATTGAGCAGGTTGATCATCGACAACTCGCGCCTGACCATGGTCGTCGCCGACCGGACCAAATTCAATCGGGACGCCCCCGTACGGTTTGCCTCACTGAACGAAGTCGCTGTCCTGGTCACCGACAGCCCGGTTCCCGAGCCCATCGCGCTATTGGCCGCGCGTTGCGGCGTCGATATACAGGTCGCTGGCATGGGCGACGGCGACTGATATCGTCCGGGCAGTTACGTCGGGACGCCGACCGTGCCCTCGTCGCCCGACATGCTGAACTGGGAATCGATACCGACACCATTAGCGGCAAGCGATTCGGGAGCAGACCAGCCGACGCCTCGCAAAAAGACGCGCACCGCGTTCCGGACCTGCGCGTCAAGTTCCTCGTCGGTCCACCGGGGCAACATGCCAAATGCCGCCAGAATATGGTTATCGCGCAAAATGGCGCCGACGAAAATCTGCGCCATGTCCTCAGGATTCCCCGGACCAAAGAGTCCGGCGCTTTGAGCCTGGCGAAAGACATTGGTCAAACGTTCTCTAAGGATACGGGGGCCGGAATCGAAGAAGAACTGGGCGATACCCCGGATGCGGATTCCCTCGGCCACCACGATGCGAAAAATGGCCAAGGCGTCAGGACTGACGGCGGCGCGCAAGAACCGTCGGCCGATCCCCACCAGCGCTTCCTCGTTCAGCAGAAAGGTATCGTCCTTGAGATTGATGACCTCCCAAACCCGCTGGGTGGCATCGCCGATCATCGCCCGCAGCAGGCCCTCCTTGTTGCCAAATTGTTCGTAAAGGGTACTGCGCGAGCCCTTGGAGCGTTCTACGATGTCGCTGAGGCTTGTTCGTTCGAAACCTTTTTCCAGAAACAACTCAGTGGCGGCGCACAACATGGCTTGCCGTCGGGCCAACCCCCGGGTCTGTGGCTTCTGTGAGTCCATACCCATTCTCCCCCGTTATCCGTTCGTTCGGGCAGCGGAAACGCCTTGATTAAAACTGAACTGTACGATACGGTACAGCAGAACTGTACAATACAGTACATTTTTTTTGAGAATTTCTGTCCATCTTTCCCGGCCGAATAAAACCGCCACGATCAGGATCCGCCATGCCAATGTCCCGAAAAACCTTCTCGTTCCCCCTTCTCGGCCTGGTCGTCCTGACCGTCGCCGCCTGTGACGACCAGAAGCAGCACGCCGCCGCGCCAGCACCAGCGCCTGTCGAAGTCACCGCGATCACTCTTGAGCCTCAGCATGTCGCGCTGTCGACCGAACTGCCTGGACGAACGGTGGCCTACCGGGTGGCCGACGTTCGTCCGCAGGTCAGCGGCATCATCCAAAAGCGGTTGTTCCAGGAAGGCAGCGAAGTCAAAGCCGGGCAACAGCTCTATCAGATCGATCCGGCCAGCTATCAGGCGACGCTGGCAAGCGCCAAGGCAGATCTCGCCAAAGCCAAGGCCAACCTGAAGTCGGTCGAGGCAAAGGCGGCCCGATACGCCGATCTGGTGCAAATCGACGCCGTCTCCAAGCAGGACTACGACGATGTCGTTGCCACCCTTGATCAGGACAAGGCACAGATCCTGGTGGCCGAGGCCGAGGTGCAAACCGCCAGCATCAATCTGGAGTACACCAGGGTCATCGCCCCGATCACCGGACGCATCGGCAAATCCACCGTGACCGAGGGTGCGCTGGTCACCGCCAGCCAGACATCGAGCATGGCGACCATCACGCAGCTCGATCCGATCTTCGTCGATGTCAACCAGTCCAGTTCGGACCTGATCCGGCTGCGCGAGGCCGTGGCGGCCGGACAAATAAAGACTGGCGGTGCCAATCAGGCGCCGGTGACCCTGATGCTGGACGGAGCGGCCAAGGGCTACGCATACCCAGGAAAGCTGCAGTTTTCCGAGGTGACCGTCGACCAGAGCACCGGCGCCGTGCAACTCCGCGCCGTGTTCCCCAACCCCAATCATGATCTGTTCCCCGGTCTCTTCGTCCGGGCCCGCATCGAGCAGGGCGGCAAGGATCAGGCTATCCTGGTGCCGCAGCGGTCCCTGGTCCGCAACCCCAATGGGTCGGCCTTTGTGTGGCTGGTCGGAACCGACAACAAAGTGCTGCAACGCCAAGTCGAGGTCGGACAGGCCATCGGCGACGCCTGGCTGGTCGACAAGGGGCTTGAGCCGGGCGACAAGGTGGTGACCGACGGCCTGCAGAAGATCAAGGTCGGCGCCGAGGTCCGCGCCATTGCCGGTCCGGCGAAAGCCGCCGCCGACACCCCGAACGCGGCCGCCGCCGCGGCCCAGCGTTGATCGGAGACCGTCATGTCGCGATTCTTCATCGACCGACCCGTCTTCGCCTGGGTCATCGCCATCGTCATCATGCTGGCCGGCGCGCTGGCGATCACCGGCCTGCCGATCGAGCAGTACCCCCGAATCGCCCCGCCCTCGGTCCAGATCACCGCGTTCTATCCCGGCGCCTCGTCGCAGACCGTCGAAAACACCGTCACCCAGGTCATCGAGCAGAAGATGAACGGGCTCGACTATCTGCGTTACATGTCGGCCACCAGCGACTCTGACGGCAACGTCAGCATCACGCTGACCTTCGATTCGAAGGCCAATCCCGACATCGCCCAGGTCCAGGTACAGAACAAACTGCAGCTGGCCACCCCCCTGTTGCCGACGGAGGTCCAGCAGCAGGGGATCAAGGTGCAAAAGGCGACCAAGAACTTTTTGATGGTGGCTGGCTTGATCTCGCGCGACGGCAAACTGGGCCAGGATGATCTTTCCGATCTGCTGGTCTCGCGCATCCAAGATCCAATCAGCCGGGTCACCGGCGTCGGCGACGTGACGGTGTTCGGCGCCCAGCATGCCATGCGCATCTGGCTCGATCCCGACAAACTGATCAGCTATCAGCTGACCACCTCGGATGTGGTCACCGCCATCAAGGCTGAAAATGCCGAGGTTTCGGTCGGCCAGTTGGGCGGTAGTCCGGCCGTCCCGGGACAGCAGCTCAACGCCACCGTGCTGGCGCAAAGCCGGTTGGAAACCCCGGCGCAATTCGCCCAGATTCTGCTCAAGGTCAACCAGGACGGATCGCAGGTCCGGCTCAAGGATATCGCCCGCATCGAAATTGGCGCGGAAAACTACGCGATTCAGGCGCTCTACGATGGCAAGCCGTCGAGCGGCATGGGCATCAAGCTGGCGACCGGCGCCAATGCCTTGGACACCGTCACGGCCGTCAAGGCCGAGCTCGAGCAATTGAAACCCTTCTTTCCGGAAGGGGTCGAAGTCATCTACCCCTATGACACGACGCCCTTCGTCCGCATTTCCATCGAAGAGGTGGTCAAGACGCTGATCGAGGCCATCGGCCTGGTGTTCGTCGTGATGTATCTTTTCCTGCAGAACTTCCGCGCCACCTTGATCCCCACCATTGCCGTGCCGGTGGTTCTTCTGGGAACCTTTGGACTGCTGTCGGCCTGCGGCTTCACCATCAACACTCTGACCATGTTTGCCATGGTGCTGGCCATCGGCCTGCTGGTCGATGACGCCATCGTCGTCGTCGAAAACGTCGAGCGCGTCATGAGCGAGGAGGGACTGGCGCCAAGGGAGGCGACCCGTAAATCCATGGATCAGATCACCGGCGCCCTGGTCGGCATCGCCCTGGTCCTTTCGGCGGTGTTCGTGCCGATGGCCTTCTTCGGCGGCTCGACCGGCGCCATCTACCGGCAGTTCTCGCTGACCCTGGTCTCGGCGATGGCCTTGTCCGTTCTGGTCGCCCTGGTCCTTACGCCGGCGCTCTGCGCCACCATCTTAAAACCGGTGGAACGCGGCCACGGTTTGACAAACCGCGGGTTCTTCGGCTGGTTCAACCGAAATTTCGACCGCAGCAGGCGGATCTACACCAGCGGCGTTCATCATGTTCTTGCCCGCACGACGCGTTATCTTGTGGTGTACGGTGTGATCCTCGCCGCGTTGGGCTTTCTGTTCTCACGGTTGCCGACAGCATTCCTTCCCGATGAGGACCAGGGAATATTGTTCGTGCAGGTCCAGGGGCCGGCCGGTAACACCCGCGAGCAAACCGCCAAGACCATGGCGAAAGTCGCCGACTATTTTCACCAGTCGGAAAAAGACACTGTGGAAAGCGTCTTCACCCTGACCGGCTTCAACTTCGCCGGACGCGGCCAGAACGCCGGCATGGCCTTCATCCGCCTCAAGGACTGGAGCCTGCGCAAGAGCCCGGACCGCAAAGTCGCCGCCATCATCGGACGAGCCATGGCCAATTTGGCGCAGATCAAGGAAGCCCAGGTTTTCGCCTTTGCACCGCCCGCCGTTATCGAACTGGGTAACGCCACCGGTTTCGATTTTGAATTGCAGGATCGCGGCGGCATCGGCCATGAAAAGCTGATGCAGGCCCGCAACCAGCTGCTGGGCATGGCCAGCCAGAATCCCGCCCTGATGGCGGTGCGTCCGAACGGCCTTGAGGACACGCCGCAATTCCGCGTGGCGGTCGACCGGGAGAAAGCCCAGGCGCTTGGCCTGTCGCTGTCGGACATCAACACAACACTGTCGGCCGCCTGGGGATCGTCCTACGTCAACGACTTCATCGACAACGGACGGGTCAAGAAGGTCTACATCCAGGCCGACGCACCGTTCCGCATGCTGCCCGCCGACGTCAATCGTTGGGAAGTCCGCAACAGCGCCAGCGCCATGGTTCCGTTCTCGACCTTCACCAACGCGCGTTGGGAGTATGGCTCGCCGCAGCTCGAACGCTACAACGGCGTTCCGTCCCGCGAAATCATGGGCGGCCCCGCCCCCGGCCACAGTTCGGGCGAGGCGATGTCGATCGTTGAAGAACTGGCCAAGGCGTTGCCGCCCGGCGTCAGCTATCAGTGGACCGGCCTGTCCTACGAGGAACGGCTGGCGGGTTCGCAGGCTCCGGCTCTCTACGCCATTTCCGTCCTGGTGGTTTTCCTCTGCCTCGCCGCCCTCTATGAAAGCTGGTCGATTCCATTCTCGGTCATGCTGGTGGTGCCCTTGGGCGTCATCGGCGCCGTCGGCGCGGTAACGCTGCGCTCGCTGCCCGACGATGTCTATTTCCAGGTGGGCATGCTGACCACCGTCGGGTTGTCGGCGAAGAACGCCATCCTGATCGTCGAGTTCGCCAAGGATCTTTACGAAAAGGGGAGACCGCTGATGGAGGCGACCGTCGAGGCGGCGCAACAACGCCTGCGACCGATTCTGATGACGTCGCTCGCCTTCATCCTTGGCGTTCTGCCGCTGGCGATCTCCAACGGCGCCGGATCGGGCGCCCAGAACGCCATCGGTGTCGGCGTCATGGGCGGCATGATCACCGCGACGGTTCTCGCGATCTTCTTCGTGCCGGTGTTCTTCGTGGTGGTCTTGCGACGTTTCGGCAGGAAACCCAAACAACGCGCCCTGGGCGAGAGTGCGCCAGAGCATTCCTGACAGCGGCCAACGCATCTCATCATCGGAAGACGACCATGTTCAGAACACTCATCGCACTCTCCACCGCGACCGCGCTGCTGTCAGGATGTACGCTGATTCCCGACTCGCTGCGCCCCGACCAGCCGGTGCCGAATTCCTGGCCGCAAGGCCCTGCCTACAAGACGGAGGTCTCGGCCGAGACCGGCAAGTCCCTGTGGGGAGATATCGGCTGGCAGGATTTCTTCACCGACCCCGTCTTGCGGCATTTGATCCAGCAATCGTTGGACAACAATCGCGACCTCAGGGTGGCGGCGCTCAATATCGAGGTGGCCCAGGCCAGTTACCGCGTCACCAGGGCCGACCTGCTGCCCAACGTCAGCGCCGGGGTCTCAGAAACGCAGAAGCTGACGCCCCGCCAGCTCAGCTCGACCGTTCCGCAAAAGGCTGTCACCACAAGGAATTATGGCGCCAATCTCGGGGTGACGTCTTTCGAACTCGACCTGTTCGGCCGCCTGCGCAGCCTTGAGGAACAGGCGTTGGAGAAATATCTCGCCACCGAGGAGGCGCGCACCTCGACGCAGATCTCTTTGGTGGCCGAGGTCGCCAACGCCTATCTCACCTTGCTGGGCGACCGTAAGCTTCTGGCGCTGACCGAAGAGACGCTGCAAAGCCGTGAAAGGTCCCTCGAGCTGATCAGCCGCAGTTTCGAACGCGGCGTCGATTCGCGGCTTGACGTCGCGCAAGCCCGTTCGACGGTCGAAACCGCCCGGACCAATCGAGCCACCTATCTGCGTTTGGTCGACCAGGACAAGAATGCGCTGGTCCTGCTGGTCGGCGCTCCGGTCGACGACTCCGAACTGAATGCCGGAAACCTCGACACCATGCGCTTTGTCGAGGATCTGCCGGTCGGACTGCCGTCCGAGGTTCTGCTGCGCCGTCCCGACATCGTCGAGGCCGAACATACTCTCAACGCGTCGAACGCCAATATCGGCGCGGCGCGAGCCGCTTTCTTCCCGACCGTCTCGCTGACGGCGACGGGCGGATATGCCAGCCCGACCCTCAGCAACTTGTTCCAGGCGGGATCAGGCGCCTGGACGTTCGCTCCGCAGATTACCGTTCCCGTTTTCGACGCCGGACGCAACCAGGCCAATCTCGACAGCGCCAAGGCCAGCCGCGATATCGCTGTCGCGCAATATGAGAAAGCCATCCAGAGCGCCTTCCGCGAGGTCGCCGACGCCCTGGCCGCCAAAGGGACCTGGACCGACCAGATGATCTCGCAAAACGCCTTGGTCGAGGCCACGAGCGACAGCTATCGGCTGTCGAAAGCCCGCTACGACCGTGGCGTCGACAGTTATCTGACAGTGCTCGACTCGCAACGTTCGCTCTACAGCGCCCAGCAGGATCTTGTCTCGGTGCAGGTTTCCCGCCTGTCCAACCTGGTGACGCTCTACAAGGTCCTGGGAGGCGGACGATCCTGACCGGATGGTGCCGAAGCGGCGGACACCCCCACCACCCTTCGGCGCCGATCCTGGCCGACGGCCGGCCCTCAGGTCCCACCGCCCGGACGGTGGCCGTCGGCCAGGAACTGAGCCCGCTGCGGTGTTTTCACATAGTCGAAGACCGATCCTCTGGCCTGGAACCGGGCTCTGGCCAGCAGGCCGCCGCGGTCGTACCAGAGATCGGCAACGAGATCGCCGGTCATCTTGTAGTGCTGGATCGACAGGGATTCGTTGTCGACGACATCGGATTCGTCTCCCAGCAGGGTGCTTTGGACATGGTCGACTTTCCCGGTACGCGGGTCGAACAATGTCGCGGATGTTACCGCCGCCGCCGTCCAAAAACTGGCCGGAATGGTCTCCGGCGGCAATAGCACATCGCCGTCCGGTCCGCTCACGCGCAATCCACCGGGGCCGCTCTCGGCCTCCACCTTGATATGCCGCCCGTCATCGTCCGTGCGCGAGACAAGCGACAGCAGCCGATCCTGTTCCCAGATTTCCCGGCAGGCATAGTCGTAGGTGAACAGGTGGAACGGTCCCAGCATCACATCGCCGTTGGCGGAATTGTCGACGACAGTCCGCTCTCCCATCCGCCGGATGCGGATGATATGCCGGCCGAAAGGCTGCCCGTCCCTGGAAATCGAGAAATCAAGAACGGCCGAAAGGTCGGCGGCCCGAGTTGGAGAACCTGCGCAGCACAGAAGAAAGGCCGCGATAACTCCAGCCGGGGCTGCTCGCAAAGAGAGTGTCGTCACGGTCATCTCGAATCTCCGAAACCGGGAAACTCGGGCCTCTGATCAGAGACTCCAATAGCAGTCTCTTTCAGAGTGGGCAGTGTGACGATTTTTACAAGAGCTTTTTGGCGACAGCTTTATGACGCAATGGTTGTAATTCCCGAAAGCCGCCACCGCCGACGGACGGAAGACCCGGCCGTACCCGGCCGGGTCCGTCTGCCGGTGTCACAACCCGACCACCGGCAAGCCTGACATCATCCGTTGATGGGAATCCGCTTGGCGGCCTTTTGCGCCTCGGGCTTTTTCTCGATGAGAATCGACAGAAGGCCGTTCTTGAAGGTGGCAGAGACCTTTTCCGGATCGACATCCGGGCCCAACTGCAGGGACCGTTGGAACTGGCCGTGCCAACGTTCACTGTACTGCGGACCATCGCTCTCCGACTTCTTTTCACCTTTGAGTGTCAGCACGCCATCGTGCAACGTGAGCTCAACATCCTTCTCCTCCATGCCGGGAAGCTCGGCCGTCACCTTGATTTCCTTGCCGGTATCGGCCACATCCAACTCCGGCAATCCGCTTGACCAGCCGAATCGTCCCATCGGCACGTCGAATCCATGGAAAAAGTCGTCGAAAAGACGGTTCATTTCCCGATGAAGGGTAAGGAAGGGGCTGCCATCGTCATCGAATCGAGGCGCCGGCGCACTCTTGCTGCGAGTCCAAGGGACAAGGCTTTTCACATCCATAGTCTTCCTCCATCTCGGGCGCGTCCCGGCGAAAAATCGTCCTCCGGCGGCGCGCATCATCCTCGCCGATGGACACATCGCACTTCGCCCCAACTCGCCAATTCCAATGTGAACGATAAACGGAAGACCTTGGCCGATTCCGGCGACCGGTACCCACGTTCATATCCACATCCTCGTCGAGCAACATGGCTACGAAAGCGGTAGCGCCCAAAGGCACTGCACCAGCCCGCTCCGCGGCGCTGGCAATATTGACTTAGTCCGGAAAAACCAGCCGTCAAGAGAGACGAAGAACCGTCCGGAGGGATCGCTCAAACGGTCTATTAAGGGCTTTCGACGGCCAAGGCCCGGCCCAGTCGATTGGCGGCGGAACGCTCTTTCGCATGCGCTGGATCGTCCCACCAACCGACGAAATCGGCCATCCGCGCCAAGCCGTCGCGCAGCATCGGATAGTCGGCGCCATACACCGCGCGCAGATAGCCAAGAGCAGGCGCCGGATCGCCATCGCCCGAGGTCATGCGGCGAATGGCGAAGAGTACGTGGCAAAGCGTAAAACGATCGAGATCGGCCTCGTCAGGCACCTCCGGCGACGAATTTCCGGCATCGGCGGAATAGAGACTCGCCACGCCGGCCGCCATGTCCGTCAGGCAGGCCCGCATCCGGTCCTTCAAGTCCGCGATCGCGCGGGACCGCGCCGGGGTGGGAGGATGACGGGAGAAATAGCCGTCCAGGAACGCCAGAGCCTCTTCCATGCCACGCAGGTAGGCGGCCTCGTCACAGGCGGCGTGCCGCGGCAGCGCACAGTCATCGAACGACAGCTCCGGCAAACCGGAAAGTCTTCGCAACTGCTCGGTAATCTCGCGCCGGTAGAGCGGCTGCCCGCTCATGCGATCGAGGTCAACGACCAGATCGGCATGTTCCAAGGCCGTCAGCATGTCGAGCATGTAAAGACGCAGGAAAATCCGGAACCGAAGATCGACATGCGAGGCGTAGAAGAATGGATCAAGAAAATCTTCATCTGCCGTATTGTGATAGTCAAGAATCGGGTGCAGATGCAGGTCGGAAAAAAAATCAGCGTAATCCTTGTGGCATCTTCCAATACTGGCAATCAGGAAGGAGCGAAATTCGAAATAGACGCTTTCGCCACTGACGGCCAATTGATGATAAGACATCCACTGGTCCCACGGATTACGCCACGTCGCGACATGCGTCCCCGGACAGTAGCTCAGAAACCACGGCAACCGGACCAACGACCGGCAAAAACCGAGAACCGGCAGAGATCCGGCCCGCCGGGCGGTCTCGACCAGGTTTGCGATGTAACGCCGTTGCCCCTCGTCGGCCGCAACATCGAAATAACGGAGATAGGAAAACTGCGGTTGAAACAGCGTCACACCGCCTTCGGGCCGCAGCAGAGGCAAATATTCGGCGTAATAGGGCGCCGCAAGCTTCGGATGGCGGCCGGACCAGCGCTCGGGCACGTTACGCGCGATCTCCTCTGGCGTGAGTGTCGCCAGAACCTCGTTGAACGGCTCGTAAAAGGCCAAAACCCCCGCCGACCGACGAAACCTGTTCCAAAACCAGGTACTGCCGGAACGAAAAGCGCTGTGCAGATATAACGCCGCCGGTGGCTGAGGATTGATGGCCATGATGACAACGCTTCTCCTTGCCTGCCGCGGATTGTCGTGAAATCGGCGAACAAGCGCAACTGTCCTGGCGAGGTGATAGAGCTGGGGTTTTCTTTGTGCTAGGCTTTCTCGCTCAATGAGAGACGCCATGCGCCATTTGATTGTTCTCGTCTTTGCCTTGCTGTTCGGCCACGCGGCCTTTGCCGCCGATTGCCCGGTTGTCGGGGAAACCGGCATGCCGTCCATCGCTGGCGTCGACCGAACCACGCTGGTCTGTCATCCCGGTTACGCCGCCTTGCACGACGATGCTCTGCTGGTACCTCGCTGGATTGCCTACCGGTTAACCGCCATGCACACCATGGGATGTCTCAAGCCGGTCGAGAACTTTCATGGCGATGAGGCGCTTCCGCCAGGGCGCCGGGCGGAACCCGAGGATTACCGAAGGTCCGGTCTTGATCGCGGGCATCAGGCGCCGGCTGAGGACTTCGCCTGGGACTCTGTCCTGCTCCGCGACAGCTTCAGCATGGTCAATGTGGCGCCACAATTGCCGGGACTGAACCGCGAAGGCTGGGAACGGCTGGAGGTGACGATCCGCGCCTGGGCCTGGACGCGCGGCGACCTCGTCATCTATGTCGGACCGGTCCTCAACGATCAGCCGCCGGCGATCGCCGACGGACGCGTGGCGATTCCCGTTGGCTTCTTCAAAGTGGTCTTCGACCCGCGGTCAGGCGAGGCCATCGGTTTCCTGATGCCGCAGCGTTACATCTCCAAGGGGAATCTCGATCGCTGGGTAACCAGCATCGCCGAAATCGAGGCGAGGACCGGCATCAAATTCCCGTTGCCAGGAACCATCGACCTTATGGCCCGCCCCCTCCTGTGGCCCGCCGACATCTCCGGCTGGCGCCATTCCCATCGCCAGGTCTGCGCCGCCGTCAGGCAGCTCTCGCGCCCCTGACGACCTAGTATTTGCCGCGAGGAACGCCCCGATGACCGGCTGCAAGGACTTCATCCCCGGGTTCGAGCCCCACGACATCGATGTCGGATCGCTTCGCATCCATGCCGCCGTCGCCGGAAGCGGCGATCCGCTGCTTCTCCTGCATGGCCATCCACAGACCCACGCGACTTGGCACAAGACCGCCCCGGCCCTGGTGGCCGCTGGTTTCACCGTGGTCGCCGCCGATCTGCGCGGCTATGGCGATTCAGACAAGCCGGACGGCGGCGCCGACCACGTCGGTTACAGCAAACGGGTCATGGCAGCCGATCAGGTTGCCGTGATGCGAAGCCTGGGCTTCGACCGCTTCACCGTCGTCGGTCATGACCGGGGAGGGCGCGTCGCCCATCGCATGGCGCTCGACCATCCCGATGCCGTCTTACGGATTGCCGTGCTCGATATCGCCCCGACAGTGACCATGTACGACCGCACCGACAAGGAATTCGCTACCCGCTATTTCTGGTGGTTTTTCCTCATCCAGCCCTTCGATCTTCCGGAACGGATGATCGGCGCCGATCCGGCCTTCTTTCTGGCTCGGCATCTGGCCGGACAGAGCAAGACGCCGGGCGTTCCCAACGCGCAGGTCACGGCGGAGTATTTGCGCTGCTACGACAATCCTGCGGCCATCCACGCCATCTGCGAAGACTATCGGGCGGCGGCAACCATTGATCTCGATCATGACCGCGCCGATGCCGACAAGCGCATAGCCGCCCCGCTTCTCGCCCTGTGGGGAGCCCTGGGAACTGTCGGGGCGCTTTACGACGTTCTGCAAACCTGGCGCGAGAAAGCAGCCGGGCCGGTGACGGGACGCGCGCTCGACTGCGGCCATCTGATCCAGGAAGAGGCTCCGGAAGCTTTGCTCTGCGAACTTCTGCCGTTCCTCGGACGCTGATACCGACTGTGGACCGAGGACGGTCCACTCTTCACATTTTGTAGTCGCCGTCCCAACGATGTGACGGATTATCCCACGTGAAGAATGGATTACCATCAAGCGGACAGCCGAAAACATTCGACCCGGCAAGAGAAAAGGGAAAAGGACATGACGGCGCACAAGATCGCGGTAATCCCCGGTGACGGTATCGGCCAGGAAGTCATGCCCGAAGGCGTACGGGCCGTGGAAGCCGCTGCCGCGAGGTTCGGCATCCCTCTCGACATCGAACCTTTCGACTGGGCCTGCGCCGACTATTACAGCCGCCACGGCCACATGATGCCGGAAGACTGGTTCGATCGCCTGAAGGGGTTCGACGCGATTTACTTCGGCGCCGTCGGATGGCCGGCGGTGGTTCCCGACCACGTCTCGCTTTGGGGCTCGTTGCTGCAGTTCCGCCGGGGCTTCGACCAATATGTCAATCTTCGCCCGGCCCGCCTGATGCCCGGCGTGCCTTCGCCACTGGCCGGTCGCGGGCCCGGCGACATCGACATGTGGATCGTCCGGGAAAATACCGAGGGTGAATATTCGACGATCGGCGGCAAGATGTTCGAAGGAACCGAGCGCGAATTCGTCTTGCAGGAATCGGTCTTCACCCGCACCGGCATCGATCGCGTCCTGAAATTCGCGTTCGATCTGGCGGCCAGCCGGCCCAAGAAGCATCTGACCTCAGCCACCAAGTCGAATGGCATCGCCATCAGCATGCCTTATTGGGACGAACGCGTCGAAGCGATGGCGGCCAGCTATCCCGAGGTCCGTTGGGACAAATATCACATCGACATTCTGACGGCGCGTTTCGTCCTCAGCCCTGACCGCTTCGACGTGGTCGTGGCATCGAACCTGTTCGGCGACATCCTGTCCGATCTCGGCCCCGCCTGTACCGGCACCATCGGCATCGCACCTTCGGCCAATCTGAACCCCGAACGGAAGTTCCCGTCGCTGTTCGAGCCCGTCCATGGCTCGGCCCCCGACATCGCCGGGCAATTCATCGCCAATCCGATCGCCGCCATCTGGTCGGGCGCCATGATGCTGGACTTCCTTGGCCATGGCCAAGTGTCCTACCGGGCGGCCCACGACGCCATCATGACGGCCATTGAAACGGTCCTGAAAGACGGGCCGCTCACCCCGGATCTCAAAGGAAGGGCCCACACCGGCGACGTCGGCAAAGCGATCGCCACGCTGATCGCCGAGACCCGCGCCGACAACGGGTGAACGCCACTTTCAGATCACGAACGATCTTCCCGGCCTCATCGACCAATCCATCAAGATTAAGAAATGCGCGTAGCGCAGCAATACCATTCCTCCGTGATCTCCGTGATCTCCGTGCCTCCGTGCCTCCGTGCCTCCGTGCCTCCGTGGTCAGTGTTTTTCGTATGATCTGGGCGTCGATTGAAAATCATAAAGCAAGACAAACCGATCGTTGGTCGATAGTTCACCACGGAGACGCGGAGGTCACGGAGATCGAACAATGCGCGTAGCGCAATAGTCTTCTTCCGTGGTGTCTTGGGCTCAAAGAACCAACTGGTGCGCGAAGGTCACGACGGCTCCGGTGAGATCGTGAAGTCCGACCAACTTCACCACCGCATCCTGCGCCGACAGGGCTGTACCTCCGGCATGGCTTTCGACGACATAAGTGTTGCCGGCATATTGGAACCAATCCACCCCACCGGCCCCGACCGTCGCCGCAGCGGCAAGATCCAGGGCGTTGGCCAGTGACGCGGCGAAAGTGGCGTTGACTGCGGAAATGGCTCCGACAACGCTGCCGCTGTCGAGGGCGATGGTGGTCGCGCTACCCGTAGTCGCCGCGTTGGCGATCGTCGTAAGAGCGTAACTGCCCGTCGAGGTCGCCCCGGTGTGTGCCGAAGCGCCCGACACGTCGACGATGTCGCTGGTCGTTGTGACACCGGTCGTCAGCGTCACCACGGTATTTGCCCCCACATGGATGACGTTCCCTCCGGCGCTGTCGGCGACGATGGTCACCGCATCGCCGGCACCGGTGGCATAGATGATCTCCGCCCCGACGCCGCCCTTGACGGTGGAGCCGGCGCCGCTCACCGACAGGGTCGGAACTGCCGTGAAGATCACCGACGACGCGTCGATGGTATCGCCGATTCCACCCAGATAGACGGCATGGGCCGCCGATATCGTCACCGAGACCGTCACATTGCCCGAGGCGAGCGGCGCAGTCGCGCCTCCGAGGCTAACGGCGGCGGTGTCGGCGATAGTCACGCTGGACAGGGTTGAATCGGTGATGCCTGCAACCGAAAACGGAGCGCTGCCGGCGATCACGATTGACGATGCGGCGGTCCCGCTGTCGACGACCAAAGCGTCGATGGTCGCCGCGGCAGTCGGATTGATGACCAGGGATGCGTCACCCATCAGGGCGGCGGTGCTTATGACCAGGTTCGCTCCCGACAAAGCGAGCGTCAGGCTATCGCTCCCGCTCGTTCCGGCCTGGGACGTCACCAGAGTGAAGCTGCCGGTCGCCGACACGTTAACGATCGCCGACGGCCCCAGATTGGCGATGATTTCGCTGCCGCCGGTCCCGACGCCCGTGATGTTTTGCACGCTGTAGCCGACGTCGTCCGCCGTGTGCGCGGCAGCTGCGGAGATCGACGGAGCCGTCACCCCCGATAGGACAACGCCAGCCGCGCTGCCGATCACGACAGTGTTGGCCGCCGCCGTGGTGCCGAGTTCGCTGACGTTGGTCATGTCCGTCAGGGTAAGGACGGTGTCGGAGCTTCCATTCGCACTCCCGCCCGATGACACCACATAGGTCTTCCCGTTGGACGAGAATGCGGTGACGGCGTTCGCGCCGGCCGCATTGACGATTCCTTCCGCATTGACGATCAACTGCGCATCGCTGTCAGAACCGGCGAAAGAGATCACGCCATTGGCGACCGTATAGGTATCGGCGCCGCCCCAGGAAATCGTCGTGGCGGACGCGTGGTGAGTGGCCAGCAGCGACACGGCATCGGAGAACTGGACGACGTCGCCCGTCCTGGCACCGGCGATACTGCCGCTGCTGTAGGTTCCAGACCCGACCGCCGGACCGGCGCTGCTGCTGGAAACCAGCGCCAGCGAAGCATTGGCCGCGCTGGTCAACCAGCTTTCGATACCACTGCCCGAATCGCTCGCGAATTCGTTCGACTGCGCGAAGCCGTTGACCACGCCGGCTGTCGAAAGGGCGGTCGGCTGGCTGCCGAGAACCGACACCCAATAGGCCACTTCCGATGCCCAGGCCGAGCGGTGCAGAACATTCTGATAAAGCGTCTGCACGAAGGATGGCGCATTGGCGGCGGTAATCGCGCCGTTGACCGGGGCATAGTCGGCGATGAATTCGTTCGACGTGGTGAAATCGACGGAGATCGCCGCCAGGGACTCGCCTCCCTTGACCTTGGCGACCCAGTAGGCCAGCCCGGCGGCGTCCGGCGCCCGGTCGAAGAACGCCTGATAAAGGCGTACGATCGGATCGATGATAGTCTGGGCCTCGGAGGACGTGGCAAAAGCGGTTTCGACCTGCGACAGAGTCTCGGCGCCGGAATCCAGCCGGGCCGCCCAATAGGTCACCTCCGAGGACGATGGTTGGCGAAAAAGAATCGTCTGGTAGAGGGCGGTCGCCTCGTTTGCCTCAAGTTGATAAATCGCGGTGGCATAGGAACTCATCTCCGATAGGAAATCCGATCGGGTCTGGCGGAGGGGAAGCGGCGTTGCCTCTCTTTGTCGGAAGATCGTCTCGTTACCAGGCCATCCCGAAAATCGGGCTTTGCGCGGCACAATAGGACGGGTCGGCTGCCGGGACAATCGCTGGCTGGCGGTCGGGCCGATCACCACAGAATCCGCAGATGACGCCAAGGCCTATTCCCCTAGAGTTTTTCATGACAAGGCTCTTCCCTGTGATTCTGCCTTTCCTTTAGGATGTCCCCTTTACTGTCTGCCGAAACGGCGGAACGGGCTGCATCGAGGGGGAAGCGCCATGGCGGAAGCCGGCGAGATTTGCGAAGTTGACCGGGTGCTGCCCTTGCCGCGCCTGATAGTGCTCGGGCTCCAGCATGTGCTGGTCATGTATGCCGGTGCCGTCGCCGTGCCGCTGATTTTGGGCGGCGTCCTGAAATTGCCGAAAGAACAGATCGCCCTGCTGATCAGCGCCGACCTGTTCGCCTGCGGCCTCGTCACTCTGATTCAGACGATCGGCGTCGGCGCCGTCGGCATCCGCCTGCCGGTGATGATGGGCGTCACCTTCGCCGCCGTCGGCCCGATGCTCGCCATGGCCGGCAACCCCGACTACGGGCTGCTCGACATCTATGGCGCGGTGATCGGCGCCGGTATTTTCGGCACGCTGGTGGCGCCGCTGGTCAGCCGCCTGCTGCCCCTGTTCCCGCGGGTGGTCACCGGATCGGTGATCACCATCATCGGCATCACCCTGATGCGCGTCGGCATCAATTGGGCGGCAGGCGCTCCGGCCCCCACCATGCCGGGATATGGCACGCCCTTTCATCTCGGCGTCGCGCTGATCGTCCTGCTGGCAATCCTTGCCATCGTCAAATATGTCAAAGGCTTCTTCGCCAATATCGCGGTCCTGCTGGGAATAGCCATCGGCTTCGTTATCGCGCTGGTCGCCGGCGAAGTGAATTTTTCCGGCTTGGCCACCGCCCATTGGCTTGACCTCGTCTACCCCTTTCAGTTCGGCATGCCACGTTTCGCGCCGATTCCTATCCTGACCATGTGTCTCGTCATGCTGGTGGTGATGATCGAATCCACCGGCATGTTCCTGGCTGTCGGCGAGCTGACCGGCAAGCCGATCGGACAGAAGGATCTTGCCCGCGGCTTGCGCACCGACGGCCTCGGCACGCTGATCGGCGGCATTTTCAACACCTTCCCCTACACGTCCTATTCGCAGAACGTCGGCCTGATCGGCGTCACCAATGTCCGCAGCCGCTGGGTTTGCGCCACCGGCGGCGCCATCCTGGTTCTGCTCGGACTGTTTCCCAAGATGGCGTTCCTGGTCGCCTCGATTCCGCAGTTTGTCCTGGGCGGCGCCGGCATCGTGATGTTCGGCATGGTGGCCGCCACCGGTATCCGCATCCTGGGCGACGTCGACTACCACCGGCAAAAGGCCAACGCCTATATCGTCGCCATCAGCATCGGGTTCGGCATGATCCCGTTGGTTGCCGATAAATTCTTCCAGGCACTGCCGAAGGATCTCGCCCCCTTGCTGCAGAGCGGCATCCTGCTCACCTCGCTGGCCGCCGTCCTGCTCAACCTGTTTTTCAATGGCGTCGACGCGGCCGACCGGGCCGACGCCAGCGAAGCCGCCGAGGAGGCGTAGGCGTCAGTTGGGGCGCCAAACCATCCTTGATGCCCTGCAGGAGAATGGTGAAAGCTCTCTGAAAGGCCACCCGGTCTACATCGGTATTAATAAAAATGCGCTGATAGGGCGCCAAGGGTGGTCATTCGGGCCAATGCCGTTGTTTTGCCAGGAGGCCGCCCGCGTCACAGACCGGGAGAGACAATGTCATGACTATCAACCGTCGGAACTTCTGTTTCGGTGGCGTCGCGGTGACCGCCGCGACCGCGCTTGCCCTTGGCGCCGAGGCCAAGGAAGCATCCAAACATAGCACCCAAGGAACCGCGGCGACGCCGACCGCTCCCCTTGACGAGAAGACCAGCCGCGAGCTTCTTTTTGAAACCTACCGGAAGCATGTCGCCGAACGCGCCGCCCTTGGCATCCCCCCCCTGCCTCTTTCGGCGGAACAAACACAGGCAGTCGTCAGCTTGCTCTGGACACCGCCCAAGGGCGAAGAGGATTTTCTGCTCGACCTGATCAGCAACAGGGTTCCGCCAGGTGTTGACGACGCTGCCGCGATCAAGGCAACTTTCCTGACCTCCGTCGCCAAAGGTACGGAAAAATCGGCCGTCATCTCTCGGCAAAAGGCGACCGCTTTGCTGGGCACCATGCAGGGTGGCTACAACGTCAAGGCGCTGATCGATCTCATGGCCGACACCATCGTGGGCACCCTCGCCGCCGATGGCCTGAAAAAGACGTTGTTGGTTTTTGGCGCCTTCAATGACGTGAAGGAGTTGGCCGCGAAAGGCAACGCCAACGCCAAGGCGGTTCTGAAATCCTGGGCGGAGGCAGAGTGGTTCACCCAACGCCCGTCGCTGCCGCAAAGTGTGACACTAACGGTGTTCAAGGTGAATGGCGAGGTCAATACCGGTGATCTGTCGCCCGATCCCGATGCCTGGAGCCGACCGGATATTCCGCTCCATGCCTTGGCCATGCTGAAGTTCCCACGCGCCGATCTGGCGCCCGACGAGCCGGGCAAACGCGGTCCCTTGAAGCAAATCGAGGCGCTGAAGGCCAAGGGTAATCCGATTGCCTTTGTCGGCGATGTCCTCGGGACCGGCTCATCGCGCAAATCGGCGACCAATACTGTGCTGTGGTGGACGGGCAACGACATACCCAACGTCCCGAACAAGCGGTGCGGCGGCTTTGTCATGGCCGGCAAAATCGCCCCGATCTTTTACAACACCATGCAGGACTCCGGCGCCCTGCCGATCGAAGTCGACGTCAGCAAACTGACCATGGGAGACGTCATCGAACTTCGCCCCTATGACGGCAAGATCCTGAAGGATGGCGCGGTGATCGCCGAATTCAGAGTAAAAACCGAAGTCTTGTTCGACAGTGTTCAAGCCGGTGGGCGTATTCCGTTGGTCATCGGACGCAACCTGACTGCCCAGGCCCGCGAGGCGGTCGGATTGCCCCCCCTCGCCCTCTTCCGCAAACCGAAGGATCCCGTCGACACCGGCAAAGGCTACAGCTTGGCGCAAAAGATTGTCGGCCGTGCCTGTGGTTTCGACCATGGCAAAGGAATCCGACCGGGCGCCTATTGCGAACCGAAGATCGGCACTATCGCCTCACAAGACACCATCGGCCCGCTCACCCGCGACGAATTGAAGGATTTGGCCTGTCTGTCCTTCACAGCCGATATGGTCCTGCAGAGCTTCTGCCACACCGCCGCCTTTCCTAAGCCGGTCGACATCCAGATGTACGCCGAACTGCCACCCTTCGTCACATCGCGCGGCGGCGTCTCGCTCCGTCCTGGCGACGGCGTCATCCATTCCTGGCTGAACCGCGTGGCTATGCCCGATACGGTAGGAACCGGTGGCGACTCGCATACCCGTTATCCCCTTGGCGTCTATTTTCCCGCAGGATCGGGCCTTTGCGCCTTCGCCTCGGCGACCGGCGTCATGCCGCTCGACATGCCGGAAAGCGTCCTGGTTCGCTTCAGGGGAGAGATGCAACCGGGCATCACGTTACGCGATCTGGTCAACGCCATCCCCTACTTCGCCGTTAGGCAAGGCCTGCTGACGGTGGAGAAGAAAGGCAAGAAGAACGTCTTCTCGGGCAGGATCCTCGAAATCGAAGGCTTGCCCGACCTCAAGGTGGAACAGGCTTTCGAGATAGCCGACGCATCGGCCGAGCGGTCGGCGGAAGCCTGCACGGTCCGCCTCGGCATCGCGCCGGTGATCGAGTATATGCGATCCAATGTCGCCTTGCTGAAATGGATGGTCGCCAAGGGATATCAGGACCGACACGCGCTTGACCGCCGCATCCGGGAGATGGAACGTTGGCTGGCCAATCCCCAGCTCATGGAACCGGACGCTGATGCCGATTATGCCGCCATCATCGACATCGATCTGGCGGCAATCGGAGAACCGCTTCTCGCCTGCCCGAACGACCCGGATGACGTCAGGCAGCTTTCCGAGGTGGCCGGCGGCAAGATCGATGAAGCGTTCATCGGTTCGTGCCAGACCAATATCGGTCACTTCCGGGCCGCCGCCCACATTCTGGAAAACAAGGCGGACATCCCGACCCGGCTATGGATCGTTCCGCCGACCAGGATGGATGCCGATACGTTGAACAGGGAGGGCTATTTCGCCATGCTGGGTGAAAGCGGCGCCCGCATTGAGGTTCCCGGCTGCAGTCTGTGCTTTGGTAATCAAGCCAGAGCCCGCAAGGGAGCGGCGATCATATCCACCTCAACGCGAAACTTCCCCAATCGCATGGGGACCGATACCCAGGTCTATCTCGGTTCGGCGGAACTGGCGGCAATCGCCGCCTGGATGGGTAAGTTGCCCACGGTGGCGGAATATATGGACCAAATGAAAACCGTTCAGGCGAAGGCCGCGGCGATCTATCGCTACATGAACTTCGATCAGATGCCGGAATTCACCAATCTCGGTTAGGGTCCTTCATAGATAACCTCTTATGCCGACGGCAATAAGGGCCTGTTGATAAATCATCGAGTCAACAGGCCCCGAGCCCGAGCGGCGCTTGAGTCCGCCGGAACGCAGCGCAGGCGGACGGAGGCCCCGGCGTCGGAGGGGCCGAAAATGTATCAGCATTTTCGGCACTTGGTATTAGTTCGCCACGGGCCTTGGGGCCGACCCGCCCTGAATGAAACACGAGTGGCACCGGCGTCTCTGCCGGTGTGCCGCCGCCAAGCGGACCCTTTCCGGCTCACGCCGGAACAC
>JARLJB010000267.1 GCA_031291415.1 Telmatospirillum sp.
CGGACGACCGAAAGTCGGGCTGCTGCGGTCCATGTCGACCTTGGTCGCCCAGTTGACGGCCGGATCGAACTTTTCGGCCACCAGCAGATCGCCGTTGGTGCGGTCGAGCGTATAGCCGAAGCCGTTACGATCGAAATGCACAAGGAGCTTGCGATCCTTGCCGTCGATCTTCTGCTCGACGAGCGGCATTTCGTTGATGCCGTCATAGTCCCACTCGTCATGCGGGGTCATCTGATAGACCCACTTGGCCACGCCCGTGTCGGGATTGCGGGCGAAGATGGTCATCGACCACTTGTTGTCGCCAGGGCGCTGTTTCGGGTTCCAGGTCGAGGGATTGCCCGAGCCGTAATAGATCAGGTTCAACTCCGGGTCATAGGAATACCAGCCCCAGGTGCAGCCGCCGCCGGTCTTCCACTGGTCGCCCTGCCAGGTCTTCAGGCTGGAATCGGCGCCAACCGGCTTGCCGAGCACGGTGGTCTTTTCCGGGTCGAGCAGGATCTGATCGTCCGGGCCGACCGAATAGGCGCGCCATTCGCGCTTGCCGGTCTTCAGATCGTAGGCGGTGACATGGCACTGGACGCCGAATTCGCCGCCGGAAATGCCCACGATGAGCTTGTCCTTGACGGGAAGAACGGTGGCCGTGTTGGTTTCGCCTTTCTTGGGATCGCCGTTGACAGCGCTCCAGGCCACCTTGCCGGTCTTGCCGTCGAGGGCGACGATGGTCGTGTCGGCCTGGTGCAGGTAGACCATGCCGTCGGCATAGGCGAGACCGCGGTTGACGGTGTCGCAGCACATCACCGGGATGACGTTCGGATCCTGCTTGGGCTCATATTTCCACAGGATCTTGCCTTCGTTGTTGAGGTCGAGGGCATAGACGATGTTCGGGAACGGCGTGTGGACGTACATCACGTCGCCAACGACGATCGGCGAGCCTTCGTGGCCGCGCAGAACGCCCGTGGAGAAGCTCCAGGCCGGCGCCATCTTGGCGACGTTGCCCTCGTTGATCTGGTTGAGTTCCGAATAACGGGTGTTGGCGTAGTTGCCGGCCTGAATGACCCATTGTTTCGGGTCCTTCTCGGCCTTGAGAACGGAATCGTTCGCAAACGCCGGCGCGCTGAGCGACAGCGCGGTAACAGAGAGCAGAGATGCGTAAAGCCTCTTCATAGGGGTTTCCTCCGAAACGCAGCGGCGCCCGTCTTTTTTGCGGTTGCCGATGTATTGGCTGCC
>JARLJB010000268.1 GCA_031291415.1 Telmatospirillum sp.
CGTCTGCGGACGGCGATGTTGCGGCGCGTGCTTGTGGCGGGCGCAGCGGTGGGGGTGGCGGCGAGCGGTGCGGCCAGCGCCCAATCGATGTTCGATGCGAGCACGACCTTCAACCCGAACAACACCGAGGCCAACAGCTTCGACCGCGGCGGCAATGTCAGCGTGCGCCAGCGGCCAAGGCCTGACTACCAGGCTGTCGGCCTGCATATGGGTGGGTTCATGATCTATCCCAAGATCAACACCGGCATCACCTACGACGACAACATCTACGCGGTGCATAGCGGCGCGGTGGGGGATGAAATCTTCACCATCGCCCCCGAGATCGACGTCCAGTCGACCTGGTCCAGGAACGCGCTGAACGGCTATGTGCGCGATAGCCAGTCGCTGTTCGCCAAGTACTCGCGCGAGGATGTCAACGAGTACGGCGCCGGCGCCAGCGGCAAGTACGAGTTCGGCGACTCCCTCTTCGCCGCGGCGGTGGACTATGGCCGCTACGCCCTGCCCAGGTCCGCCGCCAACAGCGGCCAGATTCTGTCCAAACACCCCATCCAGTACGACTATACTGCGGTGAATGGCGAACTGGCCCACACCTTCAACCGCCTGCGCCTGTCCGGCCGCATCGACTACCAAGTCTACGACTATCACAACGGCGAGACCCCCGGCGGGGCCACGGTGTTCGAAAAGGGCCTCAGCCACGAGGTGGCGACCTACACCGGCAAGGCGGAATACGCCGTCAGCCCCGACAGCGCCGTCTTCATCACCGGCGCCTACAACAACCGGACCTACGACCTTGGGCCGCCCCAGGTGTCCTACAACTCCAACTCCGACGGCTACGACATCGCCGCCGGCGCCAACTTCGACATCACCCATCTGCTGCGCGGCGAGGTCCAGGTCGGCTATCTCGACCAGCAGTTCAAGTCCCCCCTGTTCAAGCCGATCAAGGGCCTCTCCGCCAAAGGCCAGGTCGAATGGTTCCCCTCCCAGCTGACCACGGTCACCCTGACCGGCCTCAGGACCGTCGGCGACTCCGGCATCGTCGGCTCGGCCGGCTTCGTCAACTCCACCGGCGGCGTCCAGGTCGATCACGAACTGCTGCGCAACGTCATCCTGACGGCCAACGCCACCGTCACCCAGAACAAATATTCCGGCATCGACCGCACCGATAACATCTGGGGCGCCGGCCTCTCCGCCAACTGGCTGCTCACCAGAGCCGTCGGCCTCACCCTCGCCTACACTTACGCCAACCAGCACTCCTCCGGAGCCGCACACGGGCCTGAGTTCGGCGATAACCGCATCTCACTATCCGCCGTCTTCCAGTACTGAG
>JARLJB010000269.1 GCA_031291415.1 Telmatospirillum sp.
AATGAGGGTGTGCATATTCTTCCCGTGAAGCCGATATATGGACCGCACCAGTACTTGTGCTCGCCGCAGGGCATTAGCCCGGTGAAGATCAAGCACACTTCGATCTCCCGCACTGCGCGGAGGCAAACCTGTCTCTCGCGTTTTGCCACCCGCCCCGCCGCGTGTCTTGCCCGCGTCCTGCTCGTCGTCGCCCTGGCCCTTGTGGCCGGTTCTGCCATGGCCCAGGATCAGCAGACCATTCAGCAGATTCGCGTCGTCGGCAACAGGCGTATCCCCAAGGAAACCATCCTTGCCCGCCTCTTTACCCACGTCGGCGACAAATACGATCCCGTCTCCGTCGAGCGCGACTTCAACTCCCTCTGGAATACGGCTTATTTTGACGATCTGCGCATCGAACGCGAAGAGACCGAGAAGGGTCTCATCCTCGACATCTTCGTCCGTGAAAAGCCCAACGTCCGCGAGGTCAATTACAAAGGCCTCAGCACCGTCTCTGTCTCTGACGTTCTCGACCGCTTTAAAAAGGTGAAGGTCGGCCTCACGGTTGAGAGCCAATACGACCCGGCCAAGATCAAGCGCGCTGAAACCGTCATCAAGGAGCTGCTCGCCGAGCACGGTCACCAGTTCGCCACCATCAAAACCGAGGTCAAAACCATTCCGCCCGCCTCGGTCCAGGTCAACTTCAACATTAAGGAAGGCCCGGTCGTAAAGGTCGGACAAATCAAGTTCGCCGGCAACGAGCATGTCAACGCTCTGGTCCTCCGCCGCTCCATGAAGAACCTCAAGCCCATCGGCATTCCCTATTCGCTCGTCCTTGAGGACATCTTCCCCCAGACCTTCGACGCCACCAAACTCGAGGAAGATACCGAGCGCGTCCGCCAGGCCTACCGCGACCGCGGCTATGCCAACGCCGCCGTCGAGCAGCCCCAGACGCAGATTCGCGACCAGGGCGGCCTCAACTGGTTCACCTTCCGTCCCAACAAGGGCAAGCGCATTGACATCCTCATGACCATCGAGGAAAGCGGCCGCTATCGCCTCGGCACCATCACCTTCTCCGGCAACAAGGCCGTCACCAACGTGAAAGCCTTGCGCGGCACCTTCGCCATGAAAGACGGCGACTGGTTCAGCGCCACCGCCATGGGCAAGGGTCTTGAGAATCTCAAGAAAGCCTACGGCACCCTGGGCTACATCAACTTCGGCGCTGTTCCCAAGCCCACCTACGACGACCAGAAAAAGACCGTCTCCTGGGACATCGACATCGACGAAGGCAAGCCCTTCTACG
>JARLJB010000270.1 GCA_031291415.1 Telmatospirillum sp.
CCCTGCAGAATATGCAGGATCACAAGCTCGCGTTCCTCAACGGCCCGGTCGACCGACGCACGGTCAGCGACGACCGGCTTGCCGCGCCGCCAAGCCCCTATGTGGTCCAGGCTGGCACCGTGATCCCAGCCGCGTTGATCACCGGCATCCGCTCCGATCTCCCCGGCCAGATCACCGCGCAGGTGACCGAGCACGTATATGACAGCCCGACGGGCAAGTTCCTGCTGTTACCGCAGGGTTCTCGCCTCATCGGTCAATATGATGCCAGCGTTGCCTTCGGCCAATCACGGGTCTTGTTGGTCTGGACCCGTGTGATCCTGCCGAACGGCAAATCCATCGTTCTGGAGCGCCAGCCTGGCGCCGACACGGAAGGTTACGCCGGGCTTGAGGATCAGGTCGACTACCACTGGGGCAATATTTTCAAGGCGGCTCTGGTTTCGACGTTGCTTGGCGTCGGCGCCAACCTCGGCCAGAACTCCAACGAGAGCGATATCGTCCAGGCGCTCCGGCAAAGCGCCTCGCAGAATGCCAACCAGGCCGGTCAGCAATATGTTCAGCGGCAGATGAACGTCCAACCGACGCTGACAATCCGTCCGGGATTCCCGGTCCGCGTCATCGTCACCCGCGATCTCGTGCTCGAGGCCTATAAAGGATAACTGCATGGCCAAGTTGAAGATATCTGCGATACCCGACGACAGGCCGGTCAAGGTCACGCTCGAATTGCCGGCAGCGCTGCATCGGGATCTGTTTGCTTATGCGGAGATCCTCGCCCGCTTCGGCGGAGGCAATGAGACTGATCCTCTGAAGCTCATCCCGCTTATGCTGGCCAGATTCATGGCCAGCGATCGTGAGTTCTCCCGGTGTCGGAGGGAGCGAAAGAACGTCGATGGCAACGAAGCTATCAGTACCGCGTCTGTCACGCGGTCAGCGCCGCGTAGCACTGCGGAGAGAGAGACCGTTCAATCCACCCCGCCCACATCGTCGCCACTCGGCGTTATTTCTTCGCCGGACCCTGCCTGAGCCAGGCCCACAGGCCCAGGAAGTCCCAGTTGATCCAAGAATATACTGAGGTCGAGACGAGTGCTGTCTGTCGACCATAGCGCGGTCACGCCGACCACCGGGATGGGCGGCTTGACCGCCACTATCTTCATCCCCAGTGCCGAGGCCTCAGGCGGAATGCTCGTCGTCAATCCGATCCCCAACCCAGAGGCGACCAAACCGACC
>JARLJB010000271.1 GCA_031291415.1 Telmatospirillum sp.
TCATGCGGAGTCATGCCCGCAGGACGGTCGGTCGGCACCACGCCGGCTCGCCGGCATCTTCGGTCCCTCAAAAACTCAAGGCCGGGCGTGGCAGTGCACAAAGCCTGCCCGGCCTCTTTTTGAGGTCAATCAACAATAATCATGAGGTTGAGATGCAGCAAAAAGCCCAAAAGGGCCGGCGTCAACCCGACCCACGTCAGCAAGACTTCTTGGCTCTGCTTGAAGGTGCGGTCGATATCCCGGTGCCACAGCCTGAGCTCAAGGCCGAAGCCGGGTCGTTGGACCTCGATCAGGACATGCGCCGCCTGCTGAATGAGGCAATCAAGGCCGGTCCCTACACCAATCGCGAGGATCTTGCCGAGGTTGTCAGCTTCCACGCCGGCCGGCAGATCACCAAACCGATGATCGATAGCTGGACAGGCGCCAGCCGCCCGCATCACTTCCCGGCCGATCTGATCCCAGCCTTTTGCCGGGCATTGGGCAACTCGATCCTGGTGGCCGGTGTTGCCGAGCATGCCGGTTGCGCGGTGACCGAGAGCGCCGACCTGATCCGGTCGCGCCTGGACCGCCTGACCCTGTTCATTCGTTTCGCCAAGGCCGAACAGCGCCGTTTAATCGCCGAAACACCCTTGTTCCGGGGTGTGCGTCATGCGTGATTGGCCGTCAAAAATCGTCGAAGCGACCACGCGTCAGCGACGCGGTCTGTGCCCTCATCTCGTTATTGTTCGGCACCCACAGAATAGCTTCACAGCGCGGGCACTTGTACGCATCACGGTGCCAATCGGTCTTGGAAAACTGGAGTACAGACTGCTTTCCATCATCGAAGCAGGGCTGGCAAAGCCATGGGCCTTTTTTCTGGGCGTCATGCGCGGCCTTGCGTATGTACGCAAACGCACCCGGTCCTATTGGCTCAAGGACATACTCTTCGCGTTGACTGATACGAACTTCAAGTGCCTTGGCCTGTTCGACAAGGCTCGCGATGCGGTCTTTCTGCGCACCGATCGTGTCCTTCGCCGCATAGAGCGCCTCCTGAAGCTGAGATGCCTGCTCCTTCGCCGCGTTGATCACGCCTTTATCCGCGCCGTGAGGCAAGCCGATGGCCTTCAAGAATTCCACGAGCTTTCCAGCGCGAGGGGAGACCGGCCATGAAGGAGTGGATGACGGCGGCCGAAATTGCCGGCCTGAAGCTGCCGGGACTGCCAGCGACCAAAAGACGCGTAAACGACTTAGCCTCCCGCGAGACATGGGAACGTCGTGAACGCTCTGGGCGCGGTGGCGGTTTCGAATACCGCGTCAGTAGCCTTCCTGCGGCCGCCCAGCGAGCATTGGCCACCAGTCTTGTCAAACAGACCCCGGCACAGCTTCCCGCCCAGCTTGACCTCCCCCTCGCGACAGACCTGAAGGCATACCAACGCGACACGATGGTTGCCCGCACCGCTCTGCTGGCCCGCATCGACGAGATGGTTGTTCTCGGTGGCCTTAGCCAGGGTAAGGCCGTCATCGCCCTGGTAGACGCCGCCGCCAAAGGGCAGTTGGCGCCCGAGTTGCAAAAACTGGTGCCGGTTGCCAATGCCCGCTCCAACGGCTCACGCAGCCTGACCCGCGCCACCGTTTATAACTGGCTGAAGGCAAGGGCAGAGGCAGCCGGAAAAGTCGTCGCGCTGGCACCATCCGGGGTTCCCGAAGCGCCAATTCCCCCCTTCGCGGAAACCCTTCAACGCCTTTTCAACCGGCCTACCCAGCCGGGCATGGCCGAGTGCCTGGAACGTTGGCCTGCGGGCGAGGATCGGCCCAGCTACGACCAGCTTCGGCGGTGGCTGAAAAAAGTTAGCGCGTTGACCCGCAATGCTGGCCGCCTGGGGCCGAAGGCCTTGCAGCAATATAAGGCCTTCATCGCCCGCGATACCGATAGTCTCTGGCCCGGCGCGGTCTTCATCGGCGACGGTCACACGTTCAAGGCCGAGGTTGCGCACCCCTTTCACGGCCGCCCATTCCGCCCGGAAATCACATCCTTCCTCGACGTCTATACCCGCCGTTGGGTGGGCTGGTCGGTCGCTCTCGCGGAGAACACTTGGTCCGTCGCCGATGCCCTTCGGCATGCCGTCACGACGACCACTTGTTGCGACATCCTTTATTACGACAACGGCGCGGGTGCCAAAAACAACACCTGGGACGATGCCTTGGTCGGTCTGGCCGCGCGTCTTTCCATCACGAAATTCCATTCCGCCCCCTGGTCTTCCCAGGCGCGCGGCGTCATCGAGCGGTTCAA
>JARLJB010000272.1 GCA_031291415.1 Telmatospirillum sp.
ATCGCCCAGGTTGGCGCCATATCGGCGAACGGCGACAAATCGATCGGCGACATGATCGCCAAGGCGATGCAGAAGGTCGGCAACGAGGGCGTGATTACGGTTGAAGAAGCCAAGAGCCTGGAAACTGAACTCGACGTTGTCGAGGGCATGCAATTCGACCGCGGCTATCTCTCGCCCTATTTTGTCACCAACGCCGAGAAGATGATCGCGGAATTCGACGAGCCTTACGTCCTAATTCACGAGAAGAAGCTGTCTTCGCTGCAGGCAATCCTGCCGATACTCGAAGCGGTCGTCCAGACCGGCAAGCCGCTGGTGATCATCTCGGAGGATGTCGAGGGCGAGGTTTTGGCCACGCTCGTCGTCAACAAGCTGCGCGGCGGCCTCAAGATCGCCGCCGTCAAGGCGCCCGGCTTCGGCGACCGCCGCAAGGCCATGCTTGAGGACATCGCCATCCTATCCAATGGCCAGGTCATCTCAGAGGACATCGGCATCAAACTTGAAAACGTGACGCTGGCGATGCTCGGCCGCGCGAAGAAAATCCGCATCGACAAGGAAAGCACCACCATCGTCGACGGCGCCGGCGACAAGAAGGACATCGAAGGCCGCATCGCCCAGATCAAGGCGCAGGTCGAGGAAACCACTTCGGACTATGACCGCGAAAAACTGCAGGAGCGTCTGGCCAAGCTGGCTGGCGGCGTTGCGATCATTCGTGTCGGCGGCTCGACCGAAACCGAGGTGAAGGAAAAGAAGGATCGCGTCGACGACGCCCTCAACGCCACGCGCGCGGCGGTGGAGGAAGGGGTGTCGCCCGGCGGCGGCGTCGCCCTGTTACGCGCCATACCCACGCTCGCGGGCGTTAAAGTCCAAAACGCGGACCAGAAGACAGGCGTCGACATCGTCCGCAAGGCGATCCAGGCGCCTGCGCGTCAGATCGTCGATAACGCCGGCGACGACGGCGCGGTCGTGGTCGGCAAGCTGCTTGAATCGAAGGACTACGCTTTCGGTTACAACGCCCAAACCGGCGAATATGGCGATTTGGTCAAGCTCGGCATCATCGACCCGACCAAGGTCGTGCGCACTGCCATCCAGGACGCCGCTTCGATCTCCGGCCTGATTGTAACCACCGAGGCGACGATCACCGATGCGCCCAAGAAGGACGCGCCGGCGATGCCGCCCGGCGGCGGCATGGGAATGGATTACTGAAGCCCAACCCATTCGGGCGGCGGAAGCGCGAAACACGCCCCGGGGGAGCTTTCCCCGGGGCGTTTTTTCGTCACCGATCACGCCCGGCGGGCGCGTTTCTGACCCCGGGAAAAGTGCGCTCAGACCGCCGCGACAATAGGGACCATTACCGCAACCTCACGGCGTGCCTGACTTGCGGGCTCAAACCCCAATGCACTTCGGACAAGGTCAAGCGGCAGAAACGCCGGGAGTGCGAAGCGGTGCTCGACAGGATGCAGGCGCGGCTCGACCGCACGCCAGAGGCCATGATCATCCGCCGACAGACCGTTGAGCATTGTTTCGGAACCCTCAAGGCGTGGATGGGCGGCGCACATTTCCTCACCAGGGCACTTGAAAAGGTCAAAACTGAAATGAGTTTGCAAGGGCTTGCCTACAACATGAAGCGGACGATCAAGATCTTCGACGTCAGGCCGCTCATGCTGGCCATTGCCGGCTGAACTCGTTGGGCCGGACACGCGCGCCATCGTTCCTCTCGTCGATCGGTGGCTACCATCGGCAAATCAAAAAATCACGTTTCCACACGGCCTCGGTCATGATGAGATCTACTCCGCGTGCTCCACAAGCATAGTTGCGATGCGCTTGCTTATTGATACGGCCGGGATAGTCTAAGAGAAGTTGGATGGCGCCCTCTGCGCGGGCGTCGGCGGCTGTGGGCGTTTGCTCATGTCCAGACGTCGTTTGATCTCATCGGTGCTATTCGCCGCCGCGGCGCTTTTCATTCTGGTCCTGCCGCCTCTGCCGGCGCGAGCGGACGACTGGGCCAATTGCCCGATCCAGACCGGCGGCCCTCCAGCAGGTCAGCAGGCTCCGAGTTGTTCGCTCACCGACATCGGCAACGCCCTGCAAAACACCTATAACGGCTTCACCAACGGCCAATGCGCAGCCGCCTGCGACGATCCGGTCACTTGCGCGCTTGCGGTCTGGGCGACGGTTCTGGTCGGAAGCATGGGCGGGCAGTCGCAGGGCTTCTGCAACGCAGTCAGCCAGGCCAGCAACTGGACCGGCAACGCCGCCTCCGACACGCAGAGCGTCAAGAGCCTGCTCAACCAGGCCGGGCCTTCTTTCGCCTCGCAATTCGAATCCTATCTCAACAGCCTCGGTTCGACCGTGGCCGACATC
>JARLJB010000273.1 GCA_031291415.1 Telmatospirillum sp.
CTGATCGGCCCGATGCTCGGACCGCCGCTGGGCGGCTTCATCTCGACCTACCTGCACTGGCGCTGGAATTTCTGGATCAATGTCCCGGTGGGAATCGCCGGAGTGATTCTCTCCAGCCTCTACATTCCCGACATTCGCGATGAAAACGTCGCCGCCTTCGACACAAGGGGGTTCCTGCTCTCGGGCCTCGGCCTGACCAGCCTGATCTTCGGCCTGACCGTCCTGGGCCGGGGCTTCCTCGACCGCGAGCTCAATTTCGCCTTGGTGGCGGCGGGCCTCGTCCTGGTCGCGCTCTATGTTCGCCACGCTCTGACGGCCGCCAATCCGATTCTCGACCTGCGCCTGCTGCGAATCAGAACCTACTGGGCGAGTCTCGTCGGGGGATTCCTGTTCCGGATCGGCGTGGGCGCGACGCCGTTCCTGCTGCCGCTGCTGCTTCAGTTGGGATTCGGCATGACGCCCTTCCAATCGGGGTTGACGACCTTCGTGGCCACGGCGGGCGCGCTGGTCATGAAGGCGACGGCGCCGACGGCGCTGAGCCATTTCGGCTTTCGCTCGACGCTCGTCTTCAACGCCCTCATCAGCGCGGCGTTCCTGGCGGGCTATGGATTGTTCACGCCCGGCACGCCCCAGGCCGTGCTGCTGGTCGCCCTGTTCGTCGGCGGATTTTTCCGGTCGCTCCAGTTCACCGCCCTGAACGCACTCGCCTATGCCGACATTTCCGCCGCCCAGATGAGCAAGGCGACAAGCCTTTCCGCGGTCGCGCAGCAATTGTCTTTATCATCGGGCGTGTCCATCGCGGCCGCGGCGGTCGAGGCGACGCGCCGGCTGTCGTCGACCGGAGAAATCCAGTTTCACGATTTTCCGCCGGCCTTTTTTGCTGTCGCCGCGATCACGGCCTCTTCGGTCTTCGTTTTTCGGCGGCTTCCGTCGAACGCGGGCGCCTCCTTGTCCGGCCATAACCCGAGCCAGGAAAGCTGAGACTTGGCCGCACAGGACGCTTTCGGAAGCTGTGAACCGGCGCACGCAAGAAATTTGCCGCGTTTTTGGGCGGTAAATGCTGCATTGCGAGGCGGCCAGATTACATTTTTCGCCTTCCCGGCGAGTCTAAAAGGAGGCGAGACAATCGCCCGGCTGGCCAAAATCGGGTTAACGATTGGGAAGGTATATTTATCAAAATTTGCCACGAGCCGTAGAACATCCTTCCCGCATTAAGGGCGCGACAACGAATCGTCATCGGACTTGGCGCGAATTCTTAAGAAACGACAGGGCCCTTAAGGGGTCATTCGCCAGCAACAGGGGAAATTTACGCTCGACGCGGCGTCCTTAATGGAATATCAAATTTTTGTCATCGATTGTCGTTACGCCGCGTGTCCACTGGATTCCCGGCGAATACGGAGCCAGAGTGAGGCACTTTTGCAACACGGCGTCACAATCAAACTGACGGGGTTTTATTCGGCTAGCCTAGTTAGGTAAGTCGAATTATGGTCTGCCCACGATAGCGGCTTGCGGTCGTTATGGCATTTATCAAGGAAGGAAAATTCGATGCGTCATCTTCTTCTCTCCACGGTCGCCCTTGCGGCTCTGGCGGGTTCGGCCTTCGCCGCCGATCTGCCCTCGCGTAAGGAAGCCCCTGTCTACATCGCCCCGACCCCGGCCTTCTCCTGGACCGGCTACTACGTCGGCGCCGACATCGGCGGTGAGTTCGGCTCCACCTCGCTTCACTCCGACTGGACCGGCTGGAATTCCCACAGCCTCGACACCTCGGGCGTCATGGGCGGC
>JARLJB010000274.1 GCA_031291415.1 Telmatospirillum sp.
CGGCAAGGTCGGCATTCCCGACGACATCCTGTTCAAGGCGGGCAAGTTCACGCCCGAGGAGCGGCAGGTCATGGAGACCCACGTGCTGCTCGGCTGGGACATTCTGAAGGGCTCGGAATCGGAGCTGATCCAGACGGCGGCTGAGATCGCGGTCGCTCATCACGAGCGCTGGGACGGCAACGGCTATCCGTATCAGCTTGCCGGAGAGGCCATCCCGATATCAGCTCGCATTGCCGCGCTTGCCGACGTATTCGACGCGCTGACCTCGGCGCGGCCGTACAAGCGGGCATGGTCCTTCGAAGAGGCGCTCGCCTTCGTCGATGCCAATTCGGGCGCGCATTTCGATCCGGCCTGTGTCGCCGCGTTCCGCACGCGCCTCGACGATATCGCTGCCATTGCCGGAACGACCGCCAGTGAAGTCGCCGCCTCAGTTCATGCGGCCTAGCAGGCTGCTGCAGAATGCCGGGTTGAGTTGTGAGTTCGGCTTTTTTCGGGGAATTTTGCGCGGGGGGAGTGTTTTTTGCTGCTCTCGGTTCGATCTGGGGCAGACTAGCGTCGCTCCGGCCCGGTCTTTGCCTCTCAGGCGGGCGTTGCGGCGATGAGTTTCGGCAGCCGCACCAGATTGTAGGCGGCGATGACGAAGCCGAACACTGCTTGAGCCTTCTTCAATCCTCGCACTTTGAACTTGGTTAGTCCGGTGCCGGACTTGGCCCAGCCGAAGATTTCTTCGATCCGCTTGCGACATCTTTGGCTGATATCATAGCCTGGATGGCGGAGCGTCCGCTTGTCGATGGCGGTCTTGCGTGGCTTGCCGGACTTCGACACCGTGCCGTTGATGGCGATATGCGGCGTCACCTTGCGGCCGCGGAGATCCTTCACAAAGTCCATGACATCATAGGCTTTGTCGGCGCCGAGCGTGATCCGCCGGCGGGTGTTGGCGCGGCGGTCGAGCATGGCCAGCGTCGCCTCCCGCTCGGCCGTGCCGGTCGCATGTGTCAGCGTCGCGTCCACCGCCAGACCGTGGCGGTTCTCCATCAGGACATGGCCCATGTAGCAGAGCCGGCTCGGCTGGCCGTCGCTTTTGCGGTAGAGCCGCGCGTCCGGATCGGTCACCGAGGCATGGGTCGCATTGGAGCGCTTCTCTGCGCGAAAATCCCGCTCGCCGTTGCGGCCTTCGCCCGGCGGCGTGCCCGAGCCGTCCTTCGGCTGGAAGCTCTTCATCGACGCCCAGGCATCGATCAACGTCCCATCGACGGAAAAATGCTCGTTCGATAACAGCCGTTTGACTTGTGGCAGCGACAACAGCCCGGTCAGAAACGCCCGGGCCACATCGGTGTCCAGCAGGCGGCCGCGATTGTGGGTGAACCCGGTCGCATGCCAAATCGGCGCATCCATCGTCAGCCCGACGAACCAGCGGAACAGAAGATTGTAGTTGATCTGCTCCATCAGCATCCGCTCGGAGCGAACCGAGAAAAACGCCTGCAACAATGTCGCCCGCAAAAGCATCTCCGGGGGGATCGAGGGTCGGCCGACCTTGGCATAAAGTCCCTCGAACCGGCCGCTCAACGACACCAGCACCTCATCGGCCAGCGATCTGATGGCGCGAAGCGGGTGATCCTTCGGCACCCGCTCCTCAAACCGCACAAAACTGAACAGTTCATCTTCACCATCACTGCGTCCGCGCATCGATGCCTCCGGCAAGATCGATGACGTCAATGAATCATGAACCAGAGGACGTGACTACCGATTTTGCAGCAGCCTGCTAGAGCGTGTCCCGTTCCGATAGAAGCGATCAGAACGATAATGACACGCTCAAGCTATTGACTCTGGAGCATTTCCTTTCGCTCAGATGAGTCCATCTGAGCGGGAAATGCTCTAGCGCAAGGCTGTCGCATGGAAATAGGTGACGGCTGAATGTGCTTGGGCGCCCAAATGTCACCTCAACCGGCA
>JARLJB010000275.1 GCA_031291415.1 Telmatospirillum sp.
CAGCGACGATCTCGAGGATGGCACCGACCGAGGAGCCGGCCTTGCGGATGCCGTCGAGGTAGGTTTCGAAGAAGGCTGCGGCCTTGGCATCGGGGCAGAAGAACGGATTGGCGCCGCGCTGATCCCAGTCCCAATTGGCCCGATCGATCGCATGCGGGCCCATCTGCACTAGCGCAGCGCGGATGCTGATCCCACCCGGCACCAGATGATCGAGCACCTTTTTCGCCACCGCGCCGGCAGCGACGCGGGCCGCAGTCTCGCGCGCCGAAGAGCGGCCGCCACCGCGATAGTCGCGTACGCCATACTTGGCGTCATAGGTGAAATCGGCATGGCCCGGACGGAACTTGTCGCGGATGTCGGAATAGTCCTTCGAGCGCTGGTCGGTATTGCGGATCATCAGCGAGATCGGCGTGCCGGTGGTGACCGGGCCGCCGAACTCAGCCTCGATGCGTTCGTCGACGAACACGCCCGACAGGATCTCCACCTCGTCGGCCTCGCGCCGTTGGGTGACGAACCGGCTCTGGCCGGGCTTTCTGCGGTCGAGGTCGGCCTGGATGTCGGCGGCCTCGAGCCGGATGCCCGGCGGACAGCCGTCGATGACGACGCCCAGCGCCGGCCCGTGGCTCTCGCCCCAGGTGGTCATGCGGAAGAGATGGCCGAAGGTGTTGTGCGACATGGGCCTGACCGGCGGGTTTAAGCTTTGCCTCCGATGTCCGGAGCGACTGCGGCCGTGTTTAGGCGGTCGCTGCCAGCCGGTCAAATGGTGCCGGTCCAAGTGGGCTCAAGGGACAGTGATCGAAACCGTGTCTGTGGTGCTGCCTTGCTGCAGCGTCTGCACCGAAGCTGTCCAACTGGTCGAGAATGTCACGCTATCGGGGCCATGATATTGCTTCGCCGGCACGTACAGCACCCTGCGCACCTTGACCTGGCTTCCGGCGCATTGCCGGTTTGCCGGCACGGTGATGGTGGCGAGCACGACAGTCGCGGCACCGTGAGCCGGCGGCGAGACGATGGCAATATCGGGCAAAGGCGCGGCGCTGCACGTCGACGTCATCACGTAGCCGCCTCCAAGCACCAGCGCCATGCCCGGCTTGGCGACCATGGTCCGAGTTTCGGCCGCGGCCGGATTGGGCGCAGCGGCAAGGCAGGCAAGTACGAGACAGGCTTTGACGACGACGTTCATGGCGGGATTGTTCCTTCTCCGGCGACCCAGGCCTGCCTGTAACCCTAAATTGTGAACCTGCGATTGCCAACTGTCGGCCGACGGACGCCTCGTGCGCATTGACAGGAATCAGCGGGATGCCGGTCGGCCGTAGCTTCGCCGGGTGAATGCCACCGCACTTGCTTAGAAGACTTCCAATTTGGAATAGTTCCATGAATATGGTACATATTTTCTCTTTATCGGAGGCTCTATTTCAGTATAAGAGCACTGAATACCGATCTTCACATAGGGCAATCGACATGCTTTCTCGGGCGCAGGCACGACTTCATTGCAGAGACGGTCTTTATAGAGATTCAAATGAAGCGAGACCGCGCGCAAGATCGTTTCCATTTGCTGCCGTTTCGCTGATAGCCACAGTGATGGCCGGGTCGGCGG
>JARLJB010000042.1 GCA_031291415.1 Telmatospirillum sp.
CCGCACCGGCAAGCTGCACAATCAGCGCGACCGTGGCGGATACCGATGTGGCCAACAACGGGCTGAATTATTTCCCCGAGACTGCCAAGTATTGTGTCACCGCGGTGGACGACAACACCACCGAGGAAAGCCGCGCCTCGCCTACGGCAAGCGCATACAACGACCTGACGCTCAAGCGCAATTACAACACACTGACGTGGACGGCGGTATCGGGGGCGACACGATACAACATCTACAAGGCCGAAAACACCCAATTTTATGGCTACATCGGCACGACCACCAGCCTGACCTTCATCGATGACAATATCGGCCCAGCCTATACCCAGGCTCCGCCTATGGCCAACAATCCGTTTTCCTCTGCGGGAAACTACCCGTCGACCGTGACGCTGTTTGAGCAGCGCTCGATCTGGGCTCGTTCGACGAATGTGCCGCATGGCATCTGGACATCAAAGTCGGGCCTGATCGAGAACATGGACTATTCGACGCCCTTGCGCGCTGATGATGGCATGAGTTTTGCCATCATGGCGGGCCGCGTCAATTCGGTGAACCAGTTGACTTCGACCACGTCGCTTTTGGCACTGACGAGCGACAGCGTGTTCGCCATCGCCGGCAGTGCCGGCGGAGGGCCGCTGAACGGATCGGCGCCGCCGTCGATCCAGCGGCAGGTCGGCCGCGGTTCGTCGCGACTGCCGCCGTTGGTGGTCGACAATGTCGTGTTCTATGTCCCCTCGATCGGGTGCTCGATCCGCAGTCTGGGTTACAATTATGTCATCAATGGCCTGCGCGCCAATGACATCACGATCTTTTCGCCGCATTTCTTCGAAGGCCATACAATCGTGTCATGGTGTTACAGCCAGGAACCCCGATCGCTGATCTGGGCCGCGCGCGATGATGGCGCCCTGCTGTGTTTCACCTGGGAGCAAGAACAGAATGTCTGGGGCTGGACACTGTGCGAGACCGCCGGCAACGTCCTGTCGGTCTGCTCGATCACCGAAAATGGCGAGGATCGGGTCTACCTGATCGTCGAGCGCACGATCGCAGGTAGGACAAGCTGTTTCGTCGAACGCATGGTCTCGCACTTGTGGGATACGCCTTCGGATTGCTGTTTTCTCGACTGCGCGGTTTCGGCCAGCTTTGCCACGCCGCAATCGACTTTCACCGGCCTATGGCATCTTGAGGGATGTACCAATGTGGCTGGTCTGGTCGACGGCGTTCCCGTATCCGGACTGACTGTAACCAATGGCACGGTCACACTGCCATCATCGATCGGCACGGCATCGAACGTGTCGTTTGGGCTGCCCTATGAAGTCGATATCGAAACCCTGCCGCTGCG
Organism: Telmatospirillum sp.; assembly: GCA_031291415.1. Classification (GTDB taxonomy): domain Bacteria; phylum Pseudomonadota; class Alphaproteobacteria; order Rhodospirillales; family Magnetospirillaceae; genus Telmatospirillum. The sequence goes on from JARLJB010000042.1 coordinate 1,334, forward strand.
GATCACCATGCCCGGGGCAGGATCCAACATCGGCAGAATGCAAAATCCGGCGAAGGCTGTGCTAACATTGCGCGAAACGGGCCCAATCGAGGCCGGGATTGGCAGCCAGTACCTGTTTCCTGTCGTGCCCCGTGCCACCGACGCCCCGAACGCACTGTTTGACGGCACCTACCAGGTAACCATGGACAACAAGGTTCGGGACGAATGCACCGTCTGGATCAGACAAACCGCGCCGATGCCATTTACGCTGCTGGGCGTCGCGGTTGATCCGGTGATCGGCGGATGATGGGCAAGGCCACGTCCTCCATCCGGCTCGTGCCTGGAGATCATACCCATGTCGACGCGCTTGCCCGACGTTTGCGCGCGATCGACCGGATCGAGTGCGAGGCGATGGGGCGGTCCGCCAGTCAGGCGCTGCGCCATGGGCTTGCCGTGAGCGCACAAGTCTGGACCGCGCTCGTCGATGGCGAGCCCCACGCAATGTTTGGGGTGGTCGTCGAATCCGCAGCGGGTGGCGACGCCGTGCCCTGGTTTCTGGGCAGCGACCTGGTCGCGCGGCACGGTCGCGCGCTGATCGCGCAAGGCCCGGCGATCCTTGCTGCGATGCATCGCCATGGCATTCGCTTGCGCAATTTCGTGTCCTCGGAAAACCGGGCGGCGATCCGCCTGCTCGAACACTGGGGATTTACCGTGGAACAGGAGCTTGTCGTCATGC
>JARLJB010000276.1 GCA_031291415.1 Telmatospirillum sp.
CAACGACACATCCCCAACTCGATCGCCACAATGAGACGAAGGATCGCCGTTGCCCTGGCCAGGAGACTGTCACGATGTCCGTGTTGTGCACGCCCGATCCGCCAAACCAACAAACTCAGTTTATGACGCAGTAGTACTAGGACACGAACAATTTGGCGAAGCCGCCTTCTCGTACACCTTAAAGGCACACAATTGACGAAATCGACGGCGTTATGTTACTTTAAGCGTGTGGAATTTCGAGAGGAAGCCGCCATGCCCCGCGCCGCCATTGATGACAACAAGAGAATGAGCCTGCGGGTTTCGCCGGAGGTAAAATCGCGGATCGCGCGCGCGGCGGCGCTTAAGCATGCCGATCTGACAAATTTTGTGACGCAGGCAGCGCTTCGTGAAGCCGATGCCGTCATTGCCGAGGCCGAACGCATCACCTTCTCCGAGCGTGACTGGATACGTGTTATGGACCTGCTGGAAAACCCGCCGCGGCCAAATGACAGGCTCCGCGCCGCGGCCAAGGCCCTGCCGAAGACGATATGAGACTTCCCGATTGGCATGAAGAGCCGATCAGCAAATCGCATGATCGGAAGAGTTTCGATTGCGGTGATGCCGATCTAAACGGATTTTTCCAGAAACACGCCCGCCAGAATCACGAAAACGGTAGCGCCAAAACGTTCTGTGCGATTGACGATGCGAACCCGGCGCAGGTACTCGGCTTCTACAGCCTTGCGCCATCGTCGCTGGCCTATGACCGATTGCCGGACGCATTGAGGAAGGGCCAGCCCCGTCACGCAGCGGGCGGCTTCCTGCTCGCGCGGCTCGCCACGGACAAGGATCTTCAGGGGCGAGGCCTTGGCGGCCAGCTCTTGCTCGCCGCTGGAAAACGCTGCCTGCGTGTCGCGGATGAAAGCGGCGGCATCATGATGGTGATCGATGCCAAAAACGCGCGGGCGGCCGAATGGTATGAGGGTTATGGAGCGCTGCGGCTTGAGGATACGCCGCTGACGCTCGTGCTGTCGCTTAAGACGGTACGAGCGATCCTCGATGAGGTCGGTAAGCTCTGAACCGCGGAGCCAGCAGCGGCGACCTCGCGCGCGGCCGATAGAGGGCCCCTAATCGCTCCGGAGCGCAGTTCGGCGCACCGGAGCGTAGAGTGGTAGCGGAGGAAAGCGCCGGTCAAGGCAGTCCGGTGATTGAGCGGTGGTGTTGAAGCGCCCCCATCTCTTCGCTAAATCTGCTTATAAAGCTCGTAGACGCTCGCCCCATTCTTGATAGACGACACACTCGCGGTCGAAGCAATGCACAGTGGCGTAATGATCAATTGGGTTCGCCTGTGTTGGCCGTTCGCCGAGTTAATACTGCGGATAGCATTCAGTAGACCCAACCCAGTCCAATTACCGATCTCACCGAGTTGAAAGAAAGAACTATCACTATAAAAATAGCGCGCCTCCATCATTAGGCACGATTCTATGAACTCAACATCGTAAGGATCCTCATCATTCCGAACTTCTCTGCGCAAGGTTCCTTGCGGCCCGGGTAGCTTTCCTCCACTTCTGAGGAACTCGTCTTGATCAGGTATGTCCTGCCCTCTAAATTGGGCAGAGAAATAGACATAACTCCCTATGTTGTCATTAATATCAATGGCACCAGATTCAAAAATGCCAAGGTTAATTCCTGTTATAGATCTGACTATGAGAGCAATACAATCGTCAATAGCATCCCTTAATTCGATATGCTCCGCGAACCCAAGAGAACTTTTTTCATTATGCCATAGTGTATTCAGACATCTTCCATTGCTTTTGAATCGGTAGGGGAGAACGCTAAGAATGTGTCTTCCCGTTATCTGCTTAAAAAGCGGACCAAGGCGGTGCACGTGTGCATAAAGCCACTGATGAGGGATAATACTCTCGCTCATCATTGCTGAAAGAGAGGCGCATTTTTCTTCCCACAGCGCCTTCAAAATATGGAGGTCGCCGTGAGCGATCTTTCGACGCATCGTTGATGTTTCATGGACGTCGGCGTGACACTCCTTGCATACACCAACCAAATTGCTCTCAACACTATTCGATGGGTCTTGATCGATATGGTGGAGATCAGCTACGCGTCTATGTTCTGGGCAAATCGCACAGCGGTAGTGAGCCTTTACCAAAACAGAAGACGCAATGTTACTTGGTGGCTCAACGCGCTTTACAGTTATAGTGTTTTTCGAGAATTCTACTATTGCGCTCCAAAGCTATAAATAAATACAATTTACATTACGCATCAGGAAAGACTTTGGCGATCTGGAGTTCGTCGGGCATGAAACCTGCCGCGTCTCGACGGTATGCTATGGACTGCGGTTCGATAAATTCTGAAATGGCTGGCCATTCGAGGATTTCCAGCCCCGCTCCAGAGTGCTTCCCGGCCAAATGCCACCCGAAGAGCCACGAAAAAAATTCGAACACCCAGTTTCAGCCGGTCTTTTTGCCAGAAAATTAAGCTCTCTCCTTCGCATGCGTCTTGTACTCAAGGTCCGTCACATCAGAAATAAGGTAGGTATCCGTAATGAGGTCAACGAAATCACGTAACGATTTTGGGTCTGTTTCATCAACCTTGAAATAATACTTTCCATTAAGTAATTCATGGATTATTTTCAATCCCTTGCTTTTTATTCTCGCAATCATTTTTTGGGCTGTCAGCGCTTCAATAGTGCCCATAACCAGAGCGCTGGCTATTTTCTTGGCAAACAGGGGCTTGCCTTTTATCGCCTCCACCAATTCTTTCCGTTTAACAAAAACAACATCACCCTTCGTCTTGTCGTGGAACGTGTTTATGACCTGATCGGCCCTTTCCGACGTGATTTTCCTCACATTGGTGACGACCTCGAATGTTCTGGAATCTGCGACGAAAACGGTTCCCTGAAACTCGAAAAAATGTACCCCGACATCGAAAGTGAATATTTTCCCGGTCACTTCGGAAAATTCGTGTTTTGACGTGCTGAATAGCGCTGCCACGCCCTTATGCACAAGGGGTGGCGGTGCCTTTCCTGAAAAAGACGTGAACCGGTCCGTGGGGCGTCTGAATAAGAAAAACCTGAAACTTGATGGTTTCCTCGAATGCGGCGGACCCGTCGAAAATGTGCGTCCAGGCTTGATCCGGCACTCCCTGAAACCAGGAGAACAATTCGGGAATGTCTTTCGTCCGCCAGACACCGAGAACGGATGGCGTCATGTCGTCATACGTGTATTCGGCCAAATCCTTCGCGATATATTGCCGAAGGCTGTCGATGACCTGCGAAGACAGCTTATCGCTCAGTTTGCTTTCCAGCCTCACGCGCTTCCATTGTTGCGCCGGCAGAGCCCCTCTGCCCCGGAGGAAGAGCGTGAACCCTTGAGAGGCGGAAAGAGCGCTTTTCAGTAAGGTTACTTTTCCCTTAGCTTCATCAACGACCGAGATATCTACGCCATCCATACTCGCCTCAACAGGCTTTTCCAGAAAGAGGTATGCTACCTCAGGATGTTGCTACTCGCAATAATAGGCCCCGGCGCTTAATTCGCTCATTTCGAGTTCTTCCAAGCCGGAAATTGGGCGGTGATGGGCGATAATGGTGACGACGTTCCTGCTCGGCTCAAGCTTGGCTTCAAAAATCCGGTATCCGAACAAAAGAAAATAGGGGTTCAGATAAGGCGCGTCCAATCGCATATACAATAAACAAATCATTCCATACAGCACGGCGAGGGGAAGATAGATATCAGGCTTGCTGATATCCCGAAAAATAAGCGGGGGGATATAGGCCATAATGTAGGGAAATATCTCCGCGTCCTTCGTCTTTACATCAACCACCTTGTACGTTCTTTTTACTCCTTGGCGCATTTTTCTTGCGGTTCCGACGAACACGATAACGGAAACAAAAAAAGCACAGAGAAATACAAACCATAGTAGAGCGGGGACACCACTCACGTAATACGTCTTTATTGAGAACACTAAACATAGCGGCCCAAATGAAGAGAATAGAAAAAGTAATTTAAAGAACGGTGACATTAGTCATTATTCCGGCAATAAATCTCTGAACGTGTTTCGATCATACCAGACCTATTCCGAAAGATTAATGGGCCGATTGTGCGCACTGGCCATCCCGAGCCTCAAGAAAAGGAACCTGCCGTTTTTTACGACGCATCACGAATAGCGATTCGTTCGCTCACCCGCATCCACCTCGAACAACAGCCACGTAACGCAATTAAGGCCAAGCTGTACCCGCTTCGGGAATTTATCGGCCGCTTACAGTCGTGCGGCGTGCTGGGATTGTATGGGATAATCCAAACCGCCTTGGACTCCTTCTTGGATATGAGCCTTTTTTCAAACAGCCCCAGCGCCTCCCAGTTAAGGGAGCATCGTAACGCTCCGGATGGAAAGACCGTACTGGTGGGCGGGAAAGGGTAACGCCCGACCGAGTTGAAGTCGAGTAAGTTGGAACCGTGCTGTTATGGCGCAATGGGCGTCAAATTGTCGCGACGCTCCACGGCCCGGCCGATCGCCTCAGAGGCCCTCTGACGGACCAAGGACCGATGGCGTCTGAGTTGATGGAGAATGGTTGTTCCGAGAGGGCCAAATATTTCAGCGGCCCTGCGAGCATACGTCCAGAAGGTCCAATTCCTGTAGTCGTCTTGCTTTTCCCCAAATTCTTCAACCTTCCCGAATTCCTTTACCAGACGTTCGTAATTGAAGCTCTCCTGCAATTCCGCCGCGCCCTTGGCTGGATGCTTTCGGGCGAATATGTTGGCGTCTCGTCGAGCGGCAAAGGTGATCTTCCGCCAAAGGCCCGATAACGTACTGTCCCGAAGATAAACTCGCCGACCGTCATAACGAAAGCCGAGGTACTCCAAACCGTTCGCCCCCTGCGTTCCATGCACGCGTCGAAATTGCTGGTCGGCTCCGACACGGTTGAAAACATAGACGGCCGATTTCTCCGGCTTGATCACCAGTTTTTCGCCGTGACCACGGATGATCCGCTGAACCTCTGTTAACCAGTTCATACCTTCGGCAGTATCCCCCGGCACGGCGATCAAGATATCGTCGGAGTAACGGAAGTACGCGCCTCCAACATCCGTGACGAGACGGTTCACAGTTTGGTCGAAATCAATGAGATACAGGTTTGCGAGAAGATCGGAGATAGGCGCACCTTGAGGAATTCCGTAGGGCTTAAAGTTCTTCTTGATCAGGGACTTTTGGCCGTTTCCGCCGACTATCTTTTCCCTGAATTCGCTTCCGTGGCAGAGTTGCCGGGGAATGTTCCGGAACGGCGTGATATATCCATCGATCGGCTTTCCGGTCTTTGTACGGCGTTTTTCTCCGTAATGTCCGAGCCGCTCGTAAACCTGCTGCTTGTCAACGACTGCGTATTGTGTGATCGCCTCAAATACCCGGAAGTGATCGTCCGGCAATCGGTTCACGCCAAGCATCCGACACCATAGAGCCAACAGCTTCGCGTGATCCAGGCTCTCGAAGTAGCTGCTGATATCGAGGGCGAGCACGCAGCAATCACCCAGATCCCGTACTTTCAGGATCGCGTCTTGGGCAAAATGGATGTTGCACTTGCCCCCATCGCCGCTTTTTGTTGGGATGCGGCGGTACGCGAGAACGCAGTCGCTCAGACCGAGGCGCGCAAGCTCCGCCTCGTATGCCTCAGCCAGCACATGCCGATAACGGGCAAAAATATAAGCATCGCGCCGAGCGGCATACCGGATCGGCCGATCCTTCGCTTTGCCCTTCTTGCCCTTGTCCGCGTAGCGGGTCCAATGCTTCGTATAAAGGAGAAAAGGATAGAAGGCATGTCTTGCAACACGCTCCGGATCATTCGCCAGAGCTTCGGCTTCTTTCCCTGAAATGACGGCATCAAAATGTGGATAGCTCTTGAGGTCGCGTTTCGACCGTATACGCCACTCTCCCACGCTGCCCCCCTGTGCAAAGCGAGAGGGGGCGTGGCAACCGCAGGCATTCGGTCATCGCCACACCCCGCACCGTTGGTAGTGTCTGCCTTACTCATCGACGTAGTGGTATACGCTGCTATCATCCAGGCGCTCGGCACCTGGCTGGCGGCAACCGGCCGCGAAACCGTGGAGACCAATTTGATTATCAATCTCACTTGGATCGGGACGATCAACCTTGACAGCTTCAACCTACCCTCCGGCCCCCCCCGATCTTTCAACCATCGTAGCCGGATAACGCCCCCGCAAAAGCAAAAGTGCGTTCCTGATATAGGGCTATTCCAGGTAGCCGCAAGGGACCGCAAAGCAATTTTTACGAATTTTTCGCTTAGGGTGGTGTATCGCACACATCAAACCCCCAATATCTGGGCATCCAGACGGCATCAGCATTCCTTCGGTTTTGATGCTAGCCATAAAAGACCCTCACCTGCCATGACACCGGACGACGCATGAGCTGTAACTGGTACGACACTTCTCCTGGCTGACCGAAGAGGATCGCATAACGTCGAGGACTGGCACCAACCGTTTCCCGCAAGATCAATGACTTATACATCTCATGGCGCTGGCCGAATTCACCATGGCGCCACGGAACACTCAGAAATATGGCGTGCAGACAAGGACTTAGCGGCATCCACGGCAGGGATGGCGCCACTGCTTCATCTTGCCTTACACCCGCTTTGATAGATCTACCGCCCCACGCACGCCCCCTTACGCCCTTCTCCCCCTTCCCGGTTTCGCCCCCTGGGCTGGTTCGTCACCACTCCCCTCGCCTGTTTCCTTCCGGCCGGCTTGCCCTTGCCGCGCACCCAGCTTACATTTATGTCAATCTTTGACATAGGAGGTCCCTGTGGCGACCAATGTCCATCTCACCCCCGAACTGGAACGCTTCGCCCATGAATGCGTCGAGGGCGGACGCTACAACAATGTGAGCGAGGTCGTGCGTTCGGCCTTGCGTCTGCTGCAAGAGGCGGAGGATCGCCGCCGTCAGTTCCAGACGATGTTGCAGACGGCCGAGGCGGAAGCCGACCGCGAGGGCACCGTTACCGTCGAGAGCATTCTGGCGGAGGTTGACGGTATCATCGGCGCACCTAAGCAATGAGCGCTGCGGTTCTGTCGCCAGCCGCGCGGCGCGATCTGCTGGCCGCCGTGCGCTGGATCGCCAAGGACAATCCCGCCGCCGCGCGCGCCTTGCGCGACGCGATCGTCAAAGCGGCGGAACGCATCGGCGAGCACATCCATCTCGGCAGTCTGCGGCCTGAACTGGCGGGGGAGCCTTATCGCTTCCTAACGCTGACCGGCTTTCCCTATGTCATCGTCTACAATGCCGCGCGCCGGCCACCACTGATCGTGCGCATCCTGCACGGCGCCCGCGATCTGCCCGAGGTGTTGCGAGGGACGTAACGGACGATTTTTTTGCTACGCTTCAGCATCCGCAACACCGAATCACATTCTTCCTTACCGTGCCACACACCCTCTAATGCGCTGTACTTCATTGATTTTATTAATATATTTTCATTGACGACCGCCGCTTCGAAACCCAATTCTTGGTCTCCACCGGGATTTTCTTGGAGGAGACGCGGCGATGATCGAAGATGAGGAGAGCCCAGCCCCCGGCAGAACAGCGGCCAACGACAACGCCGCCGCAGGCGCGCGGATCGACAAGGCGGTGCTGATACTGGCCCGCCTGTTGGGGCGACAGATCGCGCGCGAGGACTTCGCCCGGCGCCGTCTTGCCGCCAACGACAACCGGGCGCCGGAGACAGACGCATAGACGAAGGAGGGGCATGCATGACCAGGGTTGCGCTTTACGCCCGTTATTCCTCCGACAACCAAAGCCCGGCTTCGATCGAAGATCAATTGCGGCTCTGCCGTCAGCATGCCGAACGCCAGGGCTGGACGGTGGTCGACAGCTATTCCGACCGCGCCATGTCCGGCGCCTCGCTGCTGCGCCCCGGCATTCAGGACCTGATGGCCGATGCCCAGCGCAACCGATTCGAAATCGTGCTGGCGGAAGCCTTGGATCGCCTGTCCCGTGACCAGGAGGACATCGCCGGCCTTTACAAACGCCTGTCCTTCGCCGGCATCGGCATGGTGACCGTCAGCGAAGGCGAAATCGGCGAATTGCATATCGGCCTCAAGGGAACGATGAACGCGCTGTTCCTGCGCGATCTCGCCCAGAAGATCCGCCGGGGACAGACCGGCCGGGCGCTGGCCGGCAGTTCGCCGGGCGGACTGTCCTACGGCTATGACGTGGTCCGCGAGTTCGACCCGAAAGGCGAGCCGATCCGGGGCAAGCGACGAGTCAACGAAAGCCAAGCGCCGGTCATCCGCCGCATCTTCGCAGACTATGTCGCTGGCATCAGCCCCAGAAAGATCGCCGCGACCTTGAACCAAGAGGGCGGCCCCTCGCCGTTCGGAGGTTTCTGGAACGCCTCGACCATCAACGGCAGCCGTTCGCGCAAGAACGGCATCCTGTACAACGAGGCCTATATCGGCCTGCTGATCTATAACCGGACCCGCTTCGACAAGGACCCGGACACCGGCAAGCGGCTGTCGCGCCTGCGGCCGCAGGCCGACTGGGTCGTCACCGAGGCCCCGCATCTGCGAATCGTCCCGGACGAGCTGTGGGACGCCGCCCAGGCGCGCAAGACGCGGAGCGCCGGACAGCCGGCGCATCAGCTCCGCCGCCCCAAGCATTTGTTCTCCGGGCTGGTTTTCTGCGGCTGTTGTGGCGCCGCCTTCACCATCAAGAGCAAGGACCAGCTTGCCTGCGCCGCGCATCGGGAAAAGGGCACCTGCGACAACGGGCGGACCATCCGCATGGCCGAACTGGAACGCCGGGTGCTGGCGCCGCCATCAAGGACGACCTGCTCGGCCCGGAAGCCCTGCAAACCTTCCTGGCGGAATATAACGAGGAACGCAAGCGGTTGCGGCGGGACAGCGACCGGCGCCGCTCCGACCTCGCCGCCAGTGTCGCCAAGCTCAGCCGTCAGGTCGAAAATATCATCGACGCCATCGCCGATGGCGTGGCCACCGGTTCGATGACATCGCGACTGGTCGGAATCGAAAGTCAACGCGATCGGCTGGCGGCGGAATTGGCCCGCTCGCCGTCTGAGCCCGTCCTCGCGCTGCATCCGCGCGCCATCGAATCCTATCGCCAGCGGGTGGCCCAACTGGGCGGCACACTGGCCGGTCTCGACGAGGCGGCGGCGCGCGACGCGGCGGCCATCATCCGGCCCTTGATCCAAAGACTGGAAATCCACCCGTTGCCGGAGCGCGGCGCGGTGCGTATCAGAGTTTTGGGGCTGATCGAACAGTTCCTTGGGACGGCCAAAACGGCCGAAATCCCAAGGACTGCAATGATGGTAGCGGAGGAGGGACTTGAACCCCCGACACGCGGATTATGATGCGTGGATTATCCGAAAAATTACAATGGGTTAGCTGCAAAAACCTGCATTCCAGCCCCATTGATCGTCAATGGCTTATAGCACTTTTGCAAAACACCAACATGCTATAAATCGAGGAGATCACCCGGCCGCATAGTGAAGTTGGCGCCACCGGTGATCACCAGCTCGGGCGCCTCGATGCCCGCGCCGCCGACCACCGAATAGGTGGTCTTGACCTCGCGGATATCGAAATCCGCGAACGTCGTTCGCACCTCCCGCCCGCTCCAAATCCGTCAGGGTGTCCGGATCCGTATCGACGAGCCGCTCGAATGCGGCCCGACTGGTAATTTGGAACTTCAGCGTCTCCATGAATTGAGGATAGTGACGCTGCAGGATCCGAAAAAAACTTGCAACGTCCCGACTGATGTCGTTGACGACTTCAAGTGCAGGGATCCGCCGGCGCCGAAGGAAAACACCACCCATGCCGACGAACGGCTCGGCATAGGTGTCATGAGGAATTCGCTCGATAAGCTGGACAATTTGCTCCGCCAACCGCCGTTTACCACCGATATAGGCCGCAGCAGGGCGGACAGGGCTGACAAAACGATAGGTAGACTCCATGAACTGACACTCTTAGAACTTTCCCGCCGTCGCGCGACGGTGGCGGGATGGCCTGGAATCGGCCGATACAGATCATGCGAGGTACTACTCGCGGCTTGGGGTGTCCCACCACCCCTGCCCCCGCCGGCCGTTACGGCTCTGGCGTCTCAAAACTCCCCAAACGCCCTTCAATTTCCTCCAATTTTTTCATAAGTCGCCGCATCAACCGCAGCATTTGCCGGGACTGGACAGCCCCGGAGACGCCGAGCAGCGGCAACGCGACCGCCTGGAAAACCCCAGACGACACATATTGTTCGGCCGGCATGATGGAGGGCCAAATAAGCGGCGCCAGGGTGACCACCAGCAGGAGCCAAAAGGTCCACATGCTGTTAATCACGCCGGCAGCGACCTCGGCGACCCGCTCATTTGCCCGAGTGACCCTCGTCCGTAATTTGACCACTTCGCCTCCTTTCGCGGGTTATGCCGCCAATTTTTCCAACGGCCGGATGTCCGACATGGTACTGAGCGCAACGAAGAGCATAGGCGGAGGCACCTTGTCGGAAGCAGCGGCGATGGGCCGCCGGAATACCGCGGATTGCCCACATCCTTCGGCCATCAATTCGGAGCAATACCAAGCAGCCCAATCCCGCCAATCACGGCACACCAGACGACCGAACACGAGCGCCTCGACAGCGGACGTGTCATAGGGCTTATCCACCTGAGACAGGATGAAATGGTAAAATGCGAACGATTGTGCCGGCGTCGCCGGCACGCTCACCCGCACACGATCTTTCATGCCGCATGTGGCGCCGTAAGTGGCCGGCCTGATCTGCACGCCGGCAGGCCGACCGCCTAAGCCAGCTTGGTGATGTGCGCCGAGCAGATCGCCGGCCTTCGGATGCCAGGGCGGCAAAACCGCATCAACGTGGGAGATCGCATAATTCCGACCATTGAGGCGGAAATTGCCCTGCGTAAACCAGGGAATCAATCGCCCCCATAGGCTGTTGAACCCGCAGAATTGAAGTTCAATCGACAATCTTAATCCCCTGCTTTGGCCGACCAGGCGCGCAGTTCGGCGAGCCTGGTCCTGAGTTGAGCCCCCCACCCGGCCAGATCGACGGCCGCCTGGTCGAGATCGTCACGGCTTGTCGGGTTGGCCGGCACTGCTGGCGGCGGAATGTCCGCCATCAGTCCGGCCGGCGGCAGAATCTTGACTGTCTGTGTTTGCACGATCGGCGCTGCCGGCGAGCAATCCGCGCACGCCGTCAAAAGCAGCAAGGTCACGAGCGTCGAGAGCGCGACACGCGTCCGAAGCAACTGGGACATGGATGATCTTCTCCTTCCACTGGGTAACGGTCTGGACGATGGCCTGTTGCTGTCCGGCATCGGCCGTGAGCGCGGCCTCATCGCGTTCCTTGGCCGCCTGCAATTCCGCCAGCGCCTTTTGGTCCGCCTGATGTGCAGCATCCAGTTCGTTGATTGTTGCGGTTTGAGCCGCGATCTGGGCGCGGCCGTCGGCCACCTGGGTCCGCAGATCGCCGACGTACCAGACGGCCGCAACGATCAGCAGGGCGACCACCGCCGCCCCGCCAACCTTGAGATAAGCGAGAGGTGTCATTGAGGACCTCCATTGGCCGCCGGAGGCGTGCCACCGCGCAACATCACGCCGATCGCGCCGGAAACAACGGCTGCCAGCCAGCACCAGCGTGACCACTCAGACGGAACGCCCTGGCTCATAGCACCAAAGGCAAGAGTAGACAGGCTGGCCCAACTGGTCGGATCGCAAAACGCCGGGCCGAGCCGGGTATGAAATGCGCCATGCATGGTCATGCCTCCGTATCGTCGGGCAGGAGGAACAGATCCCGCTCGGCGGCACGTCGACGGACGAGCCCTGCCATCCCGCCCGATGTCCATTTCGAAAACTCGTCGCCGGCACCGGCATAGTCACCGCTGTTGAGCAGGCGCAGGAGCGTCGATGGCTGACCATTGCGCAACGTGACGATACCGCTCCGGCCGGCCATCTTGGGTGTGTCCACCCGGCCCGGACCTACGTTGAAGACGATCGAGACCATTGCGGCGTACTGGTTGTCGGACAGAGGCACGCGAACGGCCGAAACAACCGAAGCCTCAGCCTCGGAGAGATCCTCTCTCAGCAGCGCTTCGGCCTGCACAATGGTGATACGGTCGCCTTCAACGACCCGGCCGGTATGGCCGTAACCGATCGTCCAGGGTGCGCCCCCACTCTCCGGATCCGGATAGGCAGTCAGAAGCAAGTCCTCGAAGCTCTTGATGACATCGAGGCCGGCTTGATTAATTTGACGAGACATGGATTGCCTCCAGGCAAGAAATAGGCCGCCCGGCAATGCCGGACGGCCCATAAGAAAGAACAGATGGGATGGGGATTAAGCCGCTGCGGGCTGTATCGCCTGCGTCACCGGCTGGATCGATGCCGGGGATTCCGCAACCGTCGTCCCCGTGTCCGCAGCCAGATTTTCCACCGCCAGCTCGACACGGCCGGCGACGGACTTGGCCTTGTCGAACAGTGCATGGATCTCGGCTTCGGCCGCGACATATTCAGCCTCGAGGTCGGCCACCAACGTCGCCGCCACGCGTTCGGCATCCTTGGCCATCCGCGACTGTTCTGCGGCCGCTTCGAACGCAACGCGACCCGCTTGCACGCGCGCCCAGATATCGGCCGGGTCCAACACCATGGTCCCGACCGAGACGGCCGCAGCTGTGACGTCGGCCGACGTATCCGAGGTCGACGCCGACGTGACCACGGTTGCATTGGTATTAGTCTCCATAACAGGCTCCTTCTTTTTGAAGTACAACATCACGTGCCTCAGCACGTGCCCAAGTACGGACATGGACACTCCTTTCCGGAGCGATATCGCCCCAGGTCAGTACGAATAGATTTTCAGGTTTTTCGCGAACGTCGTTCGCAGGCAGATCCAGGCTAGAACGGGATCCGCAAGCCCATCCGCTGTAGAATCCGCTGGACGGTGCGGGTTTCGTAGATGCGTATTGCCCACCAAATAACGGCCAACAATGCCGCCGCGTATGGGAGCCATCCGGTAACGGTGCCTCCAGTTACGAGGAGAGCGCCAAAATCTCCCGCTGTTTTCATGCCGGTTTGGTCCATACCGGTAATCCCCCTTTACTAAGATATTAGCCACCAGCCATAGATAGCCTATCGACTAATTACGTCGATGCCGCCGGCGACCCAGACAGAATGGCGTTGATCCGCGATGGCTGGATGTAAGGCGTCGCGGTATAAGAACAGGTCGCCGTACCGTCGATGATTCCCGTCCCCGTTCCGGTCGGCCCGGTGCCCGTTGATGCAGTCTTGCCATCAGATGAATAGGTATAAACGGTGTTCCCGACAGCCAACGACTGCCGCGCGGCGGCCGGCGCGCCTTGGTACCATGCCGCCACTGGCGTCAATCCGCCTGGCAGGTAGATACCTGTCCCCGTCTGCGGATTCTGGTTTGTCACCGACGCATATTCGAGGAGGGGTTTGACGACAGACGGCACGACAGACGCGCCAGTATCCAATGCCTTGGAAACGCGATACCAAGCTTCCTGGATCACCGTGTCTTTCGAATTCTTGATGGCGATCGCCTCGCCAACCTGGAACGCGTCGTAAAACTGCATCGCCGAGAGATTTGGATAGGTCGTCGTCGGCGCCGTGAACGTCGGGACGCCGTTGGCATCGACGGAGCAAGCGTCACCGACGCTGACCGACGCAGCCCCATCAGCAAATGTATATTCAGTCGACCCGACCGGACCCGACACGGAAACTGAAGTCTGATTATCGCCAGCATGGCCGACGGCCATGACGACACCATTTGTAACGTAGACATAGATCATGACGAAATTCCTCAGGTGCTCTCTTCGAGAGCGGACAGGCCCATGTACGCCCCGGACGAAGATGTGAACGTGATCAGAACGCCGGCAGCGCAATAAAATGTCGATGATCCAGAAGTCGTGGCGTTCGCGCACAACACAGGGACGCCGTTGACGGAGATGTACGCAGCGGTGCCGGTGAGGCTCCAGTTCATTACAACCTTCGCTGGCGAAGCTGGGGTGTAGCTGATGGTGGTGTTCATGCCACCGCCGATATATCCGGTTGCCATTGCTTATTCCTAGTTGATGCTGCGCGGCGAAGACCGCTGGAAACCATTGAGCGTTGCCACGTTGCCCACGATGCTCATTTGCTGGCCGGGGGGATTGTTGCTCCTCGCATCGCAGTTGTACGTCGTCTGCACCAGCGTCAGGCGCGTATAGACTTGGCCGCTGGTAGCAATCTGAACGTTTGTGCCGGCCGCCGCTGCAGCAGAGGCGACGCCAACAGGGACGGCCTGCGGCACTTGCGCCGCCCCAACCATGACGTAGCTATCGCAAATGGCGATAAATGGGCACGAGAGAGGATGGGACGTTCCCCAATTCGGAATGAGCGGGATCAACTTGAGATGGTATGAACCACCATAGGTCACGGAGGCAGAGACTGAATAAGCGTAGGTCGTCGGAGCGATCTTGTAAGCGCTACCCAAAACGCTGAGGCCGCCGAGTATGGCGCCGCCATCCTGCGTTGCCATTATGCCGTTCGGGCTAAAGTTGGAGCTGACTCCAGACGTGCCAATGTAGGTATTGGCCAGAACCGAACCGGTCTGATCGATTACCGCATAGCCAATCTTGCCGCTGGTGTCGGATGCCCCGATGAAGAATCCGCCGAATGCACCTTGACCGCCCGAGAGAGTAAATTGCGAGTTGCCTCCCTGTCCAGTCGCAAGGGCGAGTGTTTTTGCGGGCTGCACGGCGCTGCCGTTGGTGGCGACAATGACGTAACTGATGCTGGCGCTGTTGCTGGGCGCCGCGACGAATGCCAAGTTCCCATTCTGAAGGGTTGCCCCGAGGATATTGGGCATGCTCGTCGGCGCGTTACAGGTGATGACGCCGATCTGCGTCCCTGTGTTGTCGAACAAACACACGTAGTAGACCGAACCGGCAGCGGGCGAGTATGGAACGGCATAACCGCCGGCAAAGGACAGCGCGCGATAGCCGGAATAACCCTCTGTCAAAGCAGTCGTTGATGCATTCACAGCAAAGGTGTTGACGACAACAGTGGCGGTGTTCGGGTTCCAAATCGAGGACTTGCAGCCAGGTCCCTTCGCCGTACCGGCGCTCGACGTGACCGAATAGGCGCACCAAGAGAAGGCCACATAGCCATTTGACAAGCCGACGCAGTTGACCCTGATCATTGACCCGGAGACTACTTGCTGTGGATCAAGTTGAACAACAGTCGGCGTCGTGGTCGATGTGGTGAAGAATGCGGCCCAGGGTGTGACGTAGGACCCGTCCTGTGAGCTTGCCCCGGAGATACAGAACCCGCCGTTCGGCAGAGCGCAGACGGTTGGCACGTAGGCGTAGTTGCAATATCCGCCGATATTGACGGTCTGCTTGGCCTGCACAACGTTGCCGTAGGTGTCGAGAATGGTAAAATTGAAAAAATTGCCCGCCGAGGCTTGCTGGCTGCCGCTGCTGTTGACCACGACAATATTGCCGTTGGTAAGGCGGCACCAATCAGAACAATCGCTTCCGAAGGCGGCGAGCCCACCGAGCACGGAAGCCGGAGCTTTAAATGTCGGCCAGTTCTGCGTCAGGGCGTTGAAGATGGGTCGTATCTGTGTCGCGTAGGTATTATTCGGATCAGTGGCCCAATAAGCATTGTTGTCGTTGGACAGCGTGACGATGTCACCAGCGCTGATGTTGTCGTTCGACGTAGGCTGCGGCGTGATGATCGTCCCCGACGGGATGGAAGCTCCGGGAACGCCGCCCGACGTGCTGCGGCCAGACGTGACGACAAAGTCGGAAAGCTTCGGCATTTACACAAGTCTCCAATAAGCATTTGTGGCAACTATTGAGAACTGGTAGTCGGAAACATTTGCAATGAACGTCGGCGCAACGTTCGACGGTATGTTTCCGATGTTGTTTCCGTTTCCGCTGACCGTGAAATTATTGGTCGTCCAGTTATTCTTCGGGTCGAGAAAGGTGTAGAGTCCGGCCAACGTCGTCGCGAGCAGCAATGTGACCGGGCCGTCCGTCGTGTCGACTGCATAGGTACCCGGCTGGATGACTGTGCCTGTCTCTGTTGAGGTGATTGTCGTTGCGTTGATGGTCGAGAGGGATTGTCCACTCGCCTCAAGCGTGCCGTTTTTCTCGGAAAAGACTGCGAGTTGGCCCGGCGTGATGGCCCCCGCCCCGCTCACGGCCGCCACCGTGCCTGTCGCCGAGGATGCGTTGGCGAGAGCGGCGCTACCCGGCACGGACCGCGACCAAACACCGGTAGCGGCGGTCCCGGTCGTCGTGCAAACCCACCAGATTTTGTTCGCCGTATCCCAGCAGGTCGATGGTGCCGCCGTCCCGGCGATCCCGGCATTGCCGGCGACGGCGCCATTGGGGTTGCCGTCATGCACCTGGATGGCCGAGAGCGCCCCGAGGGGATCCGAGACCCGTACCGCGAGATTCCCATTCCCGTCATTGGTGAGTAGCGCGCCGATGTTGAGCTTCGCCAACGCACCAAGCTGCGAGGGCACGATCGCTGCAACCAGGAAGCCGGCGGCATCGGTGTCATAGGTCGCCGTGACGATAGCATTCGGCCCGATGTCGCCCTTGACGAGGGCCGAGCCGTCATCCCGTAAAAGGGGGACCACGCCGCCCCCTGCGTCCAAGGTGCAAGCGTCGGTGTTCGCGTGTTTGGCGCGGAATTTGACCTGCAGGCCGGCCGTGTAAGCTGTAACCGCCGGGCTGAGCGCCACGACATAGGCGTTGGCGACACCAGTCTCAACCGCGTAATCGCCCGCCTTGGCCTCGACGATCCGCTCAATCGCAGTTACAACCTGATTGTCCGTCGTCTTTGATGGAATGATCCCCACGGCCATCAGGACGTTGAGAAACTCCATCATCATCATGTTCATAAAATCCGCAGGGACAATCGTCGGTGGCGTTTTGGCATCGCCATCGGTGAAATATCCCGGCGTGCCGGCAGCCGAAGGCGCCGGCAGCGTCTGAGACGCTGTCGTTACATCGATCTGATACAAGGTGACACCCCTTAAGGCGTACGGATATTGACCGTCGCGTGGCCCGGCATCAGCGATTCAAGCAGAGCTTGAAGCTCGGCGTCGGTCGCGTGGACGTTGATGACGTAAAACTGGTCAGTGGTGCCCAGCGACTGACCACACTTGCTTTGCCCGCACCGGAAAGGAGCGGCGCTTTCGACTGTGATGGTATAGCCGAGAGATGCAGCCAAACTTTCGAAATAGCTGGCTGACTGGCCGCCGGTATTCGCGAACTTTGCAACCACTTGGGCCTGCTGTTGCGCCAGTGTGGTCGCGGCTGGCCAATTGGCATCCGGCAGGCCAAGCGTCTTTTGCCATTCAGGCAGCAATTCGGCTGTCGTTGCCGGGAACGCATCCACCAATAAGGCTTCGGCGGACGCGGCAACTCGCGCATAGCTGGGGGCAAGGCCCGCCAGCACTTGGGTCTGTACGGCGTCAGAGTCACGCGGCCACGCCCGACCGGGCGGCATCAGCGCCTGCAATGCCGCCAAAAAGTCATCATTGCTGTAGGTTGCAGCCATTGTTCATATCCATGTAATCGTGCCAAGTACCGGCACGGCAGTCGCCCCGCTGGTGATATCGGCGGCCGGCAAGGTGATGCCAAACGCCTCCGTTCCCGCCGCCGAAGCGATGGCGGTTTCCAGATCGGCGATGTAGACCGTCGATGCGAGATCTTCCTGATCGGCGAAGACGGTGGAGATCGCCGCCGCGACGGCCGATTTGATGGTGGCGCTGGCCGAGGCTAGACCCCGAATGGTGAAGTTCACCGTGTTTGCCTGCGGTGCCAGGACATAGACCAGGGGCGTGATTGGTTGGACCGTGTATATGTAGTTGGCGACGGTCAACTGATCGCCAGTCGCCGCCGCCCCTCGGGGCTCTTTGGCCGCTACGCCGTTCGCGCCCTGCGGAATGCCACCGAATGCCGCCTCAACGATGTCAAACATGACATAGACGACAACGGTACCGATGCCCCAGCCATTAACCACAGCCCAGGCCCGGGTACATCCGGTGACCGATAATGCCCAGGTCTCATAGTCCGATTTGGAACCGCCTTGCGGCGGTTGGCGATAGACTTTCAACATGCGACTGCGGAAGTCATCTTTAGTTTCGATATCTGTCCCTGGTGTCGTCACAGCCGTCACAGTTCCATCGGACTGCACGCCGGTAACGGATGTCTCCAGCGTCAATATTGTCCCGACGGCACAGGTCCCATCGGCTCCCGCATCCGTTGCCGTAAAGCTCACGACGATATTGCCATCGGTACCGACCGAGGCGTCAGCATTCGTCGTGTAGGTAGTGCCGTCCCCGCGCGTCAGCCCAGTCGATGCATCGATTTTTGCGTCGGTGGCGCTGCTCGGGAAGCTCACTGTCCCGACAAAGGGGACCGCTGCTTTCTGCCGCACATTTTTGAGGCCAGCCCAACCAACCAGATATTCGCCTTCGGAGGTGAAGGGGACTGCGTTCTTGGCAACGTAATCGATGAAGCCGTACTGCAAATTGGTCAGTTGAGCCTGCACCATGCCCGTGATCTGCAAATTCGAGAATCTCAGCAGCGGATCGACGCCTTTGACACTGGACGCGATGTCCGAGGACACATCCGCCTTGAGTTCGGTCAATGTCGGCCGTGAATATGGCATCTCTAATTCGCCTCGTTCCAAGCCCAGTCAAAATTAAAGGTTTCGCGGGTCCCGTTGCTCCGCGTCACGATGACCTGCAAGCCCAACATGTATGGCCGCCGGATCTCGTACGTGACGGCAACGGATGCAGCAACGCCATCGGTGATCAGCCATTGAAGAGACTCCTTGGCGTAATCGACCGCTTTATTCGCAACCGCCGTGGTGAGCTTCGACCGTGCCAACAGCCACAGCCGGGAACCAATCGGGACATCCTCGCCCGCGTCGCCCCACCAGCCACGCGGGTTGTCGGTTCCGTCCGGAATGACATCGTCATCGGCCGCCGCCCGGTCGGAAAACAGGCTGATCAGCACCGCGGTTCCCAGATCGCCGCCAGAGGCCAACTGCAGGCTGGAGATTTGCCAATCGCCACGCGCCCGAGAGACATCCCATATGGTGGTCGTATCGCTCATATCAGGCCGCGCTTACGTTTGGGCTGCCTTCGGTGATGACGGCCCCGCAGCCAGCTTGATCGCCGACGCGGACCAATGATTTACCGCCGTTGGTCAGCGTCGAGGATGATGCCAAAGCCGTCACACCATGTCCTTTCAGCGGACAAGAATGGAGGTCTTCAGCCCTCGCCACACCCTTGCCGTTGACGATAAGATTGGATGAGGCAGAAATAATCGTTCCCCCGTGGGAACTAGCGTCCCCGAGACGTGCAACTGCCGGCATGTTGGATCCTCAGTTAAGAGCGATTGACGGCGCGGAAATCGTGATGTTCCCGCTCGCTGTCGCGGTTAGGCTGCCGCCAATGGTGGCGTTGGCGCTTCCCTTGGTATTGATGCTGACGCCGGCATCGCCGTTGATTTCGACGGAGCCTTTGGCCACGACGGCGGCATTGCCTCCGGCATTGACCGTCACGTCGCTCGACGCATTAACGGTGACCGTCGTCGCGTTGTTGACGGTGACCGGTTGGTCCTTCGCTTCGACAACGATGCCGTCCTTTGACAGGTGAACGTATTTTCCCAGGGCGTCATAAAGCGCCGCTTCGCCCGAACTCATGTTTTTGAACCGAGTGGCCTGGTCGCCCGTGGCGATGACGACGCCGTCTGAGCGATCGCCACCGACGAAAAGCAGGACGACGTCGGTGCCGATCGGCGGCATCGACGCAAGACCGAACTCCACGAGGCGCGGCGTTTTATCGCGAACCTCGTTCGCGCCAAGCCGGATTTGCAAGGACTGGACGTTGCCCGCATCATTGGCCGCCGTGACGCGTCCGCGTCCGACCGTTAGCAGCATGCGCCGCCCGAACCGGCGTAGCGCGTCTTCTACCCCGCTCATCTGGCCACCCCGGCTGGCACGTCCGCCCACATCGGCTGAAGTACAATCGGCTGAGGCAAAAAGGCATCGGGCGGCATAATCGTCAGGTTCGTCGTCGACCCGCCTTCGCCACGCATGAACGACACTTCACCGATCAGCCATTGGACCTGTTGGATTTTCAGGGCCGGCAAGGACACGGAAACCAGCGTATTCGGCGTCCAGAGCGTCCCGGCGCTATCCCGCCACGAATCAGCGACGATATGAACCTGATTCGATCGCCCGGCCCGCCGCGCCGCCTCCCACAGGCCTCGCTTCTTGGCGACGTCCTCGCCTGCACCGCCTCCCGACTCGCAGATAATTACATGGCGGCGATGGCGCGGCACGCCGGCATCCTTGACAATCGAGAGCAAATTGCCACCAGAGCCACTGTCCCCGAGATTATCCATTGATTGGCGGAGAACCTCGTATTCCGAGTAGCGCTGATCCATGGAATAGACGGCTTCCGCTTTCTCGATGTTTTGCCCTTGGACAAAACCACTGGAAGCAACCGTTGTTCCCACCCGCGACAAATAGAGATTGCCGTCGGGAAGATCATAGGCCAGAAGCGCGGAATAGCGGCAGATCCGCTCGATGACTTCGAATGGTGTCTCCCCATACATCAAATTGAATTGCGGGATAGCCGGCCCGACTTCGGCGCCGGCCGTTACCGTTATTCCATAAGGTGACGCCAGTTTTTGTGCGATGCCGAGCGCCGACGATCCGCTGATCTGCCCATTTGGCCATTCTGCCGAACAGTCGACCAGGTCCTGGCACTTTCCCCGCCCCAGGATCTTGATCGTATGCTGCCGGGCCTCGATACCGGGAATAAAGCGATCCACGTAGCCGGTGATCACCAGATCGTCGCCGATCAGCACCTGGCACGAATCGCCCTCGTGGACGACCACGTCGGCCGCCTCTCCCGGATAACGTTCCGTTAGGCCGATGTCAAAATCGCTCGGAATGCGTTCGATTCCGCGAGTTACGCGCACAGATGTCCAACCAGATATGCGGGCACCTCCGACGATGAGGGACAATTCATCTGTCATGATAAAAACACTCGTGTTATTTCAGGACGTTACACAGGAGGTACGACATGCATCGTTTGGGTGCAGCGATTTTGCTCTGTTCGGCATTCCTTTGGTCTTCAGCCGATGCCGCTGAATGCAAGGATGCCGTCGCAAAATGGACGGTTAACCTTTCCAAAGACGGGTACGTCATCAAATGGCTTGATGACGCACAGAACCTCCGAGTTATCAATTTTGCCCAGAGGGAATTAGCGAACCCACCTCCAGATCTCGCTACCCTCCAAGAATATCCAGCCTTTGCCGCCTACCAAGCTGGTAACGAATCCCTTGGAGCTCCCAATAAAGGGGGTGTTGCCTGGACTGATGGCCAAAAAAAATGCGTCATCTACCATATCAACGCCCCCGGCGACGCCGTGAACCGTTTGGTCAACACCGTCCCCAAGCCCATTTTCCAGAATTAGCTGGCCAGGGCGCGAAAGGTCACGGGCATAAACGCCGGATGCGGCGGATCGGCCTCGCTGACCAGTTCGTCGGCTCGGGTGCTGTCTTTATAGAGGCGCTGTGCCAATACTGGCGCCGGCAGCAAAGCCCCGACCGTAACTGTCCGCATTGATGGCAACGTCGCCGCTCGCGTGTTGAGGTCCGTCACCACTGTTTGGCGCAGCGTCCGTAAGGCGCTGTAGGTGTCGTCCTCCGCCTGGTCGCCCGCGATATCGATTTCGGCATCGATGAGGGCAACGACGGTATCACGTACCGTTACCGCCTCATCGCTCGACGAAAGCTGATATGCCTGCGCGGCACGCGCGGCAGCAACGACCGCCGCCCGCCGGCACAGATCGCCGGTCGCATCCTGCCCGGTGGCCATCGCCGTCCCAATTACCGAAATGGTGGTCGGAACGGCCGGCGTAAACGCCGCCAAACTCGACATCAATCGGATACCGTCGGCAGGATCCGCGGTCGCTGAATAAAGAGCAGCCACGACCGTTTGCACGGCGGTCGCCATCGCGGTCCCGGTGTTCACCGACAACGCGGCAGCCGCAGCCGTAAGCGATGATACCGCCGTTGCGATTACCGCACGTGCCGCGACATCCGCCGCGATCAACGAGGTGACCGTGGCGGTGCTGCTGACCGTGATCGACGAGCTTTTGGTCAACCCTCCCCGATTGGCTCCGCCAAAAAACCGGCCATAGGAGCCCTGGAGTGTCCCTACTGTGTTGTAAAGGCGCGTCGCATCATCGGCCAGATCAGACACTATCGATGTCCAGGTGTTGATCGTCGATACGACACGAGCGACGAGTTCGGCGGGGAACAGCGCCAACGCCACGAGCCGTGCGACAAAAGCCGCCAGCGAGACGGTATCGCAGGAGGTCGCCGCAGTGAGCACCGCTTGCCCGGTCGATACCGCGACCGAAGGATAAATCCGCCCCCCGGCTTCGACGAACGACAGCGATAGCTCGAAATAACGACCCGCGTCCCATTTCTGTGTAATTGCAAACTCAAGGAGGCTGACCGTCAGCGTTCCGAGTGTCGGATGGACAAGCGTACCTGGCCCCGAGGCTTCACAGGCGGCCAGCATCTGATCACGTTGCACCAACACATCGCCGCCGCCATAGATTGCGTCGTTTTCAAGCAGAAAGCCGACAACCTGGTTGTGTCGCGCCGCTTTTCCCATGTCTTCCGGCCACGGCGTATCACGATATGGATATTCGTGAATCGCTTGCCGCCGGCCGCCCTGTGTCGTTTCGGTCTGCACTCCAAACGGCACGCCCCGAAAGGACGCTTGATGCAAGTTATCAGCCCAGCTCATAACCCAGCTCCTGGCAGCGCATACGATACCCGCACCTCCGGCTTGACTGGCCCTTGCGCGACCGGAGTACTCACCCGCGTGCCCGGTGGGGTGTTATTGAAATCAACCCGGAGGACTATCTCGGACGCCCCACCGGCGGTCATCGTCTTGTCCTGAGGCGCCCCTTGCTGTGCCGGTGCCGCGCCCGTGCCTGCCGAGTAGGGCGTCGCAACCGCAGGTGATGGCGTCGGCGTCGATACCGAAGAGGCGCCGGCCGCCGGCACGGGCGCGGCATTAGCCGCGACGGCTGGCACCGAACTGGTAGCGGCCTCAGGCGATGCGACCGGTACCGGCTGGCCGAGGCGACTGCTGATCGCCTGCGCGATCACTCCCGCGTCATACGGATTCTTGCCATTCTCATGCGAGATGATCGCGGGGATCAGCGCGCTGAGCGTTTTCGAATCGTTGAGGTCGAGCTTGGCGTCCGGCGCCATGCCCGTCCGTTTGACCAGATCGTTGATATAGGCCGGGACGTTGTTCGAATCGGTCGCCGGTGCCCAATGTTCGACGATGCTATTGATGCTATTCCAGCCATGCCGACCATAGGCCTGCAGGTTGCCAGCCATCGCCGAAATACCATCGACGGCGGACGGGAACTGCGCATATCCACGATTGGTCTGCGCGTCGCCCCAACTCCGCAGATTACCAGGGTTGTTCTGACGAATACCGATGGGATCGCCGATACCAGCAAACGACTTGACGTCGCTGACCACGTTTTTGATTGTCCCGCTCGCGGCGCGAACGGCGTTCGCGATCGGACGAGGAAGTTGTGGCAGGATTGATTTGATTCCGTCCACCAAACCTTGCATCAGCTTGGCGCCAGCGTCGAAGAGATTGACGCCCGTAAGCCATTCAACAAGGCCATTGATGGCATTGGCGACAATGACCGTGGGGTTGAATTCGATCAGCGCACGGACAACACCACTGCCCCAGCTCTTATCGAACGCGGCTTTCACGCCGTTCCACTTTTCCTCGAAGAAAGAGACAATCGATCCCCAGTTCTTGTAGATGGCGTAGACGGCGACGGCGACGCCCGCGACCCCGGTGATGATCCAGCCGATCGGTGTTGCTTCGATGGCCGCGCCCAATGCGAGGAAGCCCGACGATACCGCCGTCAACGCCGTGCCGACCACCGGAATGCCAGCCGTCAGGGCCGCCATTCCCTCGGCAAGGACCGCAATCTTTACCGCCCCCTTCGCCAAAGCCGGGATCAAGGTCGCGTTCCCCGCAGCCGCCAGCAGAGCGAAAGACCGCACAGCGACAGGGATGATTTCGACCCCGAGTTTCAGAATTGCCGTACCAAGATTGACGACGCTGCTGAGCATGTTGGCGTTCATGACGACGGCAACACCGATCGCCACATTTCTCCAGCCACCCAACCGTTCGACCAGATCTTCAGCGCCCTGCGCGAATTGTTTCGCGCCGGCGACAACCACATTCCAATCGATCTGGCGCACCGCATCCGCGACGCCCGTGGCGAATTCCGCGACCTTGGTCGCCACCAGTTCATGGTTGGCCGAGATCCAGGTGGATAGCTGGTCGACCATCGGCTGCACGATCGGGATCAGTTGTGAGCCAATGCTGTTACGCAGGCCACTGATTGACAGGTCTAAAAATCCCATGGACTTCTGGAACTGCGCCGCCGCCACCACGGCAGGGCCACTCATGACCGCGCCGGTCGCCTTGACCTGTTGTTCAAGCTCCTCGATCCCGGCCTTGCCTCGCCGCAGGAGGGGCAGAGCATCCTCAAGCCCGAAGGTGCGGGCAACCAGGCCCTGAACCTGGGGGTTCTTGATCCCCGAGATGGCCGTAGCCAAGTCGCCAAAGGCGGCCGTTGTATCGACAGTTCCACTCGCTGTCTTCTTCATGGTGATGCCCAGTCGGTTCATCATCACCATCGCGGTCTGGTTTCGACCATAGAGAGCATCCTCCATGGTGTCGCCCAATCCCTTAAGCCCGCCCGTCAAACTTTCCGCCGACACGCCGGAAACCTTGGCGGCGCCACGTAATGATTGCAACTGGTCGGTGGAGACGCCGATCGTCGTCGATGTCCGATTGATTTCCGCGCCGAGCTTCGCCCATTCCAAAGTCAGAGCCGTCACCGCCGCCACGCTGCTGACGCCGGCAACGGCGGCCATCGGCGCGACAATGCCTTCGATCTGCGCGCCGACGCCGGCCGCCGCGCGGCCGACATTGCCTATCCCGCTGGCCACACGATCCAGGCCGACCTCTTTGCTCAAAGAGGAGACGGCGGCCTGGACCTGGCCGATAGGCTTGGTTAGTTGTCCAAAAGATTGATTAACCTTTCGGACAACGGCCGTTGCCTTATCGACCGCCGCGATGACGATTTGAAATTGATTGGGCATCAGTGCTTCGTCGCCCTGCTTATTCTCACGGCCTGGTCAGCCCACCAGCGTAACTGTCGCCAGGTCAAGGACCACGCCTCACGCGGTCCCCACCCGTAGAATTTTGTCAAATCTGCGATCAATCGTTCCCAGTTTGACGGCTTGTCGGCAAAAAACTTTTAACGAATTGAACAGATTCGTCAAAGTCACGTGCGCCGATTTTACCGACCTCACCAACCGTGAGACCCGACACGAGTGACACCAAAAGGATGTTCGAGCCCTGCGCACTCGTCTCAGCCTTCTTGGCCGCCTGTTCGATTTCATAGGCGGTTGGTTCGCGCAAATCGATACTTTCGATCGTTCGGTCTTGCAGCTTGATCGGTTTGCGAAGGGGGATGGTTTTTTCGTCTTCGATTGGATCTTTGTTCTGTGCCATATCAATTCTCCGTTACTGAGCCCTGGAATCCCTCCCAGCGGACCTCGATCGTTCCCTCGGCTGATTTCGCCGTTTGATCCTCAACCGTCCACATGTTGCGGCCGATGACCAGCTTGCCATTGGCAAGCTGGACCGATATCGGCACGTTGGTCATGGCGTTGAAATCAGCGACGGTCAGGCCGCCAGAATCACGAAACGTGGCGGAAATATGCGGCGCCATCGGTTTTTCGATATAACCGTGTACCCCATCCATTCCGATCGCGGATTCCCGCGTTACCAGCGAAGGGTTGTATTCAAATTCGCCAACGAGGGCATATGCCACCCCATTGGCCGTGAAATTCGCGGTGCCGGCGAGGCGGTTAGTGGTATCGCCCATGATATTGGTCTCCCGTTAACTGAGGCGGAACTGAGCGAGCAGCGCAAAGATATCCAGCCTGTCGATCAGGATACCGGGCCACAAGACATTGACGCGATTACTGTAGTTCGCGTCCTTTTCGACGATGATCGACTTAGCGAACGTCGTGCTATCCTGAACGAAGCCGTTGAATTCCAGCTCCTGATATTTTGCGATGATCGATGCCTTGATGGTCGACGGCGTGACGATATTGGATCCCGGCGCAAATCGGGTTCCGTCGGCCGCCAGCTTGACGCGGCTGAAATTGGAGGTCGCTGACGTTTCCAGTTGACGCAAAACATAGGCCAAATTGAACATCGTCTCGGCGTCGAGATACGAGTTGTCGGCCGAACCCAATGTGTTCTTCTGGTAAGTGGTGACGAGCTTTTCGATGTAGACGGTGCCGTCGTCGCCGACCTTGAAGGTACTCATGCCGTCCCACAGCAGCACATTGCGATCAGTCAGTTGGAAACGTGATTCTGGCGGCGGCGCCAGGACGCCGGCAAGGGCGACTTCGCGGATCGGCTGGGCTGCATC
Organism: Telmatospirillum sp.; assembly: GCA_031291415.1. Taxonomy (GTDB): domain Bacteria; phylum Pseudomonadota; class Alphaproteobacteria; order Rhodospirillales; family Magnetospirillaceae; genus Telmatospirillum. The sequence continues at coordinate 26,617 of JARLJB010000276.1, forward strand.
GGCCCGTACACTGACGGCGGCCTGTCCCGCCAGTTCCGCCGCCCAGAGCCAGGCCGGCGTTGGGCTGTCGTAAAACGGCAGGACGGATACGTGCTGATCATTGCGCCCACTGCCGAATGTCGTTGCGTTGCCCAAAGTGCCACGATAAGCGGCGACAACATGGCCATAAATCTTCCGCGACCAACTCCAACGGCCCGTACTGTCATTCATCAAGGCCTTCATCGCGTCCAGGCTTGCCGTGTCGGTATATGGGCAGGCGATGACCTCGAATTTCTGGTCGCCAAGGTTGGCCAGCGCGGCGGTCATGTCGGACGCGGTCGCCCCGCCAGCCATCGTCACCACGGTGATTCCCAGGCCGGTGGGGAGCACTTCACCGCTTTTCGCACCCAAATAATTGAGCCGGAGGTCGATCTCGTTGCCCCCGGTGCCTGCATTAATGGCGGTCAGGGTAACAACGTTGGCGGCCGCGACGGCGCTGACCGGCATATTGTCGGTGGCGTTGATCGTCGCCGCCAGCGCCGTGGCGATCTGCGCGGTTGTCTGAACAGATGTGACAGCCTGTGCAATGCGAGCGCCACCGATATAGAGATAAATCGTTCCACCATCGGTGGCGGCGGACGTAATGGTGACGGTACCGGTGGCCTTCGTGGCCGCCGCCGCATCCGCCAGCGGCAGGATCCAGAGTTCGCCGAACGAATCGTTCTTACGATATGCACCGACCATCAAGGCGAGCATCGACCCCACACCCGCCGCCGCCTGCGCGGCGCTTTTGCCGGAGCAAAGCACCGGGACATTCGCCGTCGCGGTGCCGGAGGCCAGCATCTGACCGATAATGAGAGACCGAGTGGTCGTTGTCGCCGTGTTGGCCTTGGAATTATCCAATTCGGCATAGAACAACGGCACCCGCAGGTTTTGCGGAATGCGAGAAAACGGAATGGTCATAAAAGAGGCTCCCTTAAGGAGAAGCGGCTATAGCCAGCCTCAAACATCCAAATCAGGACGCGGCTTTGGTCGCACCCGAAGAGACGGCAGGTACGATTTCTGCGGTAGCCAACGGCTTTGTCGCCGGGAGGACAAGCTCGACATCCTTGTCGCGCAGCCGACGGGTCCAATACTCGGACGGCGGAACTTCCCGACCACCTTCCGGCAAGTAATCCCCAAGATCCGGGTCGCGCACTTTCAGTCTTGCCGGCTGACCATCTTCGGTCGCCAGCGGGTTGGCGGCAGGTTTAACAAACATTTGAGCCACTCCTATTGCGGCAAATCGATATCCAGGCCGCCGCCTTCGGGACGGCCATCAGGTCCGGAAGTTCGCGGCGCCGGCTGAACGGCATCCGGGAAAAGCGCATCGGGATACGTTCCCGATGGGTCAAAAACATTCGCCAGATCGGTATCGACGACGATTTCCGTCAAAGCATCGGCCTGGGGCGGGCAGAAATCCTCCCAACCCTGGTAAAACTTCATGCCGATGTCGATAACGACTTCGGCGAAGTGTTCGCGACCTTCCGCCGATGTTTTGATTTGTGTATCGACGAAAGGTATTTCCTCAAGCGGCAGCATCACTTGATACTGATTGATGACAGCCACCTCGACTTGACGTGCCAATGTGGTAGCCAGTGCCTCGGCTACCGACGCCCCCAACTCGCCCGCCTGTGCCGGTGCCTGCACGCGGCCGGTAATCCGCAAGGTCGCCGTCACGTCGAAATTGATGCCGCCGTTCCCTTGCGAATCTTTTCGCTCATGCGGCGCTTGGACAAGGATCGCCGGGTATTCCCCGTCCCAGGTTGGATAGTCGCCGGGCACGAACACGCGGTCACCAGCCATCGTCGCACCCGTCAAAACCGTCTGTACCAAGCCAAGCAGCACGGCGCTGGTCGTCGTCATGGCGAACTCACGAAGTTGAGCAACAGCAGCGCGTGCCCATGGCCATCCGGACGGCTGTCACGAACTGCATATGTGCTGTTGACCTTGGGAACGAAGACCTGATCCCCCTGCTTGGGCGGTATGGAGAACAGACCCAATCTCACGCCGAGAACGGGGCGGCTTGTATTGATGTCCGCCGACTCGTCGATCATCTGCAGTTCGTGATAGGCCTCATCGAAGACCGCATCGATAAGATCGAATGGTTGCCCGGAGGACGGCCGGTAGTTGACCGGCTTGTCTTCTCCGAACACCGCCATCACAGGTGCCAGGACCGCCCGGTCCCAGTCGATGGCCATCTTACTTCTCCGCCCGCCCGCTCAGCAGCACTTCCGGCCGCGTGCAGATGTGCAGTGGATAGGAGTAGACCTCCATTTTCCACCAGGACCGCCGGTCGCGATCGAAAATCGGGATCACATAAATTGGCTTGCCCGGAGTGTTGACCCATTCGAAGGATTCACCAGGGGCATAAGCAACCCGGAAGATACCGGGGGCGCCGACCGGAAAGAATTTCACCTTGTCCGAACCGACGGCAATGGTCGTTGTATCGTCCGAGCCACGATAGTTGAGCCAGGTGATGCCCCCGAAGTTGAACGATCCGAAAGCGGACCCCTGGCTGCCATCCCGAATGTCGGCCGCCGCCTGCCAGTTGAGAAACGTGCGAATGACATCGGGATGATTTACGAATTCGTCGTAAAAAGTGTCCCCGCACAGGCCGTAGACCTTGGTGGTCGGCAGAAAAGCGCCTTGCGATTTCCTGGCCATGGTTCTGACGATCCCGTTGCAGATCGGCCGCAAAGTGTTCGCCGTCTGAGATGACAGGTCAAAACCGATTTCAGTCGCTTGCGCGATGCCGAATTCGTCGAACCAGTTGAATTTGACAGCCCCACCAGCATCCAAGCAGAGGCCTTGAATGGATGCGAGACGCTGAAATTCCCACGTATATTCGATGTTCGAGGTCAGACCGGTGGGACCGTTAAGCCGCCGCGCGACTTCAGTCTCCACTTGCATCACTTCGGTTTCGGTACCGAACGCCCGGATATTCTGGAGTTCGTTGGCGTAAATCGTGTCTGAATGCATCAGACGAGGCACGTCGAAATACCGGGCCTGCCGCTTTTCGGTTGTACGCTGAGTGCCCTCCTCGCCACGATCGGAGAACGGGATCAGGACCAACTTGCCCTGACGCTGTTCGACGGCCAACGCCGTGGTACGAATCGGATCCGGCTCGAACAGATTCAACTCGCCGAGCCCGGTCGGCTGATAGGGATTGCGTTCGACGGCGGTCGTAAGCTGGATCGTCGAAAACGGGTCCTGGTGAAAGACGTCAAGAGATGCCATCGCAGTTCTCCTTATCGGGCGATGATGCCGAGGCCGGCGAGAACCGCGAGGCCAGCGGTGATCTGGGCCGCCGAATACGACGGGTCCCAGATAATTTCGGATGCGTTTACTTCGGCCTGTCGGGTAATGGCGGCCGCCGATTTGTCGGCGCTCGTGGCATCGGTTGTGCCGAACAGAATGGCCGCCGGGACTTGTGAGCCGTCGATCGCCGTCGAAACGCTGGTGATGTACTCGCCCGAGCCCGCCGCCACCGTAACCGTGAAGCTGTCGCCAGCGGCGAACGCGGTGCTGCCGGCCGTAATCGTGAAACCAACACCGCCGGCAGCAAAAGCGGCTCCGGCGGCACCGTGTCCGATTTCCTGACCGTTCGGCGCGGACACCACATAAGCGAGGGCGCTGTCGAACTCGACGGCATAGGCGCCGGCCACCGCGCCAGCACCGACCGCGATGGCGCCGAACGTGCCGTTACCCGTATTGGCGCCGAGAGCGGCGGCGGCGGCAGTCGAACCAGCGGTTTGCTTTCCGAGGACGGTACCGGCAAGCACCTTGGCGCCGCCCGTTAAGATGATTTTATCGCGCGAACGGTGACCGTTGGCTTCGGAAACGATAAAGCCGCCGTCATGCCACTGCTCATAAAGAGGAGTCTGACCCATGATAGATGTCTCCGATTACTTGGTGCGGACGCGCTGCATGACGGCGTCCCAACGGCTGGCGGTCGCCGTCGAACCCGACGGACGATCGCCACCGATGCCGAGGGCAGGATTGCGAGAGGATCGATCACTAAAGCTCGCGGCGGCCGGCGTGTCGTGGAGAACCCCTATGATGGCGGAGGCGGACATACCCGTCCGGGCCAGCATGTTGCAGGCCATCGGCAAATTACGAGCCGAGACTTTCGACCCCATCACCTTGGCCCAACGGGCGCGTTCCGCCTTGCGACCGCGGCGGAAGGAGCCTTGCGGCTTGCCATCGTCCTCATCTTCGGCGCGCTTGGCTTTCTTGGCCTTGCGTGACGACGGCGCATCTTCGTCGTCGGGATCATCGCCTTCGGCGGTCTCATCGTCGTCATCGCCTTCGGCGGCCTCATCGTCGTCATCGCCTTCGGCCTCGTCGTCGTCGCCATCAGGCGCGTCGTCTTCGGCGCGCTTGGCCTTCTTCGATTTCCTGGCCCCGCCGTCCTCGTGATCCGGGTCTTCCTGTCCGCCGTCTTCCGCATCTTCCGGGCGGTGGTCTTCGTCATCCTCGGACTTGGCCTTGGATCTGGCACGGCCCAGGCCGGCCAAATGGGCGAACGCCATCGCGCCCATCATGCCTTTGAGCGTCATGTTCCTACCTCTTCGTGTATGGGGTTGAGTCAGCCCAGCTTGGTGAGCAAGGACCGAAAAGCCTCGTCCGGCGCCATGACGGCGTCGGCGAAGCCTACCTCGACGCCACGAGCGCCGAGAAATGTGGTGGCCTGAGTACCGCGGACCTTGGCCGCCGAGAGCTTTCGATTGCGGGCGACGGTATCGACGAACAATTCACCCATCGTATCAACATCCGCCTGGAACCGCGCCAGGGCATCCTTCGCCAACGGCTGAGTCTCGTTACCGTCGGCCTTGTGGGCGCCGTAATGGATCAGCGTCACGGTAATGCCTGCCTCGCCCAACGCTTTCGAGAAATCAACATGCATGCAGATGACGCCGACGCTACCGGTACCGCCGGTCCGGGGAACGATGATCCGGTCACAAGCGCTGGCCAGCGCGTATGCCGCCGAATAGGCGCTTTCCGTCAAGATGCCCCAAACGGGCTTCTCACCCCGCGCCCTGTAGATTGCATCGACAAGGTCGAAGCATCCCGCCACCTCGCCGCCAGGGCTGTCGATATCAAGGACGATTGCTCGAACCGCCTCGTCCTCAAGCGCCATGCTGATATTGGCGCGGATACCGTCGTAGCCGGTCATTCCGCTGTAAGGCCGCAGTGTCCCCAGCTTCTGGACCAAGGTGCCGGTGACGGGAATGATCGCGACGCCGGCCACCACTTCATAGGCCCTGTCCGGCGCCGCGTCCTCGGCATCGAGGTCGAAGGAGTCAAGACACACGGCCTCCCCGGAGGGACGGAACAAACGGGCGATGCCGAAGCGGTCCGCCAAGGCCGCCATGACGATTTCCGCTTTCGCGGGCGTGATGGCGATCGGCACGTTGAACAGGCGTTGCGCCAAGTGAGGGTAATTGATCATTCGGCTTCCGGTTTCTTTGAGGCTTCAGTCGCGGTAACTTCCTTGCCTGACCATTCAGGGGGCGGCAGGCCGAGTTCATCAAACATCTTCCGTTCCCTGGCGCGCTGACGGATATTTTCCCGCCAATCCATGCCTTGCTTGGCGCACTCCCGCTCGAGGGTAGAGAACCCGGCATCCAGGCCAAGAATGGCGCCCTGGCGTTCGGCCACAGGGTCAACCCAACCCCTGGCGGCCCCCAGCCATTCACAGCGAGCCAGCGGGGTCAGGTACTCAATAGGGTCAGTCGCCCAGACGCTGCTCGGCAGCGGGAGGAGATCTCTTTCCAAAGCCTCACGCAGCCAGGTGGCGTACATCGGCATCGCAGTGTCGGAATCGAAATCGGCGCACCGCCGCTCGTAGGTTTTTTCCGCCTCGACGATGCCCGCCCGCGCCGAGGACCAACTGGCTTCCGAATAGTCGTTGGTGACCTGTTCGGCGGATATGCCGAGGACGGCGGCCAGCCCGCGCAGCATTTCATGCGTGAACGGCGAGAATTCACCATTCGGCCGCTCCGCGCTGACCGATTCAATCTTCTCGCCAGGGGCCAAGGTCGGCACCCTAACACCATTGAGCAATGCCGGCCGATGCTCCGCCCAATCTGAGCGGATCGCCTGATAAGAGTTCAGCTCCTCGTCGCCGCCATCCAACGCGTCCTCGACCATTGCCGGGTCGTAGGGACTCGTCACGTAAGTGCCGAAGGTGGCGGAGACCGTCGCCGCCTGCAACGTGACCCCATAAAAGCGGGCCAGCATCTTCAGCCGGCTGATGATCGGAGCGAATAGACTGACGCCCCGGTTCTGGCCAGCACGTTCATGGTCAAAGGAATGGCTGACACGCAACCACCCGTCAGGGTCCTCGCGCTCGACCCTTTCCCACTCCATGCTTTCGATGGAGTTGTACCAGTCATTCTGGTGGGCCTTGCGGATGTGGTAGGCGAGCGGAACGCCATGATCGTCGATCTCGACGCCGCCACGCAGGTACCGCGTGTCCACCATCTGGTACGGATTTGACAGCCGATCGGGGTCGACCATCAAAAATGACGTGGCATAGCCGGCCGCCATCGGCGAAATACGTTCCGGTAGCCAGTGCGAGACAACGAGCGATTCGCCGTCGACCACGCGATGACGCAAGGCCAGCCGACATTGCTGGGTGAACGTCATCTGGCGCGACGTATCGTTATAACGGCCGATATTTGCCGAGAACCCACGCCAAAGCGCCTCGGCGGCCACCTGAAATTCATCCGCCCAGTCGGCGTCGAAAGCCTTGTCGACCAACGACAGGGCGTCGTAATCCGGCTTGGCGGAAAGGCGATATTCGCCGCCGATGGTGCTGTCCAACACGCGGCCGATGGCTCCCGCCACCCATCCATCGTTGCGCGCCAGATCGCGGGTCCGCGCCACCATGCGGTCGCGGAAGATATTGATTTCGGCGTCGGGCGAGCGGATCCAAGGCAGCCAGTCGCCCATTTCCTGGGTCTGCCAATTGGCGGCGTCATAAGGAAAGACGGCGCCAGGCGCGATTTCCGTCGGCGGCCAGTAACCATTGGCACGCGGCTTCGGCCTGCTGGCCGGCGCCGCCGGCAGCATCGGCCGGCCGCTGACGTCGAGAAACTGCGACACAGATGTCATCAGAATGCCACCATCATCGGCTTGCGGCGGCGCGTGCGACCAGTCGTCAACATGTCGATTTGCGCTTGAACCTGAAGAATCGCCTGAACCAACTGTTGAAGGTTGGCCCGCGTATAGGTGACCGACTTGGCGCCGTCGCCCTGGCTGTAGCTATATGATTCGCCCTTCACCCCGGTCGAAAGGTCAAGGTATGCCTGCTGCATAAAGCTCAGTTGCCGCCGGAGCACATCGACGGACATACCGGCCAGGATGCTCCCGTTCGGATCGCGCAAGGTCACATGCTCCTAAGCTAAGCGAGGCGGCTGATCAGCGATTTGCGCTTCGCGGCGGCAAGCGACTCCGGACGAACGCCGTTCGCGGCGACCACCGGCGAAACGTTCGCGCTGCCGCCAGAAAGAATGATGGCGGCGCCTGCCGGCGCCGCCATGATCATCGTGTTGGTATCCCAGGCCGCCGCCCAGGCTGGCGGCTTGTCCCAGTTGATCCGGGATAGACCGTGCAGATGGGCCACCACATGGGTCATCACCATCAGATCGAGGACTTCGTTGCGGACGCCGTTGTGAGCTTTTTCCCAACGCCCGCGTAAATCCCGCGTTTCCGCGACAAGCTGCTCGAACCAGATATGCGGTTCCTGTTTCGATCTCAGCGCCGCCGGGCAATGGATATAAAGCGGGCCGGCTTCAGCCACTAGTAACTGACCAGACAAGTCATCCTTGAACTGGTTCGGGTTAAATCTGGCGACCGGAACCTCGCCGCGTGCGAACTTGCTGGCCTTGCGGCGCGTATCCGGATAGGCCACCGCCAAACGCGGCGCATTCAGTCCTTCAGCGCCCTGTGTCGGTAGAATTGACCAAAGATCACGCCCGGCGAGCGATCCATATTTGCGAACCCGGCTTCCCTTATGGGCGCGCCAACGCCGCCACGCCGAATAAGCCTGCGCGGACGTGCCGGGTGGCCCGTTAAGGTCGAACGCGCCGCCCCGCGGCAGCATCTGCCGGCCGGAACCATCGGCCAACGGCCATGCGCGAGACAGCACCTCCTCGTAAAGCTTGTCCCAGTCTTCCGGCGACGTGGCCGGATTGGCAGGAAGCCGCCCGGTGGCAATCACCCAGCTCTCGCCGTTGATGCCCCAGCCGCGCACCAACCACTCGAAGTAAGCCGCTTGGCAATCCGTCCCGACAGTCAAAAAACGCACATCCAAAGGTACCACGCCCAAATGGATGGTCGTTTCGCTTCGCGCCCGTTCCGCCAGCGTGTTGGCGTCGACTGATCCAACCTTGCGCGACGGCGAATAGGGGATACCCCATTGCTTGGACATCACCTCGCGAAGGGTTTTTTCTTCGCCGGTCACCTCAAGTTCGCGTTCGGCTTTGACCCGTGCCCGCGCGAGGCCGCCGATACCGCCCAGAATAAACGGGCTCATGACGCCGAGGATCCAGAAACCGGCGGTGCTGTGTTTCACCAGTTCGCCGGTCACCAGACCGCTTTCGTCGATTTCCTGTCCGTCGCCAACCCAACGACCGGTACGGTTCATCTGACGGCGATATTTGTCCTCAATGACACAGCCGTTGACCGGGCAGACCAGATGCGCGCTGGCGGCCACCTCGTCGAGCGATCCGTCGGGATCGTACTCCAAGGTCATGATCCGCGCCGCCGTCGGCGCGGGCGACGAGAAGGCCCCGCAATGCGGACATTGCCAATACCAGACACGACGATCGCTGTCGGCCCAGAGGGACATGATGCCCTCTTTCCAGCCGGCGGGGTCAGCGCCCCTGGCGCGGTCCGGATGGCTCACGGCCAGCATCATCGACTCGGCGCCGTAGGTCTGCCGCCGGATGTCCAGCAACGCCTTCACGTCACCAAGCGACGGCGGGTAGGCGTCGATTTCGTCGGCGATGATCCTTGGCGCCGACTTGCTGATCAGGTTGCTTCGCGTCGCCGGCAGGAACTGCACGGCCATGCTGCGGAAGCGCTTGAAATGCAGGCTGTCGTCAACAGACTTCAGCCCTTGCGACTTGGACAGGATGTCGTGCCCGTCGATCAACGGGTTGATCCGGTCTTTGACGAATGCTTCCAGAACCTGATCTGTCTGCATGTACCAGAGCATATTGCCCGGATCGCCGCCGACAGAACGCAGCAGCCAGTTCTCGGCGATCGAAGTCTTCGCCGATTGGCCCGGCCCCACCACAGCCACCGTCAGGTGATCGAGAGAAGTGAGTTCCTCCATCGGTTCGACCAGATAGGGCACCATGTCATGGTCCCACCGGCCGACATAACCACCGCCTTCGTTGGCCAACCAGCGATGCTGGGCGGCATAGTCCGCCACCGATTGACGGTCTGGCGGAAGAAATGCTGCAAATCCTTCGGCGAGAAGCCTTGGCGCGCTGGCGTAGCGAAGTTCAGTTTCCTCCATCGTTCAAAGCCTCGGCCGCAAGGGCCTCCTGCATTTCTTTGACGAATACACGCCGCTGTTCATCGATCGCGGCACTCATGGAACGCGCCACCTCTTCCGGTAATCCGTGCTGACGCGCAACTTGACCCGGCAGCGTTTCGAGGAACCGGCCAAGTTTTCCCAGCGCACCAGTCAGCGTCTGGCGCATTTCAGCTTTCGAAATGAGCATGCCGCTCTCGACAGCAAGCTTGCGCTCCGCGAGACGCGCCTTTGCAAGAGAGGCTCGCTGGGTTGGCGTCAGTTCCTTTTGACCTTCGAATTCCGGCGCATCGATCGGCAAGCTGAACTGGTTGAAAAATTCAGACCGCGTTTCGGCGGCGCGACGTTCATCTTCGCGGATCTTCTCAAGAAATTCTGAGACAGCAACCGCGTCGAAAAGCCACTCCACTCCGTTGGCGCCACGTTGATGAACAGGAAAATCCGGATACCGCTCCATCAGTGCTGACAATGTCGGCAACGAACATTTCAGAATTTTCGTGGCCAGTTCCCGCTTGTTGACCAAAACATTTTCTTCAGTCTGTTCAACCGACATGGCGGCCACTCCGGCGACAACAACAACAACAACAACAGAAGGCGTTTTTTATTCTGAACCAGTCAGAAATACCGGGCGCGCGAAATGCCCGCGTTCAGAGGATACCCTGGAAGGACCCATGACGATTACTTCAGGGGGTTCCAATGTTCATCTTCGCGGCGGCGTCCGCCCCGACCCTGGCGTTCCACACGGCCGCCCACTTCTCCATGTCCGAGGGTGATAGATGGCGTCCATTGGTAAAGACGCCGGTCTCCATCATCGCGGCACATTGCAAACACGAGATAGTCGCGTAGCCATCATTGCCTTCGCTGAACACCGCAGGCGCGCCACAGAAGGGGCACGCCTTGAGAGCATGGCACATTGCCTCGACCTTCCTATCGTGCGGTGGCCATTGCCTTGGCCATGGCCTTCGAGAACTCGACACCGAAGAAGCCATTGATGATCCGTGAGGCACGTTCGCGATAGCCGAGGCGTTGGTGGAGTTCCACGCCCTCAGACCATTTAACCAAGAGCTTAAGACCAGTCCGCGCACCGCCAACACGCCGTTGCGTATTCCCCTTTGATCCACGAGTTCCATCGCGGCGCGTGCCCACTGCCGGGCGCTGCCAAATGCCGCTGATCACACGACCATCCTTCAGCTTTACCGCACCGAAGAATACATTCGGTTGAGCTTTGAGGCGCGCGATGGTGCCCTTCGGCAGGTTGCCGTACTGGTTGGTCCTGATATCGACAGGGACAGGCAGTCCCCGTTTCCCGCGCAGCAGTTGCCGGCCACCATCAAGAAAGGGCTTCAGATATTCGGCCTGAATATCCTTCGCGAAGACCAGCGCCGTAAGCGTCGACTTCTTTGCCGCCTTAACGCCAAACGCGCGCAGTGTGAACGGTGACGGTTTGTCGAATGTCTCGCCCAAGGCTTTGGTTTCTTCGGCCTGGACCCTTTTAGCCAGACCGGTCAACGCCAACGTGGTCGCGAACGGCAACTGCTTACGAGATAAGTCGTCAAGCGACCGTTGAAGATGCTTCACGTCGGCATGGATTGATATGTTCACCAAGCCTGCCGACATCAGCTTTTCCCAACAAAAAACCCGCCGGGAAACCGGCGGGCGCTAAACGTTCGATGATGACAAAGACATACGCTAAAAATAGGACATTTGCGACATAAAAAATTCGGTCACATGTCGATTTTTTCCAGGATGCTGTCCAAAGCTTCGTCGTAGAGCCGCCGCAGATGGCGCACCGTCCGATGTAGGACATCCCGTGCGGCAAGCATTTTCCAAGGAACCCGGCGAGCCCTGGCAACGACAAGGACGCGGGCGAAGGGATCAAGCGGCAAGATCCAATCAATCAGGTCGTCAACCTTCTTGATGTCGTCGCCCGTGATGCCGGTGAAAGTGGACAGATATTCGACCGGCCGTCCGACAGCCGCCGCGAACAAATCAATGGGATCCCGGACCGGCGTCGGCATGCAGGATTTAAGCCCCTTTGGTCCATCCTTTGGCAAATGCCCCAGCACGTTGACAGCGTCGGCCAGACGAAGCTTCAGCCTCTCCCGCCGGTCTTCGGCCACGAGGTCAAGTTTAACCGAAATATGTCTGACCTGCCGCCGGGGATGGAAGGCCATCGGCGGCCACCCTGCCTGTGTTGTGGCAGCACCCCGCACCGCCGAATTTAACTGGTCCTTATCCGCATGCCCCATCTTCACCATTTTTCGTCTCCCGAAGCTTGTCGTTTTGGAGGGTTTGGAGGGTTTTGGAGGGTTTGAATTTTGAACCCTCCACACTTAAGCCGCTGTTTTATAAAAGTTATTATACTTCTTTTTCCAAATTGGAGGGTTTGGAGGGTTTTAATTGGTTGTCTTCCCTGCGCGTACATATAGAGCGGTAGAAAAAAACCCTCCAAACCCTCCAACCCTCCAAGACCGCTGATATTGCTATCTATTTTTCTGGAGGGTTTGTGGAGGGTTGGAGGGTTTAGCTTTCATCCTCACCTTTGCGCCGCCGTTTTATCCGTCGCGCCGCGACCAACTCCTGGTCTGCCGCCTCAGTCAACTGTAATTCTAAGTAACGCACGGTCCCCCGCTTATCCTTCTCGATACCCCGCTCCGGAAGCATCCGCCCAAAGGCTGTATTAGATACCGGATCGTCGGCGTTTTCCTTACAAAAAAGTTGATATGCTTCGTATAGATCACTCGCCTGGACGGACGCGCCCGCAATACGTTCGCACCATTGCGAGAGAAACAGGCCAATGCGGTCGGAATCCTCTCGATATTCCTGTGTCGCGGCAAGCACAGCTTCCGGCGGCGCCAGTCCGCACTCGTCCCAATGCATAAACCCCTCGATCATCGAATTCAGGATGCCGGCACGCTCCCGCCACAGCTTTTCTTCCAGGTGGTGGTCGCGTTTCTCTTCGGGGATTGTCACAGTGAAGGGCACCAGCCTAATGCGGCGCCACACACCCGTGTCTTGCCCGCGAATGATTGGCTTGTGGTTGCCCGACAAGAAGAGTTTGAACTCCGGGGTAAAGTCAAAGAAGCCATGGTTGAGGTGACGAACCGTTAGAGGTTCACCGCCGGTCACGCTTTTTATGGTGGATTCCCCAAACCGCGTGCCTTTCTCCGGTTCGGACGCCCGCACCATGCGCGACCCGGGTAATCGAGCCAGATCCGGCGATGCCTCGGATCCGCGTTTACGGTCGTCCAAGGTCAATGACGAAAATGGAAGAGACATTGCGTAAGGCCCCATGATCCGGGCCATCACGTTCATCAATACCGACTTGCCGTTGGCGCCGGTCCCATAAAAAAACCAGAGAACCTGTTCGCCGGTAAGTCCACTCAGCGCGTACCCAAACGACCGCTGGAGAAAATCCCGGACGGCCGGATCCGGAATGATTGTTTCCAGAAAATCGATAAATAGGGGGCATTTTGCCCCTGGGTCGAAATCAATGTCGATCACCTTGGTGGCGAGATCCTCACGGTCATGTGGTCGCAAGGTATTGCAGGCGCCGGACAGGTGAAGTGATCCATTTGCCAAATTGAGAAGAAGAGGATCCGAATCCATCTCGGAAGGCCGCCGCATAAGATAATGTTGGGCGATTTCGATCATCGCCGCGACCCGGCGTGCGTTCCCCGACGCCATGGCCCATTTGAAATGGTCCTGGACCATATCGGCCGCGACTTTCTTATCCCCGACAGCATCCTGCAGGGCTGTGCATTCGTCGTAGACGCATTTGACCGTCTCGTGGGCCAGACGGTTTGCCATCATTTCTCCCGGTTCGTACGCCCACCGCCGGCCATCCCACCAGTGCCACCCGACATCCCTCACGTAGATCAGATCGCGGCCGAACCGGTTGAGAAGCCGTTCGGCGTTGCCCGTGTCATTCCTGGGCAACCATGCCAAGCGGTAATTCAGGGGGTCATTTTCATCGAAAGCCGCCGGCCGCCACGCGGGGGCGCTTTTGATCGCCTCCGCCACATCTTTTTTTGCCATGGTTAAGCCTCCCGGCGATACAGGTCGTTCATGTCCAGCCCCTGGGGTGGGGTGGCACGCCGCGCGACAATTCCGGCGGCGATGAGCCGTCGAAGGCCGCGATCTACCTGTTGCGCCATTTCCGTGGGTTTTTTGCCATCGGCGTCTTCCAGCCAGGTGAAATCGTGCAGCCCAGGCCACCACCAGGCCGCGCCGTTCCCCTTGCTGTCGCCGCTGAAATTTCCGAGGGATCCAAGTGCCACCGCGGGCAAATCAGGCACCGCGCAAAAGCCCGACAGGGTGGTTTCAATGCCTTCTCCGCCCTGCATGCATCCTGCCCGCCTCGCGAGAGGGATGACTGCCCCAAGGCTTTCTCCCCTGCCCGCCATTTTCTTGGCCGATAACTTCCGGCCGTCGTCCAAGATAACGGCCTTACCGCCGCCATCGGGCTGCAACCAGGTGCGGTGAATCCCCACAACGCTTCGGTCAGGTCGGATTAACGGCGCCACCATTGCCGGCCCGCACCAAACGACGCGACCTCGATGCCAATATTCGAGGTGTGGGGCCAAATGCAAAGACGCGGGGACCCCGCCAATGGCTTCGAGGTCGAGGCCCCGTGCTTCGCGAAGATATGTCTCGACCACAGTCCCCCTTGCGTCGCGCGTTCCCCGCCATAGTTCCCTGGCTCGCTCGATGGATTCCGCGTCTTCGGCTGCCGCGTCGGCGGCGGACATGCGACCGACGGTTGGCGCCAAAGGCTTGGTTGGACGGTTGCCTTCAACCGGGATGCCTGCCGCATCCGCAAGTTCGACGACAGCCTCCGGAAAAGATCGCCCTCGAGCGACGAGATAGTCAAAAGCATCGCCATGGGCACCACAGCCGAAGCAATGATAGAATCCCTTTGTCTCGTTCACGGTAAAGCTGCCGGTCTTTTCGAGATGAAAGGGGCACAGGCCGATATGCTCCCGACCAGATCGGTGCAATTGCACGTCCCTGCCGATAAGGGTCACGAGGGGGATGCGGGATCGAATGTCATCAAGTAAATCCGGGGAAAAGCGAGCGTCAGACATCGCCGACCGCCAGCCGCCGGGGTTCAGTCCCGTCAACGCCGGGGTAAACAATCAGGTTCTCGCGATAGATGGTAAGAATCTGGTTTGCGGCAACGATCACCTGGACAATGCTTACCTGCCGGCCATCAAGGAGATACCCTGATGGGCTTCGCCGGCACCTCGCTGTGCGCCCGGCGAGAACCTGTAGGGCGTGCTCCGTTGGGCAAACAATCGGCGACAACAACCGTGCGAGAGCATCGCGAACCTCGTTCGCGTCGCAGTCCGAAAATTCGGCGAGAATGCTGGAGTACGGGCGCATGCTCGCGACCAGCCGCCGCAGATAACGTTCGTCTGCGGCATCCCACCGGCGTGGGGCCAAATTTGTAGCGGAGTCCATCAATACCCCCTGGCGTCAGATCGACGCCTCAATAACGGTCGACGCGCCCGAACGAATTTCCCGGTTGGAATAGTTTTGGCTTTCGTCGAGTTCGATTTGAGCTGCAACCGCAATGGCAACGGCGATCAAGGACGGCTTAATGGCCCCGGTATCCCCATCGTCGGGTCGGACAATGTGATGATAAGGCAACCTTGCTGCCAGATTTTGGATCTCGGCGCCGCACTGGAGAAGCTGGGAAACCAGGAAACAATCGTCCTCCGCCCATGCTTCCAGATGCGTCCCTTCCTTGGCCCCCTTGAGAAAGATCTCGCGGACATGAGCACCAGAGTTGTCCCATCCGACGGTCATCGTCCATTCGCCGTTGTTCCATTCAAAGTTCTGGCTGGTGTTGTCGCGTCTGTCCGGCAACCGTTCGCGCTCGTTCACCGGTCTTTCTCCAGACTGTAAGCGGCGCCGTTCGCGCGCCCGGCAACACGCATCATCACGGTTGCAAGACGAAGAAACGGGCCGGCCGCAAGAAAAAGAAAGCCACTGCAAATGTGGAGAATGACGACGACGGAGCGTTGCCACCGCCGATGGCGGCGAGATGGCAAACCCTTAAGAATGCTTGGCAAAGCCTCATCGAAGCGCATCGGCTATTCCTCCCTCGGCTGAGAAAGAGTGACGAACGACCCACCTGCCGCCTGATGGCCATCTCGACGGTCCTGCTGGCCCACATTCCGCCGCCAGATTTCCAGCCCGTCGGTGAACCACTGGGACAGTTCCGGTTCACGACGGTGAAAGGGTTGTACCGGATTGATGCCGTCGCGCGACTGTTGGCGCCCGGCGGCGACACCGGCCCAAATAGCGATGACACGCGCCTTTGCCATCACCGCTTGACGTCGGGCGTCATCGACCAACTGATCGACAGATGATCCGATCAAAGTAACCTCCCTTGGGACATTGCCCCGGATGGTGGAATGGTCGGGCCGGCCGTGAACGTAGGTGGCGCCGGCGCCGCAAAGAAATCAGGCCAGAGATGATCAGAGCAGGACCACTCTCCCTTTCGGTTGTGCCGAAGATCGACACCCCGTCCGTAGCTCGCGAAAGCGGTACATCCCGAATACCAGCAGTGGTGATCAAGGTGTCCGTTGTCGTCGTTCATCCTCGCCTCCCGCTTCGACCTGACACGACGCGGGCAGCCACCGAACGGGTGGTTCGTCCCGCGAAGTCCCCGCCATCATCCAACAAGTCCGAAAGAGGGCCGTGGAACGCGGCGACAAGAAGAATCACCCCCCCGATCGCCCCAATGGCGCCACGGCTGATTGCCGCAAGCGCGCCGCCGTTCTCAGCAACCATTGAGACCCGTCGTTCAGCCGCAGGGCCGACCACAGGGGTAATCCCGATACCAAGGTCATCAGCCAGGCCAGCCGCGCGAGCAGCCACGCAAAGCCGATCACGGCGCCGCGCTTCATTGATCATCCTTTCCCGCATGGTCGAAATTTGGACTTCGACCGATTCCATCTGTCCGACGAGGTCGGCTTCAACCCGCGAAAGCGCAGCCGCGAAAATGGTGTCAAGAAAAGGTTGCCCCCACCGCTCGACCATGGCCGCCATGTGAAGTGCTTCGGGCAATTTACCCGAGCGCCATTTCTTCGCGGTTTGTTCGGCGACGCCAAAATCCGTCATCAATTCTTTGACGGTGAAATGTTGGCACCAGGAACCAAAGCTTTCCCCGATGGCGCCGAAGGACAAAACATTGGCAGTGGTTAAGGCCATATCAGTTTTCCTCCAACGGCGAGAGGATTCGGAGTTGCACGGCGAAGACCACAAAGATCAAAGTGGAAAATGGATTTTCCACTCAGTTTTCTTTCAACAGGAGAGGTGATTTTGTCAGACAAGCTTTCGCGCGCCGCGCAGTCCAACGCCCTCACGGTGTATGCAGTATTGGTCCCTTTGCTGCAAAAATTGGTCGCCAAAGGGGTACTGAATGACACAGACCTTCTCGACGTTTTCACCGAGGCAGCGTCAGTCATGGCGCAGAACACCTCAGAAGAAAATTCGCCAAATGCCGAAGCGCTCGCTTCCATCTTGGAATTAGCCGAGCATTTTGGAATTCGCCGACCGGGCTGAAGAGTTGGTAATTCAGTTCCCGGACAAGGAGAGGGCGACGCGGTGCGCCGACTTTAGAAATGTAAAGGGCAATTGGACCAACGCACTCAGTCATGATTGACCTCCATACAAATGCCCCTGGGTTTTCAACGGAAGCCGATCTGAGCACCGGCATCCTGAAAACCGAGGGGTTTCCTTCGTTAAGGGCAAAACATTGGTAGCCGTCAGGGCCATATCAGTTGTTCCCCACCCGCGCGATTATTGGGCATGTGGAAATGGGAGCCCGATCACCGCGGCTCCTTCCGGAGAACGGATGATGGACGCCCGCCCGCGTATTGAATTTTTGTGCCCAGCCTGTGGGACGAAGATTGCCGAGAGCCTGGAGAGGCTCGCCACCGGCCAGAAAATCGTGACATGCCCGAACTGCCGGGTGCAGGTACACTTGCCGTCTGCCGCCGATCGGGTTGATCGAACGGAGGAATTGCGAGAACGCAAGCGTCGCCTTGAAGGCTTGTTGGGATGCTCGCTGGAGAGTCTCACAGCCGATGCGGGTCGCAATGACGACGTCGACGGCTGAGTTTTGGCAACGCCGCGAACAAGACATCACGCTCTCCCTGCTTTCCGCAGAAGATTGATGAGATGGTCGCAATCGGCAGATGACAGGGGAAAACGGATGATTGTTCCATTCTCGCGCGCAATCAGCCAAATAAACGGCCCGCTCACTTCAACGGTTATTTGTTGTACGTTCGGTGGAAACCGTGTCATGCCGCCTTCGGCATGCTGGAATTTCCAAGGATCAACGTTTTCTCCGGGAATGATCATTCAACACCTCCCCGAGGATGGTGGGGAGGCGGACTCGACGCCCGCCTCCCGCTCCGCTACCGTGGAAGTTGCCAAACCATCCACAACGGAGAACGAAGAATGTCCGATATTGAAATCCGCGTTACCGAGGTCGAGCAGTCGCCTATTGGCCACGGCACCCTGGGTAAAGTCGTTTTTGAAGTCCGCAGCAAAGGAGGTGATCTCTTCGAAATTCCCCTCTATGGAAGCGTCGACGCTGCAGACTTCATTCGCGTTGCGCGTCATTACTTGCATGACAACCTTGCCAGATGCGCTGAAGAGACCGCCGAATGGAAGCTCAGTGACGAAGAACTCAAGGAGCTTGGTGTCATCATTTAGGTGTCCGGACAGCGCCGGCCATTCGAGAGGCCTGGATGGCCGCGTGGTCGAGAGGAGGCGCTTCCCGGAATTTGATACGGCAACGCTCCGAGTCCCACGTTGTACTCGTGCTCACGCGCGCCCCGAGCCCCTCAGCCATATTGACCAGAGCCTCAGCGAGACGCATGGAGGTCGACTGCTCAACGGTCTTCGTCAGGATCTGTATGTCCTGGCGAAGGCCACGGATTTCGGCAAACAGAAGATCAGCGTCGATCATTGGATCAACTCCAAGATGTTATTCAGGTGGTCGAGATTGGACTGGTACTGGGCGGGGCTCATGCCGCTTTCTCCCGCGGCGTGCAGAATTCAAAAGATTGAGGAATTACCCTCTCAAGTTTTCGCAACGTCTCGACGGTGGGGCACCAACTGGCGCTATCCAAATTACGAATGGTGCTTTCGTTCAGAGATGCTTCCTTAGCCAGTTTTGAGACGCTCCAGCCTTGGGAGATCCTGTATGCGCGAATACGCCCTATGAGCTGATCGATTAACATAGGTCGAATTATTCGCGATATATCGCGCTTCGTCAACACAAAACCGCGCTATGTCGCGTTCGCGGTTTATCGCGAGTTATTGTAAAATGCCTGCTATGAGTGTTTTAGACCATTGCCGAGCAGCCATGACTGCCGCCATGAAGGAGGCTGGATACAATCCAACCTCATGGGCACGCGCGGCCGGCGCCAGCGAGACCGGTGTACGCGAGTTTTTAAACGGCACAGCCCCTAACATCAGCCTTGCCTATTTAGAGAAGCTTGCCCACGTCTTGAACAAGCAGCCGATGGATTTTCTTCCCCCCACCGTTTCTCCAGAGGATGCCGTTTTCCTTTCGGAAATGAGGGCATTGAGCGATGAGGACAGAGAGGAAGTCCGCCGCCTCATTGCCCGCTTTGCGAGGGATCGAAACGCAGAGCTAACCGCTCGATAAGGGCGAGAATCAGCAGTTTTTCTTCAAGAGAGAGGCTCTGGAAAACCGCAAAGCTAGGTTCTTCCTCAACGCCAAGATTGGTTTTTTGGTTATCATTTTTAATAATGCCCCCAGATTGGGACAGCTCCGCCTCGTAATTTTGGCTATATAGGTCACGATCTAGGGAAAAGTGGACACGGTTCGACACGAATGACACCTCCAAGAGTCGCACTTGTCGCCCCGGATCCCTCGCGAGGGGGGCGGACAATAGGCATATTGTGCAACGCAAGAGGATTTGCGTCTGTTGGTCGAGGATGGGATCGCTACCCACCTTGGCCCCGCCCGTTGCGGGCGACGATTGGTGAAGGATAGTCTTCGACGGTCGCGAGGCAATCTCAAAATGATCGGTCTAGCCTAACGTCATAGGCTGCAACATAAACAGGTATTCACAACGAAACCAAAGGGTGACGTCTGTTTTGTCCTTATGCCGATGATTAACCAATAGTTCATTCTTTGTGCAAGAAGACTGGTTGGTGTACCGGCTTCCTTTTTCCCTTAATGCTACGTTGAGCATGAGCGATCACACAACCGCGCATCAGATGCAATGATTGCACATTTCCATTTGACAATGCGCAACTATTGCACTATCTTGTTCGACACAAGAGGGTGCCACATGCCAACGCTTTTTGCCTTCGATGGTTACAAAATCAACATCTATTTTGACGAGCACGGCATCCCCCACGTTCACTTGGTCGCCGCAGATTGCGATGCATCCATCGCTATTGCCACCGGCGAGGTGATTATCGGCGAGGCCCCGGCCCGCGCCCTTAAAACGGCCCGCGAATGGATCGTCGCAAATCACGTGATGCTGCTGAACATGTGGAGGAAGTAATATGTCGAATAAATCCCCCAGGATCGTTTCGGCCGGCATGACCGGCGGTCCAAGCATTATTTCGTTGGCATGGGACGACGGCACGACTTGCGCTCTCGACCTCTCGGGCTCCCTTCCGTCTGCCGCTGGCGATCCCGCAGTGGAAGACTGGGGATATACTCTATCCTTCAAGAACGTGGAGGTAGACTACAGCAGCCCGGAGCTCTACAAGCGCGCCGCATGGCAGGATGGTCGGTCTCCGCGTCCGGAAGAGTTTCGCGCCTGGCGGAAAAAGGTTGGGTTGAACCAGAAGCAGCTTGCGGTGCTGTTTGACCTCAGCCGCCGCACCATTGGTTACTATGAAGATGGAACCCTTCTAGTGCCCCGCGTGGTGTCACTAGCAATGAAGGGGTATGAGGCCGAACTGCGCGCCGCATAAGGACAGCTTCGCGGTGGTGGTCTGGATGCCACCCGGCCCAGAAATCGTTTCCTGGCGATGTCCACCACCGTCTCGCCGGTGCTTTCTATTGCCCAGATTTTTGGTCTGGCCCCGGCCCAACGCCGAACGCTATCCATTCCGGACGAGTGTTGGTGGCAG
Source organism: Telmatospirillum sp. (assembly GCA_031291415.1). Lineage (GTDB taxonomy): Bacteria > Pseudomonadota > Alphaproteobacteria > Rhodospirillales > Magnetospirillaceae > Telmatospirillum. Next base: position 47,330 of record JARLJB010000276.1, read on the forward strand.
CAGCAATCCGTTCAACGACGGCAAATTTTGGTTGCCGCTGTTCTTTTTCATAACCTGCAATCGTCTCCTGCGAGAGATAGACTCGCCTTCCTAATTCTGTCTGTGACAGGCCCGCCATCTTGCGCGCGGTGGCTATACGCATTCCCCAACTCATGACGTAATTTCACAGACGCACTCACGTCAGCGCCAACCGCGTTTTGCGATAAAGCCGCCAAGTCGCCCGTACTGTTTCATTAAAAACGCGTTATATCGCGTTTTTAATTGACGTGTGCGCGTTATATCGCGATACTCCTCACGCACATTCACGAGGAGGCCAGAATGCCTGTCATCGAGATTTCGCCCTCAACTCAGCACATCCAAGCCATTCGAGAGGTGGCGCAAGCCGCCCTTGCCGGCGCCGACATCGCCATGCGTGGCCAGCAAAAAGACGATCTGTTGCTTGAGGGGTTGATCCACGCGACGGTCCAACAGTCGCTCGATGGAACCCTGGAAATCAGGGCTATCACAGCACAAGGGCTTCGTGCCGCTGCCGATTTCATCGAGCGCGCGGCGGCCGGCGTGAGGGCCTCGTTATGAGTGTCCAGGACAGCTACGGCAGCGTGACCGCCGCCTATGGACGCCTCACGCCCTCGCAATACGCGATCGTAGCGTTGGTCTGGAACGGCCGAGACGTGCGCTTCAACGACAAACGCGTTGATCCAGACGCCGCCCTCACTTTGATGAATCGCCGCGTCTTGGACTGCCCCGCCCCCACCAACCGATTCGCCCTGTTGCCACCCGCGAACGTCGTTCGCTCTAACCAAGGAGTCTAACCATGTGTCCCGCTCTCGCAGAGAGATCTTCCGACATTGTCCTTCCTGCTATCGGCACACCCTTTGAGGGCGGAATTCTCGCCGCGGCAACCGCCATGTTTGATGGCAGGACCCGCGTCATCATCACCGCCGACAAATCCGCCGGCGGGGAACTTGGCTGCTTCGCCTGGGCGACGGATTACCGATCCGTACCCGGCGCGAAGTCCTTCACCGACAGCATGGCCAACACCGCCGCCCTGGACGGCGAACAGTTTCCCGCCGCGCAGGCCTGCCGCGCATACCGTGCCGGTGGATTCGATAACTGGTGCCTCCCGAGCCTTGTGGATCAGGAAGCCGTGAGGCTGAATCTCTGCCCGATCTGGACGGAGATCCCCGCCTTCAAGACCGGCGGTGAGCAGGCCTACGAGGACGCCTGCTATTGGACCTCTACCCAGTCCCAGTTCGGCCAGAACTACGCCTGGCGCCAGGACTTCGGGAGCGGCGGCTCGGACCACTGGGGCAAGGACAACGACTACCGGGTCAGGCCGGTCCGCATTCTCTTTATTTAGCAATTTGACCATTCCCCGCCGCTTTCGCGGCGGGGGCGCGACTGCCGTTCGCGATGCCGAGGAAAATTGACGATGCCCCCGAAGCCAAAACTCACCGAAGAACAGACCGCCGACATCCGCACCCGCAAGGCCGCCGATCCGACGATTACCAACGGCGCCTTCGCCGCCGCCTTCGGCGTTAATGAAAGCACCATCTCCCGCATCCTGACGGTTAAAAATGAATCGGCGCCAGGGTCAACCCTCGCGACGGCCACCCACGCGGCAATCCACCGCAACCCCCGCAATCCGCGCAAACTCTTCAAGCCAGAGGCCATCGAGGAGATGGCCGCGTCGGTCGCCGAAAAAGGCATCCTCTCGCCACTTTTGGTTCGCCCACACCCGACGATCCACGAGGCGTTCGAGTTGATCGCCGGTGAGCGGCGTTGGCGCGGCGCCGGCCTGGCCATCGAACGCGGGGCCGCCTCCGCCGGCTTCCCCATCCCGATCATCGTCAGGCCTTGCGATGATCGCGAGGCACTGGAACTCGCCATGATGGAGAATCTCCAGCGTCAGGATATGACTCCTTTGGAGGAGGCAGAAGGTTACCACTCCATGGTGGAGATGGGCGATAGCCCGGCAGATATCGAGCGCAAATTGGGCGTCAACCGCCGCACCGTCCAGAAACGCCTGCGCTTGGTGAAGGACCTGACCCCTCAGGTTCGCGAAGCCTTGGCCGGCGGAGAAATTTCCGTCGAAACCGCCAATATCCTCGCCGCCTATTGCCCGGCGTCCGAGCAGGAAGGCATTCTCGAGGATATCCAACGCGGTCTCTATCTTACTACCGCGGCCCTCAAGAATGCCCTGTTTTCCTTCCGTTTGCCCGCCACCGCCGCCCTATTCGACCTGTCGCGGTACACAGGGGGATGGCTCGAAGACGAGGAAAATCCAGATGTTCGCTATTTCGCGAACATCGCGCAGTTCAAAGACCTGCAAGCCGCCGCCGTCGAGGAAAAGAAAGCCGAACTCGCCAAGAAATATTATGCCGTCGAGGTTATCGACTTGGCGAAAGGTGAATATTTCCAGGATTGGAGATATGCCTCTGGCAAGGGCCATGAAAAGGCCCGAGCCGTCATCGTGTTGGAACGCGATAACTCTGTAGAGATCCATCTGGATCTCGTCCACGAGAGCGATTTGCATCCTCCGGCCGCCAAGAGCACGGCCGCCACTACCGCCGCCCCGACGGAGCCGACGACCAAAGCACATGCCGCCGCCGCTCATCGTCGCAAGACAGCCGCGCTTCAGGACGCCGTCGTTCGTTCGCCAGACATGGCCATGGTGGTGGTTTGCATGGCGCTGTTGGGCAGTTCGCAGGCTGTCAGAATCGAGGCGACCGAGATCGACGACGATGATCGCGTGATATCGGATGCCACCTTGGTGGCAATAGCCCCCATCCTGGAAAAGCTTTCCATCACAACCAAAAAGAAGTTCGAGATCGGTCGCAAAGGCCCGCGCACCGGGGACCCTTGGAACATCGACCATACGTCTTATTGGCGTGCGCTGATGTCTCTGTCCCCGAGCGAGGTATCGGCCTTGTTCGCGGCTCTTGTCGCCCTCCGCACGGGAACCTTCAGCGGATACAACCCGCAGATCGGCGACGATCCTGCACCGGTGGCAATCGCCGAAACGCTTGGGCTGGTTGGAACAGAGGAAGCGGCCGGCCTCACGCTACAAGAGCAGGATTTGGACGGCATGCGGAAAGATGCCCTTCTGACGGTGGCAAAAATAGCCGGCGTCGAGGGCGAGGTCACCGACATGAAGGCCTCTGCGCTCAAACAGTATGTGGCGCGGCAGGCCCCCTCGGGGTTTGTCCTGCCGACCCTGCGCTTTGGCAGCCGAAAGTTCGTCGCGACCCTTCTGGCCGGAGCCCCACATCCGGCCGATGTGGCCCATGCTTGGGCTTCCGCGCAGGGGCTTACCACCGCCGCCAAGAAGGCCAAGAAGGTCTCTTGACCATGCCCTTTTCGAACCCCACCACAGGTTCCCTTTCGTCCGGTGCGCGGCCCACCGCCGACAGGTCACCCCTACGCCGCTCCGGAGAAGATATGAACGAAAGCCCTACCGGTCCGCATGACATCCGCGCTTTTTCGACGTTGGTTTCCCAACTCGAAGATGGCCAGTTGCATGCGGATCTAACGACACAGATCCAGGATCTTGTCGCGACCCTGCAAGACCACGCCCATGAACACGGCGGCAAGCCGGCCGGCAAGATCACCCTGACCATCGACATGAAATATGCCGACGGGGTCTTCGACGTGCAGGCCGATTACAAGATCACCGCCCCCAAGACCGCGCGCCGCCGCACGGTGCTCTGGGCAACGCCGGACAACAACCTGTCTCGTGCCAATCCCCATCAACAGGAACTGCCCCTGCGGTCGGTCGACACCGCCACCGGCGCGGTGAAAGCCATCTAAGGAGATTCTCATGCCCGAAGAAGTTTCGAATGTTGCCGAAACCGTCGCCGATCTAGTCAAGACGCTACATACGCCACAGATTATGACGCTGGTCAGCCCGGAAGGCATCTCCGTTCCAGTCGCGGCATTACCGTCCACCGACGGTATCAGCCTGACGAGCGTCAAGGGTTATTTCGACGAATACCGTGGTTGTCCGGAGCGTCGCGAAGGGACGGCCGTGATGTTGACCCTCGACTCGCTGATCGACCACGTCAACCGCTTCAAGAATCCCAACACCGCGCTCTTCGCGGACAGCGACAAAAACCGCCCCTTGCTCATTGCCGTGATCGACTACCACGACCGGGTCAACGTGTCGGATGCCAACACGCCCGACGCCGCCGCTCAGCCTCACTTCGGGCGACATCGCTGCCTGCATCAATTTCCACTCTCCGACGAATGGACCGCGTGGAACCGGACCAGCGCAAAACCCATGAGCCAAGTCGATTTTTCTCTCTTCCTCGAAGAACGAATTGTCGATGTTCTTCCCGTACCGACCCTTGGGGACGGCGATTTGTCCAAATCGGACCAAGAGCTTCAACGCATTGTCAACCTGCTGAAGGGCAAGTTTGCCGGCCCTGAAGACCTGATGACGCTTTCACGCGGCTTGGCGATCCACGAAAGCAGCAAGGTCCTGCAGGCCGTCAATCTCTCCTCCGGCGAATCGCACGTCGTCTTCGAGACGGAACACCAGGACGAGGCCGGAGAAAAACTATCCGTGCCGAACCTGTTTTGCATCGGCATCCCCGTGTTCGAAGGCGGGGATGCCTACCGCGTCCTCGTCCGTCTCCGCTACCGCAAGCAGTCCGGTGGACTGATCTGGACCTATGAACTCTACCGGCAAGATCGCGTGTTCAAGGATGCCCTTGACGGGGCTTGCGCCAAAGCCGCCGAGAAGACGGCGCTTCCACTTTTCGTCGGGCGCCCGGAAAGCACCTCCATCTGAACAGCCCGCAGGGCCGCCAAATCATCGGCGGCCCGACCAGGGAGATTGAAGCATGGAACAGAAGGAGGAATGAGATGGCCGGAAGCGTCAACAAAGTCATTCTCATCGGCAATCTTGGCCGCGATCCGGAGGTCCGCCACGCTCAGGACGGATCGAAAATCGTCAGTCTCAACATCGCCACGTCGGAGTCCTGGAAGGATCGCGCCAGTGGCGAGCGCCGTGAGAAAACCGAATGGCACCGCGTCGTCATTTTCAATGATCGTGTCGCCGATATCGCCGAGCAGTACCTGAAGAAGGGCAGCAAGGTCTACCTCGAAGGAGCCCTTCAGACCCGCAAATGGACCGACCAGGCCGGAACTGAAAAATACGTTACCGAGGTCGTCTTAGGTCGATTCAAAGGTGAACTCACCCTCCTTGATGGACGCGCCGACGGCAACCGTCCTCCGGCAGCAAACAGTCCCGACGAATATGGAAACCCACACGATCGCGATGACCACGCGGGGAGCGCCGGTACTGACCCTGCACCGGAACTCGACGATGAAATCCCTTTCTGAGGTCACGATGGAAAAGCATCTGTCCACCCCTGCCAAAGATGCCCCGTGCCCAATGTGCAGCGGTACGGGCTATCAGCTCGAATGGCCATGCGAGGCATGCGGCGGCAATGGCCAGCCCAAGGCCAAAGCTGGGGAACCCTCCCGGCCCCACGGTAGTAAACGTCAGTCGGATGGCCTGCCATGGTCAGACTGCAAGGTGGCCTTCGATCTGAATACCGATCCCGATGATTTCTGGACTTGGTACGACGGCGAAGGGCGGCACCTCATGCCCCGAGGATGGGGGCTGAATGAAACAGACGGAACTGGCGCGCGATATGTGGCGGTGTTCCGCGTCGAGGTCATGCCGAGTGCAGAAGATGGAGCGACGGTAGCCCATCTGATCAAGTCATTTGAGGCTCGGGAGAAACAGCATGGCTAAGAAATTTTCCCGGTTGGACTCTCGCTGCCTGCATTGCGAAATCCTTGATCTGGTCGGGGATCACATAGCCCTCGGCCTGTCCATCAACGAAGTGATTTTCAAGCAGGTCGAGGCATTATCCAGCGTTCTAGCTGGGGCGGCGCTGGCCATTCGCGAAGAGATGATGACCGATGCCATCACTCGTATACGCGAGATGACCGCGGAGTCAGCGAACCGGCGCGTCGCCGCTGGTGTCCCCTTCTACGAAGTGAGGCGCCGGCAATGACCGTTCCCCTCCCCGCCATCACCATTTGGCAACCCTATGCGTCCTTGATCGCGACCGGCGCCAAAATCTACGAGACGCGCGACTATCCTCCGCCGGCCCACCACATTGGCAAGCGCATTGCCATCCATGCAGCGAAGAGCACTGAAGATCTGCGGTTCCTACAGGATTACCTGATCTCCGGCTTACGCGCGGACCACCCTGACGCTCAATGCGATGCCATCGTTACCGCGCTGAAGAACGCCGGCTTTTCCAAACTGGTGGACATGCCGCGCGGCGCTGTCGTCTGTACCGCAGTGCTGGCCGCCGCCTATCGATGCGGGGCTGTCGATAACACAGGCAAGGTTTTCGTCACCCGTTGGCTGCCCGGTAATAGCGATCCTCTTTTCATTCAATCCGACCCCTTTGGCAATTACTCGCCGAACCGCTGGGCATGGTTGCTCAAAGACGTTCAACCGCTCGCCGCGCCAGCACCAGCCCGTGGCAAACAGGGCTGGTGGAGCTGGTCCCCGAACCTTCAATCCGATTCCGCCCTGCTGTCACAGCGGCGGCCATCCGCGCCGGGCGGTTCCCCGGAACTTTTCCTGGAGTGATTAAAATAGATGACCCAATCCAATCTCGCCATGAAACGGCCCGAGCCGGTTGTACCGGCATTGGGTGAAGCGTTTGGCGGCGGCATCGTCGGCAACATCACCCCCTGGGCTGGTGGTCGTCAGGCCATCGTCATCGTTGCCGACAAGACTGCCGGCGGCGACCTGGGTGAATTCGCCTGGGATCCGGACTATGACGATGCGCCGGGCGCCAAGTCCTTCACCGATGGTCTGGCGAATACCGACGCCATCAACGACGGCCAGCACCCCGCCGCGCAGGCCGCCCGCGCCTATCGCGGCGGTGGCTTCGATGACTGGCAGTTGCCCGCGCTAGCCGAGCACCTCGGCCTGCTGGCCAATCTCTGCCCGATCTGGACGGAGATGCCGGCCTTCAAGACCGGCGGCGAGCAGGCCTATGAGGAGGCCCCGTACTGGACCTCTACCCAGTCCCAGTTCTACCAGCTCTACGCCTGGACCCAGCACTTCGGGAGCGGCCTCTCGGACTACTGGAGCAAGGGCAACGACTACCGGGTCAGGCCGGTCCGCATTGTCCTGATTTAACCTTTTGACTATTTCCCCGCCGCTTCGGCGGCGGGGTGCCGATCCCAGAGGAGATTCCGAATGGCCCTCGCCACTGACTTGGCGATTTACCACGATGCCTACGAGCTTCTGACGCTGACCACGAAGCTCACCGGGCAATACCATCGGAACTTTCGCGATCTTGCGCGGGATATCCGCGCGGAAGCGACGGCCGTCGTAAAGAGCATTTACACGGCCAATTGTACCCGCGACAAGGCTCCGGCGATCCAGCGGTTGCGCGAACACCTCGGTACACTGCAGCTGTTCTTCCGCCTGTCGACGGATCTGCGACAGATCTCCCCTGGGCAATTTGGGTCCACGGTGAAGCTCACCACCGCCGTCAGCAAACAGGCGACTGGTTGGCTCAATTATGCAAAGGCTCGCGCCTGATGTCCGGCGGTCAAGGCCACCGGGCCTGCGCGCATCATATGGTCGAGTTAGCGGCCACTTTGGTCGCTCCAAGCGCCAGCAGGATACGGCGGACTGCTCCCCGCGCGTCCCGGCGCAGTTTGGCCGCCGTCGATGCCTTGGCGCAATCGGCGGCCCGACGTGTAAACACCCGACATCTCCCAGTTCAACCAGAACAACGCCTGGAACCAGAACTTCGGGAGCGGCAACTCGGACAACTGGAACAAGAACAACGACTACCGGGTCAGGCCGGTCCGCACATGAAAGCATCCTTCCGCAGTGAAATCACCGTGGCCCAGGTTTTTGAGGCCTATTACGACTGCCGACGCCGCAAGCGCAATACCGCCGCCGCTCAAACGTTCGAGATCGACCTCGAGGCAAACCTGATGCAGCTTTACGAAGAGCTGCAATCAGGTGCCTGGTCGCCGTCGCCGGCGTCGGTGTTCGCCATCAAATATCCGAAACCTCGGGAAGTTTGGGCTGCACAGTTTCGCGACCGCATCGTCCACCATCTTCTTTATGCCGAGATCGGCCCGATCTTTGAGCGCGCATTCATTCACGATAGCTGTGCCAGCATCAAAGGCCGTGGCACGCTCTATGCCGCCGATCGGCTGAATGACCATTTGCGCAGCGCCACCGAGAACTGGACGCGCAAGACGTTCTATCTGAAGGCGGACATCCGATCCTTCTTCGGGTCGATCCGCCAGGACGCGCTGTTCACGATCCTCGCACGCCGGGTCCGCGATAACACAATGCTCGATCTCTGTCGCAAGCTGGTCTTCCAGGACATCCGCCGCGATGCGGTGGTGCAGTGTTCCAGCCGCGATCTTGCCCTGGTGCCACGGCACAAAAGCCTTTTCCACGCACCGGCCGGCGTTGGGCTGCCGATCGGCAATCTGTCATCGCAATTTTTTGCCAACGCCTTGCTCGATCCGCTCGACCAGGCGATCAAACGCCGGCTTGGGATGCGCCATTACGTCCGCTATGTCGACGATATGGTGATCATCCACGAATCACCGGCCGTGTTGTTGGATGCCGCGAACGCCATTCGCGCACACTTGGCCGGCATTGGCATGCAGTTGGCCGAGAGCAAGACCTTCGTTGCGCCCGTCGACCAGGGCGTCGATTTCGTCGGCCACATCCTTCGACCGCATCGCCGATCCGGTCGGGCGAAGACCCACCGCAATGCCTTGCGTCGCGTCATGGCCGCGCCGATCGACGAGGTCGCGGTCTGTTGCAACAGCTATCTCGGACTCTATCGGCATGTTGGCAGTCTCGCCCAGCGAGAGGCGATCTGCCGCGTCGGCGCCATGCGCGGCCTGCGGTTCGACCAGGCACTTACCAAAGTCATTTGGAAGGAACCAATCCATGGCTGATGCCACCACAATCGAATGGATGATCGCCGTCGCCAGGTCGCGCGGGACGCGCCCCGCCGTCTGGAACCCGATCCGCGGCTGCAGGCCGGCGTCGGAAGGTTGCCGGAACTGTTGGGCCGCCACCGTCGCCAACATGCGCCAGAACAATCCACAGTTGATCGATCAATACCAGGGGCTGACCGCGAAGGCCGCCGACGGCCGCCCGGTATTCAACGGCGCCACACGTCTCATCGAGAAAAACCTTGATCTGCCGCTGCGCACCAAGAAGCCGACGGTCTATTTCGTTTGCTCAGAAAGCGACCTGTTCGGCGAGGCAGTCGAGGATGAATGGATCGACCAGGTGTTCGCCGTAGAGGCGCTATGCGAGCAGCACCTTTTCATCCATCTCACCAAGCGGGCGGCACGGATGCGGGCCTACTTTGCCGGCATCCCCGAAATGCCCGACCAACCGGCCGCGCGCGATGCAATGGTCGAGGGAGCCGCACAGAACATTTATCAGGCTCGCACGGGCGAAGATCCCGCTCTGTGGCTGGTCGTGCATCTTCCGCTTCCAAATGCATGGTTTGGCGTCTCGGTCGAGGACCAAGCGGCAGCTGACGAGCGGATTCCCGACCTTCTGGAAACTCCCGCGGCACTCCGCTGGATCAGCGCTGAACCGCTGTTGGGACAGGTCGATCTCATCCGCATCGGCTATGGGGAAGACACCTTCGACGACTGCGGTGGTCACCCGGAAAGCGACCGCGGAGCCGTGGCAACCGGATGGTGGTGGGACGTCACCACCGGCAATTTCTGGAGTGATAACCGCAACGCTGATGGTTCGCGTGAGGGCCTTGAGCTCATTGGCCGCTATCCACGCATTGACTGGATCGTAGCCGGCGGCGAGAGCGGACCCCATGCCCGACCCATGCACCCGGATTGGGCGCGATCCCTGCGCGACCAGTGCGCGGCGACCGACGTCCCGTTCTTCTTCAAGCAATGGGGTGAATATCACCCCAGCGCCGAACACGATCCAGATCCACGTCGTTGCGGCGACACCCCGGAAGCCATCCACGTCACCGGCGACCGCGAATTCCGGCCAGGCGAGCAATATCGCCTTATAGCATCGAAAGCCCCTGGCTGGGCCGGGATGTGTCGGATCGGCAAGAAGGCTGCTGGCCATCTTCTCGACAGTAAAGAGCACCTGGAGGTTCCCAATGCCTGACCTTCGCCGCCTCGACTGGATCCTGGAAAAGGCCGAGCTGGGCGAAAGCAAGCTATCGGTATGGGAACGCAACTTTGTCGACGATCTCGGCCGCCGCCATGAACGCCAGGGCGGCCTGACGCTATCTGAGCGGCAATGGGAGATCCCCGAAGCCGTCGCGGAGAAAGCGGCATAATGCCTAGGCTTCCTGAGAACTGGCCCTCTGCCGCCCTGCCGCGTCTCATGAACCGCGAGATCGCCGCCGCCTATTGCGGTGTCAGTCCCGGGACCTTCGATGCCCAGGTCGAGGACGGCACCTATCCGGCCCCTCTGCCATCAGACGGCCATCGTAACGTCCTGTGGGATCGCGAAGAACTTGACGCCGCGATCACCGCGCGCAGACTGAACGCGACGCCCGTCCCCAACGGAAACAAGGGGGCCACGCCGAGCCGCAAGGACTGGCTGGCCGACTATAGGCAATGATTATCCGGCTCAAAGGCATCAACAAGGTTCGCGGCCGAGACGGTAAAATCCGGTGCTACGACCGCATTACCGGCCTGCCTATTCAGGCGGAATACGGCACAGACGCTTTCGTGCAGGAAGTGCTGGCGGCACGGAAAAAATTCGACGAAGAGAAAGCCGAAAAGGCAAAGGTTCCCAACACGTGGGGTTGGCTAGTCGTCTATTACAAGTCTACCTCGAAGTGGAGCAACCTCGGCAAGCGGACCAAGGAGGACTATCAGGATGTCCTCAACTATATGGCCAATCTCGACAAGATGCCGCTCGCCGAGATGCAGCCGGAATGGGTCGCAGAGTTCGTTGAACTGACCTACGGAAAGCGAAAACGTCGCTTCGCCAACTATGTCCTGGCAGTGATCAGCCGCATCTGGAACGTCGGCCGCGCCGCAGGCAAATGTCCGCACCCCAACCCCACCGACAGGGAACATAAGATTTCCAAGCCACGCGGCGAGCCAAAGAGGAACCGCGCCTGGAAGGCCGACGAGGTTGCCTCCTATTTCGGCGTGGCAAGCCGGCAATTGACGATCGCCGCCGCCCTGGCACTGATGGCCGGCTGGCGCGAGGGAGACGTGTGCGTTTTGCCTCGCCGCTCCTATGACGGCGAATCGATCATGGGCCGACAGGGTAAGACGGACAATCTGGTCTGGATCAAGGCCATGGCCATGCTGCGCGCGATCATTGACGCGGAAATAAAGCGGCTTCCGCGTCTTCCCGACGCCCCGCTGGTGATCAATGCCAGGGGTTCCGGATTTACGGAGAGCGGACTGCGAGCTTCTTTCTTCAAGGTCATCCGCAAACTGGAACAGGAAGGCAAGGTTCAGCCCGGTCTGACGTTCCACGGACTTCGCACCACCCTGGCGACCTGGATCGCGGATGCCGGCGGCGACACGCGCGACATTGCCGCAGCGCTCGGCCATGCCACCGAAGCGATGGCGATTTATTACGCACGGGAGGCCGATCAGAAGCGCCGAGCGGCCTATGCGATCGACCTGGTGGAACAGTCGGCGAACGAAATTTTGCAAAACATCCGGACCGATTTTGCAAAACAGTCAGGATAGCTGACATATTAAAGGCCCTGAAATCGAATGATTTCAGGGCCTTAGATGGTAGCGGAGGAGGGACTTGAACCCCCGACACGCGGATTATGATTCCGCTGCTCTAACCAGCTGAGCTACTCCGCCAAAAGCTTGGAAGGCGGTTTTTATCGGCTTGGCTTGCCGAAGTCAAGGCACGTTTGCCTCTGTCTCCCCTGTAATCCACCCACCGCCCAGGACGCGTTCGCCATCGTAAAAGACGCAGGCCTGTCCGGGGGCGACGCCTTCCTCGGGCTGGGTGAAGGCGACGGCGGCCTTGTCGCCCGGCATCAATGTCAGCATCGCGGCGACCGGTTCGCGGGTCGAGCGGATTTTCACGGCGACTGCCTGCGGCCCGCTGACGCCGTCCTCGCCCAGCCAATTGATGCCGGTCAGCGTGATGCGGCTGCGTCCCAACGCCTCCTTCGGGCCAACGATCACCCGCCGGCCGGGGGCGTCCAGACGCACCACGTAAAGCGGCGGACCGCCTCCCAGGCGAAGCCCCTTACGCTGGCCGACCGTGTAATGGATGACCCCCTGATGCTGGCCCAGCACCCGGCCGTCGATATCGACGATGTCGCCAGGCTCGATGGCGCCCGGCCGCAACCGCTCGACCAGACCGGCATAGTCGCGGTCGGGCACGAAGCAGATGTCCTGGCTGTCGGGCTTGACCGCCACCGGCAGGCCGAAGCGCTTGGCGATCGCCCGCGTTTCGTCCTTCGAGGACATGCCGCCCAGCGGAAAGCGCAGGAAGTCGAGCTGCTGACGCGTCGTGGTGAACAGGAAATAGCTCTGGTCGCGGCTGTGGTCGGCGCCGCGCAGCAGGCGCGGCCCCGCCTCGCCGTCCTCGCGCAGGACGTAATGGCCGGTGGCCAGGGCCTCGGCCCCCAGGTCGCGGGCCACCGCGAACAGGTCGCGAAACTTCACCGTCTGATTGCAAAGAACGCAGGGAATCGGCGTCTCTCCGGCAACATAGGAATCGGCGAAGCGTTCGATCACGTCCTCGCGGAAGGTGCTTTCGTAATCCACCACGTAATGCGGAATGCCCAGCACGTCGGCGACCCGGCGGGCATCGTGGATATCTTTGCCGGCACAGCAACTGTTGGCGCGCCCGACCGCCTTGCCATGGTCGTAAAGCTGCATGGTGACGCCGACCACATCCCATCCCGCTTCCTGCAACAGCGCGGCGGTGGCCGAGGAGTCAACCCCGCCCGACATGGCGACGACGATACGCCCGCCCATCATCGGGCCTCGCGGCGCAGGGCGCGGCGGGTCCGCGAATGGAACTCGCGGCGCCAGAGGATCGCCACCACAGCGACCGTTGCCGCCACGAAGGCCAGCGGATGGAGAAACCAGGCCAGCGTCGCCAGCGCGAAGTAATAGCCGCGCAGACCCTGGTTGAAACTGCGCGCCCCCAATTCGTTGACCCGCGCCGCGCGAACCGCGAAGGCTTCCTTCTCCTCCTCGGGATCGGTCGCGGCCGGCGCGCTGCCGGCCAGAATGCTGCAATAGTTGAACTGCCGCAGGCTCCAGGTGAATTTGAGGAAGCTATATATGAAGACCAATCCCAGCAGCAGCAGCTTGCCCTCGAACAGATCCTTGCTGACCGGCGTCACGAAGGGAATGCCCTGGATGGTGTTGTAGGCATGGTCCGCGGTCCCGGCCATCGCCGCCACGCCGCCCAGGATCAGAACGGTGGCCGAGGCGAAGAACGAGACGCTGTGCATCAGATTGGCGATCAGCGTGCTGTCGACGATGCGGTTGTCCCGGTTGGTCAGCCGGCGCATCCATTCGAGACGCTCGGCATTGACCGCCGCGGTCAGACTGTTCTTCGACAGATCCGTGTGATCGACGATGATCCCGAACGTCTGCCATAAACCGAAGGACAGGACCAACGCCGCCAGATCGACAACAGAAAAATTCAGCATACTCACTCGCTCAACGGGACTGGCTCAGTCCCATGGCCCAGAAATCGGTCTCAAGGCGGACCGCCTGGCGAAACACCGCCACCAGCCGCTCAAACCGGCCGGCCCCGCCGTGTGACGCCATCAGGCGGTCGAGATGCTCCACCTGCGCTCCGGCCAGTTCCTGATACTCGTCGCCGGCATAGCTGTCGATCCACGCCTGAAACGGATTCTCGCGCGGCACCTTGCCACGGATCACCCTGGTGCCCTTTTCCCGAAGCCGGGTGCCGATCTCGGCATAGCCGATGACGCAGGGAGACAAGGCGACGAACAGGTCGAGAAGATCGCCGGCCGACCCGCGGTCCAGCACAAAGCGCGTGTAGGCGGTGGTCGCCTGGGCTTCCGCCACATCGACCATCTCGGCCTGGGTGATCCCCCACTTGTGGCAATATTGCACATGCAGCCCCATCTCGGCGAGGATGCCGGCCATGGCGGCGGCGGCCTGACGGATGTCTTCCAAGGTGTCGCTCTTGTACACCGCCAGACCGTAGGCGCGGGCGAACTGCTTCAGAAACAGATAGTCCTGGCTCAGATAATGGCGGAAGCAATCCTCGGGCAGCGTTCCGTCGCCCAGGCGGCGCACGAACTCGTGTCCGACATAGGCCTCCCAGTCCGGGCCGACCGCTTGGCGCAGCCTGGCAAACAATGTCTGTTTCGTTCCGGTCATGGCGTCACTCGCGTTCATCGATCCAAGCCATCTGGATCGCTTCCAGAGTCTTCTCGTCCGACTTTCCCGGATCGTCGTCGAAGCCCGGCAAAGCGCAGACCCAGTTGTGCAGATCGGTGAACCGCAGATTCACGTTGTCGTCATCGGGATGAGCGTCTTCAAGCGCTATGGCGATGTCACGAATATCGGTCCAACGCATGCTGCTACTTGTCGATCATCATGTTGCGCGTCGCCGCCGGCAGAGTCACCTCAAGACCGTCGTATTCCTTCTTCATGATCAGCTGACAGCCAAGACGCGAGGTCTGCGTCAGGCCAAACGCCAGATCGAGCATGTCCTCCTCGTCATCGCTGGCCGTCGGCAGTTTGTCGGCCCATTCCGGCGAAACGATCACATGACAGGTGGAACAGGCCAGCGATCCCTCGCAGGCGCCTTCCAACTCGATCTTGTTGCGATGGGCAATTTCGAGAACCGACAGCCCCTCCGGCGCCTCCACCTCGTGGCGGGTACCATTCGGCTCAACGAATGTCATCTTTGGCATGGAAGCCTCTCCTAAATTTCAGTACGCGAGTCCAAGGCAACGGATCATTTCGTGCCGTCGCCCAGGCTTTTCCCCAGATTTTCCACCGTCATGCCAGCCAGAGCCTGCCGAATGCCCCGGTCCATCCGACGTTCGGCGAACACCTTGGTCCCCGTTTCCAAGGCGGCGGCGGCGGCCAGAACGGCATCGCGGTCGCCGTCCTTCACCGTCCGCTCGACGTCGTCGAGCGCCCGGTTGATCACCGCCTGTTCCGCGGTCGACAACAGATCGGCGTCGACCGCCAGGGCGGCTTTGACGGCCAGCGCCGAACGCTCGGCCTCGACCTTGGCCTCGACCAGCAGGCGGGCGGTCATGTCCTCCTCTGCATGCTCAAGGGAATCGCGCAGCATGGTGGCCATCTCGTCGTCGGTCAGTCCGTAGGACGGCTTCACCGAAACCGCCTGCTCGACCTCCGTGGTGGTTTCCTTGGCCGAAACGGTCAACAAACCGTCGGCATCGACAGCGAAGGTCACGCGGATCCGCGCCGCGCCGGCCGCCATCGCCGGGATGCCCGACAACACGAAGCGGGCCAGCGACCGGCATTGATCGACCATCTCGCGCTCGCCCTGCACGACATGGATCAGCATGGCGTCCTGGCCGTCCTGATAGGTGGTGAACTCCTGCGCCATCGCCACCGGGATCGGCGTATTGCGCGGAATGACCTTCTCGACGATACCGCCCATGGTCTCGATGCCAAGCGACAAGGGCGTGACATCGAGCAGCAAGGTATCGGAACCGGCGGTCAGCGCCTCGGCCTGCAGGGCGGCGCCAACCGCGACGACCTCGTCCGGATTGATGTTGGCCAGGGGCTCGCGGCCGAAAAATTCGGCGACCCGGCGGCGGACCAGCGGCACGCGCGTCGAACCGCCGACCAGCACCACGCCTTTGATATCCTCAATACCGACGCCGGCGTCGACCAGCACGGCCCGGCAGATGGCAATGGTCCGCTCGACGAACGGCGCCGCCATTGCTTCGAAAGCCGCCAGTTCCAGACGATGACGGCTGGTTTTGCCGTCCAGTTCGATCACCCACTCGCCCCAGGTGCTGGACGACAGGCATTCCTTGGCCATGCGGCCGGTCGCCAGGGCCTGTTTGGCCTCCGACGAGGTGATGGCGACGTCGCCGAAGGTCACTGCGCGCTCGGCCAGAAAGGACTCGGCGATGGCATGATCGAAGTCGTCGCCGCCCAGCGCCGCATCGCCACCGGTGGCGCGCACCTGGAAAACGCCTTTTTCCATGCGGAGAATCGAAATGTCGAAGGTGCCGCCGCCCAGATCATAGACGGCGTAAAGCCCCTCCGACTGATTGTCGAGACCATAGGCCAGCGCCGCCGCCGTCGGCTCGTTGACCAGGCGCAGCACGGCAAGACCAGCCAGCCGCGCCGCGTCCTTGGTGGCGCTGCGCGCCCCGTCGTCGAAATAGGCGGGAACCGTCACCACTGCCCGGTCGACCGTCTTGCCAAGCACCGCCTCGGCCCGCGCCTTGACGGCCCGCAGGATATCGGCGGAAACCTCGACCGGCGTCAGGGTCCGCCCCGACACCTTGAGGCGCACCATGCCGCCGTCGGCCGCCACGTCGAGTTCGAAGGGCAAGGTGCCGGCCAGCGACTTGACGTCGGCAACGCCGCGTCCCATCAGCCGCTTGATCGAGCTCACCACCGTCTCGGGATTGTCGAGCAATTCGCGCCTAGCCTCGCGGCCGACCAGAATCGTCCCGTCGGCGCCATAGGCGACGACCGATGGAATCAGACCGTGCCCGGCCTCATCGCGCAAAACCGTCGCCTGCCCGTCCGTGGCGATGGCGACGACCGAATTGGTGGTGCCGAGGTCGATACCGACCGCCGCCCCCTGGTCATTGGCATGCGGCGCGGGCGTGGCACCCGGTTCATTGATCTGCAGAAGCATCAGAGGCCTTGCCTTGTCATGCCGACTTTGCGGGAGCGCGTTTCGTCGATCATTTTACCGAGATATTTGAGCCGCGTCGTCAATTTGCCGGCCCCATCCAGGTCGTCGTCGACAAAGGCCTGGGCCAGCGCCTCATGACAGTCGCCGACCGCCGCTTCGGCGGTGGCCATCAGTTCGTTCAACTCCGCAAGGGTCGTGGCATCGGCCAGCGCCTCGCGCATCTCCATGGCCTCCATCAGCAAAGCCGGGTCGTCCACGGTACCGGCCTGGTCGATGTCGACCACGCGTCCGGCCAGCCGCAGCAGATAGGCGGCGCGCTTCAAGGGATCCTTGAGAGTCTCGTAGGCCTCGTTGATCGCCGTCGCCTGCTGTTGCGACAAGGCCCGTTCTTTCGCCGACCGGGTGGCAAAGCGGTCGGGATGCAGCCGTCGTTGCAAGCCGAAATACTGGCGATCCAAATCCGCCGGGTCGATGGCGAAGGACCGGCGCAAACCCAGCCGTCCGAAATGGTCGATCACCCCCGGCGGCTGTACCGCCCCGCAGGTGGAGCAAAACAAGGCACGGGGGGAAATCGGCCCTTTACAGGACCAGCACGGCACAATGGCGCCGGACATCGAAGGATCTATCTCAGTCATCAAACTGCCCGCTTTCGGGGGGAACCATCGCCATAGCCGGCGGACTCGGATCAGGCGACCGGAAAATCGTCAAACGTGGAAGGATTCGCCACAGCCGCATCGGCCCTTTTCGTTGGGATTGCGGAACACGAAACCGGATTGCATCTTTTCCTCGACGAAATCCATCTCGGTCCCGAGGATGAACATGGTTGCCTTGGGGTCGATGAGAACCGTCACCCCCTTGGTTTCGACCACTTCATCCATCGGTTCCTTCTCGTCGGCGAACTCCAGCGTGTAGGTCAGCCCCGAGCATCCCTTCGTGCTGACACCAATACGGATTCCAGCCGAGGGCTTGCCCCGGCTGTCGAGCAGTACCTTGACCCGCGAGGCAGCGGAATCGGTCAAGGTCAGGGGAGCCATGCGTTCAGACATTCGTCCAACACCTCTCTTCGAGCCAGCGTCACGCGGCGGACGTCTCGTCCAGGCCGTTCTTTTTCTTGTAGTCGGCGATCGCCGCCTTGATAGCATCCTCGGCCAACACCGAACAATGGATTTTGACCGGCGGCAAAGCCAAGTGATGGGCGATATCGGTGTTCTTGATCTTTGCCGCTTCGTCCAGCGTCTTGCCCTTCACCCATTCGGTGACCAGCGAGGACGAGGCGATGGCCGAACCGCAGCCGAATGTCTTGAATTTTGCATCCTCGATGACGCCTTCGGCGCTCACCTTGATCTGCAGTTTCATCACATCGCCGCAGGCCGGCGCCCCGACCAGGCCGGTGCCGACCCCGTCGTCATCCTTTTTGAAGGCGCCGACATTGCGCGGATGTTCGTAATGGTCGATGACTTTTTCACTGTAAGACATGCGGTCCTCCGTCAAATTCCCGAAACGCGCTCACATCGGCATCCCTGCCGTCCGAGCGCTGCGAAAGGCGCCAGCCTTGCCTCAATGCCCAGCCCACTTGATGGATTTAATGTCGATCCCCTCAAGATGCATCTCCCAGAGCGGACTCAATTCGCGCAAGCGCGACACCGCCTCGACGATATGGTTGATGGCGTAGTCGATTTCCTGCTCCGTCGTGAAACGGCCGATGCCGATCCTGAGGCTGGTGTGCGCCATTTCGGCGTCAAGCCCCAGCGCGCGCAAAACATAGGACGGCTCCAGCGAGGCCGAGGTGCAGGCCGAACCCGATGAAACGGCGATGTCCTTGACGCCCATCATCAACCCCTCGCCCTCGACAAAGGCAAAGCTGATGTTGAGGTTGCCAGGAAGACGGAGCTTCGCATCGCCGTTCAGATAGACCTCGGGCAGACGGTCGGAGACCCCCTTCAACAGACGATCGCGCAAGGCCGTCAGACGCTTGGCCTCCTCGTCCATTTCGGCCTGGGCGATACGGCAGGCCTCGCCCAAACCGACACAGAGCGGCGTCGCCAAGGTCCCCGAACGCATGCCGCGTTCCTGCCCGCCGCCATTGATCAAGGCCTGCAACCGCACGCGCGGCCGGCGGCGCACGTAAAGCGCGCCGATTCCTTTGGGACCATAGATCTTATGGGCGGAAATGCTCATCAGATCGATATTCATGGCGTTGACGTCAAGCGGGATCTTGCCCACCGCCTGCGCCCCGTCGGTATGGAAGAACACCCCATGCTTGCGGCAAATGGCGCCGATCTCGGCCAGCGGCTGAATGACGCCGATCTCGTTGTTGGCAGCCATCACCGAGACCATCACCGTCTGGTCGGTGATCGCCGCCTCCAACTCTTCGAGGCGGATCAGGCCGTTCTTCTGCACCGGCAGATAGGTGACGCGAAATCCGTCCTGTTCGAGATGCCGGCAGGAATCGAGAACGCATTTGTGCTCGGTCACCACGGTGATGATGTGGTTCTTTTTCTCGCGATAGAAATAAGCGACGCCCTTCAGCGCCAGATTGTTGGATTCCGTCGCTCCGGAGGTGAAGACGATCTCTTTGGCGTCGGCGCCGATGATGGTGGCGATTTCCTCGCGCGCCTTCTCCACCGCCTCCTCGGCTTCCCAGCCGTAATAGTGATTGCGGGAAGCCGGGTTGCCGAACCGTTCGGTAAAATAGGGCAGCATCGCTTCGACGACACGCGGATCGCAAGGCGTGGTCGCTTGGTAGTCGAGATAGATCGGCTGCGCCAAGCCGTTGCTCTTCGTGCCCTGCACTGCGGTCATGTCACTCATCCTTGCCTCTCCGGCGGCGTCGTTGCGCCACCTTTCCTTTAGTTACCGTCAGGTCGCACGGCGGAACCGTCCCGCCGTTTCCCTCAGAAAATGCTCCCTCAACCAGCCAGGGCCGGATGCCGCTCGGCAGTCCCTCGCCCGGCCGCGAGACGGCCGGTCACCGCGCCGAAAGCGTCCAAAAACCGCTCGACATCGTCATCACGACTGGCCCAACCGAGGCTGACGCGAATGGCCGAGGCGGCAAGCGGGCCGGCCCCCATGGCGATCAGCACATGGCTGGGCGCCAGTTTGCCGGAACTGCAGGCCGAACCGGCGCTGACCGCGACACCGGCCAGATCGAGGCCCATCAGCAAGGTCTGCGCCGTGACGCCCGGCATCGCCAGGCAAGCCGTATTGGAGACCCGGGGCGATTGCCCGCCGAAGACCACCAGCGAAGGAACCCTTTGCCGGGCCCCCTGTTCGAGCCGATCGCGCAAAATGGCCAGCCGTTCCATTTCGCCGACGTCGTCCTGGACGGCCCGCGCCGCGGCGCCCAAACCGGCGATACCAGGCAGATTCTCGGTTCCCGCCCGCCGGTTTCTCTCCTGCCCGCCGCCACGCAGCAAGGGCGCCAGATCGACATCGGAATTGGCAAGAACCAAGGCCCCGACGCCGGTCGGACCGCCCAGCTTGTGGGCCGACAGCGCCAAGGAATCGATTCCCAGGGCGGCCATGTCGATGTCGACGCGGCCAACGGCCTGGACCGCGTCGCAATGGACCACGGCGCCATGCGCCTTGGCGATCCGGACGACGTCGGCAACCGGCTGGAGCACCCCGGTTTCGTTATTGGCAGCCATCACCGCGACCACGGCGGGCTCCCGGCTTGCCGCCAGCAGCTCTTCGAGCGCCGAAAGATCGACACGGCCATCGGGGCCGACCGGAATGCTCTCGCCGGGCGCCGCCTTCAGCACCGACGGATGCTCGATCGCCGACCACAGCAAACGCCGCCGCCCCCAGCCAGCCAACGCCAGCGCATTGGCTTCCGTTCCGCCGGAGGTGAACACCACGGCCTCGGGCGATGCGCCGACCAGACAGGCAACCGCCTCACGGGCGTCCTCGACCAGACGCCTCGCCGCACGCCCAAACCCATGGATCGACGATGGATTCCCGGGATGGGCCATGGCTCGCAGCATCGCCCCGCGGGCAGCCGGCCGGACCGGCGCCGTCGCGTTGTAGTCGAGATAGACGGCGGCCGCAGCCATCGAAACCAACTCCTAGTGTTCCGTTTCCGAATTTCGAAGCAACAAGACCCAGTATCGACCGAAATTCGGAAACGATCAGAACACCAGGTTTATCAATAAGCTAGTGGTGCCTCATGTTTTTGAAATTCCGAAAATCGCGGGTGGCAAGGTTGTCGGAATTTCAAAAACGCACCGCTAGCCAGCCCTTACTGCGCCGCGGCGATGTTGCCGCCGCCCACCGGGCCGCCATGAAACACGCCGCTGCTGCCCAGCAGGCGCCGGTCCATCACATCACCCAGCGAAACCGAGCTCAGATACAGATAGATCTGGTTGCCCAATTCCTCCCAAAGGTCATGGGTCAGGCAGCGGCCCTTGTGGTTGTGGCAACCGGCCGGCGAACCGGGGGTGCAACGGGTCGTCTGAATCGGCTCGTCAACCGCCAGGATGATGTCGGACACCCTGGTCTGCGGCGCCGGACGGGCCAGAAGATAACCGCCACCGGGACCGCGGACGCTTTTCACCAGTCCGCCCTTGCGCAGCTTGCCGAACAACTGCTCAAGATAGGACAGCGAAATTTCCTGCCGATCAGCGATGTCGGCAAGCGCAACCGGACTGCCGTTGCTGTTGCAGGCCAGATCGACCATCGCCATCACGGCGTAACGCCCTTTAGTGCTCAGTTTCACGTCGGCTCACTCCCCAAAATTCAGGTTAATGGTCGCGCGCCCTTGCGCGCTGAAAGTTTTGTCTTCTTTAGGTCGGCACCGTTGGGCAAAGTCTCAAGACCCACTGACGATCCGTCGCCCGCCGGCTTTTCAAGCCCCACCTGCTTTTCAAGCATGGCAACCTGACCGCGCAGCTGAACGACGTCCTGATGCAGATCTTCGATCAGGCGCAGCAACGGATCGGGCAAGTCGACGTCGCAGGCGTAAGCCAGGAATTCCCGCACCTTGCTGCGCTGCTCGACGGCTCGCGCAGGAATGCCAACCATGGTCACTCCCGCAGGCACGTCGGCCAGCACCACCGCGTTGGCCCCGACCCGCGCGTCGTCGCCGACGAGAATCGGGCCCAGCACCTGCGCTCCGGATCCGACGATCACCCGGTTGCCCAAAGTCGGATGGCGTTTGCCCTTGTGAAGCGACGTGCCGCCGAGCGTCACACCTTGATAGAGTGTCACGTCGTCGCCGACCACCGCCGTCTCGCCGATCACCACGCCGGTTCCATGGTCGATGAAAAGCCGTTCGCCAATCGTTGCCCCCGGATGAATCTCGATGCCACTTGCCAGCTTCCCGACATGCGACAAAAGCCGTCCCAGAAGCAGCAGCTCATGCGACCAGGCCCAATGCGCCAGCCGATAAAACAACAGCGCGTGCAGGCCCGGATAACACAAAAGAATTTCAAGGCTCGAGCGGGCAGCCGGGTCCCGAATACGAATGGATTCGATTTCTTCCCGAAGTCTCTTGAAAACCATAGTCATCAATATGTTATTGTACGTCGCTTGCGCGAAGGGGGCCTCCAGGATACCGCTTGGAGTGGCCGGTGTTCGACGGTGAATATAGGATGCCCGACAAGGCTGGTCAAGTATGACCACGCGCAGGAGTCAGCTCGTTTTATTTAATTCATACCGGGTAGGTCGAGTTTGCCAAACCGGTTAGCCAGTGGGTCCGACAACACACGATGCCTGAAGTCATTTTCAACGGACCGGATGGGCGGCTTGAAGGCCGCTATCATCACGGCAAGCAGGCCAATGCGCCTATCGCGCTCCTGCTCCACCCCCAACCACAGCATGGCGGCACCATGAATAACAAGGTGGTCTACGCCATGTACCACGCTTTCGTGCGACGGGGATTTTCGACTCTGCGCTTCAATTTCCGTGGTGTCGGTCGGTCGCAGGGCCGCTTCGACAATGGTCAAGGCGAGCTTTCCGATGCCGCCTCCGCGCTGGATTGGATGCAGTCCTTCAACCCTAACGCCGCCAGTTGCTGGGTCGGCGGTTTCTCCTTCGGTGCCTGGATCGGAATGCAATTGCTGATGCGCCGACCGGAAATCGACGGATTCGTTTCCGTGGCGCCGCCGGCCAATGTCTATGATTTTTCCTTCCTGGCTCCCTGTCCGTCGTCCGGATTGATCCTTCACGGCTCGCAAGACGAACTGGTACCGGAAGCCAGCGTGGCCAAGCTTGCGACCAAGCTGTCCAGCCAGCGCAATATCAAGGTGAACTACAAGATCATCGAGGGCGCCAACCACTTTTTCGCCACCAAACTCGACGATCTCAACGTCATGCTCGACGATTATCTCGGCGGCATTTCCCTTGAGCGTAGTATGGCAACGGCCGGCTGACCAAAATCGGAATCGCCCTCCACTTTATTGAGATAGAGCCGGAAATCCGGCTCTATCCAAGGACCCGGGGCAAAAAAAACGACGCGATCCGCAGGGGTCGCGTCGCCTGTTCCATTGATTTCACGGCCGATGCAATCGCCCGCCCCCCAACGGACGACCGACGCCGGTGGTTCCCGGCCAGGTCAGAGGCAATCCCCTAAGGCTGCGTACCGCCAGGAAAGCGAAGGCTTCCGCCTCCAGCGCATCGCCATCCCAGGAAAGCCGGTCGACCGGATCGACCGGCACCCCCAGGCTTTGCCGCAAGGCCGCCATGATGACCGGATTGCGCCTTCCCCCTCCACACACCAACCATCGAACCGGATTTGCCGGGAAATGACGGCCAGCCAGAGCGACGGCGGCCACGGTAAAGGCAGTGAGTGTTGCCGCGCCATCGGCCACCGTCAGTCCATCGACCAGTTGCCCGGTCAGGGCGGCGAAATCGTCGCGGTCGAGCGACTTCGGCGGACGCCGCGCAAAATAGGGATGCGCAGAAAACGCCCGTACGGCCTTTTCGTCGACCGTTCCCGCCGCCGCCAAGGCGCCGTCGCGGTCGAACGGCAAGCCGGCCCGGCCTGACACCCAATCATCGATCAGCGCATTGCCCGGCCCGGTGTCGAAAGCCAGCAGGGTGTCGTCGTCGCCGATCCAGGTGACATTGCCGACCCCGCCCAGATTGAGGACCGCCAGCGGACGCTCGAGACCGCCGGCCAGCGCCGCGTGATAGGCCGGCACCAGCGGAGCCCCCTGACCGCCGGCCGCCACATCATCGCCGCGGAAGTCGTTGACCACCGGAATCGCCAACCGCTCGGCCAACAGAGCGCCGTCGCCGATCTGCCAGGTCCGTCGCAAATCGGGCCTGTGCAGAATAGTCTGGCCATGGAATCCGATCACCGCGACCGCCTGGCGATCGATGCCGTTCTTGTCGAGCAGCGCCTCGACCATCGCGGCATGGAACAGCGTCATCTCCCGTTCGACCTCGGCCACCGGCCCGACGCCTCCAAGAACGCCTCGCAGACGGTCGCGCAGTCGTGACGGATAGGCTTCGGTCAGAGCCGGCCCGTGACCGAACACCCGTTCGCCGTCCGTCTCGATCAGCGCGGCGTCGACACCGTCGAGCGAGGTCCCGGACATCAGTCCGAGGCTGAGCAAAGGTTGGGTCAAGGACGGGGCTCCGTTGTGCGTTTCGGCCAATCGTGGTAAACGGGCCACCCCGAATGTGCAAGATCCAAATCAGGCGAATTCCGATGACGACATTCCGTTCCGAGTTTCTGCGCACCATAGCCGAGCGCGGTTTTCTGCATCAGTGCACCGATCCCGAAGGACTGGACGCCCGTCTGAGCAGCGGACCGGTCGTCGCCTATATCGGATTCGACTGCACCGCCGATTCCCTGCATGTCGGCAGCCTGCTGCCGATCATGCTGCTGCGCCACCTGCAGAAAAGCGGCCACAAGCCGATCGTTCTGATGGGCGGCGGCACGACCAGAATCGGCGATCCGTCCGGCAAGGATGAGGCCCGCAAGATGTTGAGCGAGGCGGACATCGCCCGCAACATGGAAGGCATCCAGAAGATCTTTGGCAGGTTTCTGACCTTCGGCGACGGTCCGACGGACGCCAGGATGGTCAATAACGCCGACTGGCTGGATGGCATCAACTACATCTCGTTCCTGCGCGATTTCGGCCGGCATTTCTCGGTCAACCGGATGCTCTCCTTCGATTCCGTGAAGTTGCGCCTTGAGCGCGAACAGCCGCTCAGCTTTCTCGAATTCAACTACATGATCCTGCAGGCTTACGACTTCCTCGAACTGTCGCGCCGCTTCGGCTGCGCCATGCAGATGGGCGGTTCCGACCAATGGGGCAATATCGTCAATGGCGTCGAACTGGGACGCCGCGTCGATAGCCGCGATCTGTTCGGACTGACCGCGCCGCTGATGACCACCGCATCCGGGGCCAAAATGGGCAAATCCGCCCAGGGCGCCGTCTGGCTGAACGCCGACCGTCTGTCGGACTGGGATTACTGGCAGTTCTGGCGCAACACCGAAGACGCCGACGTTGGCCGGTTCCTCAAATTGTTCACCGAGCTTCCGCTGGCCGAAATCGACCGGCTGACCTCTCTTGGCGGCGCTGGAATCAACGACGCCAAGAAGATCCTGGCCAACGAGGCGACCCGCCTGGCGCGCGGCGAGGAAGCGGCGACACAGGCCGCCGATACGGCGAGGCGCACCTTCGAGGAAGGCGAGCTTGCCGACAACCTGCCCAGCATCATGGTACCGGCCGCCGAACTGACCGCCGGCATCCCGGCTTTCGCTCTGTTCGCCCGCGCCGGTTTGGCGGCATCGAACGGCGAAGCCCGCCGCCTGATCAAGGGCGGCGGCGCCAAAGTCAACGACGGTCCGGTGGCCGGTGAAACCGAACTGATCACCAGCGCCCATCTCAAGGACGGCGCCGTCAAGCTGTCGGCCGGCAAGAAGCGCCATGCCCTGGTGAAACCGGAGTAGTTATTTGAGATCGAGATGCGAGCCGTCGCAGAAGGGCGGCTTGGCGGTCTTTTTGCACGCGCAGAAGCGGACTTTCATCGCCCCGGTCGGCGTGAAAGCCAGTGGCTCCAAACCGGTTCCGGCGTGCGACCCGTCACAGAGAGGTTGTTTGCTGCTGCGGCCGCAACGACACCAATGATAGGTTTCTCCCGCGGCGAGATCCATGACGATGGGACCATTTCCCGCAACAACCGGTTTTTCTGCCATGACGAACACCTCAATCTGACAACATTGAGCTGTCAGAATACACCGCCGGCCGGATGAGGTAAGGGCTTTAACCCCTAATTCGCCGGGGCCGATGGAACCGGGGTCGGCATCGTCTCCGGCGGCTTCTCTTTCGGGCGGACCTCCGTCTCGCTGCCATTGTCGAAAATGTCGAAAAGCCGCCGCAACATGCCAGGCGTAAAGGCCGACAACGGGTTGACGGTGACCGACGGATCCTTCGTCGGTCCATTCATCGAGTAATTCATGGCAAAGACGCCGCCGCCCTTCTCGCCGGCGAACAGCGAACCGAGCACCGGTATCTTGCCGAGAGCGCTGTTCAACGCATAAATCGGCACCACGGTCCCTTCCAGGGCCATGACGTCGTTGTCGAGATCGACCTCGCCCTTGGCGGTAATCCCGAGCGAGGTTCCCGAGGCACGCACCTCGTTCAGCGCCAGGACGCCGTCGGTCAAGGTGAACGGAGCCTCCAGCGACGCGAAGGGAATACCCGTTCCCTGCAGCAAATCGACGATGCCGGTCAAGGACGCCACCGTCAGCAACCGGGCCAAAGCCGGCGCCCGGACCATTTGAAAATCGCTGACAGTGATCTGGCCGCTCAAGGGTTGGCGTGGATTGGCGTCATCATAGCTGCCATCAAGCAAAAGCTGCCCCCCAACCACATTTTCGTATATGTCGAAGTCCTTGAAAACCGCCCCGGCATCGCTGCTCGTCACCTTGACGCTCCGGTGGTTGGCTGCGGCCGGTTGGATCTCCACATGCAGAGGCTTGCCGCTGCTGACGGTGCCGTCCACGCGAATCTGGCGCCAGTCGCGATGATCGCGGATCATGGTGGCGGTCAGATTATGGACCGCTCCCTCGTCGGAGACCCACACCTGTGCGAATTTGGCGCCAATCGCGAGCGGCGTCAGATCGACGTGCCTCGTCTCGTCGCGTTGCGTCTTCGGCGGTTGGGCCGGGGCCTTGTCGGTCGAGTGGTCCGATGGCGTTCCCGAGACGATCTCGCGGGCATCGAAACTGTTCCCGGAAAAATCGATCCCCAGCCCGCCATCGCCCGGCTTTATCGTGACCGTTCCCCTGGCCTCGGTCCGGCTCCATTTGGCTCTGGACAGCACGATCCGGCGCAACTGCCCTTTGTCGAAACTGCCCAGCCCTTGCAGATCGAAGCCATTGGCGGCGCTGACGGCAAAGCGCGGCATGTCGCTCAACCGTCCGTCGACCAGCCGCAACAGCGCCGAGGCCTGCGCTCCGACGCCGGTGACCTTTTCCCAATTCAGCCCGGCCAACGACATGGTCGCTTCGGTCAGACCGGCACGGATGTCGATATCCCCTCGCCCCGGCTCCATCATGGTGACGGTCAGATCGACCGGAACCACGCCGGACAGGAAAGGCGGCTGGAACGGCGTGGCGCTGAGGCCGACCGTCCGGCGATCGGCGTCGTTCAGCAAGGCGGAAACCTGGTAACGACTGCGGATTCCGCCTTTCGAGAAATTCTCCCGCCATTTGATGTCGGACGGAATGCCACCGAGAAGGGCCTTGCCGGCGACATCGAGACCGGACGGATCGACGTCCACGGAAAGCTGACCATCGCTCAAATCAAGCCCCAAGGCGACATCCGGCAGGCCGAAATGGGTCGCCTGGGCCTGGGCGCGGACCTTCATCTGGTCGAAGGTCAGCCGATTGAGCAGTGGGAAGCGCAAGGAGAGATTGGTCGTCGCCTCGCCCTTCACCTTCGCCGGCTGCACACCCAAGGCCTGGGCCCATCCCAGAGGTTTGTGATCGATCAGCCGCAGCACATCGCTGACGGCGCCGGTGACCTTCACGGAAATGTCGGCGAACTGGTCCGGCGCCGACAGGCCGCTCAAAATGATCTTTCCATCGACGACCTTCAGCCCGGCGACGTCGCCGCTCTTGATGTCGATGGTGAAGGCGTTGGCGTCATAGGTGGCGACCGCGACGGCATTCTCGACCACCGGCATCGGACTCAGATACTGCACCGTCACGCCTTCCGGCCGGACCTCGCCGGTCAGACTGTCGATGACCAAACCGTCCAACCCTTTGCCCGGCGGCCTGTGCGCCGTCAGTTGGGCGGTCGCCTGGCGCACCACGCCATGGGACAGGTTGGCAAGAATCCAGGTTCGTGGATTGGGAGCCATCTCCGGCGGCCACAATCCCTTCAATTCATCCACCGGCATATCGTCGACACGGGCTTGCGCCTCGATCGTCGTCGCACCGGCAAGATCGTCAACAGTTCCGGTCACTGTCACCAATGGTCCACCGAGATCGATGCGGAGTTCATCGAGAGCGACCCTCGTCAATCCGTTGGTCAGCGCCCCCTTGAAAGAGACGGAGGCAACCGGCACGGAAATGCCGAACGGCACCGAGGCATCGATCACCCCTTCACCACCGACCAGATCGAAGCGCACGTCGCTGAGACCCTGATCGAGGGAGTAATGCAGGGTCACCGTACCGCCGGTCGGCAGATGCAGGGCGCCGAGCGGCGCCAGTTGCGGCGCCAGCGACGCCACCAGCGGCGGACGGATACCGCCGAACGACAGCGTCGTTTGAACGGTCCGGTCGGCATTGCGGTAAACACCCTCGGCGTCGAACCGCGCCTGTTCGCCGGCCAATTGCAGATCGATCCGCGCGTGGGCGGTAATTCCTTGATGGTCGCGGTTGAATCGGACATCGACACGAGGCGCGTGCCACTGAACCCCGAGGACCTGGTCTTCCAGATTGAGATCCCCGTCTTCGATGTCGACCCGCCGCAACTGGCCGCCCGGCGCGTCCGGCCCGGAATCCTCAAGCAAGGCACGCAACGGCTCCAACATCGCCGCGGTGGACTGTGCGCCGGTGTCGGTGGCGTTGCCCAGACCGAGCTGAACCTGCCCCTGGGCGTCACGCCGCAGTCGGATCACCGGATGACGGAACAGCAGACGGCGTGGAGCGATCTGGCCCCGCAACAGCGCCGGCCCGGACAACGCCACGGTCATTTCGGGAACGGACGCGACGATGCCGCGTTCGCCGGACACCGCACGCACGTTCTCGACACGGATCTCGATCGTCCGCGTTTCTTTGCTCCAGGCAAGGACAGTACGGTCCAACTCGACGGTGTAACCACCTTCGGGAGAACTCAGCGCATCTTCGATATAGGGACTGAGAAGAGACAGACTGAGAGGTCCTTCCGACAGCCGGTAACCGAACCAAGCCGCAAGGACGAGGACAGTCACACCGACAGCGCCGAGAAGCTGGAAAAGACTTCTAACGGTGCCGTGCACCACCCTTTGAGTTCTCCATGATGTAAGCTTGACCTGTGGCGGAGCTTTGCACCAGTCTGCAACAAAATACAATATCTGGATGGCGTCCCTTGCCCATATTCGACATGCCCCACCATCTGCCCTTGCCAGCCGACCCGCTGATGGCCGATCACAACTATGACCATTGGCAGGAGGCAGCTCTGCAATGGAACGATCCCGGCCTGGCGGCGTTTGCCGCCGCCGCCGCGCAGAACGACGCCAGCCGGGGTTTGCTCGACGCCGTCTTCGGCAACAGTCCCTTTCTGTCGCACAGCCTGATCCGCGAGCCCGCCTTTTTTCGCCGGCTCATCGAGGAAGGCCCCGATCCCGTCTACCGATCGCTGATCGCCGATCTGGTCACGGAGACCCGACCCGACGAGGACACCGAGTCGATCATGCGGCGTCTGCGCGTCGCCAAAAGACGCGCCGCGCTGCTGATCGGCCTGGCCGACATCCAGGGACTCTGGTCGCTCGACCAGATTACCGGCGGGCTGTCACGGCTGGCGGAAACCGCCCTGTCGCTCGCCACCGCGCATCTGCTGCACAAGGCCCATCTGGCCGGGGACATCGTCCTTCCCCATCCCGACGAACCGGAACGGGACAGCGGACTGGTCATTCTCGGCATGGGGAAATTGGGCGCGCGCGAGCTCAACTACTCGAGCGACATCGATTTGATCATTCTTTACGACGAAGCGAAAATCGATTATCGCGGTCGCCGTTCGGTCGAGGAATTCACCGTCAAATTGGCGCGCGAACTGGTGCGCATGATGGAAGAGCGGACCGCCGACGGCTATGTTTTCCGTACCGATTTGCGTCTGCGCCCCGATCCCGGTTCGACGCCGCTGGCCATCTCGCTCGAAGCCGCGGAAACCTACTACGAAGGATTCGGCCAGAACTGGGAGCGCGCCGCGATGATCAAGGCCCGCCCGGTGGCCGGCGACCTGCCGTCGGGCGAGGCTTTCGTCCGCTTCCTCCGCCCCTTCATCTGGCGCAAATACCTCGATTTTGCCGCCATCCAGGACATTCATTCGATCAAGCGGCAGATCAACGCCCACAAAGGCGGAGGCAAGATCGCCGTTGCCGGCCACAACATCAAACTCGGCCGGGGCGGCATCCGCGAAATTGAATTCTTCGCCCAGACCCAGCAATTGATCCGTGGCGGCCGCGAGGCCGCGCTGCGGGTGGCACGGACCGTCGAGGCGTTGGACGCGCTGGCGGCGGCCGGTCACATCGATCCGTCGGCGGCCGTCGAATTGCGCGACGCCTATGCCTTCCTGCGCCGGCTGGAACACCGCCTGCAGATGACCGACGACCAGCAGACCCAGACCTTGCCCGGCGATCCGACAAAACTCCGGGCGTTGGCGGTGTTTCTCGGCTTCGAGGGCACCGAGGCCTTCGCCGAAACGCTGACCGCCGTCCTGCGCCGCGTCGAGGCTCATTACGCAAGCCTGTTTGAAGACGCGCCATCGCTGTCGGCCGGCGGCAATCTGGTGTTCACCGGCGGTGAAAACGATCCCGAGACGCTGAAGACCATCACCGATCTCGGCTTCTCGCAGGCAGCGGCCATTTGCGGCCAAATTCGCGGTTGGCACCATGGTCGGGTGCGCGCCACCCGCAGCACCCGGGCCCGCGAGATGCTGACCGAACTGACGCCCGCCCTGCTGGCCGCCCTGGCCCGCACCGCCGATCCCGACCAGGCCTTTCACCGCTTCGACGACTTTCTCTCCCGCCTGCCGGCCGGCGTGCCGCTCTTCGCCCTGTTTGCCGCCAATCCCAGCCTGCTCGACCTCGTGGCCGAAATCATGGGCGACGCGCCGCGCCTGGCTGAACGTCTGGCGGCCAATACAACCTTGCTCGACAGCGTCCTCAGCCGCGATTTCTTCGATCCCCTGCCGCCGACCGCCGATCTGATCGGCGAGGCGAACCGTCTTTTCGACCAGGCGGTCGACTATCAGGAAATCCTCGACGCGGCGCGGCGCTGGGCCAACGAGCAGAAATTTCGCATCGGCGTCCAGACCTTGCGCAATCTCCTGGATCCCGAGCAGGCAGGGCGACATCTGTCGGATCTCGCCGAAGCCGTCCTGGTCGCCCTGGCGCCCCGCGTCGAAGAGGAATTCGCCCATCAGCACGGCCATGTGCCGGGAAACGGCGCAGCAATCATCGCCATGGGCAAGATGGGCAGCCGCGAGATGACCGCCACGTCGGATCTCGATCTGATCCTTGTCTATGACATGCAAGACGGCCTTGATTCGTCGGACGGCATCAAGCCGCTGGCTCCCAGTGTCTATTTTGCCCGGCTCACGCAGCGGATCATCAATGCGTTGACCGCCAAGACCGGCGAAGGGGCGCTCTACGAGGTCGACATGCGTCTGCGCCCTTCGGGCAACGCCGGCCCGATCGCCACCAGCTTGACCGCCTTTGCCCAATATCATGCCGATATGGCCTGGACCTGGGAGCATCTGGCGCTGACCCGCGCCCGGGTCATCACCGGCAGCGAACCACTGCATCAGGCCATCCGTGAGGTCATCGCCCGGACCCTGCAATGCCGGCGCGATCCCGATAAGCTGCTTCTCGACGTCGCCGACATGCGCCTGCGCATGGCCCGCGAACACAAGGCCGGCTCACCCTGGGAGGTCAAGAATCTACGCGGCGGCCTGATCGACATCGAATTCATTGCCCAGTATTTGCAACTGCGCTGGGCGGCCGATCATCCGACGATCATCAATACCAGCACCTCGGCCGTGCTTGCCGAAGCAACGCGTCTTCGACTGATCGACGGCGGCCAGGGGGACCTTCTGATGGCGGCACTCCGCCTGTGGTCGGCCATTCAGCAGGTGCTGCGTCAAAGCGTCGAGGGGGCGTTCAGCGAGGACACGGCGCCCGGTCGTCTCAAGGAAGTGCTGGTACGGGCGACGGGGAGTACCCATTTCGAAGGTCTGCGCGTCCTTATGGCCGAAAGCGCCGCCGCGGTGCGGGACCTTTATGACACGCTGATCGAACAACCCGCCCGCGCCCTGCGTGCGGCCCAGGAAAACAAGGAGATTCCCTCATGACCATCGACGTCGGTTCCAACGCCCCGGACTTCACCCTGCCCACCGACGGCGGCGGCAGCCTCACGCTCTCCTCTCTAAAGGGACGGAAGGTCATCGTTTATTTTTATCCGAAGGACGACACTCCCGGCTGCACCAAGGAAGCGTGCGCCTTCCAGGCGGCTCTACCCGATTTTTCCGGCGCCAATGCGGCGATTGTCGGCATTTCCAAGGACGATGCGAAAAGCCACGACAAGTTCAAGGCGAAGTACAATTTGAATTTCACCCTGGTTTCCGATACCGACGGTACGGTCTGCGAGGCGTTCGGCGTCTGGGTGGAAAAGGTCAATTATGGCAAGAAATACATGGGCATCGAACGCTCGACCTTTCTGCTCGACGAACAGGGCGTGATCGCCAAGATCTGGCGCAAGGTAAAGGTCGACGGCCATTCCGAGGACGTTCTGGCCGCCGTGACCGCCCTGTGAGGGATTCCAGTCTGACTGACGCGGCCCTGGCCGTGCTGTCCGCCGGCCTGCCGGCGGACAAGGTCAGGTTGACCGACATGGCGGCGATGGCTTGGCAGCGGGGCGAGATGACCGGGATCGGCCACGCCCGGCCGCCGGGCCGCCCGGCCCGCCCGGACGAACCGCCGACCCTGCCGCCCAGGCAGATGCCCAAACGGCGGCTGGGCGGTGAAAACGGCAAGATCGCCATGCTCCATGCGCTGGCTCACATCGAACTGAACGCCATCGATCTGGCCTGGGACATCATCGTCCGTTTTACCCATCTGGCGCCGCCGAAGGACTTCTTCGACGACTGGGTGACGGTCGCCCGCGAGGAGGCGCGCCACTTCGCCGCCCTCGACACGCTGTTGCATCAACTCGGTTCCCGTTATGGCGCGCTGCCGGCCCATGACGGACTGTGGGAGGCGGCGGAAAAAACGGCGGACGACATCCTGTCGCGTCTGGCCGTTGTTCCGATGACGCTGGAAGCCCGCGCCCTCGATACGGCGCCGGCCACCATCGCGCGGCTGCGAAACGACGGCGAGGACGCCATCGTGGCGGTGCTCGATAGCATCCTTGAAGACGAAATCGGCCATGTCGCCACCGGCGTGCGCTGGTTTACGCGTCTGTGCCTGGAAACCGGGACCGATCCCGTCCAGCGGTACCAGGTGACCATTTCACAACATTTCACCAAAGGTCTGAAGGCGCCCTTCAACCGCGCCGCCCGCGACCGCGCCGGTTTGCGGCCAGCCTTCTACGAACCGCTGGCCGGTCCGTTTTAAGCGCGATGACGTCATACCACCGGCAATAAGCTGTGACTTATTGCCGGTGGTCGGCTGCAAGTGCAGCCGCGCCGCCGGTGCGGCGGAAGCCCAGGCGGACGGATGTCCGCCGCCCGGCGTTTGAGGGGCCGAAAATGTGTCAGTATTTTCGGCACTTGGTATCAGAGACCTGCGGAGACGATTCGCCCGACCTCGGCCAGGACGCCGTTACGTGCCTCGGCGTCGGCCGACGAGCCGGCGTAATAGGCGGTGACGAGAATCGGCAGGCGCCCAGGTGGCCACAGGATGGCGATATCGTTGGTCTCACCGCGCGGTCCGCTGCCGGTCTTATGGCCGATCCGCCAGGATGACGGCAGGCCGGCGGAAATCCGCTCCCGACCGACCTTTGCCGCCACCAGCCAGTCGACGAGTTGGCTGCGCGAACGCTCCGACAGAGCCTTGCCGCACAGGATGGTCCGCATCAGCGACAGCATGGCGGCCGGCGTCGTGGTGTCGAGAATGTCCCCTGGATCGACGACGTTCAACGCCGGTTCGACGCGATCCAGCCGGCTCACGCGATCACCCAGCGACCGCACATAGCGGGTCCAGGCTGGCGGCCCGCCAATCGTCCGTAGAATCAGATTGGCCGCCGTGTTGTCGCTCCAATCGATCGCCGCCGCGCACAGATCGCGGAGTGTCATGGCACCCTGGCCGAGGTGATCCCGGGTGATCGGCGCATAGTCCAGAAGGTCGTCCTGGCGGTAGGCGATCGACCGATCCAGCCTCTCCTGGTGACGATCGACCCGCGCCAGCACGGCGGCGGCGGCGGCCAACTTGAATGTGCTGCATAGGGCAAAGCGTTCGTCAGCGCGAAAGCGGAGCTGACGACCGCTGGCTGTATCGACGGCGGCCACGCCAAGACGCCCGCCATGGTCCCGTTCCAGCGTGGCGATGGCATCGTCCGGAAAATCCGCCAACGACGGAGCCAGGGCGAAAACCCCGCGCGACACGGCGCAAGCCGGCAGAAGCGCCACGGCGCCCAAAAGCATCTCCCGACGCGTCAGCATCCCACTCACAGCCATCTCCACGCCGCTCCTTCGACAGCATCCCGGATGGCCGACACTATGACAGACCGGCTGGCGGCGAGAAAGTCACGGCAGATGAACGTCGCCGCGATGCAGGACCCATGTCCGGGCGCTGCCCGGCTGATCGACGATCAACACCACATTATCCATCGGCTGCACCGCTTCGCACCCCAGGGCTTTGCGAAACCGCTTGGTGGTGGTGTCGAGGCTTTTCGACAGATAGTCGCAGGGATCGTTGATGGCGGCGGTCAAGACCTGCCTGGCGCCGGCATCGGCCAGCACCTCCCTGGTGGTCCGCAAGGCGGGACAGGGCCGCACATAAGGCAAAAGGAACGGAACGTAGAGAACCCACTGCCGGCACACCGCCGTGCTGTTGACGCCGACCGCCAGGGCACAGTCGGGAACCGACGAGGATTTCAGATCCTGTGCCGTGCAAAGAGGCGCGCCGCGGCGGATCTCGGCGGTCGTCTGGTATCCCAGTTTCTGCCAGTGTTCGACAAAGGCGTTGTGAACGCTTTCTTCCATGCCGATCTGCACGGTGGAAAAGAAATCGGCAATCTCATCGGCCAGAAGCCCGACGCAACCGCCCCAAAAACCGATCAGGCAACCGACGAAAAAGACACCCCGGCTGCGGCTTTCCCGAAGACCACAGAACGACGCGAAGCCGAAGCAGGCGACACCGGCCACCAGCGCGATAACCATGGCGAAGAAGAGTACGGAAGTCATTTTACCTCCCGTCATCCACGCGACCGCAGGTCACGGCCTATCTTCGTCAGGATAGCGCAAACAGGCGTTCAGGTCACTTAATGACGCCTGCGCTCCGCTTCGGCGGGCTCAAACGCCGCTCGGGCTTGGGGCCTGTTCAGAACGCCGAAATAATCGCCCGACAGGCGGCCGGCATTTCCGGACGATGGGCATGCTGCGTCGGCAACGGCAGCCGGGGCAGCCCCTTCCAATCGCCGCTGGTGATCCAGGATTGCAGTTCGGCCCCACACCCGTCACCCGGCGGCAGCGGAGGACCGGGGATACAGTCGCCGTTGCCATCCGGACATTGGATGCGGACATGGAAATGATCGTCATGCCCCCACCACGGCCGGATAACGCGGAGCCAGGCGCGATCGCCGCCGGCAATGTCACAAAGGGCGCGCTTGATCACCGGATTGACGAAAATCCGCTCGACCCTGGGGTCGGAGGCGAAGGTCTTGAGCAAAGCGAGCTGCGCATCGCCCCACAGCTCAGGAATGAGACTGCCGTCCTCGGCAACGACGCTTTCCATCTGCGGCTCGGCCCGTTCCTGGTCGGACAGGGGTTGATCGGCCAGTCGATAGAAAATGTCGACATCGAGTCCGGTCTGGTGACTGCCGTGTCCCGACGTCATATGGCCGCCTCGCGGCTGCGCGATGTCACCGATCTGCATCTGTCCCAGCCCACTGGTCCGGCCGGCAAGATCCCGAATGAAAGCGATCAGCGCGGGGTGCCCCCAATTGCGGTTGCGCCCGGGACGCAAGGCTTCCCACCCCGGACCGCTGAGCGGCAGCGACATCGCGCCGGAAAGGCAGCCGTTGGCGGCACTGCCGATAGCCTGCGGCGACCCGGGAAAAGGCGTCTCCGCCACGCGGTTGGTCATCGCCACCGTCCGGACGGGCGCCGTCGTCGCCATCAGGTCGCCCGGCCAGACGACCAGGGTCAAGGCCACGGCGGCGGCGATCAGCGCTTTCTCGATCACCGAGAATTGGTATGGGACACTCATTCGTCGTCGGTCTGGTCGCCCCCGGCCACTCCGCCTTGGATGCGGGCGGCAAGAGACGCGGCCATGAAGGCGTCGAGATCACCATCCAACACCCCTTGCGTGTCGGAGGTCTCGACGCCGGTCCGCAGATCCTTGACCATCTGATAGGGCTGCAAGACATAGGATCGGATCTGGTGGCCCCAGCCTATTTCGGTCTTGGCGTCGGCCTCGGCCTGGTGGACGGCTTCGCGTTTCTGCAATTCCGCCTCGTACATACGGGCACGCAGCATGTCCCAAGCCGTTGCCCGATTCCGGTGTTGCGAGCGATCGGCCTGACAACTCACCACGATACCGGTCGGAATGTGGGTGATCCGGATCGCCGAATCGGTCTTGTTGACGTGCTGCCCGCCGGCACCCGACGCGCGGAAGGTGTCGATGCGGCAATCGGACTCGTTGATCTGGATATTGATGCTGTCATCAATCACCGGATAGACCCATACCGAGCTGAAACTGGTATGGCGCCGCGCCGCCGAATCGAAGGGGGAAATGCGGACCAGGCGATGCACGCCGCTTTCGGTCTTCAGCCAGCCATAGGCGTTATGCCCGGAGATCTGCACGGTGGCCGACTTGAGCCCGGCCTCTTCACCGGCGTTTTCTTCCAACCAAACCGCCCGGCAGCCATGTTTTTCGGCCCAGCGCGTGTACATGCGCAAAAGAATCTCGGCCCAGTCCTGGGCTTCGGTACCACCGGCGCCGGCATGCACTTCCAGATAGCAGTCGTTCGAATCCGCCTCGCCCGAAAGCAGGCTTTCCAATTCCATCTTGCGGGAGCGGTCGCGCAACCGTGCCATTCCCGCCTCGGCGTCGGCGACCACCGTCAGATCGCCTTCCATTTCGCCCAGCTCGATGAGCTCGAGAAAATCGTCGCGTTCCCGTTCGATTTCCCGCACGGTCGAGGTCGACTGCTCGAGATGCGTCCGCTCGCGCATGACCTTCTGGGCTTCGGCCGCGTCATTCCAAAGTTCAGGATTCTCGGAAATCGCGTTCAACTCGTCGAGACGGCGCAGAGCGTTGTCCCAGTCGATATGCCGCCGCAGCAGTTCCAGAGACTGATTGATGTCGTTGGCGATCGCCTCGATTTCGGCGCGCATGTCCTGTTCCTATAATCTCTTAATATGGCCGGAAAATAGGGGAAAGCCGCCCCCCTCGCAAGCGTCTCCGGCGCGTTGCCGCGCCGGACTGAAGGGCAAGGTCTCCGGTCAATAGAGCCCTCCCGCTTGTGGAACGGCCGGTTCGGCCGGCGCCCTCGGCGCACTGGGAGAAAGGCCGGACGTCGGCACTCCCGTCGGCTGGCCGGGCAAAGCCGCCGCGCCACCGGACGTCGGAGCTGCGGCGCCGCCCAATTCGTCGCTCATCGCCGGAGCGCCTCCGTCCGAGGCGGACGGCTGGTCTTCGGCCGTCCCCAGTCCCGGCATCGCGCTATAGCCCAGTCCCATGACACCGGCATCATTGTCGAGAACCTGCTCGTCGGTTCCGCCGGCCGGAACGCTGTCTGGCTTGAAGGCCTCGTAGATGATGTTGGCGTCGCCCGGCTGGGCCGGCCGGCCGGTGGCCGCATTGACGCGTACCAGGCGAATCCCCGGCGGCACGCGGAACGGTGTCGGCGGTTTGTCCTTTAGGGCTTCCGTCATGAAGTCGCGAAAGATCGGCGCCGGAATGGTCGCGCCGAACTCATGCTGGCCGAGGCTGATCGGTTCGTCGAACCCGACGAACACGCCAACCGCCAGATCTGGCGAGAAACCGATGAACCAGGTGTCCTTCGAGTCATTGCTGGTACCGGTTTTGCCGGCCAGCGGCTTACCGACCGAGGCGACAATGCGTCCGGTGCCGCGCGCCACCACGCCCTCCAAAATATGAACCATCTGATAGGCGGTCATCGGATCGACCAGCTGCTCGCTGTTGTCGGGCACCTCGGGCATATCCTGCTCGGTGTAGAAGGTCGACTGGCAACCATCGCAGGTCCGCGTGTCGTGGCGATAGATGGTCGCGCCGTTGCGGTCCTGGATGCGGTCGATCAACGTCGGGGTCACCCGTTTGCCGCCATTGACGATCTGCGCATAGGCGGCCGTCAGCCGCAGCGGCGTGGTTTCACCCGCACCCAAAGCCATGGCCAGCTCATGCGGCAGCTTGTCGACCACACCGAATTTCTCGGCGTAGGCCGCCACTTTGCTGATGCCGATAGTGGCCGCCAGACGAACCGTCATCAGATTACGCGACTTTTCGACGCCGACGCGCAAGGTTGTCGGTCCGAGATAATCGTTATGGTCGTTCTTCGGACGCCATTTCGGCATTCCGGCCCCTTGCTCCAATTCGATCGGCCCGTCGAGCACCAGCGAGGACGGCGTGTATCCGCTGTCGAGCGCCGCCATGTAGACGAACGGTTTGAAAGCCGACCCCGGCTGGCGGAGCGCCTGGGTGGCGCGGTTGAACTGGCTGCGGGCGAAAGAGAAGCCACCCTGCATGGCCAATACCCGGCCGGTATGCGGATCGATGGCAACCAGGGCGCCTTCGACCTTCGGCAGTTGGCGCAGGGTGTAGGTGTCGGGCCCGTAGTGCTCCTTGCCGTCCTCGCTCTTGCTCATCGCCTCGACGGCGATCACGTCGCCCGCCTGCAGCACGTCGGAGGGTCTGCGGGGAACGGCGCCCATGCCCTGCTGCGAGGTGACCGGGCGGGCCCACCGCAGCTCGGCCATCGGAATGCGTCCCTTGCGGCCGTCGGCGAAACCGATCTCGACGGCACCGGGATCGTTGGCGCCGAGAACCATCGCCATCGGCCAGGGCGCGATCTCGGGCCGAGGCGGCAATGCCGCGAGACGACGGTTCCAGCCGGCGCTGGCGTCGATATGGGTCAAGGGTCCGCGCCAACCATGGCGCCGATCGTAGGCGATCAATCCGTTGCGCAGAACCCGGGTGGCGATTTCCTGCAGAGCCGGATCAAGGGTCGACCGGACGCTGAGTCCCCCTTTGTAAAGAGAATCCTCACCATATTCGCCGGCCAGTTCCCGCCGGATATCCTCGGCGAAATAGTCGCCGCCCGGCACCAGCACGGCCTCGGCCCGCGGCCGTGTCGAAATCGGCTCGGCCAGGGCGGTTCGCGCATCGGCGCTGCTGATATAGCCGTCTTCCAGCATGCGGCCGATCACGTAGTCGCGCCTTTCGCGAAAAGCCTGCGGATTGCGGCTGGGCGCTTTTGGCAGCGAAGCCAGAAAAGCCACCTCGGATACCGAAAGCTCGTCCAGGCCCTTGTCGAAATAGTTGAGGGCCGCGGCGGCAACGCCGTATGACCCCTGCCCGAGATAGATTTCGTTCAGATACAGCTCGAGGATGTGCTGCTTGCTGAAGGCCTGCTCGATGCGGAACGCAAGAATCGCCTCTTTGATTTTGCGCGACAAAGACACTTCGTTGTTCAGCAGAAAATTGCGCGCCACCTGCTGGGTGATCGTCGAAGCACCGACCGGACGACGATCGCTGCCCATGCCGCGGTTCTTGAGATTGGTCACGACAGCCCGGGCGATACCGACAGGATCGATACCGGAATGCTGATAGAAATTTTTGTCCTCGGCGGCCAGGAAGGCATTGATAACCTGCTGCGGCATGGCACCGATCGGCACGAAACTGCGCTTTTCCACGGCATATTCGGCGACCAGGCGACCATCGCCGGCATAAACCCGCGTGGTCACCGGCGGCGCATAATGAGCAAGCTGGTGATAGTCGGGCAGGTCGCGTCCGTATTGCCAGAACACTCCCAGCACTCCCGCCACGCCGACGATGGCGAACAGAAACAGCGTGCTGAACAGCAGGGCCAAGAACCTGAACATGACGTCACGTCATCCTTATGTGCATAGCGACGATCAGCCGCCGGGCTGGCCATCATCGCCTGAAGCGATGCCCATGCCCGACCGGCACCGCCTCACGAGCGCCGCGCTTTGCGCGTCTGGGCGAAATAATGTTCTATCGACCGCGCCACGGCGCCGGCCAATTTGGCGCGGTATTCCGGACGACGCAACATTTGCTCGTCGGCGGAGTTCGAAAGATATCCCGCTTCGACCAGAACCGACGGCACATCGGGCGCCTTCAGCACCGCAAAACCGGCAAATCTATGCGTGTTCTGAAGAAGTTGGCGGGTCTCGTGGGAAACCTCGCGGATTAGTTGATGGGCGAAGACCGCCGAGAGATTCATCGACTCACGTTGGACCAGATCGATCAGAATGTTGGTTACTTCGGGCGATTCGTTGGAAAGGTCAATGCCGGCGACGATATCGGCCTTGTTTTCCTTATCGGCCAGCGCTTGCGATTCGGCGTCGGACGCCGTCTGCGACAAGGTGTAGACCGAAAGCCCGCGGATGTCGGGATCGGCGACCGTATCGGCATGCAGCGACACGAACAGGTCAGCATTGGCCGTGCGCGCGATCGACACCCGCTCGCGCAATGGAATGAAGACGTCGCGGTCGCGCGTCAACAGGCATTTGACCTTTCCGTCCTTGTCGAGTTGGGTTTTGACGTCGCGAGCCAAGGCCAGGACGATGTTTTTCTCATAGGCGCCGCTGAGACTGGTGGCTCCCGGATCGACGCCGCCATGTCCGGGATCGATGACGACGATCGGCTTGCCGGTATGTGCCGCCTTGCGGTCCGATGGTCGCGCCGAAAGATCGGGCGCCATGACCTGCGTCGCAGCCGCCTGCCCCGGCGGTGTCGGCCTGGGCGGCGCCGGTCGCGGCGGAACCGCCCCGCTCGCCACCTTGTCGCCCTCGACGTGACGGCCCGCCCCCGCGGCGGCCGGCGGCGGAGCGATCGGCGGAGTGGGCGCTGTCGGTGGAGCGGAAGCCGGTGCCTGAGAGAGTATCGGGTTTCCCGAATTGGCCGGACCTTTCGATCCAGAGACAGGCGGCACCGGGGCCGCCGCGCCCGGCACGAGATCGACGACCAGACGGAAACTGCTGCCCGCCGTCGGCGGAATAAGGAAAGCCTTTTGGACCGAGACCGCGCGCCCCGCCTCGAGGACAAGGCGATCACTGCCCGCCCCCTGGCCTTCGAAGTGAAAATTGTGCAGGACACCGACCGGACGTTGCAGCCCCTTGGCCGAACTGGCCCAGCCAAGGCCGGGAAACTCGACGACAACCCGCGACGGGTCGCTCTGTCCGACCACCTGGAAGCGCACCGACGACGACAAATCCATGACGAAGCGCGTCACACCGTCATGATCCGCGACGCGCACGGCCGTCACCGCCGGCCGCTCGGCGGCCGCGACGGCATCACCAACAGGCAAAAGCAGAACAGTTATGAGGATGCGGAGGAGCAAGCCGCGTAAGTGCCCCATCTTTGCATCTTTCTTCAGAAAAGGCGCCCTCATATAGCCGATTCGAATTCCCCGATTCAATGTAAAACCCGTTGATTCCTATCAATCTTCCCGCTATCCGAGCACCCCGGCCAAACAATTCTTCTACGGGCTGCGCCCTGAACGGGCCGCTCACTTTGGAATCGTTCGAACGACACCCCCAAAATTGGAAGAAGATCATTGCCGTAACAAAGTGCTGCGGGTATGGTGTTCACGCGAAACCTGCGGTCGGATCCCTTCCCACGGGAGAGGTGACTTCGGGGGTGGGTGCTGCGTTGCGGGTCGGTTGCCTTTCCGGTCGGTAGCGCAGGGCCAAGTCGGCCGTTATCCGCCAATCGGTTTCGTTTGTACAGTTTTCAGAGCCGGGCGTGCAGCCCGCCAGGATTCCTCCCTCCATGCACTTTGTCTCTCATACGACCAAGACGCTGAACCAGGAAACCGCAGGCGCCGCCGGCTTTGTCGGATCATTTTGCTGCGTGACGGCGCCTCTTGCGCCCGCGACAGCGTCTTGGAGCTTTGAGTTTTATGGTCAAGCGCATGTTGATCGATGCGACCCACGCGGAAGAAACCCGCGTGGTCGTGATGAATGGGACGCGTCTCGAAGAATTTGACGTCGAAACATCCACCAAAAAACAGCTGAAGGGTAACATCTACCTGGCAAAAATCGTCCGCGTCGAACCGTCCTTGCAGGCGGCGTTCGTCGATTACGGCGGCAATCGCCATGGATTTTTGGCCTTCAGCGAAATCCATCCGGATTATTACCAGATCCCCGTCGCCGATCGGCAGGCTCTGCTGGCCGAACAGCGCGAAGTGATGCGCCATCACAGTTCCTCGGGATCGAGCGAGTTCGAGGACGGCGACGAAGGCGAAGATGCCGCCAAGGCGGCACCGGCTGCGGTTGCCGACGGCGAGGACACCACCACCGAGCATGATGCCGGCGACCGCGAGGCGGGCGAGAGCGACGCAGCGCCGGTCGACCACGTCGGTGGCGACGAAGTCGAAGAGGAAGAGCGGCGGCGCCCGCGCAGCTCGCGAAATTACAAAATCCAGGAAGTCATCAAGCGCCGCCAGATCGTCCTCGTCCAAGTGGTCAAGGAAGAACGCGGCAACAAAGGCGCCGCGCTGACCACCTTTCTGTCGCTGGCCGGTCGCTATTGCGTGTTGATGCCCAATACCGCCCGTGGCGGCGGGGTGTCCCGCAAAATCACCAACCCGCAGGACCGCAAGCGGCTGAAGTCGATCACCAATGAAATGGACATCCCCGAAGGGATGGCGGTGATCGTTCGCACGGCCGGATCGGAACGGACCAAACCCGAGATCAAGCGCGACTACGAATATTTATTGCGTCTCTGGGACAGCGTCCGCGAATTGACGCTGAAGTCGATCGCTCCGGCCCTGGTTTACGAGGAAGCCAACCTGATCAAGCGGTCGATCCGCGACCTTTATTCGCGCGATATCGAGGAAATCCAGGTCGATGGCGAGGAAGGCTACCGCCTGGCCAAGGACTTCATGCGCATGCTGACACCCAGCCATGCCCGTCGGGTCCAGTTG
Source organism: Telmatospirillum sp. (assembly GCA_031291415.1). Taxonomy (GTDB): domain Bacteria; phylum Pseudomonadota; class Alphaproteobacteria; order Rhodospirillales; family Magnetospirillaceae; genus Telmatospirillum. The sequence continues at coordinate 90,706 of JARLJB010000276.1, forward strand.
TTCCGCGACCCGGTCATGCCGCTGTTTCAGCGCTACCAGGTGGAGGCCCAGCTCGATTCGATGCACAGCCCGGTGGTGCAACTGAAGTCCGGCGGCTATCTGGTGATCAATCAGACCGAAGCGTTGGTCGCCATCGACGTCAACTCCGGCCGCTCGACCAAGGAACGCCATATCGAAGAAACGGCGCTCAAGACCAACAGCGAGGCCGCCGACGAGGTGGCTCGCCAGCTTCGGCTGCGCGACTTGGCGGGATTGATCGTCATCGACTTCATCGATATGGAGGAGAGCCGCAACAACCACTCCGTCGAGCGCCGTCTCAAGGAGGCCTTGCGGTTCGACCGCGCCCGCATTCAGTTGGGCAAGATCAGCGCCTTCGGCCTGATGGAAATGTCGCGCCAGCGCCTGCGCCCAAGCCTGATGGAAACCAGCTTCCTGCCCTGCCCGCACTGTGGCGGCACCGGCTTGATCCGCTCGGTGGAATCGGCATCGATGCATATTCTGCGGGCCATCGAGGAAGAAGGCATCCGCCGGCGGTCGAGCGAGGTCACCGTTACCGTCCATTCGTCGATCGCTTTTTATATTCTTAATCAGAAGCGCAAGGACCTTGCCGACATCGAAGCCCGGTACGGCTTCTTGGTCTTCCTGACCCACGACGACAGTCTGATCCCGCCGACCTTCCGCATGGAAAAGGTCCGCTCCGAGACTCCCATCGAGCTGCCCCACGACAAGCCGATCAGCGCCGATCAGCCCATGCCGGAGGAAGACCCGGTCGAGGAGGAAGAGCCCGTCGTTGAAGCGGAAGAGGCACCGGTCGTAGCCGAACCGGAGGTCAAAGCACCGGCCGCCGTCGAGGTGGCTGGCGAAGACAGCGAGGGAACCCGCCGCCGCCGCCGCCGCCGCCGCCGCCGTGGTCGCCGCGAGGACGGCCTGCCGGTTGGACCGAATGAGGGAACAATCGAAGGCGAAACGCCGGCCGCCGCGGCCGCCGCTGACGATAACGTCGTACCGGCCCCGGTCGCTGCTGCTGCCGCCATCGAAGTGGCCGTCGACACCGAAACCGAAAGCGCCGTCGATGATGGCGCCGACGACGAGGACGATGAAAACGGCGAGAGCGGCGAGAACGGCGAGGCCGTGGTGCTCGTCGATGGCGAGCCTGCGCCGCGTCGGCGTCGTCGGGGCAAGCGTGGTGGCCGCCGGCGTCATCGCCGGACGGAAGGTCTGCCGGAACTCGGTGCCGAAACTGATGGCGAAAATAACGGTGCGGTTCTGACCGTCGAACAGACCGACGCCGCCGTTACCGGTGTCGCGGTCGACGTCACGGCACCGCAAGCCGACGAGGTCGCGGCTGTCGCGGTGGAACCGATACCCGCCGACACTTCTGTTGTCGAAGAACTGTCCGCCTCCGCCGCGGAAACCGTCGCTTCGGAAGCGGCGCCTGTGCCGGCCACCGATGCTCCAACCAAGCCCAAACGAGTCCGGGCGCCGCGCAAGACGGCTCCGGCCAAGACGAAGGCGGTTGCCAAGAAGGCCGCTCCGGCGGTTGCCGAACCAACGGCGGAACCGACAACCGGGGAGGAGGCTCCGGCCAAACCCAAGCGTCCTCGGGCTCCGCGCAAGAAGGCAGCGGCACCGGCCAAGGCGAAGGCGGCTCCGTCGATTGCCGAGGATGCCGCGCCTGTGCCGGTCGCGAAGGAAAAGCCCGCAGACGTCGAAGAGAAGCATCCCGTGGCCGCGGAACCAGCGGCCGCCGACCAGGCAGCCCCCAGCGCGTCACGGCGCAAAGGCTGGTGGAACCGCTTCCTCTAGCAGTCTCCCGTGCCGCGGGGCGTAAGCCCCGCGGGACGGGCACGCCGCGGGGTCCCAAACCCGGGCGTTGCCCCGGCGGCTCTGCCCGTCTTCCAGCCAAACCGGTAACACACCGTTTCCTATGGGGACAGGCGTGCGC
>JARLJB010000277.1 GCA_031291415.1 Telmatospirillum sp.
GGCTGCAGCACGTGCGGCTGTTCGATGCGGAGGGACGGCGCATCGGGAGAGATCTTCCCTCGCCGGGCTTCGAAGCCCGATTGCGTGCACAAAGAGGAGGTGGCCGGATCCAAACGGCGTTCTGGTCAGCGCAACGGCCCCGTTGCGCAGCTGTCACTCAGGTTCGGGCGCTATCATCGAGATTGGAGCGGGTAGCGGGAATCGAACCCGCGCGTTCAGCTTGGGAAGCTGAAATGTGCGATTTCTTTCTCTTGCTGTCGGTTTCGCGTCAGTACGATTAGACGCGTGATATCATTGCCTTGCACGATGATAGCACTGCGACCCACTGCGACCAACCCCGACAGATTTCTTGCTTTCCTGGTGACTTTGTGGTGACCTGGAATCAACCTTTACGAGGGACGGAATTGCTCTGGAGTGAATTTCCTGGCCACAATGATACGCGCCGCGATGGACGTAATGGACCGCGACAGGCCGTCCGCTCGACCAAAACGTCCAAACGATATGAATTCAACGGCCTTAGTTGGACAGTTTGGTTTTCAGGGTCGTCCGTAGTGGGCGTAGAGCCGTCCACGGAGTGTCAGCGATGGCAAAGATAATCAAACGTCTGGTCGATGCCGCCGAGCCGAGAAGCGAGAAGTGGATCGTCTGGGACGACGAATTGGCGGGCTTCGGCCTTGCCGTGATGCCAACTGGCGTGAAATCCTACATTCTCCGCTATCGCACCGTTGAAGCCCGCGACCGCCGACTGACCATCGGTCGCCATGGCGTCCTTACACCCGACCAGGCACGCGCCAAAGCTCGCGAAATCCTCGTTGCCGTAAACACCGGCGCCGATCCACTCGCCGAACGGCGCAACCGGCGCTTGGGTGCGACGATCAACGACCTGTTTGATCGGTATGAAGAGGACCACCTGCCGCGCCTCTCGCGTCGCACTGCGGCAGAACAGAAGCGCCTGATCACCAAGCATCTTCGACCGGAAATCGGTGTCCTGAAGGTGGAGAGCTTCAACACACAGGATGCGCGCCGGGTTCATTTCCTCATGCGCAAGACACCGCGACAGGCGAATTCGGTCATCGTTGTGTTGTCGAAGGCGCTGGCGCTTGCCGAAGAGTGGGGCATGCGCGCGGAAGGGCTCAACCCGTGCAGCAAAGTGAAGAAATATCCCGAGACGGTTCGGGATCGCTTCCTCGCGCCGGAGGAGATCGTTCGGCTTGGTTCCGCTCTTGCCGAAGCGGAGACCGTGGGCCTGCCGTGGAATGTGGACGAAAGCAACCCAAGATCGAAGCATCTCGCAAAGATAGCGAACCGCACGACGCTGGTTGATCCAACTGCAGTGGCCGTTGTGAAGGTGCTCCTCTTGACGGGCGCGCGCCTGTCGGAGATCAGCGAACTCGAATGGCATCATGTAGACCTTCAAGGGGGCATGCTAGCCCTGCCCTATCAAAAGGGGCGACCCCGAAAGCCGCACCCAGTGGCGACGGCTGCACTCGACGTTCTTGCTCATTGGGGGCGGGTGCAGGGCTCACGGTGGGTGTTCCCGAGAGTGGGCGATCCGAGCCGACCGATCGCCGCGCAGGTCCTGCAACGGGCATGGCAACGCATCCGGCGGAAGGCCGGGCTGGACGACGTGCACCTCCACGACCTGCGGCATACATTCGGTACGACGGCTTCGCGGTCGGGCGGCAATGCATTTCAGGTCCGCGATGTATTGCGCCATGCCGACATCGCGATGTCGGCGCGATATGTCAACGCCGACGTCGACCCGATGAGGGCTCTGACTGAAGTGGTCGGATCGACGCTTCTTGCCAGCCTGACCAGCGGCTCGGAGCACAACTAGCCGGGAATGTTGGTGGATCTGAGGACCACCGCACCATTGACTGTCGCCGTCCATTGCCATCCAAAATATCGTATATTTTCCAGCATATTATAGAAGTCTACGTCTACCGATGCCCACGCCAATCCGCTACTATCCAGCATCAAGTGGTGGGAGAATTGGTGGGAGAATTTCGGAATGGCGGTTAAGCTCCTCACGGTCCGCGAGGTCGCGGCGATCAAGGCAGATGGCCGGCACTCCATCGGCGACGGGCTTTATCTTGAGGTCGTTGGAAGCGCTCGGCGCTGGTTCACACGCTACACGGTTCACGCCGAGAGATGCAGCTCGGATCTGCGCATGACGTAAGCTTGAAGGGGGGCCGTGAGCTCGCCAGCGACGTCCGCAAGTCGGTGAAAGCCGGAACCGACCCGATCGAGCGTAAGAAGACCGTGCAAGTCGAAGAGGCCAAGACCCCGAGCTTCGGCACCTTCGCCGACGAGTTGATCGGCACGATCGAATCCGGCTTCCGCAACGAGAAACACATCTACCAGTGGAGGCGGACCCTGGGAGACACCTATTGCGGTTCGATCCGGAAGAAGCCGATCGACGCGGTGACCACCGACGACATACTCGAAATCCTGAAGCCGCTCTGGACGACAAAACAGGAGACCGCATCCCGACTACGCGGGCGCATTGAGAAGGTATTGGACGCAGCCAAAGCGCGCGGATGGAGCACAGGCGAAAACCCAGCACAGTGGCGGGGGCACCTTGACCACCTCCTGCCGCGCCGCCAGAAGTTCCAGCGCGGACATCAGCCGGCTATGCCGTACGACTAGGACCTGTTGACAAATACCCTTGTCCAAAGGCGGATTGACGCGATTTGGACGAAGGCGAGGTAGCTCGCGGCGGTCTTGTCATAGCGGGTCGCCAAGCGGCGTGAGTTTTTCAGCTTGTTGATGCAGCGCTCGATGCGGTTCCTCAGAGCATAGATGTAGTCGTCGATCTTGATCTGGAGCTTGCGGTTTCGTTTGGTCGGGATGACGGGCACGATATCGCGGGCCTCCAAGGTTTCTCGTATTTTATCAGAATCATAGCCGCGATCAGCGAGCAGCACCTTGGCCTCAGGCCCTGCGGCGTCCATCAGCGGGATGGCCCCATTGAAATCCGAGGACTGCCCAGGGCTGATGTCGACGGCTACGGGCAAGCCATCCCCGTTGGTACGGAGATGAATTTTAGTCGTGAAGCCACCTTTTGAGCGTCCAAGACCCTGGCTCGGAGTCCCCCCCTTGCGCCGGCGGCACAGTGATGGGCCCGGATAATGGTACTGTCGATCATCTGGACGGTCTCGCCGACGCCTTCGGTATCGTTGAGAGCTTCGAGCAGCAAATCCCATAGCCCAGAGAGTGTCCATCGTCGGAATTGCCGATAGACCGACGACCATTTTCCAAAGAAATCAGGCAGATCTCGCCATTGTGCGCCTGTCCGGCCAAGCCAGAAAATGCCGTCCAGCACCAGACGGTGATCGCGCGGACGACGTCCGCTATGAGCACCTCGGGTCGTCACAAACGGCTCGAAAAACGCCCATTCTTCATCGCTCATCAGCCCACGAATCAACGTCGCCTCCATCTGAAAGCGACGTTGAATCAGAAACTACGAATTTTAGGAATCCTATTTGTCAACAGGTCCTAAGAAGTGAAGGGTTACCTCCAAAACCTTCATACCTTTTCACAGGCACTTGTCCGTCAAAAACCTTCATACCATAGGCCTCTCACTTCCCGCCCCCCCCCAACCTTCAATCCTTTTGAAGGGCACCTTCATTCCCTTGTATGTATATTGTAGATGGATAGCTGTTTTATCGTAGTATACTTACTACTACCTCTATTGGGTATTCACTACGTTCAACAAAAAGAATGAAGGAGGTAGGAGTAAGAGCACTTCGGGGGAAGTGCCATAGAAGGTGATTTCCAATCACAGACGTTCTCGGGGGAAAAATGGAAAAATTCAAAAAGGAAAAAATTGAAAACCATTAAACTCAGGAAGATCCATTTCCGCAGACTTGGAAAAAGCGCGCGAAAGTTTTTGACCACATGAGGCAAGAGGGGATCATCCTGGTCAGCGCAATTAATTGCATTTAACCTTAGCAGTTAACCTCAACAAGATTCGCCCCAGATCTGACACCCCAGCGTGGGGGGGCGCCCCCGCCCAGGCTAGACTCTTCGACTCAATTAGAAGCCCGTGGGCGGCATTTTAGGGGGGCGTCGGCTACACGTCTAGCCTTCGAGGGCAAATGCCTGTCAGCGGGCTTTCTGGGCCAGTATAAGTCTATCAACACGGATCGAGCCAATTCTCGATCACTTTGCACTTCGGCTCCTCTTGAAGTGTCGCACTAGGGGGGATAAATTGTGTCTGGGAGGGTGCCGGTTTGCGAGTATTCAAGACCAAGGAATTCGCACGATATACGCGGCATGAGGACATCACCGATGACCGGCTCTGCGAAGCCGTGCAGCGTGCTACGCGCGGACTGATCGATGCCGATCTCGGCGGAGGGCTTATCAAGCAGCGTGTGGCCAGACCAGGACAAGGGCGCCGTGGCGGTTATCGGACGCTGATGGCATTCAGCTCTCAGACACGCACCGTGTTCGTCCACGGTTTCGCCAAGAGCGAGCGCGACAACATCGATCCCGATGAATTGCAGTTCTGGCGGCGACTGGCCGCGGCGTTCCTCACGATGACCGATGCTCAGCTAGCCGCCATGGTCAATGCAGGGGAAATCACCGAGGTAACTTGCCATGAGTGAACCGAATTACCGCAATAGGCGCCTTGAGGTTTTGCACAAGACGGGCGCAGCCCTTGCGAGTGTGGGAGCCCTTGACAAGGCGACGATGCGCGATCTCGACGCCTTCTGCCTGACCCAGGTGGAAAAGATGACGGGGGAAGAGATCCAGGCGCTACGTGAGCGAGAGCACGTCAGCCAGGCGATATTCGCCCATCACCTCAACGTCCGGGCCAAGCTCGTCTCCGACTGGGAGCGGGGCGTCAAGCATCCGAGCGGTCCCTCACTCAAGCTGCTCACGCTCGTCCGTACCAAGGGGCTGGACGCCATCGCTTGAGGTTACCTGCCTGCAGACCACCCTGCAGTTCGGTGCCATGCACATGGCAATCCCGCCAACAGCGCCCCAGGGCGGCGTCAATGGGTAGGGCTACACACCCACCGTTTTCGTCGCCCCAGGCCCTTCACGGCCGCCTGGAGCGGCAAATACGGGATAGCTCAACAATCCCCTCCCGCCTTTGGAGCACCGGCCAGTGAGCCCCAAGTAGACCGAGACAGCGCCGTCCGCCAGATTGCGTGGATCTAACGGCTAAAGCGCATGGGTACTGCCAATTTGGAGGTTATATCGATCAAGCGAGCGAGTGAAACCAGTTGCGTAGCTGTGCAATATCTAGGTCAGCTGGGCCTGAGATCTGGTTTCACGCTCACAGTTGGCCCCAGCGGCCCGGCCTCACCATTAAGTCGCCCTGGGCCAGATCGACGTACACATGTGCGCCATACTGAGATGCCGAGCGTCTAGCCGGCGTCCTTGGGGTCGCCCTGCTCGCTGCCAGGCTAACACCGTGAGGTCCCCGAAGCGTCAGTGATCACTTTCCAAGATCAGCCAGCGCTCGCCGTCAGAGCGTTCCAGGCCGCATGCGAGTCCATGTAGTCTCGCCAGCGCGCGATCTTCCGGTCTTCGAGTTCGATGATCGAGCAAAACCGGTTCTGGTAATCCGCACCCGTCGCCAGGATCTTACCATGGACGTCGTATTCGATGACGACGACGCGTCCGGTGTCCGCCTTGGTGACGAACAACCTGTCCGCGGACAGGAGCCTGATGGCGTCGACATAGCCCTTGAACTGGGCCATCAGATCGGCGCGCCCCCGGGTCAGGCGCGGCCAGCCGAGATCGTAACGGACCTCGTAGGCAATGTCGTCGGCGATGATATCGAAGAAGTGCTCGCCGTCGACGAGGTCGCCGAGGGCGTTGCGGATCAGCTCGAAATAGGGCTCCGCCCCCGCGTAGGCAGTATAGGTCTCACGTGGCATTCCGTTCTCTCCAGAAATTTCAGGCTGCGCCTGGGCGCCGTTCGGGGTCTCGACGGATTGCTTCATCCGGCCGCCTTCGGCATCCACGCCGCCGCGCTGCGCCGGGCAAACTCCCGGAAGCTGGTTGCCGGCCGGCCGGTAACCCATTCGACGTCGTCGTTCGGCCGCGAGCCGTTGCCGGCGATGATCGTTCCGGTCAGCCACCGCAACATGACCGCATAGACGGCGGGTACGAAGCCACCGGCAACCGCGCCGTTGATCCAGACGTCTGGATCGATGTCGTTGTGAGTGACGGGCCGTCCGACCGTTTCAGCGATGAAGGCGGCGACCTCAGCGACGGTCAGCGCTTGCGGGCCTGTCGGCGCATAGATCGCGCCGGCATGGGTGTCGGTGTTGATGAGCGTCTCGACTGCGACGGCGGCGATGTCAGCGGCATCGACGAAGGCTTCTGTTCCGCCGCCGGTCGGCACCGTGATCGCACCGTCGATCAAGGGCAGATGCGCGTCGGCAAAATTCTGCATCACCCACGCCGGGCGCAGAATTGAGTGGGTGAAGCTCTCCCGGCCGGCAAGCTCCAGCTCGACCGCCCTTATGTCGACTTCAGGGGGTGCCCGGTCGCAGCCGTAGGTGCTCAAATAGGTCACGTGGCGCACGCCTGCTGCCGCCGCGAGATCGAGGAACCCGGATACCTGGCCAGCGAACCTAGTCCGCGCAACCGGGGTGACGAGATAGACCCGGTCGACGCCGGCGAGCGCCAGAGCATAGGTCGTCGGGTCGTCCCAGTCGAACACCACGTCGGCGCCACGGCGCGAGGCTGTCCGTGCGCCAAACCCGCGTTCGCGGAGATCTTGCGCCACGAGCGCTCCGGTGCGTCCGGTGCCGCCGAGTACGAGCGTTGTCTGCTGCGAAGTTGTCATCTGCCGTCCTCCATCATCGATCGTGACTGCATGATGCGAACGAATGACGAGCGGATCAATTCGCGACGAGCTCGATTTTTTAATCCAAACGCTCATGCGGTTGACAGAGGCGACCGTCCTGCTCAATGTTCCAGGCATGGATCTGCTGGTCGACCACCTCACCAGAGCGCGCGCCTCCGGCGCCGTCTTCGCTCGCACCGTTGCCAGGCCGCCATGGGGGCTGCGGCTCGGCGGTTCGATCCAGCTCGCCGTGCACGCCGTCGCACAGGGACGGGGATGGCTGTGGTTCGACGATCCCGCGCTCAGCCCCATCCAGCTGTCGCCGGGCGACGTGACGCTGGTGCGCGGCGGTCCCGATCACTACATCGGGCACGAACCCGGTGCCGACTGCCTCGAACCGGATGAGTTTCGGGCCCGCCATGCGGCCGACCGGGCGTCGGACGACCCGCAGGCGACGGTGTTCCTGTGCGGCGCCTACCGGCTGTCGGGAGACATCGGCAGCGGTCTCGTTCACGCGCTGCCCCAGGTCATGCCGCTGTCGCCGCCGGTTGGCGATCCATTGCGCGACGTGACCAGCCTGTTGTCGCGTGAGCTGGCCGCCTCCGAGCCCGGGCAGAACACGGTGCTGGACCGGCTCCTCGATATCCTTCTGGTTCTGTCGATCCGTGCCAGTTTCCGCCAGAGCGCGTTGACGCCGCGCTGGTACCGAGCGGCGGCCGATCCCCGACTGAAGACGGCATTGCAGCAGATGCATGAGCGCCCCGGATATCCCTGGTCGGTGACCGAACTCGCCCGCATCAGCGGCCTGTCGCGTGCCGCCTTCGCCCGGGCCTTCGGCGAGGCGCTCGGCCAGACGCCGATGCACTATCTGACGGACTGGCGCATGACGCTCGCCCGCGACACCCTGCGTACCAGCGACATCGACCTTTCATCACTCGCCGAACAGATCGGTTACGGCTCGCCCTATGCGTTCGCCGCTGCCTTCAGACGCCACCACGGCTGCCCGCCCGGAGCCTGGCGGCAACAGGCGACCGACGCCGGCGGGACGGGCGGAACCGATCGGATCCACCAGGGATGACGCGCTGACCAATGCATCGACAATCAGTTCGGGAGAATATCTTGCGCCACGGGCTAGGCGAAGGCTATCGGGTAGAATGTCCAGCGGCGTGCGTCACCCCGACTACGCCCGCCCCTTTGCCATTTTCACAACATCGGCCCGGACATACATCTGCCGCCGACCGTGACGGTATCGGCGAGGCATTTCGCCATGCGCCTGCAGATAGCGAAGAGTCCTGATCGAGCAGCCGAGCATCGCAGCAGCTTCCTCAGCTGACGCAAGCTCATGACGCTTTGGCATCTTGGTCGCAACTGCAAAGAGTTCGTCGAAGTCCTTCGATTGGGGGGGCACGTTCACAGTGATCTCTCCTCGTAGGGTGCTGTGTTGAACTGAGGAGGGATTGTAGACTGCAGTGCAGGACCGATGAACGGTGATGGTTCAGCTTGGCCCAACTGTGCAACCGACCAGATCATGACCCACAGAGCCGGATGCCCGTCAGTGCCTGGGACAGTGTCGGAGACAGGCGCGACAAACATCATGAGACTGGAAACCCAGAACTATTCTGCTCCGCAGATGCAGGCACGAGTGGGAACGTCTCTGTAGGTCCCTGTCACCGTCCCCCGATGTCCCAGCAATGTCGCACGAGGCTTTTGTACCCTATCGTAGGAGACAGAATTCTTGTCGGAGGCACCTTTTGTCTCTGCAACTAATTGATTGTTTGGAGCCTTCTTCTTCTATGTCGGCGGTCACGTGCTATATTCGATGTGGGTCATCTGTTTATCGATCCCCCGACGTCACGGAGGACACGATGATTGAAACCAACGACATTCTCTCGAGCTTCAGGGATGAACTGGCCGTACACCTCGCCAATTACCAGCCACCGGCTGTTACCCCATTGCCGATTTCTCCCTGGATTGCTTCCTCGTTGCTGCAAAAGGCGATCAGACGAAGCAAGACCGATCAAGAAAGCATGGGCAGGCGGATCGGCATTCCGCATGGCCGGACAAGTCATTGTCCTGTCGCCGCCGTTACCGACTGGCTCGCACGATCCGGCACCACGGCCGGTCCTGTTTTCCTCCCGATAAACCGGCACGGCCAAATCCAGCCTGTTCGCTTGTCGGGTGACGCCGTCTCCGTGGTCATCCGCGAGCGCCTCACCTCCGCCGGCATCGATCCCACAGGCTATTCCGGCCATAGCCTGCGTGCAGGCTTTGCCACCTCCGCTGCCCAGGCCGGGGTCTCGACCCTCAAAATCCGTCAGCAGACCGGTCATGCGAGCGACGCCATGCTCGCTCGCTATGTCAGGGACGCCGAGATGTTCACGGGAAATGCGGCAGGCAGGCTGCTGTAGGCGGAAACCAGCAGTGACTCTTCCTCGTCAGTTTGCCGATCAAGAGCTATTCACGGAACAGACTGATTTGCTGTCTGAACACCACACGTCGGGCATCGGCCGCGTTTGACCGTTTCTGTTGAAAAACTCGGCCACCTCTCCGCCTCGCCGGAATTTGTAGAAGCCCATTTCGCGTTCTCGCCGCCTCTGAAACGTCGATCCAAGGTTTTGAGTTTGCCAAAATGAGATTCTACTCTCAGGTCACCTCCACAGCGTTCGGAGAGTTTTTCAACAGTATCGACCCAAAGCGGACGTTAGCGTAGCCCTATAGGAATTACTGCTTTGCACCCCATTTTCGGTCGCTCAACCCCAAGGAGCGCGTTCCCAGCAGCGGTCTCTGACGGCGCATGGCGAGCTTGGCGCGCATGCGATGCTGGGTGGCGGATGCTCATTGCTTGAAGCAGTTGTCGCGATGCCATGCCAGAAACTGCGGGTGAGGTCGATCTTTCAGATTGCTCGGCGGCACCGCAAACCCCAACCGATTGGTGAAGGCGCGAATGCCGTCAGAATCATTGGCCTGACGTGAGATCAGAATTTGGGCCCACTCCAGGCACCCCCTGTGTTCTACGAGCGAATCATCAGCCCGTCGGCGCCATGAAGGAAAGGTCGGCGTGTCCGACAACGTGCCGAGGTCAGTCGGCAGATTCACGTCGATGGGCAACTCTTCCCCGGCAAATTATTCCCATCGAATGGTCACAGCTACCGATCAGCATGCTCCGCCATTCCGAACTCATTGACAAGGCGAGATGTTATCTCTCAGACAGATTACAATAATGAAACAAGGCGAAGGCTTAGATATCAGCCCAAAAATGACATTATGCTAACATCACAATCTCCCTGTTATTCTTTATTTTTACCAAAAATTAGAGATGTTGTACAAAAATTACTGAAGAGCCGATGGCGCCGCAGGAAGAGCGGGCCTTTTGCGCGATGCGACAACGTCGGCTCTCGCTTGCGAAGGTGACTCACATGACCTCAATCTCATCGGCCACGAATAACTGGCAGCAATACTCACCAGCCCAGTTGCTGCAGAACCAGTTGCAGAAGGACGTCGCGTCGGGGCAGATTTCCTCGACTGACGGCAGTGCGCTCAGCACGGCCCTCACCTCGATCAATTCCTCCCTGCAGCCATCAAGCACGACCTCGACGACGGCCTCAACCACCCCGCCGAGCCCGACCGACATGCAAAGCAAAGTGTCGAGCCTGATCGACAGTCAGGTGTCGTCCGGAGCTCTGACGAGTAGTCAGGCCTCTGAACTGAAACAGGTGTTCCAGCAGACGTTCTCGGGCGTTCAAGGCATGCATCACGGGCACGGCCACCATCACGGAGGTGGCGGCAGTACCGACGCGGCCACTCTGGGCTCGGATACCGCAGCCAACACCGATCCTACCGCGACTGCTTCGTCCACGACAACGCCGAGCACGACGACCGACACCACGCAAAAGCTCGTGGACCAGTTCATCCAGAGCCTTCAGCAGTCGGCATCGACGAGCTATGGCCAGGCCGGAACGACTAACTCTGCCAATCTCTCGTCGTTGCTGCTGAGTGTCGGCGTTTGACGCGGTCGAGCCATTGACGGACCCGCTGGGGGGAGTTTGAGACGATCGATCAGCGCGAAGTGCGTTTGCGCCACGCATCGACGCTCTTGCTAACCACCGCCAGCGCCGCCGGCACACAAACCGGCCGCCCGAAATCGTATCGATCCAGGCGCACTCGGATCACGCCGCCAAGCAACGCACAGGGGTCGCGCGCCCCCCCCAGCCCGTCTTGGCCAGAAGGACATAAGGTCATGGTCAGCATCGTCACCACCAACGGATCCTATATCTCGCCCGCCAATGAGGCGGTCTACCACCAGAGCCAACTGATCGGCACATGGCAGGGGACGATGAATGGCAATCAGGCGGTAACGTTCACCGTCAAGAACATCAAGGGCAGTTCGGCACAGGTAGAGATGGACTATGCCGGCAAAAAGGAATTCGGCACGGCCTCCGTCGACCAGAATGTACTTACCTTTAACAATTTCTCGATTGCTACTAAGAATGGCTCGCTCGGCGTTCTGGTCATGCAGTCTGGAACGTACGAGAAAAGCTGGCAGATCAACAAAACGTCGAGTCCTACACCGACGACGAGCACAGCTTCTTCTGTTCCTTCGTCGGGGGGCGCCGCAGCCAACATCTCGGCCATCAGCGGTTCCACCGCCGTCAATATCCTTGCGTGATCGACACGGGACCAGCCGAAGGCGAATGCGATCAGCGGGTTGCTCAATCCTTTCACTAGTGACATCCAGCAGCACTCTCGGCTGGCTGAGGCCGATCGAGGCTGCCATCTTGGTCAAGTTGCCTGCATCGCCGCGACCTGGATCCGACAGCCACGCGCTTCGCCGTCACGAGCGGCGGTCGCGTTGCAATCACGGCGCGGCCTTCCTTTCAGCGGGGCTTGCTGATCCGCTGAGGCTGCTCTGCTCGCTGTCACACCGCACCACAGTTCGACTGTGGGTAGATTTGTTCCTGTCTGACAATCGGCGAATGACGACGTTGAACGGAGACGTCACGGCACGGGATGCAGCTTTGGCGTGTTGCCCGGCAGGTCGGCGAGCCCATCGGGCACACGTGGCTTTCTCCAACGAGCGGCCCATGTCCCCAACTGATCCAAATAGAGATAGATGACCGGCGTCGTGAATAGGGTCAGCGCCTGGCTGACGATGAGGCCGCCGACCATGGCGTAGCCGAGTGGCTGGCGCAGCTCGGAGCCGGTACCGTGCCCCAGCATCAACGGGATGCCGCCGAGCATCGCCGCCATCGTCGTCATGATGATCGGGCGGAAGCGCAGAAGCGCGGCGCGGCGGATCGCGTCAAAAGGCGTGAGATGATCGTCGCGCTCGGCCGTGATGGCGAAATCGACCAACAGGATGCCGTTCTTCTTGACGATGCCGATCAGCAGAATGATGCCGATCAGCGCGATCATGCTGAAATCGAAGCGAAACAGCATCAGCATGATGAGCGCGCCAGCCCCTGCCGAAGGCAACGTCGACAGGATCGTCAGCGGGTGGATGTAACTCTCATAGAGAACACCGAGGATCAGATAGACGATAACCAGCGCTCCGACGATCAGGAGCGGAACCGTGGCGAGCGATTGCTGGAATGCCTGCGCGGTCCCCTGGAAACTCGTCACGATCGTTGCCGGCATCTTGATCCCGGCTTGCGCGGCGACAATCGCGTCCGTCGCCTGCCCGAGCGAGACGCCGGGCGCCAGATTGAAGCTCAGCGTCACCGCCGGAAACTGGCTTTGGTGATTGATGGACAGCGGCTGCACCGGAACTGTCGACCAACGGGCGAAGGCCGACAACGGAACTTCCGCACCGGACAGGGGCGATTTCAGGAAAATCTTGTCGAGCGTCGCGATATCGCCCCGCAGGCTGGGCAATATCTCCATGATCACCTTGTAGGTCGACACTTGCGTGAAATATTGCGCGATCTGGCGCTGGCCGAATGCATCATAAAGCGTGTCGTCGATCAGTTGCGGGGTCAGCCCATAGCGGGCGGCTTGGTCGCGGTTGGTCGTCAGGGTGAGGGTCGTTCCGCCGGTCTGCTGGTCGGAGGCGACATCCCTCAACTGCGGCAGGGGCTTCAGGGCCTGAAGCAGCTTCGGTGCCCAAAGGTTAAGTTCGGCCAGACCGGGCGCCTGCAGTGTGTATTGATACTGAGTGCGCGACGTCCGTCCGCCGACATTGACATCCTGCGACGCCTGCAGAAATAGCCGCGCGCCGGGAACAGTTGCAAGCCCCGGGGCAAGACGGGCGATGACTTGATCGGCGGTGACATCCCGCTCGGTTCGCGGCTTCAGCGTGATGTAGATGCGACCGGTATTGCCGGCACTTCCGGTGCCGCCCGACGACATGGCAAAATGGGCGATGGCCGGATCTTTGATGATGATCGCGCCGAGTGCTTCCATGCGCTTCATCATTTCGGCCGACGAAATGTCCTGGCCGGCCTCGGTAATGCCGGAAATCATCCCCGTATCTTGCTGCGGAAAGAAACCCTTCGGAACAATGACGAACAGGTAGACCGTCAGGGCGAGCGTAGCGAGAAAGACCAGCAGCGTGGCGAGGCGGAATTTCAGCACGACGTCGAGCCCGCGCTCATATCCCTTCAACAGACCCTCGAAGCCGCGCTCGCTCCATTGATAGAGCCGACCGTGCTTGGCGGCCTTAGCGGATTTCAAATAGCGCGATGCCATCATCGGTGTCAGCGTCAGCGATACGATGCCGGATACGATGATGGTCATGGCGAGCGTAGCTGCGAATTCCTGGAACAGGCGCCCGATGATGCCGCCCATCAGGAACAGCGGGATCAGCACTGCGATCAGCGAAATGCTGATCGAGACGATGGTGAAGGCGATTTCACCGGAGCCTTTTAGCGCCGCGGCATAGGGCTTTTCCCCCGCCTCGATGTGGCGGGTGATGTTCTCCAGCATCACAATCGCGTCGTCGACGACGAAACCGACGGAAATCGTCAACGCCATCAGCGAGAGATTGTCGAGGCTGTAGCCTGCCCACCACATCAACGCGCAGGCGCCGAGAAGCGCGAGCGGTACCGTGATGCTGGGGATGAGCGTTGCCCAAATACTGCGCAGGAAAATGAAGATAACGATGATGACAAGGGCGATGGTGATCAGCAGCGTCACCTGCACATCCTGCACCGAGGCACGGATCGTCTGCGTGCGGTCTGACAGCACGAAGACATTCACCGATGGCGGCAGCGTTGCCTTCAGGCCGGGAAGCGCCGCCATGATGCTGTCGACGGTGGTGATGACATTGGCGCCCGGCTGCTGGAAAATAATCAGGAACACGCCGCGCTTGCCGTCGGCCCAGGCGGCCTGGGTGGAATCCTGGGCGGCACTGACCGCGGTGCCGACGTCGCGCACGCGCAGCGGCCCGGTGCCGCGATAACTGACGATGACATCGTTCCAGGGCCCGGCCTCCAGCAGTTGGCCGTTGGTGTAGATCGTATAGGATTGCGTCGGGCCATTGATCGCGCCCTTCGGACCATCGGCGGTGGCGACCGACAGAGCCGTTCGGACATCTTCCAGCGAGAGTGATTTTGCGACGAGCTTGGCCGGGTCGAGCTGGATGCGCACGGCAGGCTTCTGCTGGCCGGCGACGTTGACCTGTGCGACGCCTGAGATCTGGCTGATCTGTTGGGCGAGCTTCGTCTCGATCTGATCGTCGAGCTCGGTCAGCGGCATCGTCGTCGATGTCGCGGCGAGCATCAGAATCGGCGCATTGGCCGGGTTGACCTTGCGATAGGTCGGCGGCCCCGGCAGGTCTTTCGGCAACTGGCTGCTGGCCGAATTGATCGCGGCCTGGACGTCGTTGGCGGCGCC
The DNA here is from genome assembly GCA_031291415.1 of Telmatospirillum sp. GTDB lineage: Bacteria > Pseudomonadota > Alphaproteobacteria > Rhodospirillales > Magnetospirillaceae > Telmatospirillum. The sequence continues at coordinate 14,642 of JARLJB010000277.1, forward strand.
GTCGATCGCCCTGTTGAGATCGAACTGGATCGTGATGCTGGTGCCGCCGAGCGTGCTTGCCGACGTCATCTGGGACACGCCCGGGATCTGGGCAAATTGCGTCTCCAGCGGCTGGGCGACCGAAGACGCCATCGTTTCCGGGCTCGCGCCGGGCAGCGAGGCCGATACCTGGATCGTCGGGAAATCAACCTGCGGTAGAGGCGCCACCGGCAGCTTCGGGTAGGCGACAAGCCCGACGAAGAGGATGCCGACCATCAGCAATGATGTGGCGATCGGTTTGCGGATGAAGGGCGCCGAGATGTTGAACGCCATGGTCAGGGTGCCTTGGCGGTTGGATTGGACACGGTGGGTGCGGGTGGCGTGTCATCGACCAGCGATCCGGGCCCGAGGCGATACTGCCCGGCCGTCACCACGACCTCGCCGGGCTTCGGCCCGGTCAAAACGACCGCTCTCCCATCGCTGTCTTGCCCGATGGTGATGGCGCGAATGGCGACTTTGGCATCAGGTCCGATGACAAAGGCATAGAGCCCGTCTGGTCCATTCTGGATGGCACCGTGCGGGATCAACGTGACGCCTTTGAGCGTTTCGACCAGCAGCCGCGTCGACACCGACAAGCCGGGCCACAACGCATTGTCCTCGTTGGCGAACGATGCTTTCAGGCTGATCGTGCCGCTCAACGCGTCCACGGTGTTGTTGACGATGGACAAATGGCCCTGCGCCAGAACTTTGACGCCGTCCGAACTCATCGCGATCACCGTCACCGGTCCGGCCGCCAGGGCCGTATTGATGGCTCCGATCGCTTCCTCCGGAGCTGTAAAGACGACTGAAATCGGCTGCAGTTTGGCGATCGTCACGACGCCGGAGGTTGCCGTCGCGTGCACGATGTTGCCGACATCGACAAGCCGAAATCCCGTCTTGCCGGCGATTGGCGCCCTGATCGTCGTGTAATCGAGTTGCGTCTGCGCCGTCTCGATCTGAGCCTGATCTGCGGCGATCTGCGCCGTCAGTTGGTCGACCGTCGCCTGCTGCGTGTCGAGTTGCGCGCGCGTATCAACGCCCTTGCCAACGAGTTCGATCTCGCGCGTCAGCGAGAGATTTGCATTTTTCAGTGTGGCAACGTCCCCTGCCTTTTTCGCATTGGCGGCATCGAGAGCCGACTGGTAGGGCCGGGGATCGACAACAAACAGAACGTCCCCTTTGGCGACCATCTGCCCCTGTTTGAAGGCGACCTTGGTGATCTCGCCGTCAACCCGACTGCTGACAACCACGGTCTGGTAGGGCTCGACCGTGCCGAGGCCGTTCAAGTGGACGGCGAAGTCGGCTGACTCAACCTTCGCCGACGTGACCGGGATTTTGGCCGGCTGCAAAGCTGCGGCCTTGGCGACGGCAGCGGCCTGATCCTCGACGGAAATCCGCCACCAGATCACGCCGCCGATCACTGCAAGTATCACAATGCAGCAGAGGGCAATCCAGGCGTCACGGTGAAAAGCGCGAGGCGTGTCGGTCAAAGCTGTGCCTCTCTCGGATCGCTTGTACGCGACGCCTGGGACGGCGCCACAAATGATAGACACCAATACTCAAGCCCCGGCAGCCTCGGAATGTACCCATCGACGACGGCCCAAGTTCTCTGCCGGGCGACTGAGGCAGCATGACGCTTCGGGCGATTGGCAAACTGGATCTCAATTCCGCCCAGCTTGACCTCCTGGGCGGCCGAGACTGCAGACGCGACTGGCGCGCACAAACTGCAGGCCGTTTGTGTCGGCGCGGCAACGATCCGAAGCGGTCTTGAGTAGACTCCGAGGCTGCTGGTTGCCGCGGTTGCCTTCTAGGGTTCGGGCACGTCTGGCAGATCGAATAGCCAGGGTGGCCGAACAGCCGACGGGAAGCTACGTCGACACGTCATTTCGCCGCCGCCGTGGCCGGACCCAGCCAACCTTGCGGAATTCCCCGATATGGCATCGAAATCCCCGGTCATCGAGACCGATAGCCTCACCAAGGTCTATGGCACCTTCCGGGCTGCCGATCGCATCTCGCTGACAATTCAGGCCGGCGAGATCTTCGGCCTGATCGGCCCGAACGGAGCCGGCAAATCGACGTTGATCAAGATGCTGACGACGCTGTTGCCGCCGACCTCGGGTTCGGCGCGCGTTGCCGGCTTCGATCTGGTGGCCGATGCCGCGCATGTACGCGCGCACATCGGTTACGTGCCGCAGCTTCTCTCCGCCGATGGCGCGCTGACGGCTTACGAGAACCTGTTGATGTCGGCCCGGCTCTACGCGATCCCGCGCGTCATCCGGGAAGAGCGGATCGCGACGGCGTTGAAGCGGCTGGATCTCTCGGCGTCAGCCGACAAGTTGGTGCAGAGTTATTCCGGCGGCATGGTCCGGCGGCTGGAAATTGCCCAATCGATGATCCACGAGCCAGACGTGCTGTTCATGGACGAGCCGACCGTCGGCCTCGATCCCGTCGCGCGCCGCAATGTCTGGATGCATATCCGTGAACTTCGCGACCGGCTCGGCACCACCATCCTCTTGACCACCCATCTGATGGACGAGGCCGGCGAACTCTGCGACCGGCTCGGCGTGCTCAATGCGGGCAGACTGCAGAGCGTCGGCACGCCGGGCGACCTCGAGGCGGTGGTCGGACCTGATGCAACCTTGGACGATGTGTTTGCCGTCATGACGGGGGCAGACCTCAACCCGGAAAGGGCCAGCGACAATGTCCAACATAGCTGCGACAGCGACCACTCCCCTGCCTGAGGTGGGTCGCATGGGGCGAGTTGCGGCCTATCTCACCCAGATCCAGGCCGTCGCCGATACCGAAATCCGCAAGCTTCGCCATGATCCGGGCGAACTCTATACGCGAGCGTTGCAGCCTCTGATCTGGCTGCTGCTGTTCGGCGAAGTCATGGCCCAGGTCAAGGGGCTGAATTCCAGCGGTGGCTCCTATCTGGAATTCCTGGCGCCCGGCATCCTGGCGCAAAGCGTCTTGTTCGCCGCCATCTTCTACGGCATCGCGGCGATCTGGGAGCGCGATCTCGGCGTCCTGCATCGCTACATGGTGAGCCCGGCGCCGCGCAGCACGCTGGTACTCGGCAAGGCGATTTCGTCGGGCGTGCGCGGGTTGACGCAGGCGATCGTCGTCTACGCCTTGGCATTTCTGCTCGGCATCAAGCTGTCGTTTTCACCCGTCGACATTTTCGGCGTCGCCGCGCTGATCTGCATCGGATCGGCGCTGTTTTCCACCTTTTCGCTGATCATCGCCTGCATCGTCAAGACGCGCGAGCGCTTCATGGGCATCGGTCAGGTGCTGACCATGCCGATCTTCTTCGCCAGCAACGCGATCTACCCGATCGACATCATGCCGAGATGGCTGCACGTGATCTCTTCGCTGAACCCGCTGACCTACGAGGTCGACGGCTTGCGCAATCTGATGCTGGCTGACGGCACCAGCAAATACGGCTTGTGGCTGGACTTCGGCGTACTCTTCGCCGTCACTGCGGTCCTCGTCGCCATCGCCGCGCGCATGTATCCCAGACTGACGCAGTAGCCCCAAGAACCTGGCTCGAAATTCAGGCAGGCTTGTTTCCCGTGGCAGCCTGCGGATCAGGATACCCTGAGCGTATCGGCAGTCCCACGAGCCGCAGCGGACGGCCCTCATGCCAACCCGGTAAGTCCGCCGCGCTGGCGCGACATGCTCCCTCTACTGGCTTTCACCGGCCTGTTCGCACTTGTTTACGCCGGCGAGTCCATCAAGTACGGATACCTGCTGATTTACATGGAGGAACAGCTCAAATTAGCGCCGGCAGTGCGAGGAGCGGTCATCGGCATTCAGCCTCTGATCAAATTAATGATCATGCCGTTCAGTATAGATCTGGGTCGGCGCGTCGGAATACTTTGGCTCACATGCACTGCGGCCGCCATTAGTGTCGCGTCCAACATCTGCTTTGCGACCTGGCCCAATGTCGTTGGGATGTTTGCGGGGCAAATTCTAATGGGCAGCGTCTGGGGTATTTTCATGGTGCTTGGCATCATCGTTGCCCAGCGCCTTTTGCCCAACGCCGTGGCCACCGCCTCCGCAATCTTCATGAACTCATCTGCGCTGGGCAGCGCGCTCGGAGGGATCGTCGGTGGCATCGGCGTCGCCCTTTTCGGCCTGCCTAATGTCTTCTTCATCCCGGCGACCCTATCCCTGCTCGCCGTCGTTGGCCTGGCCGCGATGGCTAAGTCGGACACACCTAAGCCTGAACCGGCAGCGGCTTAACCGACATTGCGCCGCAAGATGTGGATGTCCGTTCGTGGCGCAATTCGGCGGTCGTTGAAGTAGTAGATGTAGCAGAATTCGGCTCCCAGCATCCTTGCCCGTCGTGCAGAGCATCAAGTCTTCATATCGTGGCTACAATTGTTGGCGTCCGGCGCGCGGCTCTTAGCTCATCAGGGCTTTCCGGCGGCACCGGTTACCTGTCGGTGCACCTCGACCGTTAGGACCTCAACGCGCTCGGTGAGGGATTTGATCACCTCGGTCAAATCTGTATTCTGCTTGACCAGATCGAGTAGCATGGCGGTCTGCTGGGCAGCCAAGGCCTGTCGCTCGTCGCTGGCGCGAGCAATATCCTCCCGATGCTTGGCATCGGCTTCCGTGTGCACTTTGTCCCTATCCGCTTGGCGTGTCTGCGCGAGAAGGATGAGGGGCGCGGCATAGGCGGCTTGCAAACTGAAGGCGAGATTCAACAGGATGAACGGATAGACATCGAACTGCGTCCACCCGACGATGTTGACGACGATCCAAACACCGACAATCACGGTCTGCGCAATGAGGAAGAATGGCGTCCCGAAGAAGCGGGCAAACTTTTCTGCCTGCAGCGCAAACCAATCATCCCCGAAGACAGAGTGCAGATGCGCGTGAGGAAGATGAAACCGAAAGTAGTGCGGTTTCTCGGACGTCTTGCGGTTGTCGGAGTTGGTATCGTTGGTCATTAGCTTGATCCCTCAGTTCGGCCGAGGTCGCACCATGAGGGAAATCGCTCGGCATAGCTATCCCGACGATTCCAGGAGTGATTCCGCTTGCCGCAGACGTGGCGGCCTTACTGGGCTGCAACAGGGGAAGCAACTTGGGGTGAGTGATGCAATCTCGCATTGCGTATCCTGCATCCGAGGTGTAGCCGGGCCCGCACAGCATTTTGGACGTCCGGCAGGTCAGCGCGTCAGGCTAAAATCGTCCCGAAGTCAATGGCTTTGGGATATGCCGACGGCGGTGCTCGAGCCCCACAGACTCATACTTGCGCATGCGTAGTCTACCGTATACATTCTAAAGTGACATTCAAAGCTGCGACGACATTTTTGATCCTGGAGGACTTTCAATGAAACGGACTGTTTTCACTGCATTGCTGATCGTGGCGTCGATGGGCGGGCAAAGCGCTTCGGCCGACGAGGGCAATTGCCGCACGTATGCGGCAGCGGCCATCCGCCAATACGAAATCGCTCGACACATTCCAGGATGTTTCCGGGGGGAACTGACGCGCCGTTGGTATCCCGACTATGACGCACACTTGGGTTGGTGCCGCCGTGTCGGCTTCGACGCTGCACACGGCGAATACGTTGTGCGCGAACAGGCGATCGAAGGATGTCGCCGCCGCGCTTTCTGACCCAGAAATATCTGTCGCGGACGAGAATTGACATAATGCTTCAAACTATCGACCGTGGAGGCGAGTCTATTTTCACTTTATCTTGGCGTAGCCGAAGACTAATTTCATAACGCTTGAGATCATCAAGAGGGAGAGCGCGTACTCAAGGTGAACGAGAACGACGAGGGATTGCCTTCGCCCACCGCTGGCGGACAACAGTAAAGCCTGCTCTTGAGGTGGCGGCTGCCGTGCACGACGGAAGTGTGTCTCACGGCGCTCAAGCGGGCGTTGAAACCCTCCGTGCATTCGGCGCGCCATAGAGACTGGCCACTCTTGGCGCACTTGAGCCATACAGACACGGCACTTCGTTGCCCGAAACAGCCCCACACTTCATTCCGAGCATCATCGAACCGGCGGCACGGTATTAATTAACCCGGCATGCTTGCCGCAGAAGCTCCGGTGGTGGCAATGGCCATGCGGCCGATTTGACGCCATCAGGCAATGCTGGAAACGCGTCGATGCCGGTCAGCCCTTTCAAGTCAGCGACTGAAATCTCGCGCCAAGTTTGATCGCCGTTGACATTTCGCGTCACATAAACCCCTGCGCCATTCTGAGCCGGATCAAAGATTGCCTTGAACAGCCGTGTTGGCACGGCAACGCCGTTCTTACCGATGGTATCGATAGGAAACCCATCGAAAATCGGGCCAGTTACGACGTAAACCTCGCCATCAGTCGTGGCCAAGCTTCGCGTTGCCGCCTCAACTCCGTTCCAAATCACCTCGTTGTTGCACGCCGCCTGAGGCACGATATTGGAGAGCGTGAACGAGTTGAATTGCGACTCAGCATCGGGCATGTCGTTGCTCGGCGCCATGTGGCCACGGTCATAAACTGCGCCTGCCGAATGGTAGTCTGCGAGTGTCGATCCGTCATAGGATGGGATCTGGTCTTCCAAATGAAATGGAGCCGGATCTAGTGGGCGCAATCTGGCCGCTTTTTCAAGCCGTTCGACGGTCAAATGCTCCGCAGCCCACAACGGCGTCTTCGTCTGTGCGGAGTAAAGATCGGCAAACTGCTTGTAGCACAGTAGGGTCGTATATCGATGCGGATCCGTTGGCGGAGATCCCTTGAGGAACTGATCGGTGCACGGCGCCGCGATTGCTTCAACGGCGCCGGATACAAGAAAAACGAGAAACAGAATCAAAGCTCGCGACATCGGTCCAGCCCCATGAGGTCGTCTCCAATAGCGAGCATTTCGAGCGGTTGCCAGCCACATAACGAATTGGCCGTCGAGACCATCCGGCAAAAAAAAGCCGCCTCGCTTGAGATCGCTGGGCGGCAAATCGCAGTGATGGAACCTTACA
>JARLJB010000278.1 GCA_031291415.1 Telmatospirillum sp.
GAGACCCCGGCCTCTGTTCCGCCTGCATACGTAGGTAATTGATCGACCACTGAACGTCCCCCTGTGCGATACTCACTAAACCTCATAGGCTGAGGTTGTCGCAAGAATCATTGGCACACAGGGGATCGATCTTCCGGCTCTTATGAATCCGCTCACGGCCAACCGCATAGTGAGGACAAGAAAGTGCAGACATCCGGCAACGGCTCACCGACACTCCCAACCAACGTCATTTTGCTGTCTATCCTCAATGACGACGGCAGCGAGACGCTCGGCGTGAAGACCGCCGACGGCATCCTCGACGTCCGCCAAGCCGCCCGTCTTCTGGAACAGACCGTGCCATCCACCCTCGATCGCTTGTTGCAGGACGGCGGCGCCGACGCGCTGGCGACGCTGATTGCCGACGCCTCAGCCTCTCCCAAGACGAAAAGCGCCTTCCATTCGGAAGGTTCCATTCGCTTCGGCCGGTTGTTCACCAATCCGGGAAAGGTCATCTGCGTCGGCCTCAACTACCGCCACCATGCGCAGGAAGTTGGCGCCCCGATCCCCAAACAGCCGGTTTTGTTCAGTAAATTCAACAACGCCCTGGCCGCGCATCGCTGCGTGATCACCCTGCCGTCAGCCGAGATTTCCCACAAATTCGACTACGAGACCGAACTGCTGATGGTCATCGGCAAGGCGGCTCGCAATGTCTCGGAGACCGACGCTCCAAATTACATCGCCGGCTATTGCACCGCCCATGATTTCTCGGCCCGCGATCTTCAGACCGAAACCGGCGGACAGTGGCTGATCGGCAAGACTCTCGACAACTTCGCACCGATCGGCCCTTATTTCGTGTCGGCTGATCTGGTCGGCGATCCGCACAAGCTGGCGATCAAAACCACCGTCAACGGCGAGGTCCGCCAGTCCTGGAACACCGACGACTTCATTTTCAACTGCTACCAGATCGTCGCCTATATCTCCAAGCATTGGACGCTGGAACCAGGCGACATCATCTTCACCGGTACGCCGCAGGGTGTCATTGCCGGCAAGCCGGCAGACCAGCAGGTTTGGCTGAAGGCCGGCGACGTCATCGAAAGCAGCGTCGAAAAGCTGGGAACCTTGTCCTTCTCATTGGCGTAACGTCGGGTTCCGGTCACCGCCCCAACACCTGCGCCAAGTCGATGGCCGCCCCCATGGCGATATAGCCGACCCGATTGGGATGCAGCTTGTCGCCTGGACCGCCGATCGTCGTATTGGGCTGATAAAGCGCTTTAAGCTCGCCCGTCAGCGGATCCGTCATCACCGTCGCGAAGTCGATCACGCCGTCGAAGAAATCCGCCGACATGACAAGGGCGTTGAAGGCCCGCCGACTTTCATCGACGGCGGCGGTTCCGAAGGACACGTGGGGACTGTTCAGCGATGGCGGCAGAGTGGCGCCGAAGACCCGCACACTGGAACAACGGGCTCGCAGCAAAGCGACACCATTGCGGATCGCCTCGACGACCTTGGCCGGGCCGACACCGACCCTCCCGATGTCGTTGGTGCCTTCAAGCCAAATGACCACGCCAAGGTTCGGCAATCCCGCCACATCCCGTTCCAACCGATCGAGCGCCGATGGACCGCCAGGGATGGGATTGGCGCCATAGTCATCAGGGCCGATCACCCTATTGCCGCCGATTCCGGCATTGACCACGCTGTATCGATCGGGAAAAGCCGCATGGACACGGCGGGATAGCACGTCAGGCCACCGGTCATCGCCGTTCAGCGTCGATCCTGTGCCATCGGTTAGAGAATCGCCCAAGGCGACCACAGTCTTTGCCCCGGGCACAGCCATGTCGACCTCGTCAAGGAAGTACCATGATGTCGTCGAGAACGGGAATGCCCCCTCGTCCTCCTCGGCGCCCCGCGAAACGGCCCCCGGCGCGGAAAGATAGGAGGTCGTCAATGCCTTGGCGTGCCAGGTCACCCTGCCGCTATCGCCGGACACATGAAAGCTGACGGCCAGCTTGCGCCCACTCAGCCAGGGCGATCCGTCGGCCCAGGCTAACGAAACGGCATCGCTCATCACCATCTCGCCGGCCGCGACTGCCACGCTGCGCCGGCCACCAAACGTTACCGGAACATTGGTCCCGGTCATCACCGCGCTGCCGCTCTGCTGCAGACCGACATACACGCCATCGAAGGTGACGGCTTTCGTCCCGAAGACGTTGGAGAGCCGGAACCGGGCGCGGCGTCCCCAGACATCGGGGCGGACGATCATGCGGAATGACTGGTCCGAAGCACCGCCCTCGGCCTCCGGAAAGGCGAATCTCAGATCAGGTTGCGCCGAAGGATTGCCAATGGGATAGGGCCCCTGCGCGGAGGCTGTCCAACTAGCCACCCAGGATTGAGAAAAATCGACAAGGTTGGATTGCATGACAACCGAGAAGATGAATGACGACAACTCGGATATGCCGTTAACGCCGCGTCGAAGGCAACCCCTAGAGCGCGATGACTTTATTGAGATAGAGGCGGATTCAGATTTTTGACGGTATCGCTCTGCGATTCCGTCAAAAATCATCCGGCTCTAGGTCACAAAACCCGCCGGTTGACGCCAAGACGTCAACCGGCGGGCTCCGTGTCGTTCGATGATCAGGTTTGTCCGGTCTCAGCGTTCCAGTGTCATGGCGATCCCCATGCCGCCGCCGATACAAAGCGTGGCCAGGGCCTTCTTGGCATCACGCGATATCATCTCGTGCAGAAGCGTCACGAGAATACGCGCCCCCGAGGCGCCGATCGGATGGCCAAGCGCGATCGCCCCGCCATTGACGTTGACCTTGGCAAGGTCCCAGCCCATCTCGCGATTGACGGCGATGGCCTGGGCGGCGAAAGCTTCGTTGCCTTCGATCAGATCGAGATCGTCGGGCGACCAGCCCGCCTTCTTCAGGGCAGCCTTCGATGCCGGAATTGGTCCGGTCCCCATGATCGCCGGATCGACGCCGGCCTGAGCCCAGGAAACGATCCGGGCCAGCGGCGTCAAGCCACGGCGGAGGGCCTCCGCCGCGCTCATCAGGACAAGGATCGCGGCACCGTCGTTGATCCCCGAGGCATTGCCGGCCGTTACCGTGCCATCCTTGCTGAAGGCCGGACGCAATTTGGCGAGTTGCTCGATAGTGCAGCCGTGCTTTGGAAATTCGTCGCTCGACACCACCTCTTCTCCCTTGCGGGTCTTGACCGTGATCGGAACGATTTCCCGATCGAACCGACCAGCCTTTTGAGCAGCCTCGGCCTTGTTTTGCGAAAGGACGGCGAACTGGTCCTGTTCCTCACGGGTAATCTGCCACCTTTGCGCGATATTTTCGGCCGTAATCCCCATATGATAACCATGGAAGGCATCGATGAGGCCGTCCTTCAACATGGTATCGACCAATTCAGTGGTGCCCATCTTGGTGCCGGTCCGGAGATAGACGGCATGCGGAACATTGGTCATGCTTTCCTGACCGCCCGCAACGACGATGGACCCGTTGCCGCTTTCATTGATGGCCTGAGCGGCCAGCGCCACCGCCCGCATACCGGAACCGCAGAGCTGATTGATCGTCCAGGCCGGCGATTCCTGAGGGATTCCAGCACCGATGGCCGTCTGACGGGCGCTATTCTGACCGAGCCCGGTGGTCAGGACTTGTCCGATGATCACCTCGGACACCTCCGACGCATCGATCCCGGCGCGGGATACGGCGGCGCGGATGGCCTGCTGGCCAAGGCCAATGGAGGACAGAGAGGCAAGACTTCCATTGAAATTGCCGACCGGCGTGCGGGCGGCGGATACGATGACGACGTCGGTCATAGGTTCCCTTCCTGGGTTGAGGTTATCGGGCCACCTTGATCGAACGGCCGTGCCGAACCGACACAGCAGGTCGACAGTCAAACTGCAACTAAGTAGAGACAAGGCCTATTATCGCTCAACTGTGAGGAATTTCCCACACTCTGTCCAGTATTAGCTGCAACTGCAAGCTATCCGCAATTCAATATTGCCGGATTTCGTATCCCTCGCCATAAGTCATAGATCGAGATCGTGTATTGGCGACAAGCGCAACCGGCGACGCGGCCGGAACCGAACCGGCCGACATATGTGGGGCCGACGATGAGCGCCCATTCCCGGCACTTGGCATATGGCGGAATCCGCCTCTTTGGCTTACGTCCAAATCGGCATACAAGCGATCAGGCAATAGGACATGGAATCGATGAGCGATTGGCGGAAAGCCGCACTTCTCCTGGTTGGTCACGGATCGTCCCGACTGACCACGTCGCGACAGGCGACGGACCGGCTGGCTGACGAGATCAGTCGTCGCGGACTTTTCGCCGAGGTTGCCGCCTGCTTCTGGAAAGAGGCGCCTTTCCTGTCGCTCGATCTTGTGACGTCGGAAACCGTCTATGTGGTCCCGAACTTCGCCGGCGAAGGCGCCTTCACGCGTCGCCTCATTCCGGCGCGGCTCGCTCTCGATGGTGTTCTGACCAAGATCGGCCGGCGGCGTCTGATCTACACCGAACCGGTCGGCTGTCATCCCAGGCTTCCCGACCTGCTTTGCCGGCGGGCGGAAGACCTTTGCGACCGCGAGAGGATAGACCGAGCCTCCACGGGTTTGCTCATCGTCGGACATGGATCCCGCCAACCGGGAGGCGTTTCCGCCACACCGCAGGCCGTTTCCACCAGACTCCGCGCCACCGGGCGGTTCGCCGACGTCGAGACGGCCTTTCTCGAACAGGCTCCCTTTGTTGCCGACTGGCCCCTGCTGATCAGAACCCCGAACGTCCTCGTCGCCCCATGGCTGATTTCGGAAGGCATGCATGCCAGCGAGGACCTGCCCCCGCATTTCGGCCTGAGGGCCCCCAGCGGCGGCCCGGTCGCGATCAACGATCGTCAGGTCTGGCTCATGGGCGGCATTGGCCGCGACGCCGAAGTGGTTGACATGATTCTCGACAACATCCGGCAAGCAGAAGAGATGGCGAATTCGGAGCCCGGCACCGCCCGGGAGCCATAGTCCTCATTTGGGGATAGGGACGGATGACAAAACGAAATAAGCTCTCTCTCAGCCTACGAAACCGTGTCCTGCACCGATTGATCGGGCGATAGGAGGCCATGACATGAAAACGGCCACTGTCATAGAGCTGAGGAAATACAGAAGACAGATATCGCGCGATTTGTTCGCGCTTTTTGACGACGAGATCGTCAGAGTGGTAAATATCTCGATCGCCGGCATCTGCATCGAGCGGCCGGCCGGCGCCTTTCCTTCGCGGAATATCGAATTCCTTGTCGTGCCGAGAGCCGGAAACGATCTCGATATTGTTCGCGCCATCCCCGTACAGGGCCACATAGTCGGAGAAACCGGCGACCATCTGCGAATCGTCTTCGCCTCGGTGAACCACGCGCTTTCCAACATCATCGGATGTTACGCCGAGGGCGACGAGCCTTCCCCGGAAGCCGTCTCCGGTTAAAGCGGCAGGCGATATAACCATAACCAAGAGCGCGATGCCGATCTGGCGCGTCGCGCTCCGAAATCATCCTGTGCCAAGATCATTGCCAAGACTCGCCGTTTTGACTACCACCTGAGGTGGACGGCCCGATGAGGGCAGCCTTCCCTGGGAGGACGCCGGTGAAATTCGCCATTTTGGTCAACGAGGGACCGTTCAGCCACCAAGCCGCGGACACCGCTCTGGCCTTCGCCCAAGCCGTCTTGGAGTCGGAGCATGCTCTGACGCGGGTCTTCTTCTATTTCGATGGCGTGCAGAACGCCAACCGCTTGGCCGCCCCGGGCAACGGCGACCGTAATCTGGTACGCAGCTGGTCCAAATTGGCCGAAGAGCATGGCGTCGACTTGGTGGTTTGCATCGCCGCCGGCCTTCGCCGTGGCGTCCGGGAAGCAAATTTGGCCCCAGGCTTTCGCATCTCCGGCATGGGACAACTGGTCGAGGCAGCCATGCTGGCTGACCGTCTGGTCACCTTCGGCGCCTGAGGCGGAGCATCTGGAATGACTTTGAAGCGTTTTCTGTTCATCAATCGCAAAGGCCCCCACGGCAGCGGTCACCCCGCCGAATTGCTCGATGCGGCACTGATCGCCGCGTCCTTCGAACAACAGGTCCATCTCGCCTTTCTCGACGACGGCGTGTTCCTGTTGACGCGCGGCCAGCGCCCGGATCTGATCGGCCACAAGGACTTCACGGCGACCTTCGGCGAGCTGACCGATTACGACATCGACCATGTCTGGGTCGAACGGGAGTCGCTTTCGGCGCGCGGCCTTAACGAAAACGACCTGATGATTCCGGTGACTCTGGTCGAGCGGACGGCTTTGGCGGCATTGATGGCCGACATGGATGTGGTGATCAGCGCATGAGCAACGCCCTGGGACCGCTGCACACGGTAAACAAGTCGCCCTTCGCCAGCAGGGCGCTGGACGGCTGCCTCAGCCGCCTGAGCGCCGGCGCCGCCGTCTTGCTGATCGAGGACGGCGTTTACGCGGCGCTGGCCGACACAGCCTTCGCCGACCGGCTGGCGGAGACCGGGCGCAACCATGCCCTCTACGTCCTCGGTCCCGATCTGGCGGCGCGAGGTCTCGCCGACCGCTCACTGGTCGCCGGAATCGAAGTCATCGATTACCAGGGCTTCGTCTCCCTGGCGGCCAGACACAGCCTCGTGCAGGCGTGGTTCTAGATCTCTTCGATATCGATCACCAAACGCCCGCGCACCTGTCCATGCAGGATCTTTTCCGCCAGAGCAGGAACATCCTTAAGGCTGGCGTGACTGGTCAGAGCATCCAGCTTGTCCTGTGGCAAATCCCTGGCCAGACGTTCCCAGGCGGCAACACGCGCGGCTTTCGGGCACATCACCGAATCGATCCCCAGAAGATTGACCCCGCGCAACAGGAAGGGCAGTACCGTCGTCGTCATCTCGTTGCCGCCGGCCAGCCCGCATGACGCGACGGAACCGCCGTATTTCACCGCCGTCAGCACCGAGGCAAGCGTGCTTCCGCCAACCGCATCGATGACCCCGGCCCAGCGTTCGGCCGCCAAAGGCCGTTTCGGCGGCGACGACAGTTCGGCGCGATCGATGATCACCGTCGCCCCGAGACCGTGCAGATAGTCATGTTCGGCGACCCGCCCGGTGGAGGCCGCCACCTGGTAGCCGAGCTTGCTCAGGATCGCCACGGCGATGCTGCCGACGCCGCCGGCCGCGCCGGTCACCAGCACCTCGCCCTTGTCGGGCGACAAACCATGGGATTCAAGCGCCTGCACGGCGAGCATGGCGGTGAAGCCGGCCGTGCCGATCGCCATCGTCTGCGACAGCGACAAACCGGCCGGACGCTTGACGAGCCAGTCGCCCTTGACCCTGGCCTTCTGCGAATAACCGCCCCAGTGCATTTCACCAACGCGCCAACCGGTCAGCACGACCTCGTCGCCCGCCTGAAAGTCCGGGTTTTGCGACGAGACAACGACGCCGGCGAAATCGACGCCGGGCACATGCGGATAAGTCCGCACCAGGCGACCTATCCCATTGAGCACCATCCCGTCTTTATAATTCAACGTCGAGGCGCGAACCTGGACCGTCACATCGCCCGCCGGCAATTGCGCTTCGGTCAGTTGCTGAATCGCGGCGACGACCTTGCCGTCACGCTCCTCCAGCACGAGAGCGGAAAACTGTTCATTGCTCATCGGGAAATCTCCTGATTGCCAGAGTCCGTCCGGGTGGACGATGGCAAGAGACTATCGGCAGCCCCCCGGAACGGCAACCGCCAAGGCGCATCACCGAAAAACGACCACGGCAGTATTTACCGCCGCTCGGCAGTTTTGGGCAGACCGACGGGCAGATCAGGTCATCGTCCACGGCGGCGTTTCGTTCGCCCGTCGCCAGGAGATCCGGCATTTCGTCGGCATATCGGCCGACCCGACGACGGCGCCCTCGTCAGCTTTTTCAAAATTGACGGCATCCATCAGCGGCACACGTCTTGCAACCGATAAAGATGTCGCCAAGGGCGCTCAACCGCAGGAGGACATGATGGACGACGATGCACCATCCAATGGGGGATATCGACTGACCGCCGCCGAAATTCTCTACACCCAGCCCAGCCAGCCGCATCTTCTGGAAAGCTTCGTTTGGCAAGATTACGACAGCGCCCCGGATTACCCGGAGCTGCGCCGTTTTTTAAGATTCTGGGCCAGTCACCTCGACATACCGCTGCATTCGGTGCGAATCGCCAACCTCGCGGAAGCGCGGCCGGACGGCATGGTTTACGCCGACTATTCGACGACCGTCCATTAGCGAGATGCGCCGTCCTACCGATAGTGCTGCAGAAACCAGTCGACCGCTTGATCGGCATGCTGGTTGAGGAGCGCTTTGTCGGGGACGAACTGGCAATCCATCAGCGTGTGCAAATGCCAGTCGCCGCGTACCAGCGCCAAGAACCGGCTGGCAGCCAAAGACGGGTCATCGACCTTGAGATATCCCGCTTCGGATAGCCGTTCCAGAAGCACGGCGATTCGGTTCGAAAACCGCTTTGGTCCGGCGTCCCATATGGCCCGGCCGAGTTCCGGCGATTGGCCGCTTTCGGCCAGGACGGTCCGGAACAATCCCATCAACGACTGATCGGTCATCAGATTGGTCAGCACCCTGGCGATGCCAGACAATAACCCGCGCACGTCGATCGGCCCTTCCGGAATCTCTTCGGGAATCTGCAGCCCCAAGCGCAGCTTCTCCGCCTCGATCATTGCCAGGAACAGCGCTTCCTTGCTGGGAAAATAGGCGTAAAGCGTCGTCTTCGAGACGTCTGCCAGATGGGCGATCTGATCCATGCTGGTGCATCGGTAACCATTGCCCATGAACAGATGACGCGCCGCCGCGCTGATCTGCGCCGCCTTGGCGCGGCAGGACTCTCCCCTTTCCTCAGCCCGTTTTTCTTCGGCTGTTGTTGTCATTGATCGAACCTCTCACACCCGTTGGGATCACACCGTCGACAAAATGGACTGTACAGTCCAATACACTCTAGACATGTGATCACTCAGTGTCTATAAGCAACAAACTAAACTGGACGGTTCAGTCCGCAAGGTCGTCCATATCGCCCTGGCGCCACCACTGCCAAAGCCCAAAGGACCGCGTCATGTCTTCCTCGGTTTCCGCTCCTCCCCCTATCGAACCATCTTCAGGAAGTCACCCTTCGCAATCACGCCCGGCCGGCCGCCGCCTTCCCACGCGACTGGCGTTGATGACTGCGGCAGTCGCCGCTGTGTTGGGCGGTGGCTGGTACTATCTTACGACCAATCACCAGGAAAGCACGGATGACGCGTTCACCGACGGACGCGCCATCGCCATTTCGCCAAAGGTTTCCGGCTATGTCAGCGTCTTGGCGGTCGACGACAACCAGTATGTCACCGCTGGACAGGTCCTGGCGGAGATCGACGCCAGGGACTACCAGATCGCCCGCGACAAGGCACGCGCCTCTCTGCACCTGGCAGAGGCGCAACTGGCCAGCGCCCGGATCAACGCCCGCATGGCCCGCATCGCCTATCCCGCCGACCTTGCCTCGGCCCAGGCTCAGCGCGAGTCGGCGGCGGCCAGCCTGATCAAGGCCGAAGCCGATTTCAAACGGCAGCAGCAAGTCGACCG
This sequence comes from Telmatospirillum sp., assembly GCA_031291415.1. Classification (GTDB taxonomy): domain Bacteria; phylum Pseudomonadota; class Alphaproteobacteria; order Rhodospirillales; family Magnetospirillaceae; genus Telmatospirillum. The sequence goes on from JARLJB010000278.1 coordinate 9,611, forward strand.
CCGCGCCACCACGCAGCAGGATGTCGATCAGGCGGCAGCCAGCGAACGCGCCGCCCGTGCCACCGTCGCCGACGCCGCGGCAAAGCTGCACAAAGCTGCGATGGTCGATGAGAATGTCGCCGCCGCCGATGCCCAGGTCGGGCAATCCGAGGGACAGGTGGCCGAGGCCGCCGCGGATCTCGCCCAGGCCGAACTTAATCTCTCGCACACCAGGATCCTGGCACCGCAGGATGGATGGGTAACGAAGCGCAACGTCGAACAAGGCGCCTATGTGCAGCCTGGCCAGTCACTGATGGCCGTAGTTTCCTCAAAGGTCTGGGTGACGGCCAATTTCAAGGAATCGCAGCTTCGCGACATGCGCCCAGGCCAACGGGTCGACATCGCCCTGGACGCTTATCCGCAGCTCCATTTGACCGGGAAGGTCGACACCATCCAAATGGGTTCGGGGTCGCGTTTCAGTGCCTTCCCCGCCGAAAACGCCACCGGCAACTACATCAAAATCGTCCAGCGCATACCGGTGAAAATCACCATTGAAAGCGGGTTCGATCCGAAAATTCCGCTGCCGCTCGGCTTATCGGTCATTCCCACGGTTTACGAGCGATGAGCCCGGCGGCGGCACATGCGGAGGCGCGGGCCAGTTGGCGCCCGACGGTTAATCCCTGGCTGATTGCCCTGGTGGTGACCTTGCCGACCTTCATGGAAGTCCTCGACACCACCATCGTCAATGTCGCGCTTCCCCACATCGCCGGGACGCTGTCGGCCAGCACCGACGATGCGACCTGGACTTTGACGTCCTATCTGGTCGCCAACGGCATCGTCCTGTCGATATCGGGATGGCTGGGAACAATCTTCGGGCGCAAACGTTATTTTCTCATCTGCATCGGAATGTTCACCGTCTGCTCGCTGCTCTGCGGCATGGCCACCAGTCTGCCGGAACTGATTCTGTTCCGGGCGGCGCAGGGTTTTTTCGGCGGCGGACTGCAACCGAATCAGCAATCGATTCTGCTCGACACCTTCGAACCGGCCAAACGTGGCATTGCCTTTTCCATCACCGCCATCGCGACCATCGTCGCGCCGGTCCTCGGACCGACGCTGGGTGGATGGATCACCGACAACTATAGCTGGCGCTGGGTCTTTCTGATCAATGTCCCCGCCGGCATCCTGGCTTTCCTGGCGGTGACCCGTCTGGTCGAGGATCCGCCATGGGCCAAGGCGCACACCGGAACCCGTCGGATCGACGGCATCGGTCTGGCGCTCATCGCGCTCGGACTGGGATGTCTGCAATTGGTTCTCGACCGTGGCGAAGACGCCGACTGGCTGGCATCCCCCTTCATCCGCTGCACCGCCATCGCCGCGGCCGTCGGCCTGATCGGCGCCGTCTGGTGGTTGCGCAAGACGGACCATCCGGTGGTCAACATCCGGGTTCTCGCCGACCGGAATTTCGCCTTGGGATCGACGATGATCTTCGGCATGGCCATGGTGCTTTACGCCAGTGCCGTCCTGTTGCCGCAAATGGCCCAGGAACAGCTCGGCTACACGGCAACATGGGCCGGCCTCATCCTGTCGCCGGGGACCATTCTGACCATGATACTGATCCCGGTCGTGCTGCGGTTGATGAAGCACGTGCAGACCCGTTTCCTTATCGCTTTCGGCTTCACGGCCCTGTCCTGCGCCCTGTTGTTCGCCACGACCTTGGCGCCCTCCGTCGACTTCCCGACCCTGGCGTGGATGCGCACCGCCCAGACCGGCGCACTGGCGTTCCTCTTCGTGCCAATCAGCACGGTCGCCTATGCAACGCTGGCCCCGCATCTGAATGGCGACGCGGCGGCGCTCTACACCATGTTCCGCAATATCGGCGGTTCGGTCGGCATCGCCCTCAGCACCGCCCTGGTCACCGAACACACGCAAACGCACATGGCGCATCTGTCGGTTCACATGACGCCCTACGAACAGGCCTACACCAACACCTTGCAGCACCACAGCGCCGCATTGCTGGCCCAGGGTGTGGCGGCCACCAGCCAATTGTCGACGGCCACCGCTTACCTCTATCGCACACTGCAGAACCAGGCGGCCATCATGGCTTACATCGACACCTTCGAGATCGCCGCCGTCCTGGCCTTGCTCCTGGTGCCGCTCGCTCTGGCAACCCGACCGGCCAAGGTTACCGGCAATACGCCCATGGGACATTGAGATGAAAGATTTTCGCGTTCTCTCCTTGCTGGCCGCCACCCTGGCCCTGACCACCTCTTGCACGGTGGGGCCGGATTACCGGCCGCCGGCCGTCGACACGCCAGCCGACTGGGCGGAAACGTCGGCCGTCGGTAACCAGGACCGCAGCGCCGCGTCGACCGAACGCCTGGCCCGGTGGTGGAGCAGTTTCGCCGACCCGACGCTCGACAACCTGGTCGGCGAGGCGATCGCCAACAACCATGACGTCCGCATCGCCGCCCAGCGCGTCATTGAGGCGCGGGCCGATCGGACGATCGCGGCGGCCGGTGGCGAACCGACGTTGTCGGCGACGGCAAGCGCCCAACGCAGCCGGCAAAGCACTGCAATGACCTTGAGCCCCCTCGGTGGCGTCGCCAACAGCTTCGCCGCCGGTTTCGACGCGTCCTGGGAAGTCGATCTGTTCGGCAAGACCCGCCGATCGGTAGAGGCCGCCGACGCAACGGTCGAGGCGGCGATCTGGAATCGCCGCGCCGTTCTTGTCAGCCTGTTGGGCGAACTGGGCACCGATTACACCGCCTTGCGGGCGGCGCAGGAACGAATCGCCATCGCCGAGCGGACCATCGCCGCCGACCAGGACGCGCTCGACCTCGCGCAACAGAAATTCGACCATGGCCTGGGGACGGAACTGGACACGGCGCAGGCCAGGGCCGAGTTGGAGCAGGTCAAGGCCAGTCTGCCGCAGCTCGAAACGCAGGTGGCGCAGAACGCGCATGCTCTGGCGGTGCTCCTCGGCAAGCAGCCTGGAACCCTGCTCGCCTCTCTTCAGGTTCCAGCCGCCATGCCGCTGGCGCCCCCGACCTTGCCAGTGACAATCCCCTCCGAGCTATTGCGCAACCGCCCCGATATCCGTCAGTCGGAACGAAGCCTGGCCGCCGCCAATGCCGAAATCGGCGTCGCGGTCGCCAATTTGTTTCCAAGTTTCACCATCTCGCCATCGCTGGGGCTCGACGCCGGCAAGCTCAACAAATTGCTGACCGGGTCCGGCGTAACCTGGGGCGTCGGCGCCTCGCTCGGGCAGCCAATCTACAACGGTGGTGCCTTGGATGCCGCCGTCGACAAGGCTACGGCCGTGACGGAGCAGGATCGTCTGACCTACGAGCAGACCGTCCTCAAGGCCTTCGCCGAAGTCGAAGACGCCCTGGTGGCTCTCGGCAATGAACGACAGCGCCACGATCGACTGGGCCGGACCGTCGACGCCAACCGCGTCGCCCTGCAACGCGCCACGGAACTCTATCGCGCCGGCCTGTCGCCTTTCATCAATGTGGTGAACAGCGAAAAAAATCTCTTCGGCGCCGAAGACAGCCTGGCACAAAGCGACCAGACGCTGACCCAACAGACCGTGGCGCTTTACAAAGCCCTCGGCGGTGGATGGCAGGAGTCCGCCGACGACGGGATGGAAAAGACGACAACCCGCTGAAACAACACGCCCTGGCGCTCCCGTCCCCCCACGGGATGCGCCGCCCGATCTCGGCCGATGCGCTCCCCCTGTCCCAACGCATAGGGCTGAGATCGGGCATCTTCATTCCCGGCCTGTTGCAGGCGTCGCCCGGGCTCAAGAGCTTGGGGCGAAACTATCGACGGCGCCAGTCGGAGGGAGAGCGGCCCATCCTCTGACGAAACATATAGGTAAAGGCGGACGGCGTGTTGTATCCCAGTTCTAAAGCGATCTGCGTAATATCGTCCTGGGTTTCCAGAAGCTCGAGTGCCTTGAACAGGCGCAATCGCAGTCGCCACTCGCGGAGGCTGATCCCCAACTCCCTTTCGAAATGCCGCGTCAAGGTCCGGCGCGAAATTCCGAGCGTTTCGCTCCATGTTTTCAAATCCTGCGTGTCGGCAGGATTGGCAAGGAGCTCCTGGCACATTCTGCGGAGCATGACACTCCGGGGCCACGGCAGGTGGAAATCGAGCACCGGCTGACGGGGCAGCTGATCGAGTGTCAGGGCCTTAAGCCGCTCGATGTAAGCCTCGTCTTCGGAACGCTGGTAGACCTCGGCCAGTTCGACGATCAGGGCGCGCAAGAGCGGCCTTACCGATAGGACCTGACTTCGCTGCGGCATTCCCACGTCGACGTCGCCGGCGATATACAGATTGCGGAATTGCGCTTCCTGCAACGCTCCAGTGCTGTGCATGAGGCCGGCCGGCACCCAGATCGCCTGTTCCGGCGAGATGACATGCCAATGATCGTCGAGGGTGACCAGCAATGTGCCGGAGGATGCGTAGACGAGCTGATTCCAACGGTGGCTGTGAATCGGGAACCGATGTCGACGGGGCAGCACCTGGAACCGCAGATAAACCTCCCCGAGGAGCTTTTCGAGATGCGGGAAATCCTCCAGAACCCAGTCTTCCGTTGGAGCGAACATAAATTACCCCTCTCGTGGCGCGTTTCATCTTAAATGAAAGGTGCCATCGAGCCCGAGCGGCGCTTGAGCCTGCCGAAGCCGGAGGCGAAGGCATCGCATGAATCCTAGTGGACCATGTCATTTTAGATGACATGGTCCACTAGAATGGCATTCCGTCGATATAAAACGGCACTTTATCGAAGGCACAGCGTATAGTCCAAAGGTAATAATGGCCTGCCAGATTACCAGGACCGTTGATCGGTCCAGCGGAGTGCCTTGAACCCGACCCGCCTCCATCATGACGCCCCAACCGCGACATCATTGACGAGATGGGCTCGGTTGCGTTTGCCGTTTTCGGAAACGAGACACCAGGCGGGGCAGATCCATTTCGACAGCACCTCATGAAAAGAGTAAGGATTCAGGAGTATCGTATGCGTGAAGATTTCAGTGAGTTGCTCTTGAAGCGAATGACCCGCCGCGACGTTATGGGCGGCGTGATACGTACCGGCGTCGCGGCATCCGTATGCAGCGGGCTCGCGTTGCCGTTCAAGGCCAACTCCAAAGAAGATGTTGCCGCCAGCCCGCTCGCTCCCGGCGCGGCGGAACCGGGTGAAGTCGTCCGGCACAGCGCCTGTCTGGTGAACTGCGGCAGCCGCTGCGCCTTGAAGGTCGTGGTCAAGGACGACCGTATCGTCCGCATCGAACCGGAACCGGCCGGCGACGAGGCGGTGTTCGGCCAGCACCAGATACGCCCGTGCCTGCGCGGACGCTCCAGCCGCTGGCGTGTCTACAGCCCGGATCGCCTGAAGTATCCGCTCAAACGCGTGGGTCCGCGCGGAGAGGGCAAGTTCGCTCGCATAAGCTGGGACGAGGCCACGTCGATGGTGGCTTCGGAGATCAAGCGCGTGCGCGAAAAATATGGCAACGCGGCGATCTACTATAACTACGGTTCGGGTGCCTACTATTCGAATCAAGGTTCGCACGCATGGAAGCGGCTGCTGGGGTTGGCCGGCGGTTTTCTGCAGTACCACAACACCTATTCCACGGCCGAAATCGCGACCATCACGCCCTATTCCCAGGGGACGTATGTCGCGTCGCCATTCCAGGAAGTTCGGCATTCGGACCTGGTCGTCTTGTTCGGGCTGAACCTGTCCGAAACCCGGATGTCCGGGGGTGGGCAGGTCGAAGAGATGCGCAGGGCGCTGGAAATTTCCAATCCTCGGGTGATCATCATCGATCCACGGCGCACCGACTCTGTCGTTGCCGAGCATGCCGAGTGGCTTCCCATCCATCCGACGACCGATGCGGCGCTGGTGGCGGCACTGGCGCACACCCTCATCACCGAAGGGCTTATCGACGAGGCGATGGTCAATCGTTATTGCGTGGGCTATGACGCGGGCACGCTGCCGGCCGGGGCGCCGGCCAATGCCGGCTACAAGGATTACATCCTGGGCAGCGGTGACGACCACACCGAAAAGACGCCGGAGTGGGCGGCACCGATCACCGGGATCCCGGCGGTTCGCATTCGCCAGCTCGCCCGTGAAATCGCGTCGGCGCGGAACTGTTACATCGCGCAAGGCTGGGGACCGCAGCGGCACGCCGTCGGCGAGCAGTCGGCATGGGCCATCCAGATTCTGCCGATGTTGACCGGCCAGTTCGGCCGTCCGGGGACGAACAATGGCAATTGGCCCTACGCGACGCCCTACGGGGTGCCGACCTTGCCGGACGGGACCAATCCGGTGGCGCTGTCCATTCCGTGCTATCTGTGGACCGACGCCGTGGCGCATCCGGAAGAGATCACCGCCAAGACGGCCTATCTCAAGGGCGGGGACAAACTCGATGTGGGCATCAAGCTCATCATCAACCACGCCAGCAACACATTGCTCAATCAGCACGGCGAGATCAACCGCACGCGGAAGATCCTGGAAGATACGTCACTGTGCGAGACCATCGTCGTCATCGACAACCATATGACGCCGAGCGCGCGCTTTGCCGACATTCTGTTGCCGGAGACCAGCTATCTGGAAGCCGAGGACCTGGTGGACAATTCTTATGCATCGGGGGCATACAACTTCATGATCGCCATGCAAAAGACCATCCAACCGATGTGGGAGGTCCGCAGCACCTATGACGTTTGCGCCGACATCGCCGGCGTCTTGGGCGTCCGCGACCGCTTTACCGAGGGTCGGACGCAGGCCCAGTGGGTGGAAGCCCAATACCAGCAGGTGTGCAAGAAGCGTCCATATCTGCCGGACTGGTCGCAGGCCCGGAACATGGGGGTCATCGACCGGCAGGCCGCGCCGGACGGCACGGGCATCGCCTTTGCTGATTTCCGTCGCGATCCGGCCGCCGCGCCGCTGAAGACCGGCTCCGGCAAGGTGGAGCTCTATTCCGCCGCCCTGGCCAGGCTGGCCAAGGAATGGGTACTGTTGCCCGGACAGGTGATCCCGCCGATTCCCGCATTCGTCCCGGCCACGGAGTCGCACCTCAACAAGGATCTCGCGACGACATATCCGCTGCAGTTGTGCGATTTTCACACGAAAGGGCATACGCACTCCACATACGCCAACCTGCCTCAGTTGCACGAGGCGGTGCCCGATCAGCTATGGATCAATCCGATCGACGCGCGGTCCCGGCATCTGTCTACCGGAGACCGCGTGCGCGTCTTCAATGACCGTGGCGCCCTGGAGATCTCCTGCAAGGTGACTGACCGCATCATCCCGGGGGTTACGGCGATGCCACAGGGCTGCTGGACAAGGCTCGATGCCAGAGGCATCGACGTCGGCGGCTGCATCAATACGTTGACCAGTCACATACCGACGCCGCTGGCCAAGGGTAACCCGCAACACACCAACATGGTCGAAGTGATGCGCGCCGAAGAGGTGGCGCTATGACACAGCTTGGCTTCTTCGTCGATTCGTCGAAATGTTCCGGTTGCAAGACCTGCCAGGTGGCCTGCAAGGACAATAAGGACTTGGATCTCGGCCTGAGATTCCGCCGGGTCTACGAGTACGGCGGCGGCAACTGGGTGAGCGACGGCGGTGCTTGGCATCAGGAGACGTTCACCTATTACCTGTCGATCGCCTGCAACCATTGCGACGACCCGGTCTGTGTCTCCGGTTGCCCGACCGGGGCCATGCACAAACGTCCCGAGGATGGTCTGGTCGTCGTTAACGGCGACATCTGCGTCGGTTGCCGATACTGCGAGATGCGCTGCTCCTATGGAGCACCGCAGTTCGACCCCACGGCGAAGATCATGCGCAAATGCGATGGATGCCTCAGCCGGCTTGAGCGGGGTCTGAGGCCAATCTGCGTCGACTCCTGCCCGCAGCGGGCCCTCGACTTCGGCCCGATCGAGGAACTGCGCGCCAGGTATGGCGTGGAAAACGAGATCGCGCCGCTGCCGTCCCACGACCTGACGCATCCCAACCTGGTCGTCAAGCCACATCCAACAGCGCGTCCTACCGGTGACCATGAAGGTCAAGTGCAGAACTGGGGCGAGGTCCGTCATGCGTGAATTACCACTTGTTTTCTTTACTGTGCTGACCCAGACCGCCGTCGGTGCCTGGCTCATTCTGATGATTTCCGAAGCAACGCGGCCGGCGTCGTGGACGACGCCGGTGACCGTCGGCGGGCGTCAGTGGCCGCGCTGGCCGCTGGCGCTGCTGATGGCCGCCTGCGTCTTCGACGTGGCAATTCTGATCAGCACCTCGCACCTGGGGCAACCGGTGCGCGCCGTGAATACGCTGTTCCGGATGGGGGCTTCGCCCATGAGCACCGAGATCGCCCTCGCGAGCCTGTTCTGCGCGGCGGCAGGCATTTCCGCGTTGGTCATGCTGTTCCAAATCGGCCCGCGCTGGACGGGGCGGACGCTGGCGTGGCTGGCGGTCGTGGCCGGCATCGCATTCCTGACGGCTATTCCGCAGGTGTATCGTATTTCCACGGTCGCCACCTGGGAGAGCAACTGGACTCCGGCGATCATGTGGCTGACGTCACTGGTGACCGGTGGCGCACTTGCCGCATTGCTGGGAGCCCGGCGCCTGGGGCTGGTGATATCGCTTATCGGCATCGTCGTGAGCTTCTGCATTCGGCCGGCCTACCTGGCCTGGCTGATGCAGGCCAACGCCGAGCTCGCGCCCCGGCAGACCACCTGGTTCACCGCACAGCTGGTCCTGCTGGCTATCGCGGTTTGCGCAGGACTCTGGACGCTGTGGCGTGAGCGGCGCTATTCGATGGTGGCGCTGAACCTGGTGCTGGTCGTCGTCGCCGAACTGGTCGGGAGGATTGCGTTCTATAACCTCTGGACGTTACCCATGGCATGACGAAAAATCTCACAATGTCTAACGTTCAGGTTCGATTGATGTCTTCGTCCGGGTCGCCAGCCGAGTGGGTCGCCCTGTTGCCGCGACTGTTGGGGGCTTTGTTTTACTATTCTCCCACAGCCCCACAGTCGCAGCCGCTGGTCGAACAACTGCCCCATTTGCACGAGTTGTTTCCCTGGAGAGACGCCGACGCCATGCGCCGACGCTGCCTGCGGATGCCCGATTGGCAGGCGCAAGGGTTGCAGGAGGAATTCGAAACGCTCTTCGAGGCGCAGGGAAACATGATCGCCCCGCCGTGGGGAAGTGTCTATCTGGACCGCGAGAACCTCCTGATGGGGGCTTCCACCGCCCGCTACCGGGAATTTTTGCGCCGCAACGCGTTGCATTTCGCCGCGCAGGACCAGGAGCCGGAGGACCAGTTCGGACTCCTGCTGATGGCCTTGGCGTGGTTGCTCGAAAACGATCGGCGGCCGGCCGCCCGTGAATTGCTGGAACAGCACCTCATGCCCTGGAGCGGCCGGTATCTGGAGCGACTCCGGGACAACCCGGTGAGCATGGCCTATGCCTGGCTCGCCGAGGTGACCTGCCAGTGGCTGACCGACCTTCAGGCGCTCCACGATCTGCATCCCGCCCAACAGCGACTCTACTATTGACCCAGGGCCGAGGGACATAAATGTAAACGAGAGCGTGTCGCCAGTTACTTCAAAGGTTCGTCTGCGGGTATTTTGTCGTCGTCATTCCCGCGCAAGCGCTACCGGATGCGCATATCTTCGGTTTTTTGTCCCTCGCCCCCGCGTCGGGGGAGAGGGCGGGGCCCACCGCAAAGCGGTGGGAGGGTCTCTGTCATTGATACAACACGAATATTCGAGATGCGTGCATGCCCTGACGCTGCGTGGATTCCCGCTTGCGCGGGAATGCCGGGAGAATGCGACAGGAAAACAACAACTGACGACATGCTCTAGAAAGAGTAATTCAACTTCGTATAATAGTACCCACCATTGATCCCGTAAGGAGATACGTGGGAATATTGGTCATAATTGACACTTTGATAGACGTAGTTCGGAATTTTATTTGGATATTGGTTGAACAGGTTCGACGCACCGACATTTATCTTGAGTGACGGCGTCAGGTTGTAGCCGACATCGAGATCGGTGACGACCGTGGCCGAGGTCTGGTAGTCGTAGTATTGATCAGAGGCGTAGTTCTGTACCTGCTTGGTATGCCCGTAGAGGGTCTCTCGGAGCGTGATCTCCCAGTCGTCCTTGAAATAGGTCGCGGCCAGCGAGACCTTGATGCGTGGGGTGGCGCTGGTCAGATTCGAGGCCTGGATGGGGTCGACCAGCGAGATGCCCGCCGCCTTGAGAATGGCCGGGGCGTCATGGATGTGGGTGATGGTCGTGTCGTTGTAGGTGCCCGCCAACAGCCATTTCACCGCGCCCAGATCGGCGAGATTGCTCCGGTAATCGACGCTGAAATCGATGCCGCGCGTCCGGGTGTCGACACCATTGGTATAGAACTGCGCGTCGACGTTTGAAGGGTCGAGGCCGGTCGGAATCGACGAACCGTTGGCGGCAATGGCAGCCAAGGCTTGACTGCCATAGATATAGCCGGTGTTGATGATGCGGTTCTTGATGTCGATTTGGTAGAGATCGACGGAGGTATGCACGCCGTTCAGCGGTTCGGCGACGACGCCGACGCTGATGTTGTGCGAGGTCTCGGGCTTCAGGTCGGACGCGCCCAAAAGCTTGGCGCCGGCCGATCCGACGGGAAGCTGGATCGAGGCGAAGTTGCTGGTTACCGACGTCGCCGAATAGTACTCCTGCGCCAGGGTCGGGGCGTGGAAGCCGGTGCTGAAGGTGCCGCGTGCCGCCAAGCGCGGCGTGAAATCGTAGCGGGTCGAAACTTTGCCGGTCTCACTGTCGCCGACCGAGTCGTAATGCTCGACCCGTCCGGCCAGTCCGAGTTCCCAATCCCGGGTCACCTTGGCCGAAAGATCGGTATACCCTGCGAAGCTGTTGCGCGAAACGTCGGCCGTGTCGGTGGGACGGAAGCCGGGGAAAGCCGCCGAGCCGCCGCTATAGTAGGAATTGGCTTCGCCGGCACCGATTGTGTAGGTCTCGTACCGGTCCTCGAGCCCAAAGGCGACATTGAGCGGACCGCCCAGCCCGTCGATCTGGAAGGGGCGCTTGATGTCGATATTGTTGGTCAATTCCGACGACGTGAAGGACCCGACCGAGAAGTTCCGTTGCGCGATACCGAGATCGTTCAGAAGGTCGGGATTGATCGAGTTCCTGTTGTTGAGGGCCGCGCTGTCGCGTCCATAAGTCGAACTCACATCCCATTTCCACTGGTGCGCGGCCTGTCCCTTGAGGCCGCCGGTCACTCCGAAATCGGTTTCGGTGATCGTCTCCTGCGGCGTGAAGCCGCTGGGATAGAGGCTGTCCACCGCACCAACTCCGGTGGCGCCCGGTTCGCGCGGGTTTTCCCAGGCCTTGGCGGTCCGCCGGCCGACGGTTCCGAAGCTGTAGGCCGAGACCCCATCGTTCAGGGGTTTTTCGATGTTGTAGCCCATCGATCCCAGATTGCTCTGCGGATCGCCCTGCAATTTGGCCGGTTGCGGGCCATCGGTGTCACCGCTGCGGTTCGAGAAGTCATGAAAGCGGTAGCTGGCCGACAGACGGGCCGAGCCGTCGGCGCCGAGCTTCACGCCGCTGTCGACATCGGCTTGGCCGGTGGCGCCGCCGCCGTCGAAATAGCCGCCGCCGAGGACCGAGACGTTGCCGCCGTGATCGGCATTCTTCAGGATGATATTGACCACCCCGGCGATAGCGTCGGAACCATATTGCGCGGCGGCTCCGTCTTTCAGGATTTCCACATGGTCGATGGCGTTCAGCGGGATCATGTCAAGATCGACAGCGTTCGACCCCTGCGCGGGGTCCTCGTCGGCATAGAGGCTGGCCGACAGATGGCGCCGCTTGCCGTTGACCAGCACCAGCGTCTGCGAGGGGCTGAGACCCCGGAGCTGAAAGGTGCGGGCCAATGCTCCAACATCGTAGCCGACGGCCGGTGAACTGAGCGAGGGAGTAACGCCCTTGAGCGCATCGAGGAGGTTGGTCTGGCCGGTCGCCGCCAGGTCTTCGGCAGAAATGATATCGATCGGGGTGGCGCTGCTTTGCGCCGTGCGTCCGTCCTCGCGCGTTCCGGTGACGATCACCGTATTGAGGGCGTCGGCCGCCGGCTGCGCGGATTCAGCAGCCAGGGCGGAATGACCGAGGCTGCCGCTCACCAGCGACAAAAGCAAACTCTTACTTAAACGACTTTTCATACCTTCAGATCCCCCGGTGTGGGCATTGCTCCGACATTCCGCAATAATCCGACGCCCCCCCTACAACGGCAGGGCGCCACCAAGCCTGACGACAGACTGTTCTGGATGGCCCCCTATCCAGAGCGCGGAATGGCACATATTTTGTGTTAAATACAAAAAAACAACATCATAAAATATGTCATAAAAAATTACACCATGGGGAAAATATGTTAAAGCCTTTCCTGTCGGATCGGCGAAGACCGGACGGTATTCTTGCTGGATGTCGCCGGAAAAATCGCCCGAATCACATGTGATACCGGCAGGCCAATGAATTGACCTGCCCATAAAGCCCTCGCCGGGGTGGCGGCTGATACCGGCGAACGAGTCATATCAAAGGTTCGCCGGTATGAAAGAGCTAGACATGCAGTTTTTTCCTTGTGTAAGGATGGCCCTCCCGCGCAATGAGCTCGGTCGCGACGGGCCGGGTAAGAGGAATTTCATCGGATGCTGATTGGCCGTTTCCCGAGCGACCGGAAACCGGCGCTCAAGCGCGTCGTCTCACTTGTCATTATGATGGTGACGGCGATGTTGGCGGCTTCGCCGGCCGAGGCCGGTGCGACACTGGACCGCGTACACGCGACCGGACAGGTCGTCGATATCCTGATCACCGAATACCCGCCTTTCGGCTTCATCAATCCCCAGAATCAGATGGACGGCTTCGATGTCGATGTCGCCAAGGCGTTCGCCGCCAAACTGGGGGCCAAGCTGAAGATCGAAACCCCCGCGTGGGAGACGATCATCAGCGGGCATTGGGCTGGCCGCTGGGATGTCGCCATCGCCTCGGCGACGCCAACCGCCGAACGGGCCAAGATGGTCAATTTCCCGGCTCGTTATTACAAGATGCCGGCCGTTCTGCTGGTCCATCAGGACGAAAAGACCATCAAATCGGCCGCAGATCTTTCCGGAAAGCGGGTCGGCGTCGGCAATGGTTCGACCTACGAAGCCTATCTCAATCAGCATTTCTCGATACCGGGCGATAAGCCGATGGACTATCCCTTCCACGACGTGGTGACGATGCCCGGCGACGAAACGATCAATGCCCGCGATCTGGCGCTGGGGCCGGGTGTGCGGCTGAATGCGGTTGTGACCTCGCTCGCCACCGCCCGTTCCAGCATCAACAGCACCAAGCGGCTCAAGATCGTCGGCGAACCGCTCTTCACCGAGTCGAACGCGGTGATCACCGACAAGGGCGATCCCGAGTGGGATGCCGAGGTCAAGCGCGTTTTCGCCGAACTCAAGGCGGATGGCACGCTGACCGGGATTTCCCAAAAGTGGTTTGGCGAGGACATAACCAAAGATGCCGAGTGAAGAGGTGATCTCCGCGCCGGGCCGATGCTCGGCGGCAGTGCCGGCGGCCAGCCGGGGAACCAGCGAGATCGAACGCGCGGCCCGTCTCTCGTTCCGCCGCAAGGTCTGGGCGATCTGGGCCGGGCTTTGTGTTCTCTTGCTGCTGGCGGCCATCGAGGGGCAACTGGACTTCGCCCTGATCGGGCAGAAGCTTCCCTTCATGCTGGGACTCCGGCTGACGTCCGACGGCTTCGTGCAGGGGGTGGCGCTTACGCTGGTGGTGACGGCGGCGTCGATGATCTTCGCCACTTTCGTCGCCTTGTTGACGGCGCTTGGCCGGCTTTCCACCAATCCCATCGCTTTCGCGTTGGCGACTTTCTACGCCTCGATTTTCCGTGGAACGCCGTTGATGATCCAGGTTCTGATCATCTATCTCGCCTTGCCGCAGGTGGGAATCGTATTGTCCGGCTTTACGTCGGGCGTCATCGCGCTCGGCCTGAATTATGGAGCCTATCTCGCCGAAACGATCCGGGCCGGCATCAGTTCGGTTCCCGCCGGCCAGCGCGAGGCGGCGATGGCCTTGGGCATGCGGCGTTTCTCCATTGCGCTCAAGATCGTGGCGCCGCAAGCCATGCGTGTCATTATTCCGCCGGCCGGCGCGTTGTTCGTCTCGATGCTGAAGGATTCCTCGCTGGTTTCGCTGATGGGCTTGTGGGAGCTCAATTTTCTTGCGCAATCCTACGGGCGTTCAACCTTCCGATATCTTGAAATGCTACTCTCGGCAGCCCTGGTCTATTGGATACTCTCGATTCTTTTCGAGTTTGTGCAATATCGGCTGGAGCAGAAATTCGGGCGATCCCTGCAGGCGATCCATCCTTAGGGTTCCGCGCCGGTGGCGCGCCGACCCGCCCTGGATGAAACAGGAGTGGCACCGGCGTCTCTGCCGGTGCCACTGACAATTTGTTTCTTCCTTGCCCGTCACGCTCTGGAACTGAGCGTCGCAAACACGTCGCCCTGCGGCGCGAGGTTCCCGATATGGCAACGATGCCAAAGCGCGTAGAACAATAAGATCCACGCGGCGAATCCGCCTTTCTTGCCGGGGGCCCGGAACAGGGATTCGACCTGCCCGGGCCGGCAAATCTCACGGATCGACTCCTGCTCGGCCAAAAGCCCGCCCAGCTCGGGATGCCCTGCGATCCACTCCTCGACCGGAACGGTGAAACCGCGCTTGGCCGAAAAGGCCTGCGCCGCCGGAAGCACGCCATCCAGCCAGGAGCGCAACAGCCACTTTCCCAAACCACGACGCACCTTCAGGCTGTCGGGCAACCGGTAAGCGAAGGCCGCCACCCGGGGATCGAGGAATGGAACGCGCCCTTCCACGCCGTTGGCCATCAGACAACGATCGAGTTTGATCAGCAGGTCGTTGGGCAACCAATCGGTACAATCGAGAGCCTGCGCCGATTGCAACCGCGTCCGCCCATTTCCCGACTGCCGGTCGGCCTCGGCGGCGAAACCGGCCCGCCAGGCGTGGCTTTCGCCGCGCAAAAGACCGAGCCCCTCCAGGAATCCGTGGCGACGCATCTGCCTGCCAAAGGGCCACGGCCGCATGGCGGACCGGTAACGGCCATATCCGCCGAACAGTTCGTCGCCGCCCTCGCCCGACAGGATCACCTTGACCGAACGCCTGGCCGCGGCCGCCAATTTATAGGTGGGAACGATGGCATAGTCGGCCACCGGATCGTCGACCGACGCGGCGATGGCCGGCAAAAGGTCCCAGAAGTCCCGTTCAGTGACGGGCACCTCCACATGTTCCGCCCCCACCGCTTTGGCCAAAAGGCGGGCATGCCGGCTTTCGTCGGTTGCCCCGGTGCCGGGGAACATGGCGGTAAAGGCCAACACTGGCCGGCTGTTGAGGCGAGCCATCAGGGCCAGCAAAGCCGAACTGTCGATACCGCCCGAGAGAAACATGCCAAACGGCACGTCGGACCGTTGGTGGAAAAGCACCGACTCCGCCAGGATCTCATCGAGTTCGCCCAGGGCGTCCGTCGCGTTACGATGGTCGCAGCCGCCGGCCGGCAAAGCCGCGAGACGACGGCGTTCGACGATGCGCCCGCCTTCGACGGCAACCGTTTCGCCGGGCGAGAGACGATGAATCCCCTCGAAGATGGTCTCTGTCCCGGTGGTGAACTGGAGCTGCAGAAGCTCGTCGCGAGCCGATAGCCGAAGGCGGCGTTCGATCAGTCCCGTGGCCAGGATGGCTTGCGGTTCCGAGGCGAAGACGAAACCACCGGCTGTCTCGGCGTAATAAAACGGCTTGATGCCGAAAGGATCGCGGGCCAGCACCAGACGCCGCCGCACGGGATCGTGCAGGGCGATGGCGTACATGCCCCGCAGAGTCGCCGCGAAATCGAGACCATGCCGCTGGTAAAGCGCCAATGGCGGTTCGCAATCGGAACCGGTGGAGAAGGCGACATCGCTGAGGGCGGTCCGCAACTCGACGTGATTGTAGATCTCGCCGTTGGCAATCAAGGCCAGCCCGTCCTGCCCGAACAACGGCTGGTCGCCGGTCGCCAGATCGATGATCGCCAGCCGGCCATGGGCCAATCCGACGTCATCCTTGCGGTAGATCCCGCTGCCGTCGGGACCGCGGTGGGCTTGCGCCCGATTGAGCCCCTCCAGCAGGGCGGCATCGGGTGTCGTCCCGTCAAGTGTCATGCAGCCGGCGATCCCGCACATCAGCGATCACCGGACGAAAAGTTGCAAGCCGCCGCAGTAGCCCTTATCGCCATCAGCCCGCCGCCATGGAGAACACTGACCCGAATTCGCTGGCGACAGCATCCCATGTGGGAGTCCGTTGCATCTGGCAGGCGTCGCGGTTCATCGACCAAAACATCTCGTCGTCGGTCAACAGGCGGATCGCCACATTGGCGAAAGCGTCCTCGTCGGGCACGATTTGTCCGGTCTGCCCGTCGCGCAGACGTTCGTGGATGGCCCCCAGGGGCCGTGCCACCGCCGGCAATCCGCAAGCCTGGCTTTCCATCAAGGTCCAGCAGGCCATATCGTCGGGATGGCCGGGATAGAGATGCACGCGGGCCGAGCGATAGAGCGCCGCCATGGTTGAATCGCCGCCCGGCGCGACGATCTCGACACCGGGGATGGCAGTCGCCTTTTCGAGCAACGCCCGCATGTCGTCGGGCAACTCCCCGCCGGCTTTGCCTTTTTCCAACAATGTCGAAACCACCACCAGACGGGCGTTGGCAACCGCCGGACGGATCTGCAGGGCCCACCGATCGAGCACCCAATCAAGTCCGTGGGCCGGATGTGTGGTCACCACCGCCGTCGGCTGCGCGGCCAGTTCGGTCGGCGTATCGGCGAGGAAATCCTGGCGCACTCCGGGCGACACCACACGCACGGTCAACCCCTCGACATTGCGCCAGGCGGCCATCTGGGTCCGCCCCAGGAAGACCAGCATGGGACGAAAACTATCGAGTGCCTTGCGGGCCGGCTCCAGCTGACGGGCCGATGCGGTAACCCACAGCAGGCGCTTGCCGGCCAGACGCACAGCCGGCAGCAGCGACGGCTTGCGAAAGGCGATCAGGACGTCGGTTTGCGTCGGAAAGCTTTTCTCCATCGTCTCCCAGTGCGCGCCTTCGATCAGCAGGGGGAAGCGCGCCCGATTGTAGACATGGACATCATGACCACGGCGGACCAATGCTCCGGCCAGACTGGCAAATGCCTTCTCGGCGCCGCCGAGAGCGCGGGTCGTCGGAGTGAATCCGTCGAATGGGATGGAATCGTCGACCAGGGTGATATGCATGGGATCCTCTTATAAGGCCGCCCCTGGCGCCCCGCAAGACGGCTCACCATCGACAGCCACCGGCTCGACCGAACTTTCGCCCCCGTGCCGAAGGCGAAGAATTCCTTCGTCTTGGAAAGATGAGTCAAGTCCTTGCCAATCGGAACGGCGCGCGCCAAGTTCATCATCCTGACATCGATACAGAAGACTTCTCGCGAACCGGCTTTCTCGGCAATTTACGGCGGATAATCATGACGAAGACCCATTTCGTTTCCCTGGACCACCGTGCGCTATTGACCATTACCGGCGACGACAGAAAGACTTTCCTGCAAGGATTGGTCTCCAACGACGTCACCAAAGTCGATCCGGCGCATGCCCTCTATGGCGCCTTTCTGACGCCGCAGGGAAAGTTCCTTCACGAGTTTTTTCTGGCTGAACAGACCGACTGCCTGTTGCTCGAAACCGAGACGGAGCGCCGCGCCGATTTCGTCAAGCGTCTGACGATGTACAAATTACGCAGCAAGATCTCGATCGCCGCGGCCGACCATTTGCGGAGTTTCGCCATCGTCGGCCCCGATGCCGCCTCCGCGGTCGGCCTTGCCGCCGAAGTGGGAGCGGCCGGCCCCTTCGCCGGCGGTCTGGCGCTCGTCGATCCCCGTTTGCCGGAAGCCGGAGTTCGCGCCTGGCTGCCCGAGGGGGCAGAGACCGCCCTTGCGGCGGCCGGCCTGTCGCCCGCTGACAAATCGCTATGGGACGCCTTACGCATTTCCCTGGGTCTGCCCGACGGCAGCCGCGACATGGTTCCCGACAAGGCGATCCTCCTCGAGAACGGCTTTGACGAACTGCATGGCGTCGATTGGAAGAAAGGCTGTTACCTCGGCCAGGAGCTTACCGCGCGCACAAGGTACCGCGGCCTGATCAAAAAACGCCTGTTGCCCGTGGACATCGCTGGGCCAGCCCCGGAATCCGGCACGCCGATCTTCCTTGGCGAAACCGAGGCGGGCGAGATGCGGTCGCATTCGGGCTCCGTCGGACTGGCGCTCATCCGCATCGAAGCGTTCGACAAGCTGGGAGAGTCCGGCGACAATTTGCAGGCTGGTCCGTCCCAACTGACCCCTCACAAACCGGCCTGGGCAGTTTTCTAGAGCGCCGCGCCAAAACAACCAAGAACAAGGCAATCCTTCATGAAGCGACTACTTGTGCTATGCCTCGCCGTTTTTCTGGCGGCATGCGGGCAGAAGCCCATTTACAACGTCGACCGGCCAATGCCGCAAGCGGCGCAGAGCCTGCCGCTCGACGGCATCGAGAGGCTGATCGTCGAGGCTGGGCAGACCCGCGGCTGGAAATTCGACCGGATCGATGCCGGCCATCTGACGGCCACCCAGAGCCAAGCGAAATACTCGGCCATCGTCGACATCTATTTCGACCAGAAATCCTGGCGCATCGACTACCGATCGAGTGTCGGGTTAAAGGCGGACAATGGCGAGATTCATGACCACTACAATTTCTGGATCCGCAATCTCGAACATGACATCGACAGCCGCTTGTCCAACGCCTGGCTGCCCGCCCACTGATCTTACTGGTTTTCCGGACGTATAGGCGTCTTAGTCACAGTTTCGGCCAGCAAAGCCGCAAGTCTTCTTCGCGAGTGCGACGCCTGACGGCCAGGGCCAGACTGAACCCTGGCTCGGGAACGATATGCGCCAACCCCCAGGATCCCTCTATCCAGCAGCCTTCGAACGGACCGCCGGCAACCCGGTCGCGACCATCGGCGACCATCGCCAAGCCGTCGCCGACCGCTTTTGCCTGGGCTTCGCGCAACGACCAGATGCGATAGAACGCCGCGATGCCGCCGGCGGCAACGGCCGCCTGCTCGTCGGGTCCAAAGGAGAACTCGGCCAAAGCCGAAATGTTGCGGAAGCGATGGGGTTCGACGTCGATTCCGAGATCACCGCCTTCCAACGAGGCCGCAACCGCCACCAGCCCGCCGCCATGCGAGAGGGAAACCGAAGCGGCCTGTCCATCCGCGGCCGATTGCGCCAGGGGTTTACCGCGGGCATCGGCGGACAGGCGCCAATCCGCCACCCCGGAAATCTCAGCCAGCAATGCGCGCAGCACGGCCCGCGCCGCCAAGGCAGAGCTGCGCGACAGGCCTTCGGCCCGGCTCATCGCCAGTTCCCGATCTTCCGCTGTCGCCCACCGGTCGACAAGCCGCGTTACAGCCAGGTCTTCGACCGGCAGGAAAGCGAGCGCGACGTCCATCTCCACATCCTCCGACGGTTATGATAGCGTGCTCAGGTGTCCAGGGCGAGATGGGGACTTCTGGCGAGGGAAAGGTGGCGCGGATGGTGGCGCGCCCAAATCCGGCCGGGAGATTGCTTTGGCGCAGGCACAAACGAAGAAGGGGGAAGTTCGTTGTGACGAAGTCATCCGGAGACTGCTTGACGGTCTGCCTGGTCCCGATGGAGGCTGCCGTGCATCCGGCCGGCCGGCGGGTCTTGCGGGCAGACGGAATTGATGGCCAATAGAATTGGTGAGGTTCTCCAAAGAGCCCTCGACTGATGCCGTCCCCTTCTCTTTGCTTCCAGATCAAGGGCTGGGCCGCCTGGACGCCAACGCGCGAAACCAAGGCCGATTGGCTGACCTGGGCAACCGAGCGACCCGCCGACGCAGTCGATGAACCCGCGCCAACGCCGCCGCCGCTGTTGTTGCGCCGCCGCGTCAGCGGACTGGGACAAAAGGCGTTGCGCGCCGCCTGGGGTCTGCCCGATGTCGCAACGGCACGACTGGTCTTCGCCTCTCGCCACGGCGAATTCACCCGCACCCTGTCGATCATGGACAGCCTCGTCGGCGGAACAGAGGTGTCTCCGGCGGACTTTTCCCTGTCCGTGCACCATGCGCTCGCGGGACTGCTGTCGATCGCCACCGACAATCGCCAGGGACACACGGCCATCGGAGCCGGTCCCGACAGTTTCTTTTGCGGCCTGCTGGAAGCCGCCGCCTGCCTTGCCGAGACGCCGGACCAACCAGTCGTGACCGTCTACTATGACGAACCCTTGCCAACGCCATTCGATCGGTTTGGCCGTCCGGAAGACGAACCGATCGCCGTCGCGATGACATTGGCACCCCGGCGAGACAGTCAATGCTTGTGCCTGTCGCCCACTGCGATTTCCACCGGAACCCCGGCGTCGGTGACGCCCGCCCAGGACTTCCTCGGCTTCCTGCTTGGCCGGGCCCGGCAAACGACGATCACCGGCGACCGCTGCGCCTGGCATCTGGAGAAGACCGATGCACCGCATTGACTATTGGTGGCGGTTGGCGGGCACAGGCGTTGCCTTCGCATTCATTTTCTTCGGCGGCGGCGTCCTGGCCGTCACGCTGCTCCCGCTTCTCGCCCTGGTGCCCGGCGCCCACCGTCACCGAACGCAATTCGTCATTCACCTTTTTTTTCGCGGCTACCTCCGGGCGCTCCAATGCCTCAGGATCATCCGGATCGATGTCGAGGGAATCGCGAAGCTGGCGACGCCGGGAGGACGCCTGGTGGTCGCCAACCATCCGTCACTGCTCGACGTGGTCATGCTGATGGCGCTCATCCCGCGCGCCCAATGCATCGTCAAGCACGAGCTGTGGAACCATCGCTTTCTTGGGCATTTGATGCGGCGCGCCGGTTACATCCGCAACGACCTCAACGCCGACGACCTGATCGCCGCTTGCCAGGCATCGCTGCAAGCCGGAGACAGCCTGATTATCTTCCCGGAGGGCACGCGCAGCCGGCCAGGCCATCCGCCGCAGTTCCATCGTGGTTTCGCGAATTTGGCGACATTGACCGGCGTTCCCATCCAACTCGTCGTCATCACCTGCACGCCGCCGACCTTGATCAAGGGCGAACCCTGGTGGCGCATTCCATCCGAGCGGCCAATATTTCGCCTGGTCATAGATGAATGCCTGGACGCTGATCAATACATGCGATATCGGTACAGAAGTCTTGCGGCAAGAAATCTCACCAGATCTCTAGAAACGTATTACGCGGAAAAACTCGGCAATGCCTGATTTAGAAATGGAAGTGAAAAGTCTGATAATTGAAGCATTGAAACTTGAAGATATAACTTCTGAGGATATCGATAGTGAGGAACCACTGTTCGGTCAAGGACTCGGCCTCGATTCTATTGACGCCCTGGAATTAGGAGTGGCCATTCGTCAGCATTACGGGATCAAAATTGATGCCGTTACCGACGAGGTGAAAACTCATTTTGCCAATGTACGGAACCTGGCACGTTTCATCGAGGCGCAACGAGGAAAGCAATGACACTGTCGCGCGAACAAATAGTGGGAAAACTGACGGACTATCTCGAAGAGATGTTTGAAATCCCACGCGATGCAATAAATTCGGATGCAACTTTGTTCGAAGATTTGGATCTAGACAGTATTGATGCCATTGATCTGGTCGTCAAACTTCAGGAATTGACCGGCCGACGGATCCGGCCCGAGGATTTCAAGAGCGTCCGGACCGTCGGCGATATCGTCGAGTGCGTCGAAACCCTGCTCACGGCGGAAACGGTTGCCGGTGAATAGCCGTTGGGGTGTCGCCGCCATCGTCGGCGGACTGGCCTACCCCTTTCTCGTCTATTTCGGCATGACCGCCTTGCCGCCGGCAGCATTGGTTTTGATCGCCCTCGGGCTCATCGCTTTGCGCATGGCCGGTTTCAGCGGATTGGCCGGCAGAATGGTCTCTCTAGCCATCATTGCCGTGGCGGTCCTGGCGCTGGTCTTTCTGCTGCTGGTCTCGCCCTATCTGGCGGTCAAGATCTATCCGGTGGCGGTCAGCCTTGGCACAGCCCTTTTGTTTCTGCTGTCGTTGCGATTTCCCCCGACCGCCATTGAACGCATCGCCCGGCTCACCCAGCCCGATCTGCCGCCGGCCGGCATTGCCTATACCCGCAAGGTCACCCAGGTCTGGATTGGTTTTCTGATCGGCAACGCCTTCGTGTCGGCGCTCACAGCCCTTTGGGGATCCCTCGAACTCTGGACTTTATGGAACGGCCTGCTGTCCTATCTGGCCATGGGGGGATTGTTTGTCGGCGAACTACTTGTCCGTCGGCGGGTCCAGAGGCGGATTTCGACGCCATGACGCGCCTTTTATCCTCGCTATTGACCGAAGGGAGTCCCGCTCTGCCGGTGGCGTTTCGGCGGGGGCGCCCGATACCGTTCGCACGCTTCCGAGACGATGTCGCGACCGCCGCCGCCGATTTCCGGGGGTTCCGCCACGCCGCCCTGGTCTGCCATGACAGCTACGCCTTCGCGGTCGGACTGTTCGGGCTGCTGCACGCCGGTGCCGAAGTGGTATTGCCGAACAACGGTCAGCCAGCGACGATCGAACGTCTGACCGCCGATACCGAGGCGGTCATCGACGACCAACGGCTCGGCCGGCTTGATCGACAGGTCGGCGAGATGCCGCCGCTCGATGTCGATCGGGCGCGGATCACATTTTTCACGTCGGGATCAACCGGTCGGCCCAAACCGGTGACACGGACGCTGGGCATGCTGGAACGTGAGGTGGCGGTTCTCGACCGCCTGTGGGGAGCGACGACGGTCGGCAGCGGACCAGTCCTGGCGACCGTTTCGCACCAGCATCTCTATGGCATGACGTTCAAAGTTCTGTGGTCGCTGACAACCGGGCGGCCGTTTGCCGCGGACATGCATGAGGTTTGGGAAACCTTGCTGGCCGACCTGACGCCAGGGGCCTGCATCATCTCCAGTCCGGCCCATCTCGGCCGCTTGGCCGGCATCGCCCCCTTGCCGGAGACATGCCGGCCGGCGGCGGTCTTTTCGGCCGGCGCCCCGCTGGCAGCTTCGGCGGCGGCGGCGGCGGAAGCCATTCTCGGGTGTCTGCCCATCGAGATTTTCGGCAGCACAGAGACCGGAGCCTTCGCCAGCCGCCGGCAGTCCGTCGGCGACGAATCCTGGACACTGTTCCCCGGCAACCGCATCGAGACCGACGCCGACGGGTGTCTGACGCTGGACTCCTCCTACGGCGACGGCTGGGTGAAGACCGCCGACATCGTGGAACTCACGACGGACGGGTTTCGCTTTCTCGGGCGAGCCGACAGAATCGTCAAGATCGAAGGCAAACGTGTCAGTCTACCCGATGTCGAACTCAGCCTGGCCGCCCTGCCGTGGGTCGACGCCGCAGCAGCAGTGATCATCGCCGGCGAGATGCCCCATCTCGCCGCCGCCGTGGTGCTCACCGCTGCCGGTCGGAACAAACTGTCGGAACTGGGAAACTTCCGCTTCGGCCGGATGCTGCGTCAGGAACTGGCAGCCACCCAGGAACCGGCTGGACGACCTCGATTCTGGAGATTTGTCGAGGCCTTGCCGACCCGCACCCACGGCAAACGCGCCGATACCGACGTCGCCGCCTTGTTCGCCAAGGAGCCGGCATGAGCCAACCAAGCGTCCTCTCCATCGGGCGACCTGAGCCCGACACGGTCGAATTTCTGCTTGCCGTTCCCGCCGATTGCCCGGCCTTCGCCGGACATTTCCCCGGACGGCCGATACTTCCCGGCGTCGTGCAGATCGACTGGGTGGTGCGCCTGGCCGCCGAATTCCTGCAAAGCGGCACACCGGCCGCCCAGGATTTTCAGGTGAAATTCTCCCATGTTGTCGAACCGGGAGCAGCCCTGCATCTCACCTTGCGCCTTGACCGGCAGAAGAACAGCCTCAGCTTCGAATATCGCAATGGAACCGTGATCGCCTCGTCGGGACGCATCGCTCTGGAGCCGGCGCAGTGAAGGTCTGTGCCATCGTGCCCACCTATCGTCACTGGCAGGCACTGCCAAGGATCGTCGCCGGTCTGCGGGCTGCCGGCCTGGCGGTCTACATCATCGACGACGGCAACGACGAACCTGCGGCGGCGGCCATCGCCGCCCTCGATGACCCGCAAAACGCCGTCGCCGTTCATCGGCTTGCCGTCAACCAGGGCAAGGGAACGGCCGTCATCGAAGGATTCCGACTTGCCTGGAATGCCGGATACAGCCATGCGGTCCAGATCGATGCGGACGGCCAGCACGATCTTGCGGCTCTGCCGGCATTGCTCGAACTGGCCAAACGCCACCAGCAGGCTCTCATCACCGGTCAGCCGCGCTATGACGCCAGCATTCCCGTGGGCCGGAAAATCGGCCGCTGGGTCACCCACGTCTGGGTGTGGATAGAGACACTGTCGTTGCAGATCACCGACAGCATGTGCGGTTTTCGCGTTTATCCCCTGGCCGCTGTGCAGACGCTGCTGGACCAGGAGGATGTCGGACGCCGGATGGAGTTCGACACGGAAATCATGGTCCGGTTGTTCTGGCGCGGCACGTCGGTGGCCCATGTGCCGGTCGACGTCGTCTATCCGGCCGACAACACGTCAAATTTCGACCTCTGGCGCGACAATCTGCGGATCAGTTGGATGCACACGCGTCTGGTGACCGGCATGCTTCGTCGCCTCGTCACGCGGCCGGCCGGCACCACAAGCCACTGGGCCAATCTGACGGAACGGGGAACCTATTGGGGGCTGGTCTTTTGCACGATGGCTTATCGCCTTTTCGGCCGGCGGGCCTGCCTGACCGTGATGGCGCCAATCGTGCTGTGGTTTTTCCTTGCCGGCCGGCCACAGCGCGAAGCATCGCGTACTTTCCTCAGCCGAGTCTTCGGGCGACCGGCCACCCGACTCGAATGCTTTCGCCATTTCATGAGTTTCGCCGCCCGGGCGCTCGACACCTTCATCGCCTGGACCGGAGGCATCTCGCAGGCCGCCGTCGAAGTGACCTCGCCGGGCGTCTTGCAATCGGCCATGAACAACCGCCGGGGCGCAGTGGTGGTGGTCGCGCATCTGGGCAATGTCGACCTGGCGCGGGCCGTCCTCGACGATGCCACACGGGCCCGCCTGACGGTGCTGGTCCATAACCGGCATGCGGCGAATTACAATCGGATCTTGCGGCGGTTTCGTCCGGAAGCGGCCCTCAATCTGCTGCAGGTCAGCGAAATCGGACCGGCCACCGCCATCGACCTCAAGGAACGGACGGAACGCGGCGAATGGATCGTCATTGCCGGCGACCGCACCCCCGTCGGCAGCAGCGGGCGCGTCAGCCGCGTCCCCTTTCTCGGCGCCCCCGCCTTATTTTCGCAAGGTCCCTGGATTCTCGCGTCGCTGCTCGACTGTCCCATCTATCTGTTGTTCTGCCTGAAGGACGGCAAAAACTGGCGGTTGACCATGGAGCCCTTTGCCGAGCGGATCGACCTGCCGCGGCGCTATCGTGATAGGGCCCTGCAGGACTACACCGCCCGCTATGGCGCGCGATTGGAGGACTACGCCCGCCAGTCGCCGTTCCAATGGTACAATTTCTTCGATTTTTGGGCGGATTGAGAGGAACCATGCTGTCTGCCGACGTCACCATCCAAGCGCAATTCTACGACCTCGACCCGATGAAGGTCGTATGGCACGGCAATTATCCGCGGTTTCTCGAGCAGGCCCGTTGCGCTCTGCTCGATCTCATCGGCTATAATTATATCGAAATGGGGGACTCGGGTTTTGCCTGGCCGATTGTCGACATGCGGATCAAATATGTCCGCCCGATCGGCTTCGCCCAGAATATCGTGGTCACGGCGACGCTCGCCGAATATGAAAACCGCCTTAAGATCGACTATCGCATCCGCGACAGCGCCACCGGGGAGGTCTTGACGAAAGCGACGACAACGCAGGTGGCGGTGCGCATCGAAACTGGGGAAATGCAATTGGAAAGTCCGGCCGCCCTGGTCGATCGGGTGAAGGCCAAGTCGCTATGATCCGCGTACTCGCGCGCTTTTGCGCATTGCTCTGGCTGTGCCCCCTTTGCTGCCTGGCGGCCGGCCCGCAAGGCAGTCTTGCGGCTGGGCAGGTGCTGCGCGGACATTTCGTCCAGGAACGGCACATGACCGGCTTCAATGCTCCGCTCAAGACGGAAGGACATCTTGTTCTGTCTGCCGGCAAGGGATTGATCTGGCGGGCCGAGAAACCCTTCGCCGTCACCACCGTGATCACCGCCGATGGCCTGACGCAAGCGTCGGGCGGTACCGAAACGACGCGACTGCCCGCCGCCAAGCTGCCGTTTCTGTCGCATCTCTATGACATGTTGGGAGGTGCGCTGACCGGTGATTGGCATGCCCTGGAAAGCGATTTCTCGATCGCCACCACGGGCACCGACAAGGCCTGGCAAGTTGTTCTCACTCCCCGCCAGGATCAGAGCCCCATTGCCATGCGCATTCGGACGATCACCGTGACAGGAAGCAAATTTGTCGACCATGTGACGATCGCCAAACCCGATGGCGATGCGGACGATTTGTCTTTCATCGATCAGACGCTGTCGGACGGTCCTCCGGCGGCCGACGAAGCCGCGGCATTCGACTCCCTGGCCCGATGAGTCGCTGGCTGGCCATTCTGTGGGTGATGGTAACCGCCGTGGCCGGCGGCTATCTGACCTGGCGGGCTTGCGACGGTGTGGCGTTCCGCACCGATTTGACGGCGCTGCTGCCGCGCGAGGACCAGAACCCCGCCCTGCAGAAAGCTAACGACACTGTGGTCCGGGCGCTGTCGCAGAAGCTGGTTCTGCTGGTCGGCGACACCGACCGGATGGCGGCTCGCACGGCGGCGACCGAAGTCACCCGGCGCTTAGAGGCGTCCGGATTAGCCGAACTGTCGACATCCGGGTTCGACAAGGACCGCCTGAAGGCGATGGGAACGCTCTATTTCCCTTACCGCCGGGGTTTGCTGGCCGCCCAGGATCGACAGTGGCTGCTGGACGGCAAGGCCCGGGAGCTGGCCGACCGCGCGCTCTCGCAAGTGTACGGCTTCGTCGGAATGGCCGATGCCGCCCTGTTGCGCAATGATCCCTTCCTGCTGATGCCCGCGTTCTTCACCAATCTTCCGCTGCCGCTGTCGCGGCTCACTCTTGACGACGGCATGCTGTCGGCGACCGTCGACGGGACAACCTGGATTCTGGTCGCCGGGCGATTGACCGGCCAGCCATTCGCGCTCGACGAGCAAAAACGCCTTGGCCGGGCTCTCGATCTCGATGGCCTGACGGCCGCGCGGCCGGGTTTGGAGATTCTCCGCCTGGGGGCCGTGTTCTTCGCCCAGGCCGGAGCGGAAGAGGCGATCGGCGAAAGCACCTCGATCAGCATTCTGTCGACGCTCGGCACCATAGTTCTGGTGCTGGCAGCCTTCCGGGCGTTAAGCCCCCTGTGGCTCAGCCTTCTGGTCATCGCCACCGGCGTCGTCAACGCCTTGGCCGCCAGTCTGTGGGTTTTCGGCGAGCTGCATGTCGGGGCGCTTCTGTTCGGCGTCAGTCTGATCGGCGTCACCGTCGATTACTCCTTGCAATATTGTGCCGAGATCTTCGCCGCGACAGCGACGCCGCAGGTCCGTCTCAAGCGTGTCCTGGTGGGAATCAGCCTTGGCATGGCAACCACGGCGATCGGCTATCTGACACTTTTCTTCGCCCCCTTTCCGGGTCTGCACCAGATCGCCGCCTTTTCGGCCATCGGCCTCGTCGCCTCGTGGATAACCGTGGTCCTCTGGCTCCCTGCCCTCGACCGCAGCAGGACGCCGACTCACGGCCGGAAGATGCTGGCCTGGGCCGAGCGCTTCTGGTCGGCGTGGCAAGATCGCCGGTGGGCACGCCGGCGACTGATGCTGTTGACGCTGGCCGTGGTGTTGGCCGGAAGCGGACTGGCGGTTCTCAGGGTCGATGACGAGGTGCGGCACCTGCAGGCGCCGTCGCCGGCCCTGCTCAGTCAGCAGACCCGTATTCAACAGGTGATCGGCTCGGCCAGCGCCAACCAGATCTTCCTGATTCAGGCGCCCGACGACGAGACCGCCTTGCAACGGGAAGAGGCTCTGGTCGAGAAGCTGCGGCCGCTGGTCGCCACCCATGCCCTGGCGGGGTTTCAGGCGCCGGCGCAATTTGTTCCCTCAAGGTCGCGCCAACTCGACAACAGGCGCCTGCTGGCCGAACGGCTCGACCCTTTGCTGCCGGATCATCTGCGCCAACTGACGCTGGCAGAGGCGCCGTCGGCGGCCGATGATTCAGGCCCGGTGCTGACACTGCCGGAGGCGCTCAAGATCGGTGGACCACTTGCCTCCCTGTCGATGCTCGTCCTGGAGCCGGGGACCCATGTGGTGACGCTTGACGGCATTGCCCGGCAGAGCGAGATCGCCGCCTTGAGCGGAACGATCGACGGCGTGCGCCTCATCGATCCGACCGGCGACTACAGCACGCTGCTTGGCAAATACCGGGGCCGCGCCATCATTCTGCTGGGACTTTCGGCATTGCTGATGGCGCCGCTGTTGGTCTGGCGCTATGGGATCGTTCGCGGCGCCAGGATTCTTCTGCCGCCGCTGTTGGCCGTCGCCCTGGTGCCGTCGTTGCGGGCCTTGGCCGGCGCCCCCTTCACCTTCTTCGACGCCATGGCTTTGGTGCTCATCCTGTCGATCGGCGTCGACTACGCGGTGTTCTGCGCCGAAACCACGCAAGAGCGTAAAGCCGTCACCTTGCTGGCCGTCGCATTGGCCGCCGCCACGGCGGTGATGTCGTTCGGTCTTCTGGCCTTCAGCCGTGTCCAGGCCGTGCATTCCTTTGGCGCCAGCATGTTTTTGGGCATCCTTCTGGCGTTCCTGTTGGCGCCCATGGCCCGCCGCGATGAGTAGGACGCCCTCTCTCTTCATGGCGGGATTCATGTATTGTCCGGTATTGTCCGCTGTCAAAAGAGGTCTGTTGTTGTTCTGTCGCCCCGCGGCCTTTGCGCTGATTGTCCTTTTCCTCAATTCCTGTGCCCAGCATCCTGTCGAACTGCCCCCGGGACAGGTGCGTATCGCGCCCGACGTCGTCATGACCTTGCCCAAACCCTCTGAACTGGGACAAAGCTTCGAGGTGGCGCAACTGGTGACGGCGCACTACGGCGATCGGACATTCGCCTTCGAAGGACATCTCAGCGCCACGCCGGACCGGTTTCTGCTGGTCGGGCTCGACCCCATGGGGCATCGGGCTCTCAGCATCACCTGGACGAACGAAACGATCTTGACGGAAAAGGAATCCTGGGTCCCCGAACAGCTTCGGCCAGCCAACATCCTGGCCGACATGGTGATGCTCTATTGGCCCGAGGAAAGCCTGCGCCGCGCCTTGTCCGGATCCGGCGGCGCGCTGAGGTCAGCCCCGCGGGAAAGAACCGTTTCCGCCGGAGGAAAAGACGTCATCCGGGCGGAACAACCCGCCGACGGCGACGACCCTTGGAACGGTAAGGCGACCTTCAGCAATATGGCTTGGGGTTACCGCCTCGATATTCAATCCGAGAGGTTGCAGTGATGCGTGACCGTCTTTTTCTGCAGGACTGCGGCGTCATCACGCCCCTCGGCCAGGGCAGGACGCAAGTCGCCGAGCGACTGTTCTCGGCGGAACGCGATGCTTTTGTCGAACGCGACGATCTCCTGCCCGGACGCAAGGTTCTGGTTGGCGCGGTCACAGATGAACTACCACGGCCGCCCGACTCTCTGGCGCATCTCGACTGCCGCAACAATCGTCTGATGCTGGCCGCCTTGCGGGAAATCCAACCCGCCGTCGAGGCGGCAGCGGCGCACTTTGGGCGCCACCGTATCGCCGTCATTCTGGGCACCAGCACATCGGGTATGGCCGACGGCGAAGCCGCCCTGCAGGCCCGCCGACAAACAGGCGATTGGCCGGCCAGCTATGACTACCGGCAACAGGAAATCGGCAGCCTGGCGAGTTTTGCCGCCAATGCCCTCGATCTTTCCGGGCCGACCTACACCATCGCCACGGCCTGCTCGTCGAGCGCCAAGGTCTTCGCCTCGGCGCGACGTCTGATCCGGGCCGGTCTGGCCGATGCGGCCGTCATCGGTGGCGCCGACACGCTTTGCCGCATGACCCTGAACGGATTTGGGTCTCTCGAGGCTCTCTCCCGGACCCGCTGCAACCCCTTCAGCCGCAACCGTGACGGCATCACCATCGGCGAGGGTGCCTGCGCCTTCCTGCTGTCGCCGGAACCGGGCCCCGTCGAACTTCTGGGAGTGGGAGAGACATCGGATGCCCACCACGCCACTGCCCCCGATCCCGATGGCGCCGGGGCCCTGGCCGCCATGGCGCAAGCCTTGGCCGACGCCCGATTGACACCGGTCGATATCGCCTACGTCAATCTGCATGGCACCGGCACACCACTCAATGACGCCATGGAAAGCCGGGCCGTCGCCGCTCTGCTGCCGCCATCGACTCCCTGCAGTTCGACCAAAGGCATGACCGGCCATATGCTGGGTGCGACCGGCGGCGTCGAGGCGGCTTTCCTTTGGCTCGCCTTGCATCCGGCCACCAGTCGCGGCCTTTTGCCGCCGCACCTATGGGATGGGCAAGCCGATCCGGACCTGCCGTCCTTGTCCCTGGTCGCCCCCGGAACCGGGATGAGACAAGACGGACCAACAGCGATGCTGAGCAATTCTTTCGGTTTTGGCGGCAACAATGTCTGCCTGATCTTGGGAATCGCATGATGGAGCCGCTTCCCAAGCCGGCCGACCTGCTGCCGCATGCCCCGCCGATGGTGCTGTTGGATGAGGTCGTCGGTTGGACTGACGACACCGTCCGCGCCGCCGTCGCCATCACTCCAGACACCCCGTTTTTCCAGCCTGGCCACGGCGTTCCCGCTCATGTCGGCATCGAATGGATGGCCCAGACCTGCGGACTCTATGCCGGACTGGAGGCGATGCGCGCCGGACTGCCGGTCCGTCTGGGATTTCTCCTGGGCAGCCGGCGTTACAAGGCGGTCCGCGCCTGGTTCGTCGATGGCGAACGGCTGACCATAACAGTCAGACTGATCTTTCGCGAATCCGGGCTGGCGGTTTTTGACTGCAAGATCTCGACAAGCGACACGGACGTCGCCACCGCCCGGCTTACCGTCTATCAACCCGACGAAGCATCCACCGACAACCAGGGGAAACAAGAAGGATGACCGATAGAACGATCCTGGTCACCGGCGCCAGCAAAGGCATCGGGCGGCACATTGCCATCCAGTTGGCCGGCGCCGGCTATCGCGTCGTCGTGCATTACGGCGCCGACCTGCCGGGAGCGGAAGAGACGCTGGCTTCCGTGCGGGCCGCCGGCTCGGACGGCCGGCTCCTCACCTTCGATATCGCCGACCGCCAGCAATGCCGTAGCATTCTGGACGCCGACATGGCCAGTCATGGATGCTATTGGGGTGTCGTTCTCAATGCCGGCATCGCCCGCGACAATGCCTTTCCGGCGATGGAAGATACCGACTGGGACGCCGTTTTGGGGACCAACCTGGACGGCTTTTACAATGTCCTGCGGCCGATCGTCATGCCGATGGTCTCGGCCCGCAAGGGCGGCCGCATCGTCACCTTGTCGTCCGTATCGGGCATCACCGGCAATCGCGGACAAGTCAACTACAGCGCCGCCAAGGCCGGTATCATCGGGGCGACCAAGGCATTGGCGGTCGAACTGGCCAAACGCGCCATCACCGTCAATTGCGTCGCGCCGGGCATCATCGAAACGCAAATGACCGAAGGCCTGCCGCTCGACGACATCGCCAGGATGATACCAATGCGCCGGGTCGGGCGGCCCGAGGAAGTGGCGGCAGTAGTGGCGTTCCTGTGTTCCGACGCGGCCGGATATGTCACGCGTCAGGTGATTTCGGTAAATGGGGGAATGATCTGATGACCAGGCGCGTCGCCGTGACCGGCATGGCCGGAGTAACAGCTCTCGGGTCGGACTGGTCATCCGTCCGCGCCGCCTTTGCCGATGGCAGAACCGGTATCCGCGTCATGGACGAATGGTCCCGCTACTCCGGGATCAATACCCGTCTGGCCGCGCCCGTCCCGGATTTTTCCGTGGACTATCCGCGCAAGAAGACCCGCACCATGGGACGGGTGGCGCAAATGGCCGTGTCGGCCGTTGAACGGGCGCTGGCCCGGGCGGGGCTGTTGGACGACCCTGTCGTCCGGGGCGGCCGAACCGGCGTGGCCTACGGTTCGTCCTTCGGCAGTCCCGATTCGGTGCTCGGCTTTTACGAACTCAAGAAGGAAGGCGCCTCGCGCCACCTCAACGCCACCAGCTACATCCAGATGATGAGCCATACGGCGGCGGTCAACATCGGTCTGTTTTTCGGTGTAACCGGCCGCATCATCCCGACATCGAGCGCCTGCACCTCGGGCAGCCAGGCGATCGGCTATGCCTATGAGGCGATTGCCTGGAACAAGGCCGACGTCATGATCGCCGGCGGCGCCGAGGAACTCGATATCACCGACACTGCCGTGTTCGACACCCTCTATGCCACCAGCACGAGGAACGACAGCCCGGCGACCACGCCTCGGCCCTATGACCGCGACCGCGACGGATTGGTGATCGGCGAGGGTGCCGGCGCCTTGATCCTCGAGGAGTACGATCATGCGCAGGCGCGCGGTGCCACCATCCTCGCCGAGATCGTCGGCTTCGGCTGCAACTCCGACGGCTCCCATGTCACCCAACCGCAGGCGGAAACCATGGGGCAAGCCTTGCGTCTGGCACTTGACGATGCCGGGCTCGCGCCTGAGGCCATTGGCATCGTCTCAGGTCACGGTACGGCCACCGATTGGGGCGATATTGCCGAAACCACGGCAACCAACGCCGTTCTCGGACCGCAGGCGGCCATCCATTCCCTGAAGGGGCATTTTGGCCACAGCCTGGGCGCCTGCGGGGCCATCGAGGCCTGGCTTGGCATCGAAATGATGCGGGAGAGCTGGTTTTGCCCGACAGCCAATCTCAGCACCGTCGACAGCCGTTGCGCCGAATTGGACTATGTGATGGGCACGCCGCGCCAGCTCGATGTCGGCTATCTCATGTCCAACAATTTCGCCTTCGGCGGCATCAATACATCGTTGATTTTCCGAAGAGTTTAGAGCGATTACGTCCGACCTTTGGCAATTGTGGCGACATTGCCGCAGATGCAGCCAAAAAACCTTGAACTGACGTCTCGCCGCCACATCGCTGACATGGCCCGCGGCTAAAACTGTTCCTGTTCCCGGATGAACCGGGACTATCGCAGGAATGGAGCACTTCGATGTTCAACAAGACGTTTTCGGCTTTGGTGGTTTGTTCGGTTCTGGCCAGCGGTGCCGCCTTCGCCGCCGATCCGGCCTCGTCCAGTTCGTCTTCGGCCACCACCACCACGTCCTCTTCCGCCACGACCCCGGCCATCCAGGTTCAGACCCCCAAAAGCGTGACGGGTCAGGTGGCGTCCGATGCGAAGGTGGTGAAGACCGCGGCCAAAACGACGGCAACCAAGGAACATCACAAGGTCGTTCATAAGCAGCAGGAGCTGACCGGCTCCACCGCGACCAAGGGCGTCACCGCCCCCGCCGCCGATGCCGCGATGAAGAGCAACTGAGTTATCCCAAGTTTCGGTGATCGCAACCGCTCACCCCCACCCCAGCCCTCCCCACAAGGGGGAGGGTGCCTAAGGTTTTACTCCCCACAGGTTTCACTCCCCTCCCCTCGATGGGGAGGGGTTGGGGGTGGGGTGGAACACGAGCATTGTCGTTTCCCTCGGCAGCGTCCGGACGAGGCGGTCAGTTCTTGAAGAACGCACCGAAGGGATTTTGCGTTTCGGAAATGTCGATACGGACCCAGCCGGTCCCGGTCCAGCGAACCCGTTGGTCGGCACGATGCCAGGTCCCGTCCGCCGGATCCTGCTGATGGCCCTCGGCAAACAAAAGATCGGGCAATGGCGAGCCGCGGACGGGAATGACGGTCAGATCCCCGGCGCAAAAGCCGTCGCCCCAGCGTTGTCTGTTGCCATCCGCCGCTGCCGGTCCAAAGACCACGAACAAATATTGCCCGCAGGGCGCCCGGTAGGGTTCCCGCACCACCATCAACGAGCGATTACCGCCGGCCTGCAGCAAAACGACGCCGGGGTTCAACCAGTCGGGCCACAAGTCCGGATCGTCGCCAAACATGCCGGCCAGGACACCTTCGGCCAAGGTGCGGTCGGACGCGCCGAGCGCGTCGAAAGACAGCCAAGGAATCTCCGCGGCTCGCGCGGGACCTGCGGTTATCAGCCAAAGACAGGCCAGGAGCCGAAAAATCGATCGAATGAAAATTATCATGGGGATGACAGGCGTCGGCTGACCTCAGAAAGGCGTCGAAACGGTGAGTCCTCCCCCTCGAGTCCCAGATAGCCAGCGCGTCGGACGCCTTCACGGCCGAACCGCTCCCGGACCGACTCGATAAGCCACTGGGCCGCTTGTCCCCGGCGGGCACCGACCAAATGGCCGCCGTCCTTCAAATAGTCGGCATGAGCTTCGATGGCAACGATCAAATCATCGACCCCATGCTGCTGCAAGGCCGACAACAACAGCACCGGCACCTGCCAGCCGCCCGCAACCTCGGACAGGCCCATGGCGCCGACGACATCGGCGCGAGCCCGTTCGGCGGTTGCGCCCATATCGGCCTTGGTCACGGCGACGATATGCGGGATCTCGGCAATGCCCGCCTTCATGAATTGCAAGGAATCGCCGGACCCTGGCTGCACGCACAAAATGACCGTGTCGGCGACGCCGATCACGTCGGTCTCCGACTGACCGACTCCGACAGTCTCGATCAATACCACGTCAAACAAGGCGCGCATCAGGACCATCGCCTGCACGGTCATGCTGGCCAGACCGCCCAGGCGATCGCGGGCCGCCATCGAACGGATGAAGACTCCCTGATCCTCCGGATCGGTCGCAAGCCTGATCCGGTCGCCCAGCAGTGCGCCACCCGATCGCCGCGACGAAGGATCGACGGCGATGCAGGCCACCGTCTTGCCACGAGCCCGCCACCCCTTGATCAAGCCGTTGATCAAGGTCGACTTTCCGACGCCGGGTGGGCCGGTCATTCCGGCGACGTGCGCTTGCGGGGCTCGATAGGCTTCGGACAACACGTCGATCACGTCGGTGTCGTCCGGAGCCTTTTCGATACGGGTCAAAGCCCGGGCCAAAGCCCCCTTGCCCTCCGATCGCAGGGTCGCCAAAGTCAAAACATCAGGCACTCCGACCCTCTTTTGGTAAAAGACGCCCCGGCTCGCGCTCCGGCAGGAGAGCGGGCCGGGACATTGCTTGGATTCCCACTGACAGCACAGTCCCTGCCTCAGGCCGTCGTGTCGGAACGAACGCCAAGCGCCGCCTGCGCGGCGGCGAGGCGGGCGATCGGCACCCGATAGGGCGAGCAGGAGACGTAATCAAGACCAGCCTTCTGGCAGAAAATGATCGATGCCGGGTCGCCGCCATGCTCCCCACAAATGCCGAGTTTGAGGGTGGGACGCGTCTTGCGGCCGCGCTCGACCGCAATCTTGATCATCTCGCCCACCCCCTCCTGATCCAGCGTCGCGAAGGGATCGTGCTCGAAAATACCTTTTTCACGGTAGATTTCAAGGAACGGCCCGGAGTCGTCACGCGACATGCCGAGCGTCGTCTGCGTCAGATCATTCGTCCCAAAGCTGAAAAACTCTGCCGATTCGGCGATCGATCCGGCCGTCAGCGCGGCCCGCGGCAATTCGATCATGGTTCCCACCAGATAGTGCAGCGTGGTGCCGGTCGTCTTGAAGATCTCGGCCGCCGTGGCGTCGATCATGGTTTTCAAAAGATCGAGCTCCTTCTTGGTGCCGACCAGCGGGATCATGATTTCCGGCGACACCGGTTTTCCGGATTTCCTGCTGACCTCAATGGCTGCCTCGAAAATGGCCCGGGCCTGCATCTCATAGATTTCAGGATAAGTGATGCCAAGCCGGCACCCGCGATGGCCAAGCATGGGGTTGGATTCATGGAGCTGCGAATTGCGGGCCTTCAGGGCGGCGAAATCCGCGCCGGCCGCCCGGGCGACTTCCTCCATTTCGGCATCGTTGCCCGGCAGAAATTCGTGCAGCGGCGGATCGAGCAGACGGACGGTCACCGGCAGACCGTCCATGATCTCGAACAACTCGACGAAATCGTTCTTCTGATAAGGTTGAATCTTGGCCAGAGCCTGCCGCCGGCCAGCCTCGTCGGAAGCCAGAATCATCTCACGGACCGCAATGATCCGGGCCGGATCGAAGAACATGTGTTCGGTCCGGCACAGCCCGATTCCCTGCGCCCCGAAATGCCGCGCCGTCCGGGCGTCGAGCGGCGTCTCGGCATTGGCCATGACCTTCATAGTGCGGATCTCGTCGACCCAGGTCATCAGTGTCCCGAAATCGCCGGTCAGTTCCGGTTCGACGGTGGCCACAGCCCCCAGCATCACCTGTCCCGTCGAACCATCAAGCGTAATGACGTCGCCTTCCTTGACCTCGACGCCCATGGATTTGAACATCTTCGCCCGGTAGTCGATACGCAGCTCGCCGGCACCGGCGACGCAAGGGCGGCCCATGCCACGAGCGACCACGGCGGCGTGACTGGTCATGCCGCCGCGCGACGTCAGAATGCCCTGGCTGACATGCATGCCGCCGATATCTTCCGGACTGGTCTCGATACGGACCAGAATGACCTTGTCACCCCGCTTGCTCCAGATTTCGGCATCTTCCGCCGAAAACACCACGCGACCGGAAGCGGCACCGGGCGACGCCGGCAATCCATGGGCGACGAGATTCCGCGCAGCCTTGGGGTCAAGGGTGGGATGCAACAGCTGATCGAGCGCTTCCGGCTCGATCCGCATGACCGCCTGTTCTTTGGTGATCAGGCCATCGCGCGCCATGTCGACGGCGATCTTCACCGCCGCCGCGGCCGTCCGCTTACCGGTTCTGGTCTGCAGCATCCACAGTTTGTTTTGTTGAACCGTGAACTCGAGGTCCTGCATGTCGGTGAAATGCGCTTCGAGCTTTTTCCGAACGTCGTCGAGGTCCGCGTAGACCGCCGGCAACACCTCTTCCATCGCGGGCAAGGTGGCGCTCGCCGCCAGACGGGCCGCCTTGGTCAGATATTGCGGCGTGCGGATGCCGGCGACCACGTCTTCGCCCTGAGCATTGACGAGATACTCACCATAGAACTCATTGGCGCCGGTCGACGGATTACGGGTAAAGGCCACGCCGGTGGCGCAGTCGTCACCCATGTTGCCGAACACCATGGCCTGGACGCTGACCGCCGTCCCCCAATCCGCCGGAATATCATGCAAGCGGCGATAGGTAATGGCACGGTGATTCATCCAGGATCCGAAGACCGCGCAGATTGCCCCCCAAAGCTGGTCTTCCACGGACTGCGGGAAGGGACGTCCCAACTCGTCCTTGACCTTGTTCTTGTAAGCGGCGACGACGGCCTTCCAATCCTCGGCCGAGAGCTCGGTATCGAGCGACAGATCGTGATCGCTCTTGTAGCCTTCAAGAATTTCTTCAAAATGGAGATGCTCGACGCCCAGCACCACGTCCGAATACATCTGAATGAAACGACGATAGCTGTCGTAGGCGAAGCGGGGATCGTTCGAACGCTTGGCCAATCCCTCGACCGTTTGGTCGTTGAGGCCCAGGTTGAGCACAGTATCCATCATGCCGGGCATCGATGCGCGGGCGCCCGAACGGACGGAAACCAGCAATGGATTTTCGACGCTGCCAAAGTTCTCGCTCATGATCGCTTCGATCTGCGACAAAGCCGCCTCGACCTGCGGCTTCAACTCGGCGGGATACTGGTGATCGTTGGTATAAAAGAAAGTGCAGACTTCGGTCGTTATCGAAAATCCTGGAGGGACGGGCAAACCGAGGTTGGCCATTTCCGCAAGATTGGCCCCCTTGCCCCCCAGAAGATTCTTCATATCCGAACGACCTTCTGCGGTACCACCACCGAACGTGTACACCCATTTGGTCATAGCAGGCTCCTCCCAGCGTAATCACACCGCGGCCTCGCTCTC
This sequence comes from Telmatospirillum sp., assembly GCA_031291415.1. GTDB lineage: Bacteria > Pseudomonadota > Alphaproteobacteria > Rhodospirillales > Magnetospirillaceae > Telmatospirillum. Next base: position 47,866 of record JARLJB010000278.1, read on the forward strand.
TCCCACGCCATCCCTCTCCCGAATGCCGCAGCCGGACCGCTTATGGTAACACCTTCTCGAACCAGGTCATCGTCTCGTCCCGATAGCGCCACGCAGAAAGACGGGCGTCAGTCGGGACCGACCGACCGGCAATGACCGGGCGTACCCAGGTCACTCATCAACCATCAACCCTCGATCTTTGAAAAATCCGCGATTGCTCCCATGGCGCAACCGATCTCGGACAACAAACGCAACCGGTTCAGACGAACCGGAGCCGCATCGCAATTGACCGTCACCTTTTCGAAAAAGGCATCGACCGGACGGCGCAACAGGGCCAGCGACGTCATCGCCGCAGCAAAATTCTCGGCAGCCAGGGAAGGTTCGATCGATGCCTGTACGGAGGCCAGCGCATCTTGCAATGCCAGCTCCTCCGGGGCCTCGAGCAAAGCCCGTTCAACGGCGCCGGAATGCGATCGGTCGTCCTTCTTTTCCTCGATCCGCACGATGTTGGCGGCACGACGATAGGCGGTCACCAGATTGGCGCCGTCCTCGCTGGCGAGAAAATCCTTCAACGCATCGACACGGGCCAGCAGGCGAACCAGATCGTCCTCGCCCCCCAGTGCGAAAACGCTGGAGATCAGGTCGTGGCGCACGCCCTTCTCACGCAAATGCACCTTCAGACGGTCGGCGAAAAAGTCCAACAAGTCGCCCTGCGTACGATCGGCATCGAGGCTCAAAGGAACCTGGAAGGCCTGGTAAGCGGCCGAGAACAGCGGCTTTAAGGGAAGACGCAGGCCATTTTCCAAGATCAGACGGATCACGCCCAGGGCGGCGCGGCGCAGAGCAAACGGATCTTTCGAGCCGGTCGGCTTCTCGTCGATGGCGAAGAATCCGACCAGGGAATCCAATTTGTCGGCCAAAGCGACGGCGATCGATACCGGCGAGGTGGGGCAGCGATCATTGGGTCCCTGCGGCGAATAATGATCGGCGATGGCTTCGCAGACGGCGGCAGGCTCTCCATCGTTGGCCGCGTAATAGCGACCCATGACGCCCTGCAATTCGGGAAATTCGCCAACCATCTCGGAGGACAGATCGGCCTTGGCGAGCTGGGCGGCCCGTTCGGCCAGAGCGACGTCGGCGCCGATCACCTTGGCGATCTGACGGGCCAGTGCGATCACCCGCTCGACCTTGTCGGCCATTGATCCCAACTTGGCGTAATAGAGCCGTTCGGTCAGCTTGGGCAGCCGCGAATCAAGCCGATGCTTACGATCGGTGTCCCAGAAGAACTTGGCGTCCGACAGCCGCGCCCGCAACACCCGTTCGTTGCCGGCGATAATCTCCTTGCCGCCGTCGGCCGCCTCCATATTGGAGACCACCAGGAAGCGATTGGCCAGGCGGCCATCGGCTTTCAGCAGCGAGAAATACTTCTGATGCGAGCGCATCGAGGTAATCAGCACTTCGTCGGGCACATCCATGAAGGCCTGGTCGATGGTGCCGACAAGCACGACCGGCCATTCGACAAGCCCAGTCACCTCGGCCAGCAATCCCTCGTCCTGGCGAAGCACCAAACCTTCCCGGACGGCGGCCTGTTCGGCCTGACGGACGATCGACGCCCGGCGTTCCGCCGGATCGAGAACCACCTTGGAGGATGCCAGGGTCGCGGCATATTCGGAAAAGTTGGCGACGGTAAAAGCGCCGGGCGCCAGGAAGCGGTGTCCCCGGCTGGTGGCGCCGGCCGAGACCGGCCCGAAAGTGACGGGAACGACCTTGCCGTCGAACAGCGCCACGATGGCCTGCAGCGGCCGCACCCAACGCACCGACTGGCTGCCCCAGCGCATGGACTTCGGCCAGGGAAAGTCGGCCATCGCCTGTTCCACGACATCCCTAAGGACGTCGGCGGTCGGCTTGCCCTTGCGGGAGATGACCGCGAAATAAAAGACGCCCTTGCCGGTATCGCGCTGTTCACACTGGGCCGTCGTTACGCCGGCTCCTTTGAGAAAACCGTCCAAGGCCTGCGCCGGAGCTCCGACACGCGGACCGCGGCGCTCCTCCGACACGTCCGGCGTGGCCGAGGGCAGACCGTCAATGACCAGGGTCAGGCGACGCGGCGTGACGAACGAGCGGGCGGAACCGACAGTCAATCCATGTTTCAGAAGCCCCTCGGTAACCAGGCGTTGCAGGTCATCGGCGGCGCGCGCCTGCATGCGGGCGGGGATCTCTTCCGAGAACAGTTCGAGCAAAAATTCGGCCATGGCTCACGCCTCCCCTTTGCCGACGTGGGCGTGCCTGGCCTGCTGGGACGCCGACCAACCTTCGCAACAAGCCTTCGCCATCGCCCGGACCCGACCGATGTAAGCCTGTCGCTCGGTCACCGAAATCACCCCGCGGGCATCGAGCAGATTGAAACGATGGCTGGCCTTGATGCATTGGTCATAGGCCGGCAGGGAAAGCCCGACGGCCAGCAGCGCCTGGCATTCCTTCTCGGCATCAAGGAAATGGCGAAGCAGCATCTCGGTGTCGGCATATTCGAAGTTGTGGGCCGAATACTCCTGCTCGGCCTGCAGGAAGACGTCGCCATAGCGGACGCCGGCCCCATTGAAATCGAGATCGTAGACGTTCTCGACGCCTTGAATGTACATGGCCAGACGTTCCAGCCCATAGGTCATTTCGACGGCGACCGGATCGCATTCGATGCCGCCCACCTGTTGGAAATAGGTGAACTGCGTCACTTCCATGCCGTCGCACCAGACTTCCCAGCCCAACCCCCAGGCGCCCAATGTCGGACTTTCCCAATCGTCTTCGACGAATCGGATGTCGTGGGCCATGGGATCGATGCCGAGGTGGCGCAGACTTTCCAGATAAAGTTCCTGGCTGTTGTCCGGCGAGGGCTTCAGCAAGGCCTGAAACTGGTAATAGTGCTGCAGCCGGTTGGGGTTTTCCCCGTAACGGCCATCCTTCGGACGGCGCGACGGCTGCACATAGGCAGCCTTCCAAGGCTCGCGCCCGAGAGCCCGAAGCGTCGTCGCCGGATGAAAGGTTCCGGCCCCGACTTCCATGTCATAGGGCTGCAGGATGAGACATCCCTGCTCCGCCCAGAAGGCCTGCAGGGTGAGGATGAGAGATTGGAAACTCGGCCGAGAAGCCATCGATAACCGTCGCCGATCAAGAGGGGGCATCAAAAGAATGCAGCAACTTAAGCGGCGCCCCACCGCCGGTCAAGGGCGTGAACCCGTTTAGCCGATCGAACTCTCGCTATCGATTGCGCACCACCACCAGGTGGCATCGCTGTCAGGCGCCGGCCTCCCCCTCTGGTCTTCATCGCCGACGGCTTAGTCAGCACCGGCTGACGGCTCCTAAAAGATAGAATTTTAAGTAAATTTGATTCAATTACATTTAAAATAAATTGTTAATTCATCTTAAATAAAAACACTTGAATTATACGGCTCCTAAAGTAAATTCGACTGTGACGCCAATCACAGCGCGGCCAGAAAGCACAAAGATAGGCTGGCCTGTGAATTCGGGAAAAAGTTACTGGCAGCAGCACGACCCCTCCTGTTACCCCGGGGGTCATCAGCCCTCCTTACCCGCGTTTAAAGACGCGCACGACCCAAGGCGAGGGGGGCTGAAAGCTCCTCTCACCTTGATATTATTGAATCCGTAAAGAAAAACGATTCTCGGACGCGGTCCGTCCGGCTCACGCCAGGAAGGCGCCGTCGCGCAGAATGGCCTCGGCCTGAGGGCTATAGCGACCATCCGTTTCGTGCAGCACCATGCCGGGAGTCAAGGTCAGCGGCGAAGCAATCCCCTTGCGGGCGCGGATCACCACCCGTTTGGCCGGCCGGCCGGCCTTGGGCCACAACGGGAACACCGTTATGTCGCCGACGCGGCCGTGCAGGGCGCTCAGCAGATCGTCCAGACGGTCGGCGCGATAAACCACCGTCAAGCTGCCCTTGGGCAGCAACATATTGACAGCCCATCGCATCCATGCCGCCAGATCGACCTCCCCCTCCTGGTTGGCGGCCGCCTTGCTGGCATTCGGCGAGGCGCGCCCACTCTCGGCCGGATGGTAGGGAGGGTTGGTCATCACATGATGGAAACTTCCCGGCGCCAGGCGGGGCGGCGGCGTCTGCAGGGTACCGATCATCGATTCGACACGACCGGAAAGACCGTTGGCGGCGATATTTTTGCGGGCCAACGCGACCAGTTCGGGTTGCATTTCGATACCGAAGATCCGCACTCCGGGAACCCTGGCCGCCAAACACAGCGAGGCCGCTCCGGCGCCACTTCCAATATCGAGAACGATCTGCCCGTCTTGAGCCGGAACGGCGGCGGCCAGGAACACCGGATCGATGGCGGCGCGATACCCATCGACCGGCTGGCTGAAGATCACCCGTCCGTCGAGCAACATGTCTTCGCTGACGTCGGTCATTATTCTACCCATCTTTTGATAAGATGCCTCGCCTGCCATCTGGTTGTAACCTTGACCGTCTGGCCGGCGCAACACTATGCTCGCCGCGCTGCCACACGAGTGACATGCGAAAGACGTGCGATGGGGAGACAGGCCGTGGCTATCGTCGTAAACCTGGAAAACGAACGGGGCAAGAAAGGAGCGTCGCTCGACGCCTTGACGGCTCTGGTCAGCGACGATCTGGCGCTGGTCAACAAGACCATCGTCGAGCGCATGCACAGTCCGGTCGAATTGATCCCGCAGTTGGCCGGCCACATCATCGCGGCCGGTGGCAAACGCCTGCGCCCGATGCTGACCTTGGCGGCCAGCAAGCTTTGCGGTCATCGCGGCCAACGGCACATCCTGCTGGCCTCTTGCGTCGAGTTCATCCACACGGCGACCTTGCTGCACGACGACGTCGTCGACGACAGCTCGCTGCGGCGCGGTCTGGCCAGCGCCAACGCTGTCTGGGGCAACAAATCGTCGGTTCTGGTCGGCGATTTCCTGTTCAGCCGGGCGTTCGAGCTGATGGTCGAAGACGGCTCGCTCCCGGTTCTCGCCATTCTGTCGCGCGCCTCCTCGGTTCTTGCCGAGGGGGAAGTCCTGCAACTGGTAACCGCCAACGACACCAGTACCAGCGAAGACGCCTATCTTGATGTCATCCGCGCCAAAACGGCGGCCCTTTTCGCGGCGGCCTGCCAGATCGGCGCCATCGTGTCGGACCGTCCGAAGGTCGAAGAGCAGGCGCTGGAAAGCTATGGCCTCAATCTCGGCATCGCCTTCCAACTGATCGACGACGTCCTCGATTATTCGGCCAAACAGGAAAAGCTTGGCAAGGCGCTGGGCGATGATTTCCGCGAAGGCAAGATCACCTTGCCGATTATCCTGGCCTTCCGCCGCGGCGACGACGAGGAAAGGGCGTTCTGGCAGCGGACGGTCGAGAGACTGGAGCAGGCCGACGAAGACAAGGACCTGCGTCACGCCATCCATCTCATGGAAAAACATCAAAGTCTCGCCGACACGGTAAACCGCGCCCGTCACTACGGCGCCATTGCCCGCGACGCGCTGGGAATCTTCCCGGAAAGCCCGGCAAAGGCAGCACTTATCGACATCATCGATTTCTGTATCGAAAGAGCGTTCTAAGAAGACGCATTTCCCGTTTGCGATCGTCGAACGATGGCGCTATAAGAGGCGCCTCGCCGGCTCAACCCGGCGATTTTTAAGACTGGCGCGTCATGCGCAACATTACCGGAGTGTAGCTCAGCCTGGTAGAGCACTGTCTTCGGGAGGCAGGGGCCGGAGGTTCGAATCCTCTCACTCCGACCAAATGAGAAAGGCCGCGGACCTTCGGGTTTTGCGGCCTTTTTCATGTCGTGTTGTTCATCATCCGGGAGCAGATGCGAGCGTAGCCGTGAAGCCCGCCGCATCAATGATTGCCGGCATCTCGGCCACCGGGAAATCGATCCTGCCGATGACCTGTTTGATCGCAATTTCGCGGGCGGATGCTTGGCTTACAAACACCTCGGTTTGGGATCGCCAATAGCCGCCTTCACCACCGCAGGAAGCGTCGGATCGTCCGACAGCCACTACAGCAGAATATGCGTATCGAGCAACTGACAGACCGATAGTTTCCCTTACAGAAATATCACAGGACAAGTCTTCGGCTTCCAGCTACGTCATATGCGTAACTTGGACATCCTGTGCCGATCTGTATGCGGATCGACAACATTGATGTGGATGCCATTCGGTGTCCTGATTGACGCGCCATAGTCTAGCGCCCTGACAGGAAAGCCGCACCACGACTATAGCATAAAATGGAGACAGAGTTGTCACAGACACTTAAAATAATTACCTCGCAGATTATCGTATTTTTTCTTTCGTACTAAGACAATTACTATTAATAATGGCGAGTCAGAAGCGATAACATCTCGGAAGATACCTGAGAATGGCTAATTTACCGACATCAGGACAGGGATCCACCTATTCAAATTTCTTCGTGAATAAAAGGACGGCCAGCGGAGATATCTATACGCATGACGGATACACCGCTGCTTTGTTGCCTCGCGAGCGATGGCATGCAGTCCCCTTGGGAACTCGGCTTCGGATCACGGTCGACGGGCGCTCGGTTGTGGTCAACGTGAATGACCGCGGCACGGGTGACGGCACTCTCGGTCGCGTGCTCGATCTCAGTCGTGCGGCTTACGCCTATCTGGTCAACCGGCCGTCATCGCTGATTTCGGATCAGAGCGCCGGTCTCGTCCTCCTTCGACTGATCGAGGTTGTGTCGGCGGACACACCTCTCGGACCGGTGAAGCCATGATGCGGAGACTTGGTATCGCCCTCATGCTCGTTGGCGCCCTCCATGGTCGCGCCGCCAACGCGGCACAAGACGCGCCGCCCATCGCAGTGGTTGGCGCCGTGGGGGCACAGATCGATGATCTTAGCGTCACCGATGCCGACACCAGTGGTGCAATCCGATGGGCTACCTGGAGCGACGGTGATCAGACTGGTCGTGCGACCCATCTCGCCCTGTTCGCTCGTCGTGATGGCACGGCGACTTTGTCCTGGTCAACGACCTGGAAGGATGCCTATCACCCCACCCTCCGTTCGACCGCCGAATGGGCTTACCGTGGACATCCCGTCCTGGCGGTCACCGTGCAATTTGGCGCTGGCGCCGAACAGATTGACCTTTATGGGCTGGACGAGGCTTTCCGACCCATGCTCCTGGTGGAGAAGGAGGCGGCCTCTGTTGGTTGGATGATCGGGAAGAATGGAAAGCTCCTGCTCATGCTCTACAGTCCGAGCCCCACAGTTCTCAAAGCGACCTGCTATGGTTGGCAGGGGGACAAGGGCACTATTGCACGAGAGCCTTGTTCGTGAACTGAACCGGCCCGCGCCCTCCCCGCCGCCGCAGAGAGGGCGGCGCTTCTATTCCCGGAGGCTTGCGACGCGCCGATCCGAAATGTGCCTTCGGCCATTGGACATGCGACCGGCGAATAACCATCTCTCCGGCAGAGAGCGCTGGCAGAGGATAACGTTGGCGGGCAATGCCGGGGTTTGGCCCAAATCACGAGGAGCATCACGGATGACCCAGGAACGCGCTGTTCTTGCAGGTGGTTGTTTTTGGGGGATGCAGGCGCTGCTGCGCCGCTATCCCGGCGTGATGTCGACCCGTGTCGGCTACAGCGGCGGCGACGTGCCGAACGCGACCTATCGCCATCACGGCACCCATGCCGAAGCCGTCGAGATCATCTTCGATCCCGCCAAAATCTCTTTCCGGACCCTGCTGGAGTTCTTTTTCCAGATCCACGACCCGACCACGCCGAACCGCCAGGGAAACGACCGCAGCCCCAGCTATCGATCGGCGATTTTCTATTCCAGTGACGAACAAAGGAAGATCGCGCAGGACACCATCGCCGATGTCGAGGCTTCGGGACTGTGGCCGGGAAAAGTCGTCACCGAACTGGCGCCGGTCTCCGACTTCTGGGAAGCCGAACCCGAGCATCAGGATTATCTCGAACGCATCCCCAACGGTTACACCTGCCATTTCGTCCGCCCCGACTGGAAACTGCCGCGCCGGGCGAACGTCGCTTAATACCAACGACAATGCGGCGGAAGCCCAGGCGGACCGCCGCCCGGCAGCGACCGCGGTTAAGCAAACCACGGCCGCTGCCAGCGGCGTTACGAGGAATTGATCAGGCTGTCGCGGACGTCTTGCGCCGACGAACGACGCCTAAGCCGATCAATCCCATCCCCAGCAGGGTGAGCGTCACCGGTTCCGGTACGGTCGTCGTAGTTGCCGGTACGGCAGGCGCCGCCGCAGTGCCGCTGATCGACAGGGAATTTCCGGAACCGCTGGCGGTGCCTGTAAGAGACAGAGTCAAAGACAGGGAGTCGGCGTCCAGACCCGAACCGGCGGCAGGCGTGAACGTGCCATATTCGTAAATCGTCTCGGACGATTGTTCGCCATTGGTCACGAGAGCGACGACGGATGGCGTGTAAGTGTTGGCGTCGGCCTGGAAGGTTCCGGCGGCACCGCTGAAGGAGAAGTTCAGAAGATCCTTCAAATACAGCCGGGTAGTGGTGACGGAGTCCCCCCCCCGAAGGATGCGAAGTCTCCGGTTCCGCCGCCGGTTATAACGCTTCCTCCAAGCACAAATGAGGTCGCATTGGCCAGATCGGTGGTCAGGTTATTTGACGAATCATAGGCCGTTAGATTCAAGACGGCGAAGCCGAAGCTTCCCTTAATCACCGGACTGGCTTGGGCCGCGGTCGCCGAGAGGCTGAGCATGACAGCCAAAGCTGAGGCGGCGGCGAAACTCCTACTGAGATTGAACATGGGGGAAAATCCTTAGCAAAAGATTGAAGCGGCACGATTGCGCCTCCACCGCAGAGTACATGCAACAATCACGCCAAGTACGCATCATGATGAAAACAAAGACAATGTCCTAATTTCTCCAGTTGAAACTGGAAAAAATATAATAATTGAAGTAAAATTATAAATATATTCATTAAAAATACACAACGACAACTGTCTCCGCTGTGATTTAAACACACGGATCGGCTATACGCATAAGAGCGTCGCGAGATATTTCTTTATGACCGCAGATGGAAAACTCATTACGCCACATGATCGGTCCAGGTCGAATCCGTTGACCGAGGTGACGCAGCCCCCCTTCTGGAAAAGTCGATTGAGTCCACAGCGCGCGCGATCACCGCACTGGGGGGGGCCATATTTCTAACTATAACCAATAAAATGATGCGCGAGCCCCCTCGGAAAATACTTATGAAAATACCAAGTGACTTTCCGTTATCTTAATGGACTATTTTCCTAAAACTAATTGACGCAAGACGTTATTAGCGATGATAGCCATCGATCATCGACCTGAATGTCTCCAAGGGCGTGCGGCCCGTTGTGCAGAGATAGATATGCCCGCCGATAAAAAACAAACTGGCGATGGCCAAAACAAAATGCAGCTCGAAAATCCAGTGGCGCAATCCCAGCAGCGAAGTCCCCAGCCAGTCCGGGGAGGAGGACAACAAGCCGGTGATCACCAGCAACGGAATCAGGGCATAGGCAACACCGAGATAGGCCACCTGCTGCAGAGGGTTGAATTTCGACTGGGCATTCGCATGGAAGGGATGCGGCTCACCGCGGATAATTCCACCAAGATAATATTTGGTCTGCAGGGTCATTCGCCCCACCAGCCCGCTCGCCCGGACAAGATAGTGCCGGCCGTTCCCGGTCACGATATTAATGGCAACGAAGGCGGCCCAGGTCGCCGCCAACAGGCAGCCGCAGACGAAATGGAACGTCACCAGGCCTGCCGTTTCCTTTGGCAATAGCAAGGCGAAGTGGTTGATCACCCCCGACGCCAGCAAGGCGGCGAAGAGCAAGGCATTGCTCCAATGCCACAACCGAATCGCCAGGGGATAAAGATACTGCGCTTCCGATGGCTCATCCTGGTGATGGGAAAAGCGATAGCGAAGCGCGCCATGAAGCGCCAAGGCGAGCAGCATCCCCAGCAGCAGCACGGCTCCGGCGATCAGCCACTGCGGCCAATAGGACGGTGCGTAGATCTTGGCAAATTGTCCAAGCTGAGTCTGGAAGTCGACAGCACTGAGAGCCCCGTTCATAGCACGCCTCCGTCGTTGGTCATCTTGCTCACCTTGTGCTGCGCGAAACGGCGGTAAAGGTGGGGTTTCCCGACGCCAGGAAGCTGATATTGATAATAGGCGTTGTTCTTCAGCCAAGTCTGGACCGGCTCGCTGTCCTCACGGCCAAAAATCAAAGCCTTCTGCGGGCAGGACGTGACGCAGATCGGCGGGAACCCCTTGCTCAGTCGCGTTTCGAGACAGAAGTCGCACTTATCGGCGACCGAGGTCTTTTTGTTGAGATAACGCACCTGATAAGGACAGGCGGAAATGCAGTAGGAACAGCCGATGCACTGCTGTTTGTTGACCCGGACGATGCCATTCGACTCGTCACGCCAAGACGCTCCGGTCGGACAGACTTCGATGCAGGGGGCCGCCTCGCAATGCTGGCAGGACATGCGGAAATACTGGTAGTCGGTGCTGTCATCGGAAGACGCCGCCCGGACATGGGCAATCGTCAACCGCGCGGCAGTTTCGGGCACGGTGTTGACGCTACGACAGGCATGCGCGCAGATATCACAGCCATTGCAACGTTCTTCGTCATGGATCATGGCAAAACGCACAGGGACCTTGCCGTCAGCAAACGCGCCGGTGCCCGCCCAGCTCAAGAAGACGACTGACCCTGTTCCCATGCCGAGAAGAAATTTGCGGCGCGTACATGTCATCTTATTCCCCTTATATCTTCTCAACCTCGACCCAACTTGAGCCGTGACGCATCCATCGTTGCTCTGCTACGGGTTTTGATGGCACTCGACTTCAAACCATTCGCAAAGTCCTTGGGCCTCAGCGTATTCCATTGTTATGTCGCTGTATAAATAGAGTTCGCCATTTGAAGCGTAAACTGGCTTGATATCTCTATAGATATCCGAACTCCGCAGTATTGAAAGAGCCGCCGAAATCTTCTCGTCGTCGAAGTAATATGGTTCCTGTTTCAACATCGCGACATGGTAAGGCCGGGGATAGGTTTTACATTCAAAACGCACAGCTTCCGCCAGGGTCTGATCGGCATTCTTCTCGGAAAGAGAGAACAAAATCCCGGCGTAGTTCGCCGTCATATGTTTTTCCGAGTAGTAATAATGGTCGCTGTCGCCCGCCAGCGACACGATGTCGGCACACTCGGGATCCGCGGCGATATCGGCCAGGACCTCGACGAGTTTTTCCTCGGAAAGGTCAAAAGGCGGCGCGGTCATGGCGCTGCGCTTCGTCAAGCTGGCCTGTCGGGAACACTGCCGAATGTGGTTCGTAATGGCGCCGGGCTGCGCGTCGACCGGTTCAGGCACAACAGATTCGGGCACCACCGTCTCGGCGGCGGGCTGTGCCTCGCGATTGGTCAGCCGGAGGAAACGGCGCCGACCCAAGTCCGGCCGTTCCTCGTTTTCCGTAGCCGACGCCGTCTTTGCCGCATCATGCGCTTCGTCCTGCGCCGCCGTCATCCTGGCCTCCTCCTGCCGTCCCCCCCGATCCCTGAAGCCCACGTTACGCCGGCAACAGGTGGCGGGCCGCCAAGTCGTCGGCGACGTCCTCCATTCCCAAGCGGACGAGCGTCTTGCGGGTCGGGCAACCCAACGCCGGATCCCACCCCATCTCCGTGTAAAACATCGTCAGGGACTTCTTCATGTCGGCTTGATCCATCTTGTCGGTCCCCTTGGTGAAGACCGGCTTGTCGGGATCCTTGTCGAACACCCAGGCGCAGATCGACCAATCGTGGTCGTTACGCAGATCCATCGAGTTGAGCAGCTTGACGGTGTAGGCGCGGTGCAGGGTGAAGATGCGCTCAGCCGCCAGATCGAGGCCTTCCTCGGTCATTTCATCGCCGGTGACCGCTTTGAAATATTTTGCCTCCAAGGCCAGATCGCCGCGATAGCTCCGGCTCTTCATCGGCGACACGGTCATCGGCCAAACCCAGTTGCACAACGTCAAAGTGTCGTGCAGGCAGCTTCTGAGAATTGCCCATTTGGTGTATTTGATCTTGTACTGATTGATCGGTGTATAATCTTTGGTACCATCATAGGCGTCCGCCGATCCGAACAGCTCCGCCGCCACCTCCTTCTTCAACGCCAGCGGCAAGCCGCTGCCGATGAAATTGATGTGGGTGTGTGTCATGGCGTCGCGGTTATACATGCAGTTGATGATCGATCCGACCTGAGCACTGGCCTCGTTGGCGTGATGGACCGGCCAGCCCCGCGTCGACCAAAGATGGTTTTCCGGATCGGCCCAATATTTCTCGCCAAGTTTCCAGCGCTCGGCGATGACGTAGGACCCGTCCGACAGATGGCTCAGCTCGCCGACCCGATAGGCCAACCGGTGATAAAAATCCTTGATAAAGGCAGGATCACCGGCTTCCAACAGGTTCCACGGAATTGAGTTGTATTCCTCTTCGGGCAGGACGCGTTTGAACACGTCATGTTCGTAGCAGTAGGTAAAATCCCGGTGCAGCTGCCCATAGTTGCACCACAGACCATAATCATCGAAAAGAGTGAGCCCGACCAGATTGCCGACGACGGTGCCGTCGCCCTTGTCGTCGAAGTCCTTGGGGCCATGCGGAAAGATGGTGGTGTGCACGAAATTGGCGACGCAGGTGTTGCCGCCGGTTTCCGGCGTGCCATATTGCTTGGCCTGCGGAACCTTGAGTTGCGACATGCAGCGGATGGGACAGGAATGGCAACCGCTCATCTTGACGGTATGCTTTTCCGCCGCCGGCCCCAGATCGAACACGGACTTCATCGTCCGGAAACCCACCGTGTTCTGGTTGCCGGGCGGATTTTCTCCGGTTTCGATCGGCCCACCCTCGGCCGCGCCCCAATAGAGGCCCTTGCGGGCGGTCCAGCGGGAACGCGGATCGGAGAACTCGGCCCACGCCTGCGGAGTGCTGGGAACAACGTGGTTATTGTTGGCGCCCATAAGCTGCGTCAGCGTGTAATCGTTGAGACGCTTGAGCTCCATGCGATCGGCGACATTGACACCCTTGGTGCCGCGAATGGCGATGGCTTTGAGTTTCTTGGAACCAAGGACCGCACCGGTTCCCGCGCCGCCGCTATGGTTGCGGCTATTGAGCATGCCCGACAGGGGAACGAGATTCTCACCGGCCTGGCCGATCGAGGCGACGCAGGTTTCGGCGCCGAGTTCGCGGCAAAGCTCATCGGTGGTGCCGCGCGTCCCCTTGCCCCAAAGGAAGGCGGCATCTTCCAGCGACACCTCGTCGTCGTTGATATTGAGCCATACCGGCTTTGGTGACTTGCCTTCGATGACCAGGGCGTCATAGCCGGCATACTTCAGCCAGGCCGCGAAAAAGCCGCCCATATGGGCATCGACCACCAGGTGATCGCGGGTGAAGGTGGACAGGGTCGTGATATTGACGCGCGAACTGCAGGGGGCTCCGGAACCGGTCAATGGGCCGACGGCGAACACCAACTTGTTGGCCTCATCGAACGGCTGGGTGCCTGGCGGCACTTCATCGAACATGATCTTGTAGCCGATGCCCATGCCACCGATGAACTTCTTGTACTTGCTCGATTCTTCTTTGGTGATGACGCCTGTGCTGAGGTTCACTCGCAGGATCTTGCCGGTCCAACCGTCTGCCATAATCTCTAACTCCACTGCGCGCACTCAAGGGAAACTCCGCGCCCCATTCGGGGCCGCGGCGAGTTACACGGTGATTTCTTTCCACTCGATGATCGACAAAGCTCCGGTGGGACAGGCGCTGGCGCACTCGCCGCAGAGAATGCATTTTCCCGACTTATGCGTGACGGGATTGACGGTGGCCATCATCCACGGACAGGCTGACGTACAGGCGCCGCACCCCAGACAGCGCTGAGTATCGACGCTGATGCATCGGTACTTTTCGTTCCAGGCGATGGCCTTGATCGGGCAGGCCTGCATACAAGCCGGGTGTTTGCATTGACGGCAGGTATCGGCAGTATAATTCAGATCGCCATAGAGCCCGCCGCCCGACCCGGCGCCTTCGTCGCCATAGAAATAGTGTCGATGGATCTTTACCCGGGAAAAGAACGATCCGACGCTTCCATAGTTGAACGTCGTGCATGCCGTCTCGCACCGATGGCATCCGGTGCAACGGGCGCGCTGCGTAACCAAAACGCCTTTCGGCGTGGTCGTCAGCTCCACCGTGCCGCTGTCGACGTCCTTCTGGGAGCAGCCCAGAACGGCCAGCAGTGACGGGGCGAGGGTCAGCCCTGCCAGACCTTTGCCCGAAATGCGCAGAAATTCCTGCCGGGTCAGCCCCGTCCTTAATATCTCACCATGATCAGACATCACCGCATCCTCTCTCGATCGCTGCTCCGCGGAACCATGGGTTCAGCCTCCCGTCACATTCATGCGCCGCGCCAGCGCACCCTCTGCGCGCCCGCCGCCAGCCCCGAATTTATGCCCTTCGGGCTTGCCGGCGATGGCTGTCCTGACGATGTCTTCCAACACCGTCGGATCGCCGGCGGCTCGTAACGGGCCTCGCAAATCCACGACGCCATCATCCCGCCCCAGGCACATGTACAGTTTCCCCGTGCAGGTCACCCGGACACGGTTGCACGCGCCGCAAAAGCGATGCGACAGCGGCGTGATGAACCCCAACCGTCTCCCCGTCTCCGCCACCGTGACGTAATCGGATGGGCCACTGGTCCGAAACTCGGACGGCAGAAGCTCCCAACGCTGTCCGATGCGATCGCGGGCCTCGTTCAGCGGGAGATAAAAATCGCGGCCGGACGTGGCGATGTCACCGAGCGGCATGGTTTCGATCAACGTCATGTCAGCGCCCTGACGCCCACACCAGGCAATCAGGGCGTCGAATTCATGATCGTTCACACCCTTGAGGGCCACCGTATTGATCTTGATCGCAAATCCCCGCTCCTGCGCAGCCGCGATGCCGTCCAGCACGCCATGAAGATCGCCATGGCCGGTAATGCGATGGAAGGTCTCGGGATCGAGGGTATCGAGTGACACGTTGATTCGCCGCACGCCGGCCGCCCACAAGGCGGCGGCTTCGTCCTTGAGACGTGTCGCGTTGGTCGTCAGTGTCAGTTCATCGAGCTTGCCCTGACCAATCTGTTCGCCCAGGCGTTCGACCAACCACAGGACACCGCGGCGCACCAACGGTTCGCCGCCGGTCAGGCGCAGGTTACGAACGCCGAGATTAATGAAGACCTCGGCAACCTGGCAAAGCTCCTGCAAACTCAGAACCTCGGAGCGAGGTTGAAAACTCACGGTCTTGGCCATGCAATAAAAGCATCGGAGATCGCAACGGTCGGTGACGGAGAGCCTCAGGCTGGAAATCCGACGACCAAAAGCATCGACCAGAATTGACCCGGCGCCGCGGAAATGGGTCGGGGCTGGAGCAGAGATATCGTCGGACTGGCCGGAACCGAAGGCAAAGCCCAGATCACCCTTCTCCACCGCATCGTCTCTGGAATAATTCTCCGTCATTCCCATCATTCTTCATCTTGCCGCCGCAGAGCGATCAACCGATCCGCGGCATCATCAGCACGACGTCGCCAGGCAAAGCCGCCGCGCATTTATTCTTCAAAGAATTATTCTTAATCAGATTCCGAATATCCGCACACATTATTATATGACAAAAGGCATAATTCATAGATAAATCAAATATTAATTGAACATTATACGCTCTGACATACGATAATCTGGCATCTACTGGCCGACATAAACATTGACTATATAGCGATGTCCTACATCTCCGAGAGCACGATGGGCCGCATAACCTATTTTTACTCCACACCGCCCCTAATACACACAATTTTTTTATATATATCTTTTGCCGTCTGCCAAACTGCCCTTGGACTGCGCCAAAGCACCACGGACCTGAATACAAGATGAAAATAGTGTGCAAAATTAATCAACCAGACGGCGCAGGCTTTTGTATCCTGGTCAAAACCAGGAAACATCGATGACCGCTCCGTCACGCTTCAAACGAGTAGACAAGTTGACCCTTCGCTCGAACTTGCCGAGATCGCTGGCCGGAGTCCTGCTGCTCAATCTGTTTGTTTTCGGCCTCGTCGGTTTTGTCCTCTTTCGCGGCTACCAGCAGGACCGTGATGAGACGATGACGGTGGTCGAGAATCTGTCGCGGGTACTCGATGAAAACCTCTCCCGGCTCATCGACAAGGTCGACCTCACCTTGTTGGCGGTTGTCGATGAAATCGCCCGGGAAGAACAAAACGGCGGCATCGACCGGCCGGTCCTTGAGCGCTTTCTGGCCCTCCACGATTCCCGGCTGCCGGAAGCGGTTGGACTGCGGGTGATCAACGCCGATGGAGTGGTCGACTATGCGGTCAGCAATGTCAGCGCCCCCGATCGTACAGTGGCGGACCGCGACTATTTCACGCGGCTGCGCGATGATCCGAGTGCCGGACTGGTCATTTCGAAACCGATGGTCGGACGTCTTTCCCACAGACCGATTCTTGTGCTCGCCCGACGGCGGACCGCGCCCGACGGCTCATTCGCAGGAGTCGTCCACGTCGCCGTCGCCATCGACACTTTGTCGGCAACCTTTTCCGCCGCCGATCTTGGACCGCATGGCGCCGTCACATTGTGGGACGGCAGCGCCACACCGGCATTTCTGGCACGATATTCCCGCGTCCCGTCGCCCACAGCCGGCATCCCGACGCCGTCGGCCGCCCTGTCGGATTTGATCCGCAAGGCTGCCGCTCCGATCGCTTATCACGCCAAATCCGGCGTGGATGGCATCGACCGCCTGTCCTTTTTCCGCAAGGTAAGCCGCTGGCCGCTTTATTTGACGGTCGGCATCGCCGACGAAGACTTCATGGCCGAGTGGTGGCAGGAGGTCACCTATCTGGGGTGCCTGGCAGTTCTCTTCATGCTGGCATCCATTGCCGCGTCCGCGAAAATCTATCGAACGCTTTGGGCCTTGGAGCGCTCGCAGAACGAAGCCCAAAGCGCACGCAAGATGAGCGATCTCATCTTGGCGTCGGCAGGCGAAGGTATTTGCGGTATCGACGCCACTGGCGAGATCGTCTTTATCAATCAGGCCGCCCGTCAAATGCTGGGGTGGCGGAACGATGAGGGATTGGGCGAGCTTTTTCACACCGCCGTCCAGCATCACCGTTGGAATGGCGCCGGCTATGCTCTCGAAGACAGCCCCGTGCACCGGATGCTGCTGGGGCAGTTGCCAGCCGGAACGGTTCGCGTCGAAGACGAGGTCTATTGGCGTCGCGATGGTCGCAGTTTTCCGGTGGCCTATGCCCTCACGCCCATGCATGGCGACACCGGGGAAACAACCGGTATCGTCTGCATCTTTCATGACATCACGGAACGCAAAAAGGCCGAAACGCTGCTCAAAGAAAGCGAGACGCGCCTCCGTCTGGCCCTCAACGCGGCACATCAGGGTTGGTTCGAGGTGAATTTCCGGACCGGGGAGGTAACCACCAGCCCGGAATATGTCGAGCTTCTCGGATATGATCCGGCCGACTTTCAAAGCAACCTGGAAAAATGGCGGACCAATATCTATGCCGACGATCGCCCTGCCGTCGTCACGGCGCTCCAGGAAGCCTTGGAAACAGGTGAAAAGCGCGAAATGGAATACCGCCGTCTCGCCAAAAGCGGCGATTGGAAATGGATCAGATCGATAGCCCGTGTCGTCGAGTGGGATGCTGAGGGCAAGCCGCTGAGAATGACAGGCATACATATGGACGTTACTGAGCGCCGGCAGGCGGAAGAAGCGTTGCGTGACAGCGAGGAACGTTTTCGGTTGGCCATGGAGGCGAGCAGCGATGGCCTCTGGGATTGGGACGTGGCAAACGACAGCACCTATTTCAGTCCCGCCTATTTTCGCATGCTGGGTTTCGAGCCCGACGAGTTCGCCATGACCGGCGAGACCTGGATCGCTCTGATTCATCCGGAGGATCGCCAGCGCGCCGTTTCCATCAATCAGGACTGCATCGAAAATCGATGTCAGAACTTCGAGGTCGAGTACCGCATGCGAGCAAAGGATGGCTCGTGGAAGTGGATTTTAGGCCGTGGCCGGGCGTTTCGCCGCGACCTCGAAGGCCAGGCACTTCGCATGATCGGCACTCACGTCGATATCACCGAGCGCAAACAGGCCGAAGCCTACCTGCAACTGGCCGCCAATGTGTTCACCCATTCCCATGAGGGCATCACGATCACCGACGCCGATGGGACCATTATCGAGGTCAACGACGCCTTCACCCGCATCACCGGTTATCGCCGGGAAGAAGCCGTGGGCAAGACGCCCCGCATACTTCATTCCGGCCGGCAACCGCGCGAGTTCTACAAGGCGATGTGGCAGGCGCTCGTCGAGAAAGGCCATTGGTCCGGCGAGATCTGGAACCGCCATAAGAACGGCGATGTCTATGCGGAAATGCTCACCGTCAGCGCCGTACGCGATGCGGCCGGAAAGACGCAGAACTACGTCGGTCTGTTCACTGACATCACGGCGATGAAGGAACACGAACAGCAGCTGGAACATATCGCCCATTACGACGTCTTGACGAACCTGCCCAATCGCGTTCTGTTGGCGGACCGCCTGCGGCATGGCTTGGCCCAAGGCCACAGGCGGGGACGATCTTTGGCGGTGGCCTATCTCGATCTCGACGGCTTCAAGGTGGTAAACGACCGATATGGCCATGATATCGGCGATGAGCTGCTGACGACCATCTCCCAGCGCATGAAAGCAGCCTTGCGCGACGGCGACACCCTTGCCCGCATCGGCGGCGATGAGTTCGTCGCCCTGCTGGTCGATCTGGAACGGCCGCAGGACTGCAAAGCCGTGCTCGACCGCCTGCTCGAAGCATCCTCAGATCCGGTGACGGTTGGGGACTTGATTCTTGAGGTTTCATCGAGCATTGGGGTGACCTTGTACCCGGACGACGGCGTCGATGCGGATTTGTTGCTGCGACACGCGGATCAGGCGATGTATGTGGCGAAGCTGGCCGGCAAGAACCGCTACCACGTTTTTGACGTCGCCCAGGATGCGGCGGTAAAGACCCAGCGGGAGAGCCTTGAACATATCCGCCGCGCGCTCGATCGGCGCGAGTTCGTGCTGTATTACCAACCCAAGGTGAATATGAGGACCGGCCGGGTGATCGGTGCCGAGGCACTGATCCGCTGGCAGCACCCCGACCGTGGCCTGCTGCTGCCGGCCGCCTTTCTCCCCATCATCGAGGACCATCTGATTTGCGTGGAGTTGGGCGACTGGGTCATCGACACCGCCCTGACGCAAATGGAGCTTTGGCATCAGGCGGGGATCGATCTCCCGACCAGCGTCAACGTCAGCGCCCGCCAGCTTCAGGATCGCGATTTCGTGGCGCGCCTGCGCGACGTGCTCGCCGCCCATCCCGGTGTGCGGCCCGATTTCCTGGAACTCGAAATCCTTGAGACCAGCGCCTTGGAGGACATCGCGCTGGTCTCCGAAATCCTGCAGGCCTGTCGGACGATCGGCGTGCATTTCGCGCTCGACGATTTCGGCATCGGCTATTCTTCGCTGAACCATCTGAGGCATCTGCCGATCGAAATGGTCAAGATCGATCAGAGCTTCGTCCGCGACATGCTTATCGATCGGGAGGACCGCCTCATCGTCGAGGGCGTCGTCGGACTGGCGAAGGCGTTCGAACGCCGCGTCATCGCCGAAGGCGTGGAAACCGTAACGCACGGTGACGTGCTGCTGTCTCTTGGCTGCGAACTGGCGCAAGGGTGCGGCATCGCTGAACCGATGCCCGCCGCCGACCTTCCCGGCTGGATCGCGACATGGCGACCCGATCGGTCCTGGACCGACGAAGGTGAAACTCTTTCGTGAGGGCTGTGCCCGAATCGTCACCGGCGCAAATTGATATCCCTGACAACTGCCATCAGGAAAACGACGATCGAACGGGCATAGCGGACGCCCATTCGCCTGGGTTCCAAGAGGATGCGCCAGAGCCATTCGAGATTGAGCCGCTTGATCGCCGTGGGCGGCGGCGACGTGAGGCCAAGGGCCATCTTCACCGCCTGACCGACGCAAAGCGCCCAACAGGGCGGCAGGATTGCACGATGTCGATGAACAAAGATCTCGCTTTTCGGCGCACCGAGCCCCACGAACAATATCGTTGTACCATGGGCGGCAATGGTCTCGGCCAAGGCGCGGCTGACCGCTTCGTCCCCCTCGAAGCCGAAGGGCGGAACATGCGTTGCGGCGTCTAGACCGGCAGCCGCAGCCCAGGCGGCGACAGCACTGGCTGTATCCTCATGATCGACGACGAAAAATGGACGATGTCCGGCCAGAGCCCGCCGATCCGCCATCAGATCGGCCACGATGTCGCACCCGGTCACCCGGCCCGGCGACGGGCACTGCCGCAACCTGGCGTAGTAATGCACCGGGAAGCCGTCGCAGGTGACAATTTCCGCACTTGCATAGGCCTGTCGGAAGTCCTCGTCACCCTGCAGCAGCGCGACATGCTGGATATTCGGCGTGACCACCAGCCCGACATCGCCCCGCCGCGGTGTCGCGAGGATATGGCGGGCGATCTGGGACGCCGTCATCGGGCAGATCGAAAGGCCGAAAATGCTAGCCCGCATTTCTCACACCCTCGCCGTCGGCATCGCGTTTTGGGGAGGCGATCCGGCCAGTCGCGGCTTGCCGCCAAGGCAGGCCGCCTTGGCAAAAGCCGCGACGCAGGCGGGCGTCCGCCAAAACGCGACCCTTCGGGCGGGACAAATTTGGCGATACAGTGCGTTACCGCACTTGCCCGATGCGTTCAGCATCGGGCTGCGCACGCTGCCTGCTGTATCGCCAGATTTGTCTCCGTGCCGGCGACGGTGGTGTGAGAAATGCTGGCTATCACCGGTCACTGCCGCGGCTCCTGATTTCGCTGGCACATGGTTTTTAACGTCTCGCAGATGCTGGGGGCGCCATGAGGTCCGCAGATGCTGTCGGCCCGCTTCATCGAGATATTGAGCCGCCCGTAGTCCTTGCCCGAGGTGTCAAGGAGGATCGGTGGATCCGAGGCAAACGGATCGCAGGCCGAATAGCGGCCATGCGGCAATCGGTAGGTGGCGAAACGGCTGGCATTGGGATAGCCGTTATCCCATCCGAAGGGACCGAAGTCGTTCCAGACAGAATTCACGTCATAGCGGTCGCAATTGAGGCAGCCGAGATATTCCCGATGCAGCGGCCCGGCATAGATCTGCATTCTGGGCTGGGTGATGGCGCCTTGCGCCTGGGCTGGCGGCGACAGGATCCGCATCGTCAGCAACAGCAGGGTGGTCAGGACAAGTCCCCTACCCGCCCGAACAATGGCGCCTTTCCGCGATTCGGCGAAGACAGCGGCCATCGTTCAGCGCCATCTATGGTGGAAAGCCTGCAAAACGCGCCGCGCCAGGGCGGAATAGAGTTCGAGCCCCTTGAGGAACAGGCTGTCGTGGCGCTGGTAGGGCTGCAGCGTGATGGGGAAATAAGGACGCAGTTTTTCCACGACGCGGGCCGGCGGGATAAAGGTGTTGCTCTGCACCACGGCGAACAGGCCGTCGCTGTCCGAAGCAAAATGGTGGTCAGCCTGCCATTCGTCGAGATTTCGGCCCTTCTTGCCGGCATACCAGACGCTTTCGGAGGCATGCATCGAGCGATGCCCCTGTTCCGCCGCGACGTGATAGCGATCCAACAATCCTTCCCGTTCGGCATTCAGCCAATAGAGCGTGTATTCCGTCCAGTCGATCATGTAGTTGGACAGCAGGATGCGGATCCAGTCCTGCCGGTAGAGCTCTTCCAGCCTCTGCTGCAGGTGTTCGACAAGCGTCTTCGACAAAATCGCCGGCGTCCACCAGATGCCCTCGCGATCGAGATGGGGATCCTGCGCCAACAGCTTGGCCGAGGGCCGCCAGAGATGCGGTTCGCGCATGCGCGGCTGGCAATAGGTCAGCGCCCGGCCGTTAACGATCAGATCGTCGATGGTAAAGGGGTGAATGGCGAAGACATCGGGATCGAACACCATGAAATATTCGGTAGTGATCAGCGCCGGGGTATAGAGCTTGATGATCTGCTGGCGATGCCAGGGGCGGATCTGGTGGCGCTGGTTGAACTCGGCGAAGGCGGTCATATGGACCGACTCGTCGACCACCTCGATGGGAAAATCCCGCCAGGCCTCGGCATAGCCCCGGACTTCCTCGAATTCGTCATGCGGCACGATGACCAGAAATTTATCGAAGATGTCCGGGCTGGAAAAATGGCGCAGCGACGAAAAAAGAATATCGCAACGGGCGATATTGTCGGCGTAGTGCCGGCCGCGCGTTTTGACGGGAAGGATGGCGCTGATCTTGGTCAAAGATGGCATCGCTGCCTCAAGATAAAATGGACCAGTAGTGCATTGATGTTTATACAAATTTCCGGCGATCGTAACCGATCATCGCCCCTCGTGCGCCTAGCGGGACGCATCCGTTTCCCTTGGCTGTGCACCAACGACGGCGCGCTCAGAGGAACCGGTAGACGAAATTTGGGATATAGCTGTGACGATTGGTCATGACGATGCCGACGATCAGCCCTCCGGCGTCCTGCACCTGCGATTTCAGAGTCAGCGCCACCGGCTTTCTGGTCACCTCTGCTCTGATTGCCATGATCGTGGCGTCCGCCAGCACCGACGTTTCGACGCCGATGAAGGAACCGCCCGCCGGCGGAGTGTGAATCACCACATAATCATGGCTTTGCCGTAAGGCGTCGAACAGTTCGCTCGCCTGACGTCCGATCGGCATGACGACATCCGGCCGGACGCGTCCGACGACAATGCGCCGCCCCTCGACGGGTGTGAAGGCGAAAACCGTGTTGGCCACGGCGCTGATAGGGGGAGACTGTGCCGCCGGGCCCGCCAGGCCGCCGCCAGGCCAATGCAGGCGACCATCCGCCCCTGTCGCCGCGAGGCTCATACCCGATGTGGCGAGGTCCAGCAGCAGCACCGAGCGCGTTGCCCGCCGTTCCAGTTCTTCGACCAACCCTTCGATGATGGCCTCGAGGTCGTCGTCGTCACGAGAGGTGAGTAGCAGCACCAACTTGGACAGCGTCTCCGAGCTGTTGTTGATCGCCACGATCATGCGGCCGAATTCGCCCTTGAATGGTGCGCTTCCCGGCCGGTTCGACGTCTTAGCTCCCCCTTGGAACAGGCGGAACAGTGGTGCCAATCGCCCCTGCTGCAGTTTCATCGTCACCGAAGGCGGCGGGTCGGAGTTCAAGGGTGCGCGCAACACCGGCAGGCCAAGCGATCGTTCAATTTCCTCGGGACTGAGAAAGGTCTCGCGAAGGCTGGACAGCACGATCACCGATAAACCAGCCACCAGGATGCCGGCCACCAGGCCGGCAGCCAGGAACAGAATGGGCGGATTGCTGCGATGTGTCGGTGGGAAGGGGGCCTGGATGATGCGCACATTCGTGCTGGACGACGTGTCCATCTGGTTTTGTTCGATTCGCGATTCCTCGACCTGCCGGGAAAAAGTCTTGAAGCTTTCGATGAGAAGATCCCGGTCAATCTCCATGCGCCGCAGCTGATTGGCGGTAGCGATCAGGCGTCGGATGGTTTCATCGGCTTCCGTGTTCTGGCGCTCCAGCGAGCTCTTGCGGGCAGCCTCACCGGCCACGTCGGAATTAAGACGGACGATGCGGTCTTGCACCGTGTCGTAATAGCTGTTGTGTCCGGTGCGCACGGCGCTGATCAGACGGGATTGCTGTTCACCGATCGAATTGTCGACATCGACGATCTGTTGGTCCATCTGCTCGACGAACGGCGACTCCAGCATGTAGCGGGACGCCAGATCGGCGCGACGGCTTTTGAGCTGCAGCAACGACAGATGCATGGTGTCAAGCGCATGCGCCGCTTCCGTGTTGTCGCGAAACAGTTCGATGCTGGACGGAACGTTGCGAGCCTCTTTGATCAAGGCATCAAGGGTGCTTTGATCCTGGCTAAGCGCAGTCTCATTCTCCAGCTTACGCTGCTGCAGAAGGCCTTGCAGGGCGACGGCCGAACTGATCTGGGCGTCGATATTGACCACGCCATGGGCACGCTGAAAGGCGATGAGCTGCGCGTTGGCCGAGTCCAGTTGTTCGCGCACTTTGTCGCGCTGGTCGATCAGAAAGGCCAGCCGACCCTGCGTGAAGACCCCGGAACGCTGCCGAAAGTATTGCGCGATGAGCTCATCCAGCACATGCGCGGCATGATTAGGGTCGGAATCGGCATAGCTCACGTCGATCAGGTTGGCCGCGTCGACCTTTTCCAGGCGGAAGCGCCGTTCGAAACTTTGCAGCGCCTGATCAAGGGTCTCCGTGTCGGCCTGATCACCCGCCTCGCTCCTGACGATGGCTCGATGCAGTTCCGGGCTCGATAGGATCTGGGCCTCGACATTGACCACCTGGGTCGGATCAAACGCAGGCGCCGCCCGTCCGACCGAGCGGTCAAGTTGCATATCATAATAACCCGCGTAAAGAGTAAGTAATCGCGCTTCGGCGCGATAGACGGGCGGCATCACCAGGACGATGAGGATGCTCAATCCGAAGAATGCCAGAACAATCGCCGAAGCGACCCGTCGATAATAGAATACTGTATTGAGGAGGTCGCGCATGGCGATTTGCGGCACGCTGACGCCGGCTTGCGACCGCCCATTTTTTTTAAAATTTTGCGTTGTCATGGACGGGGTACACGTTTTGAGTGCGGCATTCAGGCGATGATGAAGCTCGATGATTTGTTTCGATCATGGTTCCAGCAGTTCCATGCGCCCGAAGCAAATATCAGCGCGCCAAAGTGTGACTTAAGATCTACACGTAGGCAATCTGCAATCGTCGGAAGATGATCTGATTAATCCCTCATGCTACGGATGGGAACAAAAACCGGTTGACCATGGCCCGCATTCCAGTCTACTGCATTGATGTATTTAGAAGATTGGTTGCCTCGGTCACCAGTCATCTTGCCTCCCAGGGGGCGCCCCATCGAGGTGTGTGACGGGTGAGCGGATTTTCTCTCGGCGATGGGAAGGAACCGTCAACCTTCCAAGCGAATCGGCGGTTCGGTCCCGATGTGCCTAACCGGTGGCCAGACAAGGGGACTCTGTGACGGGTTTTTGGTGGTGGATTACCGAATTCGGAGATAGCGCGGTCACCCTGTCGCTCGCCCTTTTCGTGGTCATCTATCTTACTTTTTTTCTGCGCCGTCCCCGTGCTGGACTGGTGCTGGCCGTCACCACCGGCGGCACGGCCCTGGTCCTTTTGCTGTTGAAGTTGGCCTTCCGGGTTTGCATCAATCCTGAAGGCGGCGGGATCATCACCAGTCCAAGCGGGCATGTCGCGATGAGTGCGGCGGTCTACGGCAGTCTCGCCATTCTTCTGGGCTGGGGATCCGTTTGGCGATTACCCATTCTCGTCGGAACCGGGTTGTTCGTGGCTGCCATCGCCGTCTCCCGTCTCGTCGTCCTGGCTCACAATCCGGCAGAGGTGGCCACGGGCCTCGTCATCGGCACGGCTTTCGCGGTCGCCTTCGGGCTGGCGTGGGGAAATGACAGCCTCGTCCGACAGCACCGCCGGCCGCTTTTACTGCTGGCCGCCCTGACGATCATCGGCACCTACGGATTGAATCCGCCGATCGAGGAGGCGATCAAGGCGACCGCTGCGGAACTGCAAAGCCATATCCCTGGCTGCGACTAGTGCGCGTTGACATCACAGATCAGGTCTGTTGGCTTTACTGCCGATCGGCGGCCAACTACCAAAGGTTGAGAGTCCGTGCACAAGTCACCTGGAATTTCGGTATACTCGGCAGCCCGTGACGGGTACATTCCTCCGACTTGAGGGAATACCAACGACATAGAAACGGAAATGAAAAAGTTCTTCTGTGCCGCCGTGGTCGTGACCGCCATGATGGGCTGCACCCCGAGTGTCGCGCCCGAACACAATCAGCCCGAGCGGTTTCCATCGATGAGCGCCGCCGCACCTGAATATCGGATCGCGCCGGGCGATGAGCTGTCGGTGGTGATGCCCTTTAATCCCGAACTGAATTACGAAGGCCCGGTCGGACCGGATGGTCGTTTCACCATGCCGGTGGTCGGCACCGTTCCGGTGGGAGGCCTGTCCGTTCCGGAGGCGGGAGAAGCCATCGACTCGGCTCTGGTTGACCATAAAATTGCGCGCGCCGCCCACTCCTCAGTGAGCATCCGCCACTACGCGCAGGTCGTCTATGTTGGGGGCGAAGTCAAATTGCCGGGCGCAGTGCCGCTTCGCAACCGAATGGATCCATTGCAGGCCATTGCCGTGGCCGGTGGACTGCTGGACACGGCGCGTAGCGAGCAGGTGGTGCTGATTCGCCCGGGAGCCGACGGCAAACCGCTCCTGCGCACCGTCGACCTCGACGCCCTGATCCATACCGGCGATCCGACGCAAGCCGTCGCGTTGCAGCCGCAGGACACTATTTTCGTGCCGAGGTCGTCGATTGCCGAGGTTGATCAGTGGATCGATCAGTACATCAACCGCACATTACCCTTCAATCGCAGCGTGAATTACACGATCAACCAAAACGCCGGCACCAACACGACGACACCGTGAAAGCCATGACGGACAGATCGGCGGGCGGAGACGGCCATGGCGCTTGAGATCCGGCCTCTGACCTCGAATGAGCCTCTGCGGCTCAAGGTGATGGTCATCCTTCTCCTGCTTCTGCCCTTTTTCGGGCAGAGCTTCCATTACATGAAGGGGGCACTGCCCTTCTGGGCTGCGTCGAAGGCTTTTCCCGTCCTGGCTTTGCCGCTGGCCCTCGTCCTGTTTCGCTATCCCCGACTGCCCCTGGTGCGACAGATCCTGTTGACCTTCGTCTGGGTCATTCTCGTGCCGAGTTTTGCCGGCATCTATTATTTCAGCCAGGATTTCTTCACCGGTGTCACCGCCCAAGTGAAGCTGTTGCCGCTCCTGCATTTTTTTTCGTTCCTGGGGCTGATGCTGGTCCTCAGGCCGACGTTGCGCGAGTTGATGGTCGCGTTCCTCATCTTGGGCGTGGTGACCTATGTCGCGTTGGTGCTCATGTGGGCGCTAGTGCCGCAATCCTGGTACAGCGGTGTTTATGCGTTCGGATCGTCGCCGCTTTTCTCGATGGACAGCCGCGGCAACCGTATCCGCATGCCGATGTATTTCGGCATGATCACTCTGTTTTATTGCTATCGTCGCTTTCTCGATGAGCTCCGTCCGCGCTGGCTGGCCGGCGCCTTCGTCGGTTTTGCCCTGACGCTCTGGGTGGTGAAAACCCGTGCCATGATGGTCGGCATCTCCGGCGTGGTGGTGATCAACAGCTTTCTCGCGGTCAGCCCCCTGATGCGTCTGGCCCTGATGCTGGCGACGCCTTTGGCTTTGGGGGGGCTGTTCTCGTTCGGTTATCTCGCCACCATGTTCAGCACCGATTCCAGCACCGGTTTCGATGTGCGATGGGAAACCGCCTCCAAGGCAGTCGATTTCCTCGGCGTTGATCCGATCCGCTGGCTGTTCGGGGTCGGCACCATCAGTCCGACCAGCTCCGACAGTCTGTTTTCTTTTTTCGACCATTTCTTCTTTCTCGCCGACATCACCTGGCTTGGCATTCTTTTCGAGTTCGGGCTCATCGGAGCGGGATTGATCCTGCTCTACGAGGTGCGGGGCCTGCTTTTCTTTCATCGCTTAAAGCACCGAATCGACAGCCATTTCCTCGGCAGCCTCTATGATTATGTCGTCTATGTCGTCCTGATTTCGAACTTTTACCCACCGACTTTGACGCCGGGCGAAACGGCGATCATCCTTTCTATCTTCGTCTATGTTTGGCACCGTCTGCAGATGGAGGATCCCGCGATCGCCTTCGAAGATACCGTCGCCGCATCAACCGTGGAGGCTCACCATGCCGGGTAGAGCGCGGCCGTCCCTCCATTGGTCAGCGCTGGCAGTGGTTCTCCTCGGCTTGCCGGTCTTGGCGGCGGCCGGCGATGTCGAGATCGATGGCGCCGCCGGCCACCGGACAATCAGTCCGCTGATCTATGGCGTCTCTTATGCGACGCAAAGCCAGTTGTCCGATCTCAACGCGCCGCTCAACCGTTCGGGCGGCGACAGCGCAACCCGCTATAATTGGCGGCTCGACGCTCGCAATGCCGGCAAGGACTGGTTTTTCGAAAGCCTAGCCTGCAGTGCCGACATTTTCGACCAGCATGGCGATGGTTTCGTCGGGCTCAGTAAGGCGGCCGGAGCCGAGCCGATGCTGACGATGCCAATGATCGGCTGGGTGGCCAAGCTCGACGAGGGGCGCAAGCCCTTGGCCGCCTTTTCCATCGGGAAATACGGCCTGCAGCAGAAAAGCGATCTCGAAGGGTTCGTCGATGCCGGAAACGGCTTGCGCCTCGATGGTACGGCGATCACCAACAACGACCCCAACGATGCATCCATGCCCGATGGACCCGACGACGAGCGGAAATGGGTCGAACATCTCGTCGGCAAATGGGGCCTGGCCGGCAAAGGCGGTGTCACCTATTACGCCATGGATAACGAGCCGAGCTTCTGGCACGACATCCATCGCGATGTGCATCCCATCGGGGCGCATGCCCGCGAGATCGCCGACAAGGTCGCGACTTATGCGACAATGGTCAAGGCGATCGATCCCGGTGCCCGCGTCCTCGCCCCCGAGGAATGGGGCTGGACGGCCTATCGCTATAGCGGCTTTGACCAGCAATATGCCGTACAGCATGGCTTCGACAAAGCGCCCGACCGGACCGACCAGACCCAGGGGATGGATTATCTGCCCTGGCTGTTGAGCCAATGGAAGACCGCCGGCCATCCGGTGGACGTGGTCAGCGTGCATTTCTATCCGCAAGGCGGCGTCTACAAGGAGGACGGCGGCGACCAGTCGGCGGCCGGCCAGTTGCTGCGCAACCGCTCGACCCGCGATCTCTGGGACCCGGACTATCTTGATCCCACCTGGATCCATGACAAGGTTGCGCTGATTCCCCGGCTACGGCGCTGGGTGGACAGTTACTATTATCCGGGAACGCCGATCGCCATCACCGAATATAACTGGGGCGCTGAAAAAACGATGAACGGCGCCACCGCACAGGCCGACGCGCTCGGTATTTTCGGGAGAGAGGGGCTCGACCTGGCGACCCGTTGGGCAACACCACCGACAGACAGTCCGACCTATCTCGCGATGAAACTCTATCGCAATTACGACGGGCGGAAATCGGGATTCGGCGAGACCAGCATCGCCACCCGCACCGCCGATCCCGACCGTCTGGCGGCCTTTGCGGCGTTACGAGCCGCCGATGGGGCGATGACCGTCATGGTCATCGACAAGGATCTTTCGGGAGATGGTCAGGTTGATCTCAAACTTCGCAATTTCGCCAGTCGCGGCACGGTGGAGGCCTATCAACTGGCCGACGGCCGGCTGACCCATCTGCCGCCTGCCGGTTTCGCAGAAAGCGCCTTTTCCGCCAAAGTGCCGGCGCCCAGCGTCACCTTATTCGTGCTGAAGGGCGCCGGGTCGTGACGCTGACAGCTCGGTTGGACAAGGCGTTCGGCCATCCCGGCATGATCGCCGGATCGTTGCTCAGCGTGACGGTGCGCCTTCTCGATCTGCCGAGCCGCTACGGCTTTCATCTCCTCGTCGCGGCAACGCTCGGCGTCGAACAGGCGGGACAATTCTACATCGTCTTCAGCGTCATGACTGCTCTGGGAGGGTTGGGCAGGCTGGGCGTCGACCGCGCGCTGACCAGGCATCTGGCGATTGCGATGGCTGAAGGGCGTCCAGACGCCGTCCGACCCGCCATCGGCCGTGCCTGCCGATTGGTGTTCGGCGCATCTGCGTTGGTCTCCGTGCTGATTTTCGCCGCCGCCCATCCCTTTGCCCGCCTCGTGCTCGGCAAGCCGGATCTGGCCCTGCCGCTGGCGCTGGGCGCGCTCGCCATTATTCCGCAAAATCTCGGTGCCGCCATGGCCGGAGGATTGGCAGGACTACAGCGGGTCGGCTTTTCCCAGATGATCTATTCCTGGCTCTGGCCGGCTTTGTTCTGTCTGATCGCTCTGATCACCGGAATCAGCCTGGATGGAGCGCTTCTTCTGATTGCGTTGTCCTTCGCAGTTACAGCCGTGGTCGGCGGCACGTTGCTACGGACTTTTCTGCCGAAGGGAAGGAATGAGATGCCGGCGCCGACCTTGTTGCGACCGGGTCTGTCCCTATTCAGCCTCGAACTGACGCAACTGATGATCACCGCGGCGCCGGCGCTGATCCTCGGCATTGTCGCCTCCAGTCGCGAGGTCGGTCTGTTCGCCCTGGCCTGGCGGATCGCGCTTTTGATCAATATCGTGGTCAGTGGGGTGGCGGCGATGGCTTCGCCCCGTTACGCAGCCTTGCATGCCGGCGCCGATCTGGCCGGACTGGGCCGGGCCTCCTCGCAGGCGGTGGGGCTGTGCCTCGCTCTGACCTCGGTGCCGGTTGTCGTCATGTTGGCTTTTCCCGCGTTTCTGCTCGGCCTGTTCGGTCCCGGTTACGCGGATGGCGCCATGGTGCTGCGTGTTCTGGCGCTCGGGCAACTGGCGGCGGCGGCCTCGTCGGCGATGCCCGAGCTGCTTGGCATGACCGGACATATGGCCGATCTGCGTCGCCTCAATGCTCTATCACTGGTGGTACTGCTGCTCGGAGCGGCCGGTTTGGCGGAATTGTACGGGGCGCTCGGCACGGCGCTGGCGGTGTCCGCCTCCATCACAGTGAACGGCTTTGGCGCGGTTCTTCTGGCCCGTCGTCGTCTTGGACTTTGCCCCTGGGCGCGGCTCGCAGACATTGTTTGGCGACGGGGGCGCTAGGGAAATGAAGGAGTTTTTGCCGCTCGCCTTGCTGTTGTCCATCGCCGGTTCAATGGCTTTTGCCGACGAACGACCGGCGCGTTACGATATGGATGGGTATTGCGCCCGCCTGTCCAATACCAGTGACGGTTTTTCCCCGGAAGTCATGCAGCGATGCCTGGTCGCCCAGAGTGATGCCCTTGACCAGGTGAAGCGCCTTTGGGCCAATACGCCCGACTATATCCAACGCGATTGCGATCTCCGCACGCGAGCCCGCGGTGACGAGGATTACACCCTGTTGGAGAAATGCATTCACGACCAGCTTCACCAGTCGCCCCCCGACGTGGCGCTACCGCCCATCCGTTAGTGCGTGATGCGTTAAATCTGCATCACGCACTAAGGCCTGTTGACATTCAGCGGAGAGCGATTTCGGAGGCGACGAGATGGATCATTGCCGCGAAGCTCTGGTCAGTCTTCTCGTAACGCGTTGCGATGCGGCGGAAAGATTTGATTTTGCAAAAGAAATTCTCGACC
>JARLJB010000279.1 GCA_031291415.1 Telmatospirillum sp.
GAGGAAGTCGTGGATCGGGCGCTCCCAACGCCGCATCCTGGTGCCTGCAACCTCGTTGTTGATGTACTGGGCCAGCGGGGTGCGTTCCTGCCAGAACTTGGTGTGGGCCGGCGAGGGCATATACCGCATTGGATTCAATGCGCTGGAGTCTCCCTGGAAGGCCAGACCCTCAGCCAGGCCGCCGATGGCGCGCCCCAGTTTGCCGTGCATGGAACGAGCTTCGGCCCCGCCGAGATTTTCGCGGTACTGGCCGAAACCTTGATCGATCAGCTCCCGGTTGACGTTCTCTCCATTGGCCAGGATGACAGCCCGAATCGACTCGGCGCTGTCCGTAGCTCCTTTGGGAACAACAGCCCGGATCGATGTTCCTTCGGCCAAATGATCGGCCAGATACTGCTGCATGGCATCACGACGGCGGTCCACTTCGAGGGCTACCTCGGTGCGGGTCATGTCGTTGTTCTCGCCGAGGATCTTCGCCGACAGGTCTGCTGCGCTCATCCCCACGGAAGAGAACTGGAAGCGCCGGCCGGGAAACTCCTTGAGGGTGACTCCGCCGGGAGAAACCTCATCCACGGTGCCGGAAATCTCATCGACAGGGGCGGTGAAGTGCCTGTCGTTCATCCGGATGATCGATTCCCGGGTCTGTTTGACCCGGCTCATGATCTTCTCGTATTCGATCTCCAGCTCGGTATCGCCCTTGGCTTGCTGAGCTACGCGCTGCCTGGCGTTGTGGTACTCACGTGAGTATGGAGCCACGTCGGCCAGGATGGCCATCTTGTGGATGTCGGGGTAGTCTTCCGGGTCGATGTCTTTGAGATCTGGGTGAAGCGTCACATAGCCGGCGCCGGGCAGACGGGCAAATCCTTGGTCGACCTTGATGAAGGGATCACCGACATGAAAGTTGGTGTAATAGTCGTCTCCAGGGAGCCAGCTGGGGGCCGTGTTGGGGATTTCGTTGGCCTGGGGAGAAAAGCTCTCACGCTGGACAAAGCGGCGGAAGGGTTCTGTATAGCCGAAGTGTTCTGTGCCTGAGAGGGACGGACCAATGCCGGCGCCCAACTCCTTCTCGTAGTAGCGCCGGGAGAAGTTGTCGATCTGACGAGATCCTTGATAGTCGACCTCTTTGCCCAGACTGTTGGAGTTGGGAAACAGACCCTGATAACCACTCTTGGCGATGAAGCCGTAGAGGCCGGTGTACTCGGCAAAGATCGTCGCTTCCTTCTTGAGGGCGTTGCCGATCGAGAATTCATCCTTCGGCAGTGGCGGAGGAAGAGCCTCTGGACCTTTGGGTTCGATGCGTGTCGAGTAGAGGGTGTACTCCTTGCCATCCCAATCCTCTTCGTGCATTCTGATCGTCGGCTTGACCAGCTTGCCGATCGTGGCGCCAAGCAACGGGCCGATGAGCGGCACATTGGTAAATGCCGGCGACGCCACTGGGTACCGTCGTGAGGTGGAGGAGGATCGTCGACCGCCAGATGAATGTCCTCGAAACGCTTAGGGGAAGTGGAGTCAGGTTCCTCAAACAATTAGTCTCTTTGCCGCATTTTATGGAGAATCCAGAGATCGATTTCGTCAGCTA
>JARLJB010000280.1 GCA_031291415.1 Telmatospirillum sp.
GTTGTCGGACCAGGATCCGACCAATCCGGTCGACAACACCCAGATGCTGGCCCAGCTGGCGCAGTTTTCGACGCTGTCTGCAGCCAACCAGACCAACACCGATCTGACGACGATTTCCGGTCAGATCGCCAAGGCCACCGGCACCACCGGAATCACCAGCACCACGGCCTGATCGCCCCACGCCCTTCCCCCCCCCCGACGGAGACGCACACCCATGTCCTATTCGATTTCGCTCAGCGGGCTGCAGAACGCCCAAACCGACCTCAGTGTCATCGGCAACAACATCGCCAATGCCAACACCACCGGCTTCAAAAAAAGCGACGTGCAGTTCGCCAATCTCGTCGCTGCGAGCGCCTATTCGAATCCCAAGGACATTCAGGGAATTGGCTCGACCGTTTCAGCAATCGACCAGAATTTCGGCCAGGGCCCGATCAATCAGACCGGATCGGCGCTAGACCTTGCGATCACCGGCGATGGTTTCTTCACGGTGACATCGCCCGTCACAACCCAGACCTATTACACGCGCAACGGCAACTTCTCGCTTGATTCGACCACGGCTGCGACAAGTGGCAGCAGCTATATTGTCGATTCCACCGGCAACCGGCTCCAGGCGCTTCCAACCAGCGCCACCGGCACGGTGTCGTCGACCACGCCGACCGATGCCACCGTGCCGGCGACCGACGCTGCCGGTTCGGCGTTCTCCGGCGTCACCATCGCGGCCAACGGCAATATCAGCGCCTCTTACGCCGATGGCTCGAGCGCGGTGATCGGCAAAGTCGCGCTCGCCGCGTTTGCGGCGCCCGAAGGGCTGAAACAGGTCGGTTCGGCCGATTACACCGCCACCGGCCTGTCGGGCACGGCGACCTTTGGCGCGCCCAACAGCGGCCAATACGGCAGCCTCCTGTCCGGTTCGCTCGAAGCCTCGAACGTCGATCTGTCGTCGGAAATGGTCAGCCTGATCACCGCGCAGCAGTATTTCCAGGCCAATGCCAAGGCGATCGATACCAACACGACCGTCTCGCA
>JARLJB010000281.1 GCA_031291415.1 Telmatospirillum sp.
CGTCCGCAAGCTCATCACTATCCTCAACGCCCTGGTCAGGGACGCCAAGCCATGGCGGGATTTACCCGAAGCTGCCGCTGCCTGACAAAGACAGTTGCTGAGGGGCCGAAAATGTCTCAGCATTTTCGGCACTTGGTATGAAACGATAACCGCGGTTATCGTTCTTCCGTGCGACGATCCGGGCGTGGAGCAACCACGTCATCGATGGGGAGGAGCAGGCCGTGAATCCGTCTTTCGTTCGTTTGCTGGTTCTTGTTTTGACGCTGTCGCTGGCGGGGTGCGCGGACCGGCCGGCGCCATCATCGACGGTGCAACCGGGCGGTGAGCGCCTGCCTCTGATCCTGGTGTCACTCGACGGCTTTCGTCCCGACTATCTTGAACGCGGTCTGACGCCGACGTTATCGGGCCTGGCGGCCGCAGGCGTGGCGGGCGAGGGGATGCGGCCTGCCTTTCCGTCGTTGACGTTTCCCAATCATTATACCCTGGTTACCGGACTCTATCCCGATCATCACGGCATCGTCGCCAACCGCATGGAAGATCCCGCCCTCGCGCCGAAATCGGTGTTCTCGCTTGGCGACCGTGATGCAGTCGAAGATCCCCGCTGGTGGAACGGGGCGACGCCGCTCTGGGTAACCGCCCATCGTCAGGGGTTGCGGACGGCGACCATGTTCTGGCCGGGCTCCGATGTTGCCATCCAGGGCGTCCGTCCGGACTATTGGGAAAAGTTTGACGCAAGCCTGCCGCCAGAGCGGCGGGTCGACAAGGTTCTGGAGTGGCTGGATCTGCCGGTCGGACAGCGTCCGGATTTCATCACACTCTATTTCGAGCATGTGGATACGGCCGGGCATCGATTCGGACCGCAGTCGGAGGGCGTTGATCAGTCCCTGCGGCAGGTCGATGGCGCATTGGCGCGGCTGCTGGCCGGTTTGCAGCAACGGCATCTGGCCGACCGGGTCAACCTGGTCATCGTCGCCGATCATGGGATGACATTGACGGCGCTCGACCGCATCGTCTTTCTCGACGATCTGGTGGACATCGATACCGTGCATGTGGTCAACAGCGGCCCGGAAGCCGAGTTGAGTCCGTTGCCTGGCCATGAAGCCGCGGTCGAGGCCGGCCTGTTGGCACTCCACGAGCATGTTGCCTGCTGGCGCAAAGA
This sequence comes from Telmatospirillum sp., assembly GCA_031291415.1. GTDB lineage: Bacteria > Pseudomonadota > Alphaproteobacteria > Rhodospirillales > Magnetospirillaceae > Telmatospirillum. Next base: position 1,160 of record JARLJB010000281.1, read on the forward strand.
GGATATCCCGGCCAGGCTGCACTATGGCAGCCATCCGCGCGTGCCGTCGCTTCTCTGTCTGGCCGACTCCGGTTGGCTGGTGGAAAGCAGGGCGGATCTGCGCCGCGAATTGTCGAAGGGCAAGCCGTTCATCGTCGGCCGGCACGGCTATGATCCGGCGGTTCCGGACATGGCGGCCCTATTCATCGCCAAGGGGCCGGCGTTTCGCGAGCGACTTCGCCAGCCACCCTTCGACAATGTGGATCTTTATCCGCTGCTGACGCGGTTGCTGGGCCTGGTCCCCGAGCCGAACGACGGCAAAGCGGAAACCCTGGCGGAGATTCTGTGGTAGGCTGCGGTGGCGTGCTTACTGAAAGTGTTAAGCTTTCTTTACACCATAGCAGGATTTGTCGTATGAATTTTACACATGCTTAAATTGGTAAGGCCGTAAGGCCGGTAATCTCCCATTGGCATATTGGTTGCATCCTGTTTACCAGGCCAATCATTCCGATAATAAATTTGGGGGATGCGATGTTTTCCAAGATGAGCCTCTGCGCTAGCGCCATAGCTCTCTGCCTGGTATTGCCGGCGGCCGCGAACGCCAGTTCCTACGTTCTGACCAGCTCGGGCACGATCTCCAGCGGCACCGATTCCTCGGGCGTATTCGGTCGCGCCGGATCGGATCTGACCGGTGACCACTACACCTTCACCGCCCTGTTCGAGACGGCGTCCCTTTCCTCTCCGGACGGTGTGAATTTGAATGGAACAGAGTTGCTTTCGCTGTCGGCAACCATAAATGGCATCACCATTTCTGAGAATTTCAACACAACGTCATTCGAAGTATTTGTTGACGCTGGTGATGGATTTTACGCGAATTTGTCAGACGTAAGTTCGACCGAACAAAATGTCAACATCATAGAACAAGTCGACAGTTCTGCTTTCTCTGGCGTATTGGGGCAGGATTTTACCTATGTGCCGGCCAGTGGTGAGTATGCGAACATAACGGACACTATTTCTGGTATTTCGGGCTCGGTAGAGTCCGTCTCTCTGAAGACCGTTCCCGAGCCGACGGTCTTGGCTCTGTTTGGCATCGGTCTGGCCGGCATTGGCGCAATCCGCCGTCGCAAGGCTGCATAACCGGATTCCCATAGAAAATTCGACGGCGCGGTCGCGTCTTTGCGACCCGCCGTCCAATTCAAAGTCGACCGCAATAACAACCTTAAGTTGTTTTGTTGCCGAAAAAATCGTGGAAGGGAAAGACGATGAAGATGAGCGAATTCAATCTGTCGATGTCGCGTCGATCGCTTTTGGCCGGGACCGCCGCGGGGGCGGTCGTTCTGGGCTTTGAGAAGCCGGGCTTTGCCGCAAGCGATCCCTGGGTGCAGGCGACGGCGATCGCCAATCGCCTGGCCAGCCCGACGGCCTTTCCCAATCGTGATTTTGTCGTCACCACTTACGGTGCCACGCCCTGTAACGTCACGACGACGACGGCCTATGTGACGTCGACGACGACCGGAACGGTTTCGACGCCGGTCAGCGGCTCCTTCGACAATTACGCCGCCTTCGCTGCGGCCATCAATGCCTGTCATGCCGCCGGTGGCGGACGAGTCGTGGTGCCGGCCGGCAACTGGTACATCGCCGGGCCCATCACCTTGCTCAGCAACGTGAATTTCCATCTGACCAGCGGGGCGCAGATCTTCTTCGATCCGAATCCCGCCAATTATGCCAAATATGGGCCCTACGACTGCGGCACCAACGGCAAGCTGGTTATCTCGCGCTGGCAGGGCAACGACTGCTACAATTATTCGCCGCTGATCTATGCCTACGGCCAGAGCAACATCGGGCTGACCGCCGACGACAACACCGCCATCTTGAATGGCCAGGCAGGTACGTCCTATGGCACGCCGGAAGGGAAAAACACGTTCCAGTGCTGGTGGACCTGGAAGGGAAGCGCCGGAACAGCCGGTTGGGTCAGTCCCTCACCGGGAGAAAGCACAGCCAATTCCCTCAACGCGGCGCTGAGCGCCACTTATATTCCGGCGACGGCACCGGTCACCGTCAATCTGATCGAATTTGGAACGGCGACCGCCGGCAGCAGCACCAATTACAAACGGGATTCGTCCTATGTGCCGGCGCAGTCCGAGGCCTACTACCCGCTGTCGCTCAGGGTTTATGGCGTCGGCCACCAACTGCCGCCGCCGATGATCCAGTTCCACAGTTGCACCAACGTGTTGATGCAAAACTATCAGGTTACCGCCACGCCCTTCTGGCAGCATAACCCGGTCAACTGCCGCAACGTCGTGGTGCGTGGCGTCTATGCCAACAGCAACGGGCCGAACAACGACGGCTTCGACCCGGATGCCTGCAATTACGTGTTGATCGACGGTGTCACCTTCAACACGGGAGATGATTGCATCGCGATCAAGGCCGGAAAGGACAACGATACCGGCTACGGACCGTGCCAGAACATCGTGATCCAGAATTGCACGATGAACAGTGGCCATGGCGGCGTCACCCTGGGAAGCGAGATGTCGGGTGGCGTGCAGAACGTCTATGCACAGAACCTGACCTTTCTCAACCAGTATTGGGCGAGCAATCCGCTGCAGATGGGATTCCGCATCAAGACCAACATGAACCGCGGCGGCTTCGTGCGGAATTTCTATGTCCGTAACGTCAGTATTCCGAATGGCATTCAGACAACGGCCAGCTTCTACACGCCGCTTACCGGGTCACCTGTTCCCACGAAAACGGCGTCGACGTCGGCCGGCGGCATCCTGACCATCGATTGCGATTATTCACCCTCGTCGGACAATGTGCGCATCCGGCCGCCGGTGGTGACCAATGTGAACATCAGCAACGTGACTGTGACGGCGCCGACCGGCAAGACCACCACCTGTTACCAGGCGATCGTCATCGTCGGCCCGGTGGCCTACGACTACAACGGCTTGACGGCGGCCCCGACGGTCTCGCCGGTATCTAATCTGACGATCAGCAACTGCAACTTCGGTACGCCGTCCGCGTCGACACCTTATTACCTCTACAACGTGAGCGGGTTGTCCTTGTCCAATGTGACCATTGGCGGCGCCGTCTATAATACAACGCTGTCGGCATAACGAAGAGAACAGCCGAAATAAGCGGTCTTCTTGTTAAGGGCCAAGCCGCAATGCTTGGCCCTTTTTTTGTCTGTTAAGCCCGGGAGTCCGGCGGCAGGGAAAATGCCGCCGCACGGTCCCAATCATCAACTGATTCTATCTTATGGAAAATATGGTGGACGTTCTCGGACGCAATGGTTGAAACTGCGCTGACCTGAAATTCGGACGGGCGAGACCGTCCGTTCCCATGAACGCGAGTTGGGGGGCGGCCGATGCGTCAGACGGACAGTGCCTTCACCCGAGACGTGGCTCGACCGCAGTCCGTCACGCCGGGGCGTCTCGTGCTGGCTGCCGGATCCGTCTTTATCGTTCTGGTGGCAGCGCTTGCCGCCGCGACGATCTATTTTCAGCGCCAGCAGAGCGTCGAGGACTGGCGGGTAAATCTGATCAATTTCGCGCGTCTGCTCGGTGAACATGCCCGTCAGACCATTAACGCGGCGGATCTGGTGCAAAGATCCATCGCCGATCGTGTCGTCGAGATGGGCGTGGAGGACGACGAGGGCCTTCGCCGGGCACTGGGCAGCCGGGCGACCTACGACATGCTCAAAGACAAAGTCAGTGGCGTTCCCCAGATCGACGTGGCGACCATCGTTGCGGCCAACGGCGATGTGGTGAACTTCACCCGGTCCTATCCGCCGCCGCCGATCAACCTGGCCGACCGCGACTATTTTCAGGCGCATTTTTCCGACCCGGATCTGAAGTTCTTTCTCAGTCTGCCGGCCCGCAATCGGGTCAATGGGCGCTGGACGTTTTATCTCACGCGCAAGATCCGCAACAGTCGGGGGGAGACCATCGGTCTGGTCTTGACCGGAATCGAAAGTTCATTTTTTTCCGAGTATTACCGAGCCGTCAATTTCAGCGAGTTCAGCGCCATTTCGCTCTATCGCGATGACGGCGGGCTGCTGGCGCGCATGCCGGAAAGGGACGAGTCCATGGGGATTCTCCTGCCTCAGCCGGCTCTCAAAGCTCTGCGAGACGGCTTGAGCGCTTTGATTACCCGCGAGCCGCGTCTGGTCGATCAGGCAGACACGCGGTTTCGTATTGCTGCGCCCATCGCGATATCGGGGTATCCGCTCGCCGTCGTCGTCACCGCAACCGAGGAGTTGGTTTTCGGCGACTGGCGGAGAAAGGCGATTCTGATCGGCAGTGGCTCATTGGCGCTCTGCCTTTCCTTTGCCATGCTGATGGTCTGGATCGCCCGATTGATGACCAACCGCGAGACGGCGATGGCCTTGGCGCGCCAGGCCAGGGACGCCGCGGAACGGGCCAATCTTTCGAAATCCGAATTCCTGGCCATGATGAGCCACGAGATCCGTACGCCGCTCAATGGCATCCTGGGAATGGTGACGTTGCTGTCTGATACCGGAATGACAAACAGCCAACGGCATCTGACCGAGACCGTCCGGGTGTCGTCGGAAGCGCTGTTGACCATCATCAACGACATTCTCGACTATTCCAAGCTGGAGGCCGGTCGGCTCGACCTGGAGGACTACCCCTACGATGTCGGCATATTGGTCGAAGGAGTGGCGGACGTCTTCGCGCCTCACCTGGCCGAAAAAGGGTTGGTCCTCGACCTGCAGATCGCGCCCGAGGCAGCCGGTCGCTACCTGGGCGACGCCAACCGCGTGCGACAGGTATTGCTCAATCTTGTCGGGAATGCCGTCAAATTCACCGAGCATGGTCGGATCCGTATCGAGGTTCTGATGGAGCACCGCGAAGGACGGGAGTGGTTGTCATTTTCCGTCACCGACAGTGGCGTTGGAATCCCTGCCGATATCCAGGGCCGTCTGTTCGCCCGTTTCACCCAGGGCGATTCATCGACGGCACGACGCTATGGTGGATCCGGATTGGGGCTGGCCATTTCCAAGAACATCGTCGAACTGATGGGCGGGCGGATCGGCGTGCGGAGCGACGAGGGGCAAGGTAGTTGTTTTTGGTTCGATTTGCCGTTGCGTCGTGCAGATGCTGAGGATCATCCAGAGGCGACCGCGGGGTTGCAAGCCGTCGTCTGTGGCCCGGAGACGACTGACAGGGACGACATTCTCCGGCATCTTGCCCGCCGTCGGGTCGACGTTACTGTGGCGGAGACGCCAGTGGCTGTTTTGGCGGTTTTGCGTCAGGCGGTGGCCGATGGGTCGCCCTTTGACGTGGTGGTGGTCGATGATCGTTCGGACGGTTTGTCTCCGGCCGATCTCGCTGCGATTGTCGCCGCTGATCGGAGCCTGGCCGGCACCAGAATCATCGCGGTCCGTGGCGACGATGCGGCGATGTCGACCGGCTGGCCAGTCACGGAGTTGCGTCGGCCGGTGCGTGGACGCGATGTCGCCGCGGCACTGGCCGCCAATCCCGAGGAGGATGCGGTATCACCAGTGCCAACCCGACAAATGCGGGTGCTCCTGGTCGAGGACAATGCTACGAACCAGCAGGTGGCGATTGGCTTTCTTGCCAAACTGGGGCAACTCGTCGACGTCGCCGGCGATGGCGCCGAAAGTCTCCGCATGCTGCAGCGGTCGGACTACGATCTGGTCTTCATGGATATTCAGATGCCGGACATGGACGGCTACGAGGCAACGCGTCGGATCCGCAGCTCAGGAGAACGGTTTGCCGGCATTCCGGTGATCGCCATGACCGCCTCGGCGATGACTGGCGATCGGGAAAAATGCCTGGATGCGGGCATGGACGATTATATCGCCAAGCCGATCAATCGCCTTGCCTTGGCGGCTTTGTTGGAAAAATGGTCGCGAAAAACGGAAGAGGGCGAGATCCTCCGCGAGGAGCTTCCCACTATGGGGCGGTCTTGATGGTGGAGAAATCGCAGACGTTGAGCGAGTGCGCCGAGGCGATGGCGGATCGGCGTCTCAAAGCCATCCTCGATACTGTCGGCGAGGGGATCGTCCTCGCCGATCATCGTGGTGTCATCCTTGACGTCAACAAGGCTGTGCTGGCGATGTTCGGGTACGGGCGGGACGAGATCGTCGGCCAGCCTCTTGCCGTCCTGATGCCAGCCGATATTGCCGTCCGTCATGACGAATATATGGAACGGTATCTGGCGGGAGGGGAACCCCGGGTCCTCGGGCGGGGACGTGAGGAGAGGGCCCGGCGGAAATCCGGCGAGGTATTCCCGGTCGAGCTGTCGGTGGGGGACTTGGGCGCAGTCGGAGTGCGTCACTTCGTCGGTATCATCCGCGATATCGGCGAACGGCATCAGGTTCTTCAGGCCTTGCGGGAGAACGAGGCGTTATTTCGCGATTTTGCCCAGTCGTCCTCCGACTGGTTCTGGGAAACGGATCGCGAACACCGATTCACCAGATTTTTTGGCTCGTCTCCGACGCTTGAGCAAATCGGCATCAACGCCGTCGTCGGACGCACGCGGTTGGAATTGATGGCGACAACAACGCCGGTCGAACGGATTGCAGAGCATCTGCGAATGCTCGATGGGCGGTTGCCGTTTCGCGACTTCACCTATGACTGTCTGCTCGCCGATGGCCAACGGCGGACCTTGAACGTCAGCGGCAAACCTGTCTTCGACGCAGCAGGCCGGTTCACCGGCTATCGCGGGACGGCCAGTGATATCTCCGACACCTTGGCGGCGCAGGAACGCCTGAAGGTGGTGGAGGCCAATCTTCTTGCGGCGATTTCCGGCATTTCCGAGGGGTTCGTTCTCTATGGCGCGGACGACAGGATGGTCGTCTGCAATGACCGCTATCGGCAGTTTTATGGCGTAGCGGCCGAACGCCTGCTACCGGGAATAACGTTCGCGGACGTATTGACCGCGGTTTCCAATGCCGGGTTTTACCTGGCCTCGGGCGACGAATTGCCCCGGTTGGTGGCCAATCGTCTCGACCGCCATGTCCGGGCGGATGGGACGCCGTTAGTGGTCCAGTTCGCCGATGGCCGGTGGATCCGCATCGTCGAATATCGCACGCCCGAAGGCGGTACTGTCGGGATTCACTCCGATATCACGGATTCTGTTCATCTGGAACTGGATCTGCGGGCGGCCAAGGAGCAGGCCGAAGCCGGCAACCGAACCAAGACGGAGTTCCTGGCGACGGTCAGCCATGAGATCCGGACCCCGATGAACGGCATCATCGGCATGACGGGCTTGCTGCTCGATACGCCATTGGACCATGACCAGCGCCACTACGCCGACAGCGTGCGCACGTCGGCGGAAGTGCTGCTTTCCGTCATCAACGACATTCTCGACTTTTCAAAGATGGAAAGCGGCGGATTGGAACTGGAAACTGGCCGGTTCGACATCCGTCCGCTGGTGGAAGGGGTGGTGGATATTCTGGCGCCGCGCCTGAAAGACAAGCCGGTGGAGCTGACTTGTGTGATCCATCCGTCGGCCTCCGGGACATTTGAGGGCGATGCCGGCCGGCTGCGCCAGGTATTGCTGAATTTGGTTGGCAACGCGGTCAAGTTCACCGATGCCGGTTCGGTGTCCGTGGAGGCCGATGTCTCGCTTCGTCATGACGAGCCCTGGTTGCGCGTTCAGGTGTCCGATACGGGCGTCGGTGTTTCCGAGATGTTGAAACCGCGTTTGTTCTCCATGTTCACTCAGGCCGATTCGTCCATTGTCCGCCGGTTCGGCGGCTCCGGCCTGGGACTTGCCATATCCAAGAGAATCGTCGACTTGGTGGGGGGGCAGATCGGCTTTTCCAGTACCGAGGGGCAGGGGAGTGTCTTCTGGTTCGAGGTGCCGTTGAAGCGCGCCATTGGTGTGGACGACGATGTCGACTTGCTCAAAGGCCTGAAAATCCTGATCGTCGATGACAATGCGGTCAATCGTGAGGTGTTCCAGCACCAATTGGAATCGTGGGGCGCCTCGGTGACGCAGAGCTCCGATGCTGTGAGCGGACTGGCGACCCTGCGGCGGGAGGCCGGGAACGGCAGCTATGATCTGGCGATCATCGAACAGCATCTGCCTCGCATGACGGGATTTGATCTTGGCGCCGTGATCAAGTCCGATCCTCGTCTGGCCTCTTTACGAATAGTGTTGTCGACGACGGACGATGGCGATCCGCTGGTCACGGCTGCCGACGCATTGGGGTTCGACGCGGTTTTGACCAAGCCGTTTCGCCAGGCCACGCTGCGTGACCGGCTGTTGCAGGCCATCGAGGGGCACGCGACGATTCCTCGCCGTCCGGCGGACGGTTCCCGGCCGCCATTGGCGACGACCGGCCGGCGGCTCAGGATTCTCGTTGTCGAGGATAACGCCATCAATCAGCAGGTGGCGGTCGGTCTGCTGGGAAATCTCGGCCATAGTGCCGACGTTGCCAACGATGGCCGGGAAGCCGTCACCATGCTGGAAAACTGCGACTACGATCTGGTGTTGATGGACATGCAGATGCCCGTGATGGACGGTCTGGCCGCCACCAAGGCGATCAGGGCGCTCGGGAATGGCAAGGAGCGGACGCTCATTGTCGCCATGACGGCCAATGTTACCGCCGGGGACCGCAAGGCGTGCCTGGACGCCGGGATGGACGACTATATAGCCAAACCGATTGATCGGCGCCGGCTGACCGATGTGATCGAGCACTGGAGCAACCAACTTCCGGCCGGGACGGCGCCGCCGGCCGGAACGGGAACGCCTCCTTACGAGGACGCTTCGCCTCTGATCGATGTCGACTTGATTTCCGATCTCAGCCTGACGTTAGGCGAGGGGTCGTTCACGACGCTGTTCGAGCGCTTCCGTTCCAGTCTTCCGTTGCGCATCGAGGAGCTTCGCAAAGCCGGCGAGGTCCGCGACTTGCCGGAATTGACCAAAGCCGCGCATGCTCTGCGTGGGGCCGCGGTTTCTTTGGGATTTTCCCGGTTAAGTCAATGCCTTCAGCAGTTGGAACTTGCCGCCAAGACGGGCGACGATGTCGAGAGCCTGGTTGCGGAAATGATTCTGGTCGCCAGACGAAGCCTCGATGAAACCAGCACGAGGAACGGTGCTGTCTGAATCCGTCTTCACTTGAGGATTCCCAAACCTGCGGCAGTATGCAATTTATGTCATGTCGCTACGCAAAACCGGGGTGGGTCCTGGTTTTCGCCCGAGGAGTGGGGAACAGCGCGGATAAAGCAGGGGCCGATCAGTATGTTTCATGGATCTACGGAATACGCGAAACCCAACAGACTCGCCTTCATTGACAGCCTGCGAGGAATTGCCGTCCTGTTCGTGGTGCTTTGGCATACAGTTGTTCTTCCGAGCACCATAGTAAAGTTACCAGATTCAGTTTTTAAATTCGCAATGTCCGGCGATGGGAGCACCGGTGTAATAATATTTTTTATTATTAGCGCATTTTCACTTTGTTATACGATGCCTATGTCAACGTCCGGGCAGGTAGATGTGCGAAAATTTTATACGAGAAGACTTTTTCGCATTGCCCCCCTGTTTTATATCTTGCTGATCGTAACCATAGCTCAGAATAATTTATTCGCATTTAGTTTTCGCTTTGTCCGTGATTTTTTATGGAACGTAAGTTTCCTGTTTAATCTTTCTCCTGGACATCAATTTGGAATAGTCGGAGCTTCGTGGACGATCGGAGTGGAAATGTTGTTTTATTTTGTGTTCCCACTTCTTTATGTTATTTCTCGAAAAACACCAAACATTGTGGTGATGCTGTTCTTATCTCTGATTATATCTTCTGCATTCAAAGCTATTCTGTCAGCGTTTGGTGTCGTTGAGACATTTTTTACTTTTAGTTTGATCCATAACCTTCCGCTCTTTCTATTCGGCGTCGTGGCCTACAATTTGTATGTGCACCTGGATAAGATAAACCTATCTCCTGCGTGGGCCGCTGCAATGACGGTCGGCGCGGTCTATGGTTATTTCGCGATTCAAAGCGGGAAATTCAATAATATTATATTCGCCGACGATTTTCCCTGGAAGGGTATTTTAGGTGTTCTCATCATCATCGGTCTTGCCGTTAACCCATTGAAGATTTTTGTTAACAGCGTTACTCAATATATTGGGAAGATTAGCTACTCCGTCTATCTGTTGCATGTATTTGTAATTAATTCTCTGTTTCCATTCTATAAGTGGGTCTATGAGACACATATTGGCGCAACCTTGCCGATATCTGTGGCCGAGATATTTGCATATCTTGTTTCAGCTATGGTTACGATTGTAATTTCCGTTGCTGTTGCGTCTCTCAGTTATCGCTATATCGAACTTCCCGGTATCCGACTCGGTCGATCCCTGTTGCAACGATCGCAATATCAGGTGGCTGTCCAAACCAGTCCTGCCGGCACCGCCCAAAAGGTGGAACGATCATCCGCCCTGTTGATGCGGCAACCCGAAGACGTCGTCGGCGGATCCTGTTCTGAATAGTTTCCGCCAAGACACGGGTGATGATTCGGCCGGTGCGTCCTTGGAGGCGCCCCCGTGGGGCCCTATCAGGCGGCGCTTTTTTCACCTTGAAAGACCTGAAGGGTGAAGCCGATATAGGCTTTACGCTCTAGACCCGACGCTCCAGCCAATCTTCAAGCAATCGCCGGGCGATGGAATCCGGGTTGGGCAGGCTCCGGCCCTGTTCGGCAAACCGCGCGATGTCGGCTCGCGTGAACCATTCGGCCGTTTCCAATTCGTTGGTGTCGACCGAGAGAGGGGTCACTGCGTCCGCCTCGGCGTGGAAGCCCACCATCAAGGAACAGGGGAAAGGCCAAGGCTGCGAGGAGTGGTAGCGCAAGCTGCCGACTTTGACCCCGGTTTCCTCCATAACCTCGCGGACGACCGCTTCCTCCAGGGTCTCGGCCGGTTCGACAAATCCTGCCAGGGTCGAAAACATTCCTGGCCGCCAACGGGCTTGGCGTCCAAGCAGGCAGTGCTCGCCGGCCGATACGAGGACGATCACCGCAGGGTCGGTACGGGGATAATGTTCCGCATGGCATTGGGGATTGGTGCATTGGCGCATGTGACCGCCCTGGCGGCTGGTCGTCGGGGCGCCGCATCGATTGCAGAACGGATGAGTCTGATGCCAATGGATCAGTCCCCGCGCGTAGGCGAGCATCGAGCCGTCAGGTTGCGGCAACAGCGTGCCGACGTCGCGCAGGTCGGCGAACTCGGCGGCGTCTTTCGGGCTGAGAAGCGCCTCTGGATCCGGCGCGGGCGACAAGTCGATGGCAAAATGCGGGATGCTGTCCTGCAAGCCCAGAAAATACACCTGATGTCCGGCGTCGATCCATTCTTGGCGCGCGGTTCGCAGAGGGCATTGCACCAATACCGAGGTGCCGCGACGAGCGATCAGGATGCGCGAGCGCCACACCGGAACCAGACGGGTGGAGGGATGATTGAGTTGCGCGGCCAGCCAATCGGGATCGCCACGCCAGAGAGCCGCGCGATCGAGAGATCCGCCGCCATAGACGTTCACTTTCATGGCGACAGCCTGCCACAGCCTTGGCCTGACGACAATGCACGACGTTCATTCGATGCCGGGGTCAGCTTTGCCGATCGTGGTGTCGGTGATGCTTGGCTGTTGCACCAGGGCCGAAATATCGAAACGGTCGAGGGCATCGCGCAGAGCAAAGATCTCATCGCGCAATTTCTGGAGGTCGGCGGCCTTTTGTCCCGAAGCCTCAACGATGCAGCTCGGAAATTCGCTCGCCCGTTGTTTCAGCGCCTTTCCCTGTTCAGTGAGACGAACCTGAACCTGGCGTTCGTCGGCCGGATTCCTCGTTCGGCGCAGGTAGCCGTTGCTTTCCAGGCGTTTGAGCAAGGGGGTGAGAGTGTTCGATTCGAGAAATAATTTCTCGCCGATTTTGCCGACGCTTAAGCCGTCCTCGTTCCAGAGGGCGACCATCACGAGATACTGCGGATAGGTCAGCCCCAGGCGATCGAGCAAGGGCTTGTAGACGCGGTTGAAGGCATGTCCGGCCGAGTAGATGGCAAAACAGAGGAATTCGCCTAGCGTCAAATCGGTGTCGCGCATGGTTCTCCTCCTCGAAACAGACATTGTATATCGTGTACGATTTAATCGCAATGGATGTTTTCGCATGGTGGGCATTCCGATAAACGCATCGCACACGATACAATCGCATAGTACTGTTTTCCCAACGACACGAGGTGAGATCCAGTCGTTGGAAGTTCTTTAGGCCTGCGGCGGCAAGTGCGCTAACGTTCTTGATGACAACCGCCGTGGATGCCAAGAGGACGATCGGAATCATCAAGGATTGGATCGGGTGCATCCGTTCTCGAGAAGAGGAGTTGATCATGTCAGTGAATGTTCTCTATAAGACGACCGCGACTGCGACCGGGGGCCGTGATGGCCATGCGGAAACAGCGGACGGCAGTTTCAAGGTGAATTTGGCGACGCCGAAAGAACTGGGTGGAGCCGGCGGCCCCGGCAACAATCCCGAGCAGCTGTTTGCCGCTGGCTATTCCGCCTGTTTCCTTGGCGCGATGAAGTTCGTGGCGTCGCAAGGCGGCCCGAAGGTTCCTGCCGATGCCAAGGTTACCGCGATCGTCGGTATCGGCCCGCGGTCAGAAGGTGGGTTCGGGATTGACGTCGAACTGCAGATCTCATTGCCGGGATTGAGCAAGGCCGACGCTCAGGTCATGATCGACAAGACGCATCAGGTCTGCCCGTACTCCAACGCGACCCGCAACAATGTGCCGGTTCGCCTGATCCTGGTTTGATCGGCGGGGTTGACGGTTCATTGCTGTAGAAAAGTTGGTCTTCGGCCTGGACGGGCATCTTCGTGGATGTTCATCCAGGCCGATTGATATCTGAAAAACCCTTTGGCTTCGGGTTTCCTATCAAGCCTTACGGCGACGCTGCCTCAGGACTCCAAGGCCGGCAAGACTGGCCGCCAGCATCGTCAAAGACGCTGGTTCCGGAACGGTTGTCGGATGTACCTGCTCAATCGAACCGACGGTCAGATTGTCGAAACCGAAGACATCCTGTCCGCCCGAATTGTTGCCGAATACGACGCTCACATATTGATCCGTGGTATCATAAAAACCGTAATAGAGGACCGATCCAGAGATCTCTCCATCATACGAGACCTGATTGGGAACCGTCAGCACGGTGGTGTTGTTGCTGGTGTCGGTCAGCGTCAACGTCAATTGCCCACCGAAATCACCGATGTCGATGCCGTAAAATCCGAACGCGGCAACCGGCTGGCCAAATGTCACGCCGAAGTTGTCGGTGCCGGCATAGTAATAGTTCGGTGATGAGATGGCGTAGCGGCCACTTCCATCGTTGCCGGTACCGACGTAACCGGTACCGGTCAGCGTGGCGGTGCCGGCGCCAGGGAAAGACAGGGCGGGATTGGTCGTGTTGACGGCCAGTCCGTCGAACGTCTCTGTGCCGACGCCGACGAGGTTGCTGAGAAAGCTGGTCTTCGCAGTATTCGAATTCGCCCAGGAAGACAAAGCGTTAGGGTCGTTATAAGGCCCATTGACGTCTTCGCCGAAGAATGTTGTCGGTGCAGCGTTGGCCGCGGTCAGACTCGTGGAAACCAGTAACGCGGCGATCGTCACACGCCCCACAATGTGAATTACGCGCATCGGAGTACTCCGTTAGGATGAATCGGAGGCCTTCAAAGCAAGACGTATGCCATATATGAATACCATTTCTTTTTAAATGGTAATGCCGTTCTGTATATATATTCCAGCCTATAAATGTAAATTATACCGACGTAATGTGGGCGGATTCTTACACCAATGGTTATGTTTTCAGTACAAAACGGTCATCGAATCTGCCGATTCGATCAACGGCAGGGGAACATGGCTTCGTTGGAGAAGAATCGGGATCGAAAAAAAAGGCCCGGAGGAACATAGGTTCCGCCGGGCCTTTTCGTCAGGCGCGAGACGCCTTTGAACGGTACGTCTATTGCAGCATATCGTGGAGCCACATGCTGGTTTCTGGGATGAGAGTGATGATGAGCATGGTGACCCACAGGGCCAACATGAATGGCCAGATGGATTTGACGACCTTTCCGACGGAGACCTCACCGATGGCGCATCCGA
>JARLJB010000282.1 GCA_031291415.1 Telmatospirillum sp.
GGTGCTCCACGCAGAGTGGGGCTGAGAAATACCCTCGAACCCGATCCGGATAATACCGGCGTGGGAAGTTTTCTCTTCACCGAGCGGCATTCTTCCTCACCTCCCTTCTAGGCGCAAGCTCCTCTGTTTCCTGGTGCACCGGAACCCCAGGAGCCGCGATTGCCCGTATCGACCCACTAGGTTGTGGGGGACGGCGGGTTGCACGGGTTGCCGCTGGAGGCGCCAGCGGCCGCGCCCCCGCTCCTGGTGGCGGCGGCCCGCTCGCACGATACGGTCGGCATGTCGTTGGAGCGGCGCAAGGATGATGGCGGTTGGGAGATCATCGGCCGGGCCGCCGGCCGTGCGCCGCATCTGGCGTTGGCCCGCGATCCGGACGGGAAAACAGCCTTTCGACTGCATGTCTGGTCGATGGATCGCACCATGGCGCCCATCGCCTTGCGTCTTCGCGCGGCAAATCCCTCGCCGGCCGGTGAGCGGACGCTGGCCAATGGCGTGGTCTTGACCGAACTGCCCGGTTTCGATCCTCCGCTTGGCGTGGCTGCCGTCAAACTCGATAAGCCGGGCTTGTTCCACCTCGACGCGGCACCTCCGACGCTGGTTTGGTCCGCCGCCGCCGGCCAGGCCCTCGGGCATGGCCCGGAAATGGTGGTCGCTGGCGGAACCCGGTTGTGGTTCGCCGATTCTCTTGCCGCCGGCCCGGTCAAGGCGCGACGTATTCTGCCTGACGCCAGCACCGCCCTGGCATTGACTTTGCCGGACGGCCAGAGCGCCGGTCTGCCGCTGTCGGTGGCGGGATCCGGTCCGGTTTTGTGGATCGCCGAGTCGCGGATTGGCCAACCGGGGATTTCGGTTGGTTCGCAAGACGCCGCCGCCGATGGCCGGGCCATGGCCGTTGGTACCGGTGTCGCCGTCGCTTTGCTGCCGGACGCTCACGGTGGCGATGAGCCGGTGGTGCGGTTGTGGCGGGCCGACGGCCAGACCGGTGAACTGCCGTTGACGCTTCGCCAACTTGCCTTCCCTAAAGCCGTGCAAGCCAAGCTGCCCTGGGGGGTCAGCGATGGCGCGCTTGGCGCCGGGGCCGCCACCTTCTACGCCTTACCGGCCGGCGCCAAGCGCCTCCAGTTGGCATTGCCGCCGTTCACCGTCGCGGCGCTGCTCCGGGATGGCGTCGTTTCGCGGGCCATCTGGTCGGGCGATCAACCGGGTGGCCAGGCGGTTGATACGTCCGCCGACAGTCTTTTGCTTCTTAACACCGGAACGGCGGATGGACAGGTGTCCGCCTCGCTGTCGCCCGTCGTCGGTGAAGAGGTGACGCTTGGGCGCGGCACTCTGCTTCGGCAATGGCAGGCCAGTGCAGGCAATCGCCGTTTTGACATTGCTCTTGCTCCGGGCGACTGCGGCAAGGGGCTGTTGTTGCGCGTCGCGGGGGCCGTTGAAGAGGCAATTCTGGTGCAGCGGGACGGCATTGTACGCCGAGGGACGAGTCTGCCGGTGACCGATGACGCCGTGCTGGTTTTGGTTCACAAGACGGGAATGGCCGCCGCTTGGCTCGACAACGGCGATGCCGATGCCTGGCCGGCGGCCGACACGCTCGCTAAAGCCGAGGCGCCGGCCAATCCTGGCGCTGTTTCGCTTTCGGGACCGGAACGGCAATGGCGTTTCGACAGCAAGGCGCCGACGCTGTTGCATCTTTCGACCAGCAGCCCGGTGATGATCGGGCTGCGCCGACCAGTCGGTCTTCCGGAACTGTCGGTGTGGGGACAAGGCGGAGCACTGCATGCCTTCCTGCCGGGCGGAACGACGCTGCTCGGTCTTCGGCCGCTGCAGGACGGTGGTTTGAGCGGCACCGCCATCATCGCCGAAAGCGAGCCGATCGCCATCGACGAAGGGCTTGGGCCAAAGATCCGCCTGGCTCCGGGCGACGCCCGGCTGTTCGCCTTCGATCTGCGGCAGGCCGGTCCGATTGGCGTCGGAGTGCGCGGCAATGCCGATACGGCGCGGGTGCGGCTGCTCGACTCCGATGGACGGACGCTGGCCGAGGGGGCCGTCGCCATGACCAGTCTGGCCGTCGGGCGGTACTATCTGCTGGTGGAGAACCGCGCCGACGGCGGGGCAAGCGAATTGCAGCCTGCCCTGGTCGGGGCGGCGCGGCCGGATACCGGACCGCCGGAAGACATCAAGCGGCACTATTGGGAGCTTGTGGCGACCGGAGAGGACAAATAGCACCATGTCGAAGATCCGCCTTGTCTCGTTCGTGCTGTTCCTGGTCGCCTTGCTGGCCGGAAGTTGGGCCGATGCCGGCGACAGCGTCCGCCGGCCGAACGGCAGCGTCCTTGTCCCGGAGCATTTCTTGCGCCAGTGGGACCCGGTCACCTTGTTCTTCGACCGCGATGTCGGGCCGGCCAAGGGCGGCGCGGAGGATCATCCTGAGTCCTTTGCGACCCTGTCGCCGTCACATCCCGGCGCGTTCGTCTGGCTGGATGGTCATACCCTGCAGTTCCGTCCCGCCGTCGCCTGGCCACCGATGGGACGCTTCACCTGGACCGTCCAGGGGCGAGCCGTCGGCCTGGTGACCCTGATGTCGGCGGCGTCATCGTCGATTCCGGCCAACGGTACCGAGGGGCTGGATCCGGTCGAGACGATCACGTTGACCTTCCGCGACCCTATCGCCGCCGAAACTTTGGCCCGGCTGGTGACGATCGAATTGCGCCCGTTGCCAGGTGTCGGCGGCGACCGCTCGCGCACATTGGATTTTCATGATTTCGACGTGCGCGCCCTTGAACGCCGGCAGCAGGACGCGCCGGCCGCCTATTTGCTCGATTTGCATCAGCCGGTTCCATGGGGAACCAAAGCCATCGTCCATATCCGCCTGTCACCCGATCAGGGGCAGGGCGACGAGGAGCAGCGTATCGCCTTCTCGACTGCCGCGCCTTTTGCGGCCGTCCGTTTCGGCTGTCGCGACACCGCCTATCCGACAACGCCCGAGGGGGCCAGCTATGCGCGTGAGCGTGCTTTGCTGTGCCCGCCGGAAGACCGCTCGGTTGTGGTGAGCTTTTCCGAACGGCTGGCCGACGTCGGCCCGATCGAAGGCCGCAATCTGGTACGTCTGAGCCCGCAGGTCGAGGACCTGAAATTCCGCGCCGTCGGCAACACGCTGGTGGTCAATGGCCGTTTCGAGGCCGATACGCTCTACCAGCTTCGGTTGGAGCCGGCCGCTTTGAAGGACGTGAAGGGGCGGTCGCTGGCGGTTGCGGCGCCCAGTCAGTTGTTCCTGTCGTTCCCGGCCCGGCCCGGCTACCTGCGCTGGCTCAAGGCCGACGGAATCGCTGAACGGTTCGGGCCGCAGATGGTGCCGGTGAAGGCGCGCGGCGTCGAACGCGTCGATCTGCGTATTCATCCGATCGATCCGCTCGACAACGCCCTGTGGCCGTTCCCCGCCGATGGTGTCGAGCTCGACGATGCCCTGCGTCCGCCGGCCCCTGGAGAGGAGCCTGAACCGGTCGTCAACTTGTCCGGCACCTCGTCCCGGACGATCGCCGAGCATATTCGAGCTTTCGGCTCTCCCAGCTTCTCTGAACTGGTGACGCTGCCGATTGGCAAGGGCGATGTCACCTCGACCTTCGGTCTCAACCTGCGCCCCTATCTGCAGCACATGGCCGGTGCCGGCAAACCGGGCCATTATCTGGTCGGCATGCGGCGGCTGGACGCCGACGGCAAGCGTCAATGGATGCGCCTGCAGGTCACCGACCTGTCGCTGACCACGATCGACGAGACCGACCGCGTGCGGTTCGCCGTGACCTCGCTGTCCACCGGTCTTCCTGTCGACCATGCCGCCATTCGCATCGAGGGCACCGCGCGCGGTTCGTCGCAGGAATTCGCCTCTCTGGTCACCGGGGCGGATGGTTTTGCCGAATGGGAGGCACCCGGTCGCGATAGCGAGGAGTGGCGGACGCTGCAGCGTGTCGTGGTCAGCAAGGACAATGACGTGCTCGTGTTGGACACGCGAAATCCGCCGCGTGAATATGCCGAGGGCGGCTGGCGCGACGACCAGGATGGACGCGGGTGGCTGGCATGGACCCTGAGTGACATTTCCGGCCGGACGCCGCCCGCCAAGGATCTTTGTCATATTTTCACCGAACGGCCGATCTACCGTCCCGACGATCCCGTGCATATCAAGGGCTACGTCCGTCGCTACGAGGCCGGCAAGATCGCCCTTTCCAAGCGGCACGGGACGCTGGTGGTCGAGGGGCCGGACGGCGCCACCTGGCGGTGGCCGTTCGAGATCAACGAATACGGCAGCTTCTATCACAAGTTCGATGACCAGACGGCGGCGACCGGCATCTACAAGGCCTATCTGCAGTTTTCCGGGGAAAGCGGCGACGAGGATGCCAGCAGCGATGATACCGGAAATGATTCTGAAAACGGCACCGAGGCCAATACCGACGACAGCGAACACCCGGCCGCCACGTCGCCGGCTCACGGATTGCACTGCCATGTCGCGCGCTTCAAGAAGGAAGCCTATCGCCTGCCGAAATTCGAGGTGTCGCTGCACACGCCGGTGACCCATAGCCTCGATGAGCCGTTTCCAGTGACGTTAACCGCCGAATACTATGCCGGTGGTGTTGTTGCCGACCGTCCCCTGCATTGGCGGGTCACGCAGGTCCCTTACGCCTGGACCCCGAAAGCGCGTCCCGGTTTCGTCTTTTCGGCCGATCAGCGGTTCTCGGGCAATCAGCCGTTTCGCTCCAGTCCGGTTCTCGAACGCGAGGAAAAGACCGACGAACACGGGGCGGCCAAGCTGACGCTCGACCCGACCATCGAACCGACGGCGCAACCGCGCAAGTATCAGGTCGAGGCCACGGTGGTCGGCGACGACGACCAGACGGTGACCAACAGCCAGGAGATCCTGGCGTTGCCGCCGTTCGTGCTGGGCGTCAAGGTCGCCCGTTTCCTCGAACATGCCGACCGGATCACTCCGGAAATCGTCGTCGAGGACGGTCAGGGCAAGACGATCACCGGCCAGCAGGTCACCGTCAGGCTGTTGCGGCGCCAATGGAATTCGATCCTGCAGGCGAGCGATTTCACCCAGGGGTCGGCCAAATACGTCACCGAGGTCATCGAGGACAAGGTGGCGGAAACGACCTTCACCAGCGGCACGCAGGCCGCCACACCATCGTTCCCGATCAACGGGGCCGGCGTCTATCTGGTCGAGGTCGAGAGCCAGGATAAGTTGGGCCGCTTGCAGACCGTCAAAGTAGATCTCTTCGCCGGCGGCGATCGTCCGGCAACCTGGTCGCGACCGCCGGCCGAAGTGTTCTCGGTGGCGCCGGACAAGACCGCCTATGCGCCTGGCGAGACGGCCAAGCTGGTCCTCCAAAGTCCGTTTCAAACCGGGCAGGCCCTGGCGGTGGTCGAAGAGCCGAACGGCAACAACAGCTATGCCTGGGTGCCGGTGAAAAACGGCTATGGAACCTTCCCGTTGCCGGTCAAACCGGAATATCTGCCGCGCTTGGCCGTGCATTTCGTGCTGATGCGCGGCCGCCTGAAAGGCGACGACGACCTGATCAGCCCGCATGCCGATCTGCGCAAGCCCGCCACCCTGGCGGCAACCCAATGGATTTCCGTTACGCCGGTAAAAAATGTCGTCAAAGTCGATCTGGCCTACCCGCACAAGGCGCTGCCGGGACAGAATATCGATTTGACGGTCAAGCTTACCGATGATCAGGGAAAACCGTTAGCCGGCGAAGTCACCTTGTGGCTGGTCGATCAGGCGGTTCTGGCCCTGGCGCGGGAGGCCAAGCTCGACCCCTTGCCGCAATTCATCGTGCCGCGCTTCAGCGCCACGACGCTCCGCGACAGCCGCAACCTGGCGTTCGGCTTGTTGCCGTTGCAGGAGGAGCCCGGCGGCGACGAGGCCGATGACGGAAGCCCGCTGCTGCGGGTGACGGTTCGCAAGAATTTCACCCCGGTTCCCTACTACGAACCCAATCTGCATGTCGGCCCCAACGGAATCGTCAAGGTTTCCGTGGCGCTTCCCGACAGCCTGACCAACTTCAAGATCCGCGCCAAGGCGGTCAGCGGTCCGGCCCGGTTCGGCGTCGGGACCGGGGATATTCAAGTCCGCTTGCCGATCATTGTTCAGCCGGCCCTGCCGCGCTTCGTTCGTCCGGGCGACAGTTTCGATCTGTCGGCCATCGGCCGCGCCGTCGAGGGCGAGGGCGGACCGGGCCGGGCCCAGGTCAAGCTCGACGGTTTGGAGCTGACGGGCGGAACGGAAAAGGCGGTGGATTGGCAGCCGGGCAAGCCGCAACGGTTCGATTTCCCGGTCAAGGTGCCGACGCCCGCCCTGGGGGCGGACGGAAAAGCCGGTCGCCGTTCGGTCGATGTCACGGTTGCCGTGGAACGGAAAGCCGACGGCGCACGAGACGCCTTCGAGGTCGCTCTGCCGGTGCAGCCGGATCGCGATCCGGTGGTCGAGAGCCACATCTCCATTCTGACCCCGGAGACGCCGGTGGCAGTCGCCGGAATTGGCGAGCCGGTAAGGCCGGGCACACAGGAACGCGAGGTGCTGGTTGCCTCACCGCCGTTGGTCGCCCTGTCGCGCGGGCTCGACTATCTGCGGTCCTATCCGTTCGGCTGCACCGAGCAGCGCATCAGCCAGACGCGGGCCGATATCGCCGGGTTGCGCTTCGACGCCGCGTTGAACGGCCGGGCCAGTCCGGATCGCGTGACGGCATCCTACAAGCAGACGCAGGAATGGATCGCCGCGTCGCTGGGGGAAGATGGCCTGGTCCCCTATTGGCCGGGGGCGCACGGATATGTCAGCCTGACCGCCTGGGCGCTCGAACTGATTACCGAGGCCAAGGCCGCCGGCTTGCCGGTCGACAACGGCTTGCGGGAAAAACTGACGCAGGCGTTGCGGCAGTCGCTACGTTCCGACTATCGCACTTTCGTCGATGGCGATTCGCTGGCTGAACGGATATGGGCCCTCACCGCCTTGACCGCGGCCGGCCAGGGCGACAGCGCCTATGCCGCCGAATTGGCGCGCAAAGGTATGGCGCTGCATCTGGAGAGCAGGGCTCAGATTACCTGGGCGCTGGCGCGCGCGCCGGGTACGCCGCCTTCGACCCTCGCCGACTTGGAAAAAAGTCTGTGGAACGGCATCGTGGTCAAGCTTGACCAGGGACGGGACGCCTATGGCGGCCTGCAGGAGGGATGGCGGGGCAACGGCCTTCTTCTTCCCTCGGAGACGCGGACGATCGCTCAGGTGTTGCGGGCCTCGGTAGCGGCGGCGCCCGCCGAACCGCGCAACCGGTTGCTCTCCGACGCGCTGCTGACGTTGGGCCAGGGCGACGGCTGGGGCAGTACCAACGCCAATGCGGAAGCCATGCTGGCGGTGACTGACATGTTGGCCAATGCGCAGGCGCAGACCGCGCGGAGCGTCACGGTGAGTGCCGGTGGCGCAAAACAGGAGCTGTCCCTGAACGGCGGCGTTCCCTTGGCGCGCCTGCCGCTGTCCACGATCGGTGATGCCCGCGTCAGTGTCGGACAGACCGGTGAGCCGCTCGCCGTTTGGGTCCGCAGCCGCTATTTGCCAAAGGCCGACGGCAGCACGGTCGCCTCCGCTGCGCAAGGGTTCGCGGTCGATCGCGAGGAAGTGGTGTTGGCGTCCGACGGTTCGACGGCACGACGGATCGCTCTCGACAAACCGGCTCAGGGAGTCGAGGTCAAAGTCGGCGAGGTGGTCGAGGAGCATGTGGTGGTGGTCAACGCCACCGACCGCAATCATGTGGCGGTGGTCATTCCGCTGGCTGCCGGCATGGAACCGATGAATGCTCGGCTCGCCACCGCGCCGCCGGAAGCGCAACCGTCGCAGCCGCCCAGTTTACCGCCGTCCTATGTCGCCTTCCTCGACGACAAGGTGAGCTATTTCTACGACAGCCTGCCGAAGGGGACCTATCACTTCCGCTTCCGCAGCCGGGCCACCATTCCGGGTCGTTTCATCCAACCGGCGGCATCGGCGCACGCCATGTATGACGATGCCGTCAACGGCAACGGCAACGGCGCCTTTGTCGTTGTAACCCGGCCGTGAGAACCGGCCGGCTGGCGGCGTTGGCCGGCCTCGGACTGGTGGCGCTGCTGGCCGGTGCGGCGGTGTCGCGCTCGACGCTGGTGGCGCCGCCGCCGACTTTGTTCGTGGTCGATCGCCATGGTGCCTATCTCGCGCAGCTTGGCGGCGGCGATCCGGCCGATCTCGGCTATTGGCCGGTCGATCCGATTCCTCCACGCGTCGCGGCGGCCATCCTGTCGATCGAGGACCAGCGGTTCCGCCGACATCCGGGCGTCGATCCACTGGCGGTCGGGCGTGCCCTGTGGCGGCGACTATTCGTCGGCGGCCGATCCGGCGCCTCGACCATCGCCATGCAGGTCGCCCGCATGCAAAATCCGGGACCGCGCACCTTGCCGCGCAAGATCGTCGAAGCACTGTCCGCCGTCGTCATGACGGTGCGTTGTGGTCAGGATGCGGTGCTGCGTCACTATCTCCGGCTGGTTCCCTTCGGCAATGGCAGCCATGGCATCGCCCACGCGGCCCGGTGGTATCTCGACAAACCGGTCGAGGACCTGAGCTGGGCGGAAATCGCCTTTCTGGCCGCCATTCCGCAATCGCCGACCCATATGAATCCCTTTACCGCGCAGGGACGGGCGGCTGCCGTCAAACGCGGTCATCGTATTTTGGCAGCCCTCAGGCGCAACGGTGTGATCGGCGATGACGACCTCGCCTTGGCCGACCATCAGATCGACGAGATCGTCGTGCCGGACCGCGTCAGTCGTCCGACTGAGGCGCTGCATGCCATCTTCCGGCTGCGTCAGGAATTGGCGCTACGGGCCTATCAGGGTGATCCGCGCGTCTTTGCCACCCTTGATCTCGATCTGCAGAACCGCGTTTACGATCTGGCCGACCGGTCCCTTGCCGAATGGAGCCAGCGTGGGGCCCAGCAGGTCTCGGTGGTGCTTGTCGATCGTGCCAGCCGCGAGGTTCTGGCCTGGATCGGCTCGGACGACTATTTCGCTAAAATGGCCGGCGCCATGGACTTCGCCGAGGTCAGCCGCTCGCCGGGCAGCACCTTGAAGCCCTTCCTCTATGCCCTGGCTCTGGATCGCCACAAGATCGCCGCCAACACCGTGATGTCGGATCTGCCGGACACCATCTGGGGGATCGAGAACGCCGACCACGACTATCTGGGGCCGATGCTGCCGCGCCAGGCGCTGGCCAATTCCCGCAACGTTCCGGCCGCCTGGCTGGTGCGGCAGACCGGCCTCGACGAGGCTTACCTGTTCCTTTCGGCCTTGGGACTGCACGACAATCGTCAGCCGGCCGAGCGATTCGGCCTGGTCCTGGCGGTCGGCGCCTTGCCGACGACTTTGGAGCGGCTGGTGCGCGCCTATGGCGCTCTGGCCGACGATGGCCGGTTGGCCGATTTGACGTGGTGGCGGGGCGAGGATCGTCCTCCGGACCGCCAGGTTCTGTCGGCTGCGGTGGCTCGCCAGGTTACTCAGTTCCTCTCCGATCCGGCGGCGCGGCTGCCCAGCTTTCCCCGACTCGGCAGTAACGAGGACGGTTTGCCGATCGCCGTGAAGACCGGCACCTCGCAAGGCTACCGTGATGCCTGGGCGGTCGCCTGGACGCCGCGCTATCTGGTGGGGGTGTGGACCGGCCGGGCGCGCGGCAGCGCCATGCGAAGTCTGGCCGGTGCGCAATCCTCGGCTAAACTGGCGCAAGATGTGCTTCTCGATCTGTATCGCCGGCCGGGCGAAGCCAATCAGGCGCGTGGTTTCCCGCCACCGGAAGGCTATCGGCCGGTGGAGCTCTGCGCTCAGACCGGATTGCGTGCCGCCAATCGCTGTACCGAAAAATTGGTGGAATGGTTCCCGGCCGGACATGTGCCGGAAGAGGACGATGTTTTCCAGATGCTGCATGTCGATCTGCGAAACGGTCTTCTGGCGGCGCCCTGGACACCGCAAGTCTATGTTGCGGAGCGCACCTTCGCCGCTCTGGCGCCGGAGCACGCGGCCTGGGGGCAGGCCCACAGCCTGCCGCCGCCGCCCGCCGAACTCAGCCCGCTGGATCGGCCAAGCGCCATTCGACAACCGGCGGCCACCGCGTCACCGGGTGTCCGTGCTGCCAGTTCCGTTCACCTCGCCGTCGCTGCGCCGCGCGACGGTTTGCGTATGGTCCGCAACCCGGAAACGCCGCCCGAGGCGATGGTTCTCGGCCTCCGAGCCGTTGCCTCGCCGGGCATCGAGCAGATTGTCTGGATGATCGATGGAAAAGCCTGGAAAACCGCCTCGCCGCGCGAAACGGTTCATTGGCCGCTCAGTCCCGGTGTCCACCACTTCGAAATCGCCACGCCGGATGGTCAGGGACGGTCAGCGGCGGTTGTGATCGACGTGGAATGATGCCCCGCGGCTCTTCCAGAGCGTCTGGCTCGGCGCCGCAAATGATCTAATCTGTCAAGATATTGCTCGTATTTGCACGAAATGGCATGTTCGGCGTTGACCGTGATCATGAATTGTCCGTAGCATGCACAAGTTCGTTCATCCGGCAGGAATGTTCCGACCGACCGAGCAAAAATCGTCATTTTGATCGTCATGCGCTGGCAAGTCTCACGGAGACGTTATGAAGCTGTCATATGCAGAGTATTTCCACAGCGAATTACAGTCTGTCGTCGTTGAGCCACGGGAACCGCAAATGGAGTTCCCACTGCATGACCACGACTTCAACGAACTTGTCATCGTTCTTTCTGGAAATGGATGGCACATTGTCAATGATGATCCACACTTCATCACCTGCGGAGAGATATTTTATATTGATGCCGAAGATCATCACGAATTCGAGAAGGTGAAGGATCTGCGACTGATCAATATTCTATATTGTCCCAATCGCCTTTCGTTGGGAGCCGACGCAGTGCGTCCGCTGTTATTTTCGACCGGCAAGGCCGATGGAATGTCTCGCCATTGGCAGGTCACGGAAGACGTTCTTTCGCAGTTAAATCCAGTCATTGACTCGCTCGTTACCGAATCAAAGAAGAACGATCCGCTATCCAAGGCGATGGCAGAAGCTTTGTTCATTCAACTGAATGTCGCTCTTTATCGCAATCGTTTCCCGGTTGATGGGGCCGACTTTCCAAGGCCGGTCAGGCTGGGACATGTTCTTAGCTACATGCGGCACAATTGCATGGAAGAGGTCGATGCCGAGGAGCTTGCTGAACGTTTTGGCTATTCGGCACGCAATTTTCATAAAATGTTTCGTGATGCGACGGGGACGACACCGCGTAGTTATCTGACAAAATTACGCATCAATCACGCCATGCGCGCCTTGCTGCGGACAGACGACAGTATCACCGATATCGCTTACGATTCGGGTTTCAACGACAGCAATTACTTTTCCTTCTGTTTCTCGAAGTTGACGGGAGTTTCTCCCAGCGAATTCCGAGGAAATGCGCGGCACGCCCGGGTCGACCGGGGCCCAATGATGTAGCACGTCGCGGTCTTTGAATTTCTGCATCATATTCATTCCTTCTGCGTCAGTTTCGTTAAGGCGCGCTTCCTCCTCCTCCTGTTAGTTTGATGTCGTAATAACGGCAAAAACAATCAAGCGATGACTGAGTAATATCGCTGCCGGGGAGGTTGTCTTGATTCATTGTGTTGCCATTGATGTTCCCGGGGAGTCTCGGCGTGGCCGGGTTTTGCGGTGGAGCAGTCACAATCGGTCGCTGGCGATCAGCGGCGGCATATTGTGTTCGCAACCCTTCCGATACTTTCACCGATCGAATTCCTGAGCGGCTTGAGCCGGCTCCCGTCATGACCGTGGATCCCCGGTGGTCGGGGCGTCTTGCGTGAGGAATTGGATCGGCTGCTGCGGAAAGTCCGTCATTCTTCAAATAGAACTGAATAGAGATAGAGATGAGCAATCCATTCGACCTGACGAACAAGGTGGCGCTGGTCACCGGTTGCGACACGGGTCTCGGTCAAGGCATGGCACTGGCGTTGGCCCAGGCCGGCTGCGCGATTTCCGGGGTGAATGTGGTCGAGCCGGCGGACACTGTCGCCCGCATGAAGGCTGGTGGCTTTCGTTTCCTCGACATCCGCGCCAACCTTGCCACGAACGAAGCCATTCCTGACATCATTGAGCGGACCGTCGCGCATTACGGCCGGATCGATATCCTGGTCAACAACGCCGGCATCATCCGTCGGGCCGATGCGCTCGATTTTTCTGAACGTGATTGGGACGATGTGCTGGGGGTCAATCTGAAGACCGTCTTCTTTCTGTCCCAAGCCGTGGCGCGGCAATTCCTCGTGCAAGGCGGCGGTGGACGGATCGTCAATGTCGCCTCGATGCTTTCGTTTCAGGGCGGCATTCGTGTGCCGTCCTATACCGCGTCAAAGAGCGGCGTGGCTGGATTAACCAGGTTGATGGCCAACGAATGGGCCAAGCACGGCATTACCGTGAATGCAGTTGCTCCTGGCTATATGGCGACCAACAACACCGCACCGTTGCTCGCCGATGCCGAGCGGAGCAAGGCGATTCTCGACCGTATTCCGGCCGGCCGCTGGGGAACGCCCGAGGATGTTGGCGGTCCGGTCGTTTTTCTCTGCTCGCCGGCCGCGACCTATGTTACCGGCCACATTCTCGCCGTCGACGGCGGCTGGCTGACACGCTGACGGATTGTCGGAAATAATGAAGTTAGGGGAGGGGAAAATGAACTCGACGGTCAGTGATGTCGTTGACACTATGCGCCATGCGGACAGTAGATTCATAATAATAACATCAATACTATTGATGCTTCTCGGAATTATATTGTTCTTCTTTTCACTAGATCGACAAATAATATCAATTCTTAAAACAACGTTGATGACGGATCTTGGTGTAACAAATCAAAATTACTCCATTCTTGTCATGGCGTTTATGATCCCATACACATTCTGCTATTTGTTTTCGGGCGGTATCGTTGACCGTTTCGGCAGCCGTTATTTGCTTACGGTGCTGTTGATAGCAATGTCTGCCGCCACCCTGATCTCCGGCCTGGCGACGTCGCTCAACTGGCTGATTGCCGGGCGTGTCCTGCTGGGTGTTGCTGAATCGGGAATCGTTCCGGCGCTTACTCTCGCGGTCTTCCATTGGTTTCCAGCGGAACGGCGGGCCTTCGCCTTTCAAACAACCAACCTGATCCAATCCCTCGGTTTTATTTCCGGCCCGCCGTTCGTTGCCTGGGTGACGCTTTCGGCCGGCTGGCGCTGGGCTTTCTTCATTCCGGCGATGGCCGGCATCATCGTCGCCGTCTTGTGGTTCATCGCGGCCGGTCGGGCGCCGAAAGTGAGCTCGAACGACGAGAACGCACCGCAGCAGGAGGCCAGTGCGGTACCCGTCTATCAGCGCTACAAGATGGTTCTGACCTCGAAGCCGATTTGGGTGCTGATGATCGCCAGGTTGATCACCGATCCGTTCTGGTTCTTCTATCAATATTGGCAGACCGGCTTCATGCAGGAAAGGCTTGGTCTGTCGCTCGCCGACGTCGGAAAGCTGATGTGGTTTCCGCCGTTGGCGTCCGTGTTCGGCGTGCTGGGAGCCTGTTACATCTCCGACCGGTTGGTGGCGCGCGGTTGTGAACCGACTCGGGCCCGATTGATCTTGATCTGGTCGGTCACCGTGTTGTCGGTTTTCACCTTCATGCTTCCCTCGGTCACCAATCCCATCGTTGCGGTGGCGATCATGTCGGGCATCAACTTCATGTGCGCGACTTGGCTGTCGATGGCCACCATCACCATGGGCGGCTTGGCGCCATCCGTGGCAATCGCAACGGCGATCGGCATCATGAGTGCCCTCGGTGGTGTTACGTCGATCATCTTCAACGGTTTCGTCGGCACCATCATCGACAGGTTCGGTTACTCGGTGCCGATCTACGTCGGCGGCGCCTTCCATCCGGCGGCCGCGTTATTGCTGGCCATCTATTTCCTTCGTTATCAGCAAAATAATACATCCGCGGTATCCAGGTGATTCGCGATGAATGAGGCGATTGTTAAGATGAAGACAAAAATATCAGACCAGGATTATCAGGTGAAAGTTGCGCCAATAGGGAGCGCCTGTTCGGTATTCTCGGTCAATTATTGCTTGCTGAGTGTCGGAAACCAGCAGTTCGCGGCATACTATGACGAGAATCGACGCATCACCGTTGCTGCCCGCCGATGCAACAGCCCTGCGTGGGACTTGTTTCAGCCGGAAGGTTTCTGGCAGGAAGATCGGAAGCGGTTTTCCCATCAGACCGATTTCGATTCGCACAATTACCTGACGATGGCGGTCGATCGGGACGGCTATCTGCATGTATCGGGCAATATGCATGTCGATCCGCTGATCTATTTCCGTTCGGAAAAGCCGCTCGACATCTCCTCGCTCCGCTGTGTCCGCCAGATGGTCGGAGAAAGGGAAGAACGCGTCACTTATCCGCTGTTCTTCAAGGATCATCAGGGCAATCTGCTGTTCCGTTTCCGCGATGGTCGCAGCGGCAATGGCGACGACATCTATAACATCTATGACACCGCTGCGCGGTCTTGGCGGCGGTTGATGGACGCGCCTCTCTTGAACGGCCAAGGCGAGCGGAACGGCTATGCGCGACTACCCATCGCCGGGCCTGACGGATATTGGCATATGGTTTGGGTGTGGCGCGAGAGCCCGCATTGCGAGACCTGCAACAACCTGTCCTACGCGCGCAGCCGGGATCTCATCCATTGGCAGCGTTCGGACGGAACGCCTTTGGCGCTGCCGATCACTCGTTCGACAGGCGAGATCATCGATCCTGTCGCTGTAAAGGGGGGACTGATCAACATGTCCCAGGAACTTGCCTTCACGTCGTCGGGGCGTCCGGTGATCACCTACCATCGCTACGACGACCAGGGAAGGTCGCAGGCTTATGTCGCCAGCGCGGATAAGGGAGAGTGGCGGATCAGCCAACTGAGCCAGTGGCGATTCCGCTGGGACTTCAAGGGAGAGGGGTCAATCCCGCCGGACGTGATCATCTCAGCAGCGCAGGCGATCGGTGGCGGCATGCTGAAGATTGATTACCAAAGCATATGGGGCGAGCCCGGCACCTGGATCGTCGATGAGAACACCCTTGACGTCCGCGAGCAGCTGCCCTTCACCCGTTCATTGCCCGATGCGGTTTATCAACCCAACCAGGCGATCCACGCCGACGCCGTGGTGCAGATCCTTCCTGGCATTCGCGGCGAGGACGGAAAAGTCGACGAGAACCTGTTCTTGCGATGGGAATCGTTGCCGATTGCCCGCGACGTCTCGCTTGGCGCGGAGGTGAAACCAACCACTTTGGAGGTGATTTGTCGAAATCCTCCCAGCGGTTCATGACCTGATATCGCCTCCGGCGAAGCCTAACGAAAATGGATGAACGTTGTTTTGGCCGCATGCAAATGCGGAGAGGGGATCTCTGTCAGTATCGTGCCAAACAATATTGTCGCGTTGACCGGCTTTGTGTTTGGGAATGGCAAAAGAAACTGACGCAAAACTAAATAATATGCGAATACAGGGGGGTAATGAGAATGAATAGGTATGGATTAATGGCGTCAACCGCCGTCCTTCTTGCGGTCACCGCCGGTGTCGCCCAGGCAGCCGATACGGCGAAAGATCAGCAGATTCTCCAGGAGTTGAGCGATCTTAAGGCGAAGATGTGGGACTTCGACGCGATGGCTGCGAGGATTCAGCAGCTCGAAACCGAGATGCAGGCCAATGCCGCCAAAGCCACGGCAGCCAAGGAGGAGGCCGCCTCGGCCAAAAAGGAGGCCGACGATGCCTCCACCACCACGGCTGGAGCCTCGAAAGTCCTTGATAAGCTATCCAGAGGGCAGCTGCAGATCGGCCATACCAATGTTAACTTCAGTGGTTTCATTGAAGCCAACGCCAACCACCGCCAGCATAACGAGCTGTCGTCGGCGCATGGTTCGGGCCTTGCGACGCCCTTCCCGGTTCAGGCGCAATATCATACCGACGAATTTCGGTCGAATCCGCCTCCGACCCGCATGGGGTTCGGCACGACCAGCGATTACTTCGAAGACGTGCGGATCAAGAGCAAGTGGGAATGGGACATGTCGGCTGGTTCCAATGCCGCTGGCACCGCCAATGGCTCGAACTGGATCCCGCGCATGCGTCACGCCATGGCCGAAGTCGATCTGGCCAGTGGCTGGCACTTCGTCGGCGGGCAGACCTATTCGCTGACCGTCTCCAGCGGCAATGCTGTTGGCGGCGATGGCTCGGACTCGCCGAATTTGGCCTGGAGTCTGCTTCCGGGAACTGAACTGACAAGCGCGCCGGACGACGGCATGCTGGCTGGCGATGGCGCATTCCGCAATGTGCAACTGCGCGTCGTCAA
The DNA here is from genome assembly GCA_031291415.1 of Telmatospirillum sp. Classification (GTDB taxonomy): domain Bacteria; phylum Pseudomonadota; class Alphaproteobacteria; order Rhodospirillales; family Magnetospirillaceae; genus Telmatospirillum. The sequence continues at coordinate 16,434 of JARLJB010000282.1, forward strand.
GGAATTGACAAGCAATATGGCGTTGGCAGCGTCCGTCGAGACCAACACCCTCAACTGGAGCGGCTACCACGGGTCGTCGTCGGTTTCCACAGGGCTCAATACAACGGCGGCCAACACTGTGGTGGTGCCGGTCACCAGCAACGCGTCCTTCACCTCCGGAACCACGCCCTATACGGCTTTCGGTACGATGCCGGAGATCATCAGCAAAATCGGATACGACCCGACAACGGATTACCATTTCGAGGCCTGGGGGGCGTTTCGGCAATACAAGGACGTCGCCGGTGCGGCGAGCAATCTGCCGGATGTCGGGTCCACCTACACCGGAGGCATGGGGGCCAGCACATTTATCAAGCTTATACCGAGCAAGTTGGATCTGCATGTCGGCATCGGTTACGGCAGCATCGGATCCCTGGTCGACGGCGCCATTCCCGACGTGACCTATGAGGCCAGCGGTAAGCCCGTGGCCGTATTCGAGAAAACCCTGTGGGGGGAAGTGACGGTCCACCCCAACCGTAACCTCGATCTCTTGTTCCAGGCCGGCATCGAACAGGGCGAGAAGGCAGGAGTTTCTGGCAATAGTACGGCGACCGCCTTCGGTTATGGCAATCCATACGGCAGCGGCGGCAGCGTTGGGAACATCGCCTGCATGACGCCATCGACAAGTTCTTTGACGGCCACCTGCAAGCAGGACACCAAGACGGTCTGGAACGTGGCGTTCACTCCCATCTGGCGGATCTTCAACAATTCCGCCCATGGCCATCTCGACTTCCTGCCGCAGGTCCAGTACTGGCGGCGGACGCTGTTCGACGACCAATACGGCTACGGACCGCACGCCAGCAACTGGTCGATCGACTTGGCCATTCGCTACTTCCCGTTCTGACCGGAGCATCCGCCTCCAGTGGCCCAACCCAGACGCTTGAAACCCAAGCGTCTGGGCAAGTTGGCCCGGTTTTATGCAGCGGGATTTGCGGCACTCGGCGCCGCAACGGCCACAGTCACCGGGACGCCGGCCTGTTCGAACATCCTCAGAGTCTGTTCATCGATGCCGTCGTCGGTAACTATTCGTGTCACGCGTTCGAGTGGGCAGAGGATCGTGCCGTCCATTCGATGAAATTTGCTGCTATCGACCAGCAGAATGACTTGTTCTGCCTGATTGATCATCCGCTGGCCAACCCGAACAAGGAGGGGATCACCCTCGAGAACGCCGCAAAGACCAATGCACATGGCGCCGATGAACAGCTTGGATACGCGATGATTCTCGAAACTGTCGTGGTCGAAGGGGCTGAGCACGACGTTGTGCGCGCGGTAGGCCTCTCCCCCCGCCAGAATGACTCGCCCACATCCTTTTTCAATCAGAGGAATGGCGACAACCAGTGAATTGGTCAGAACCGTGATCCGCCGATTGAGAAGATACTCGACCATCTTTTGAGTTGTTGTGCCGCCACCGATCATGATCGATTCGCCATCGTGACACATCTGCGCGGCTGTGGACGCTATCGCTCTCTTTTGCTCGGAGTTGACGGCAACTGTTGACTCAAATGGTTGCGTCGACAAACTGACTTGGGCGGCCTGATCGAGCGCTTCCGCGCCGCCATGTATCTTGCGCAATAGTTTGCCCTCGGCCATTTCGCGAATATCTCTGCGGACCGTGGCCTCGGAAACTCCAAGAAAATTCGTCAAATTGGTGACTGTAACCACGTGATGTTCGGCGATCGCCTTCAGGATTGCTTGGTGACGTTGGACCTGATGCATCAAAAGCTCCTCACTTCCGGGCGAACTTTATCATGTTTGCGGCGTTGTCAAAGACCACAAGCGATCATATCGCGGTCATAACCTTTCATTATATCGAATGTCTTGTCCGAAAATGATTGAAAGTCGAGTGCTTGATCGACTGAGTACGCGATCATTGGACGGCCGGCCACGCGTCGTAAACTGTGACGAGGGCGCATCTTAGAAATTCGGGTCAATTTTCATGCAAAATCCGGCGGTTTCCGTAAGGCGCCCAACAATTCATTTGTGACACATTCTTCCCGGAATTCGACGTCAGACAGTTTTCTGCCGTAACGACTATATGCCAGAAATATCCTGGCCAATGTGGAGGATAGGTTGTTCCGTTGCGTAGCAATAGACATTGGAGCGGGAAGTGGTCGTGTCATTGCAGCGGACATTGTCGATGATCATATCTCTCTAAATGAGATATATAGATTTGATACCCCGGAGATATTGGGCACAGATTGCATACAGTATTGGGACATTGATGCGATCGAGCATCATGTTCGGAGCGGTTTGCAAATCGCGGGCAATGATTCGCCGATCGACAGTATCGGGGTAGACAGTTGGGGGGTCGACTATGTCCTGCTCGACGAAAATCGCCAGAGAGTAGGATTGCCCGTTTCCTATCGCGACCATCGAACTGATGGCGTAATGCCGCTGGTGTTTTCCCGGATCTCGGAAGAAGAAATCTATCGCCGCACCGGCATCCAGTTCCTGCCATTTAACTCGCTCTATCAAATGGCGGCTACGGCCGAGCAGCATCCCGATTGGTTGGAGCGCACCCGCCATTTCCTGATGGTTCCCGACTACCTGAATTTTCGCCTGTGTGGGGCAATCGCCAACGAATACACCAATGCCACGACGACACAACTTTACAGCCTGTTGTCCAACAGCTGGGACGTCGATCTCCTCGCCGCCGCCGGTGTCGCCCGTCCGTTGATGCGCCAGGTGGTGGATCCGGGAACGGTCATGGGGACGATGGCCTGCGGTGACCGCTCCGTCCGTGTCATCGCCGTGGCCAGCCATGATACTGCGTCGGCGGTAGCCGGTGCCCCTCTCGAAAGTGGCGACGAGGCATTTGTCAGCTCTGGCACATGGTCGCTCATGGGGGTGGAAAGCGCCACTCCCTTTGTTTCGCCCGAGGCGCGTCGTCTCAACTTCTCTAACGAGGGAGGCTACGGGCGTCGTTACCGTGTTTTGAAGAACATCACCGGCCTTTGGCTGGTCAACCAGGTTCGAGCCGAATCGGCCGCGCCTCACCTTGGTCCCGGGGCTGTCGTCGCTGCGGCGGAAGCCGCCGTTCCCTGGGACAGCGTGATCGATCCCGACGATCCCCGTTTTCTCAATCCGCCGTCGATGACCTTGGCAATTCAAGAGTTCTGCGCTGAAACGGGACAACCGGTCCCTCGGGACATGGGAAGCTTGGCGCGCTGCATCTTCGATAGCCTGGCCTTGTCCTATCGCCGCGTGAAAGAAGAACTGGAACTTCTGCGCGGACGTCCGCTGTCGCGTATTCGCATCATCGGCGGTGGCAGCCAGAATCGGCTGCTCGATCAGCTCTGCGCCGACACCTGCCAGTTGCCGGTCAGCGCCGGCCCTGTTGAGACTTCGGCGCTTGGCAATGCCTGCGTACAGATGATCGCCCTCGGGGCGATTCCTGACCTCGACAAAGCGCGTGCCATAGTCCGCAGGTCCTTTCCGATTGATCAATTCGTTCCGCGCCAACCGGTCCCCGATCATGTGTGGCGCCGGTTCCTGGCGCTTGCTCATTCGAGTTCGCAGGAGAGTACCAAGCCGTGACAGTGCCTATTGAAGCAGCCTACATCCTTGCCCGTGAAAGTTTCGGTAAGCTCGGTGTCGATACCGACGCGGCCATGACACACCTCGACCAGGTGCCGATTTCCATGCATTGCTGGCAAGGCGACGACGTTCGGGGTTTTGAGAATCCGTCGGGACAGTTGACCGGCGGAATCCAGGTCAGCGGCAGCTATCCGGGACGGGCCCGCGATGGCGACGAATTGCGGGCCGATCTCGAATTGGCGATGGCGCTGATTCCAGGCCCCAAACGACTCAATCTGCATGCCATCTACCTGGAAAGCGCGAAGCCCGTCGAGCGTGACGCCATTCTTCCCGAGCATTTTCAAGGCTGGGTCGATTGGGCCAAGGAAAAGACCATCGGGCTCGATTTCAATCCAAGCTGTTTTTCCCACGCGCTCAGCAAAGACAATCTGACGCTCAGTCATCCCGATGCCGCCATCCGCCGTTTTTGGATCGATCACTGCAAAGCCAGCCGCAAAATCAGCGCCCATTTTGGCCGATCGCTCGGAACTCCATCGGTAATGAATATCTGGGTGCCGGATGGGTCCAAGGATCTTCCTGTCGATCGTTACGCTCCGCGCCAACGTCTGCGTGAGTCGCTCGACGAGATTATCGCCGAACCATTGCCGAGCGAATTTCACAAGGATGCCGTCGAAGGCAAACTTTTCGGAATCGGCGCGGAAAGCTATACCGTCGGATCCAATGAATTCTATCTCGCCTATGCGACAAGTCGCAAAGTTCTGCTTTGTCTGGATGCCGGCCATTTCCATCCGACCGAAGTGGTGTCGGACAAATTGTCTTCGGTTCTTGCCTTCGTCGACGAGGTCTTGCTCCACGTTTCCCGTCCAGTCCGTTGGGACAGCGATCATATCGTGCTCTTGGACGATGAAACCCAGGCTATCGCCAACGAACTGGTGCGCGGTGACGTCCTGGGGCGCGTTCACATCGGGCTCGATTATTTCGACGCCAGCATCAACCGCATTGCCGCCTGGGTGATTGGCACCCGTAACATGCGCAAGGCGCTGTTGCGCGCCATGTTGGAGCCGCCGCGGCTTGCCGAGGCAGAGCGGAATGGCGACCTTTCCTCCCGCCTGGCTTTCATGGAGGAACAGAAGTCGGCGCCCTGGGCCGCTGTGTGGGACTTCTACTGCGAAAGCCGGGAGAAGCCGGTCGGCGGTGCCTGGCTCGATCGGGTCAGGTCATATGAAAAAGACGTCTTGAGCAATCGGTGATGAATGTCATGAACATGGATATCGAGAAATCGTGGTTCGTCGAGGCCATGGCGAAGGCCACCACCGATATGTGGCAAAAGGGGTGGGACGAGCGGAACGGTGGTAATGTCAGTCTGCGCCTACTCGATGACGACGTGGCGCCATATCTGTCCGGCCTTTCGCCGGAGCCGCGTTACCTGGCGATGAACGAACCGCTGCCCGAGCTCGCCGGGCAATATTTCCTGGTGACGGGCACCGGAAAATATTTCCGGAATGTCGGGCTTGATCCGGCACATAATCTGGGACTGATCGCGGTTTCGGCCGATGGCAAGGGGATCTCGGTCTTGTGGGGTTACCGCGATGGCGGCGGGCCGACCTCGGAACTGTCGGCCCATTTCAAGTCGCATATCGCCAGGCAGGCGGTAACCGACGGCCGCGCGCGGGTCATCATGCACTGCCACGCCACCAATCTGATGTCGCTCAGCTATGTGTTGGAACTGTCGTCGCCGGTGTTCACGCGCGCCCTGTGGGAAATGAGTACCGAATGTCTGGTGGTGTTTCCCGATGGCATCGGTGTACTGCCGTGGCTGGTTCCCGGCACCGACGGAATCGGGGACCGCACCGCCGAGCTGATGAAACGTCATCCGTTGGTACTGTGGCCGTTCCATGGCGTGTTCGGTACCGGCGCAACCTTGGACGAGGCGTTTGGTCTGATCGACACCGTTGAAAAGTCGTCGGAAGTATTGGTCAAGGTGCTTTCCATGGGAGGGTGCCGCCAGTCCATTACCACGAAAAACCTGATCGACCTGGCCAAGCGGTTCGGTGTGACGGCGATGCCGGAAGCACTGGCGGTCGAGTGCTGGTTCCGTTCGGAGTCCCGCCGATGATTCGCAAAGCCTTCGTCATGCAGATATTTCCCAATATGGCAGACGAATATAGGCGCCGACACGACAACATCTGGCCGGAGTTGTGCGCTCTTCTCAAGAAACATGGAGCCCATGACTATTCCATTTTTCTGGATGAAAAACGCAATCTCTTGTTCGCCACAGTCTCGATCGAGTCCGAGGAAAGGTGGGCGGATGTGGCCAACACGGACATTTGCAGGAAATGGTGGGACTCCATGGTCGATCTCATGGCGACCAATGCCGACCACAGTCCCGTTTGTGAGGAATTGTCCGAGGTCTTTTATCTTCGGTGAACGAAGAACGATGAGACAGATCTCCCAAACGGACGGAAAACTGGTGCGTGGGCTTCCTGTGTGATCGTCCAAATCAGGCAGAAGAACCCACGTGTTGTTTCGGGACTGTTTTGAACGGCGGATTGTCCATTAAACGACGTGATCGGAGGCGAGCCGGCATTCGCCGTCGCCTCGCTCGATCTGGATGGTGGCATGGTCGATGCCGAAGCGGGTGTGCAGCGTTTCGGTCAGTCGGCACATGGCGTCGTCGTCCACTATCGCCTCCGGCTGCACGAGATGGGCGGTGAGCGCCACGCTGGTGGTGCTGAGCGGCCAGATGTGAAGATCGTGGACGGCCCTTACGCCGGACTGCGAGGTCAAAAATGCCTCCACCGCGTCACGGTCGATGCCGGGGGGAACCGCATCGAGGGAGAGGTTGAAGGAATCGCGCAGCAGCCCCCAGGTTCCCACCGCGATTACCGCGACGATCGCCAGGCTGACCGCCGGGTCTAACCACAGCCAGCCGGTCTGCCCCATGACGAAGGCGGCGATGACGACCCCCAGCGATACGCCGGCATCGGCGGCCATATGAAGAAACGCCCCCTTGATGTTCAGATCGGTCTTGCTGCCGGCCATGAACATGGCGGCGGTAGCGGCATTGATGACGATGCCGATGGCGGCGACCCACATGACTGTCCCCTCGGCCACCGGTTCCGGGGTGCTGAAACGTTGAACGGCCTCCCAACCGATGGCGCCAACGGCGATCAGCAGCACCACGGCATTGACCAGCGATGCCAGGATCGAACTGCGCCCGTAACCATAGGTCCATTGCCGGGACGGGTGTTGCTTGGTGGCCCACAGCGCCGCCCATGCGAGCAGCAGTCCGAGAACGTCGCTTAAGTTATGTCCGGCGTCGGCCAGCAAAGCGACCGAGTGGGACGTGAAACCGAAAAAGGCTTCGACGCCGACAAACCCGAGATTGAGAACCACGCCGGTGGCGAAAGCGCGATCATAATGGGACGGTCCATGATGATGATCGTGACCGTGGTGGTGTTCGTGCGGCCCGTGGTCGCTGGAATGCCCGTGAGAGCCTTGCTTGTCCATGATCGCCCTGGATGGTTTCGTCAATTGGCCATAGCCTGCACCCTGTAGCCGCTACAGGGTCAAGTGCCATAGCGATAGACGTTTGCCGGACCGGCAGGATCTTGTGCTTGCATAGCGGCGCCTCACTCTCTATTCGAGAGGGGCCGACCGCAACTGCGATACCAACCTGAAAGAGAGGCATGGAGATGCCGAAGCTGGCCCAATTCACCGCCGAGCAGATCGCCAAGGCGAAAGCCTATGCGGCAGAAACCCCGCCGGCCGACATCGACCCCAGGATCGAGGCCCTGGTCAATGACCTCATCGGCCGCGTTGCCGACAAATGGACCATGCTGATTCTCGAGGTGCTGGCCGAAAAGGGGGAGCTTCGTTTCACGCGGTTGGGCGAGTTGGTCGGCGGCATCAGCCAAAAGATGCTCACCCAAACCTTGCGTCAGATGGAACGCGACGGTTTGCTGATCCGTACCGTGCATCCCGTCGTGCCGCCGAAGGTCGAATACCGCCTGACGCAACTTGGTCTAAGCCTTGGTGCCGCCTTTTGTGGTGTGTGGGTTTGGGCGGCTGAAAACCTGCAGCAGGTCGAACAGGCGCGTCGTGACTTTGACAAAGCCAAAAATCAGTGACGCATACCGGGTTTTCTCGATGAAAACGACTCCGCTAACCTTCATAAACATTGCTGGTTATGGAGTCGGCGACATGGCAAATAATATTGTATTTGCCATGGGGACGTTATTTTTGTTGAATTACTATACTGATGTCGCTGGAATGGAAAGCACAGCCATTGGTACGATGCTCCTGGGGGTCCGGATATTTGATGCCGTCATGGATCTCGTTGCCGGCAGTATCGCCGATCGCACCATGACACGCTTTGGTCGATTTCGTCCCTTTCTGTTGTGGGGCGCCTTGCCCTTGGTGGTCCTCAATGTATTGGTGTTTTCCGTGCCGGCCGCCTGGTCTTCCTCGCACAAACTCGTCTATGCCTATGGAACCTATGCGCTGCTGGGTGTCGCCTATTCATTCGTCAACATACCCTATGGGTCGTTGGCCACGGTGATGACGCAGCAATCCGACGAACGCACTCGTCTTGGTGCCGCCCGGATGCTCTTTGCCGCTTGTAGCTTCTGTATCCTGGCGATGGTCATTGGACCTCAACTTCGTGGAGCGGCAGCAGATCTACAATATATGTATACAAAATATACAATATGTCTTGGATCTGTGGCAGTTTGTCTATACTTTATTTGTTTCATGGCGACTATTGAACCAATTAGTTGCAAAAGAAGGCAGGTATCTATTTTAAAAGATCTGAGGTCGTTGACGCTAAATCGTCCGTTGTTTCTATTTTGTTTGTGCTCTCTATGTATTATGTCTGCTATTATTTGTGAAAATACGAGTATTATATTTTACACTCGTTACGTCCTGGGCGGTCATGAGCATTTTATAGCAATTATTGCCGGGACATCCCTATTGGGACCTTTTGCCGCAGTGCCGCTTGCCTCCGTTTGTTCCACGTACATTGGCAAGAAACGGACGTTTCTGCTGGGTTGCGGCGTGGGATGCGTCGGATCTCTTACACTATTCCTGATCCCGTCCGACAATGCAGCGCTGATCTATTGCGCATTTGGCGTAGCGGCCATTGGTCCGATCTTCGCCCTGACTGTCATGTGGGCGATGGAGGCCGATACCGTCGAATACGGAGAATGGGTCACCGGCATTCGCATGGAAGGACTGACATACGCCTTGTTTTCATTCACACGCAAATGTGGCCAGGCAATCGGCGGATCTATTCCAGCGTATTTATTGGCATGTGGGGGCTATGTGCCCAATCTAGTGCAAGACGATATGGCTCGCCTGGCCATTCTTTCTTCCGTGGCGCTGGTTCCTGCCGGCATGCTGGCTTTGGCTTTCGCATTGATGTTGTTTTACCCCCTGACTGATGAACGCCATGGTCAACTTTTGCGAGAAATCGAAGCGCGCCGATTGGGCGCGTAAGCTATTCCGCCAACGGCGCCTCCCAGGCCAGGATCTTGAAACCGCGCAGGGAACTTGGATTGATGCCGACAATGGCCCGCCGCCTGAAGCTTTCGCCCGACGGGCCGGATGCGGTTGCTTCGATCGTCAGGAAAAATTGTCTTTGGACGAGCGGCATGGCTCCATCGGATTGACGCGGTTGGCCCTCAAGTGCTTTCGATACGTCGGGATCGGCTGTCTTTCGATCGGGATCGTTTGCCGTCCACAAAGAAAGATGAGGGCGAAGCTTGGCCGCAATTTCCGGTGTCATGCCGAGAACCCGGCCGATTTCATCCAGGGTTTCGAATGGGGCTCCCGGCGGCCCATAATCCAGCCCGGCAGAGCGATAGGCGTCGGTTGCCGAGCCGGTCATGTCGAGGTCGGCCGGCCTGATCCATTCGGTGATGGCCGTCGCCTGCGCCCGGGACTGGCCGGTTGCCACGCCGATGACCCGCAAAAGGTCGGCTATCAAGCCTTCCGAGACAATGTTCGGGTTGACCTTTCCCGCCTCATCCATCATGCGGACACTCACCGCCACGGCGCCGATCGTGACGTCATGCATTTCGCCGTTTGCCATCCAGTGCTTGCCGTCCTCGGACTCCAAAAAATGAAAGATTGCGTGGTAGACCGCGCCGTCGGCGGCGGTCGCGAGTTGTGCGTTCGACACCAGGTTCATGGCGACACGGGTTTCCATCCGACCAGCCGCGATCAGATGGGTGATCATGAGCCCGATCAAGACCAATCCCCATAGAACCACGATCAAGGCAAAACCATGCTGACCACGCCCGGCGCATGAACACCGGTGACCCCGTGCGGGTGCCGAAATGTGGCAAAGGAGACGTTTCTGCCTGTCCAAGAAAGTCGCTCCGGAGGAAGAGGGGCGAAGATCGGATCTTCGCCCCGATGCATCGCCCCGGGGGGGCAAGCGATGCAGTTCTATTGCAGCATATCGTGGAGCCACATGCTGGTTTCTGGGATGAGAGTGATGATGAGCATGGTGACCCACAGGGCCAACATGAATGGCCAGATGGATTTGACGACCTTTCCGACGGAGACCTCACCGATGGCGCATCCGA
>JARLJB010000283.1 GCA_031291415.1 Telmatospirillum sp.
GCTCTCATCGGGGGGATGATAGGTTTCCTTCGTCTCCGCCGACGGCTTGCGGAGGCCGATCGGAACAGGCCTCGCCGGCGGAGACGAAAGAACTTTCAAAGTTTTACCTGTGCAGCCATACCAGGATCAGGGTTTTCTGCATAACGCCGAGAGCGGATCGATGGCGCGCTCACCGAAAGGGGAGATCGTCCTGCTGCCGCTTCACGGCTCCCCCTCAGAACTCCAGGCAGATCTTGCCGAAATGCTGATTGCTTTCCTGATGCCTGAAGGCGGCGACAATATCGTCAAGCACAAAGGACCTGTCGATAACCGGCCTCATGCCGTTGGCGTCGATCGCACGGATCATCTCGATCTGTTGGCGACGGCTGCCGACCAAGACGGCGCACAACTGCAACTGCCGCACTAAGGCGTTGATCAGCGGCAGCGGTCCGGCCAATCCTGTCAATATGCCGATCAGCGAGACATGGCCCCCGACGCGCGCGGCAATCATGGATTGCTCCAGCGTCGCGGGGCCGCCAACCTCGATCACGTGATCGACGCCACGACCGCCTGTCAACTTGCGCGCGGTCTCGCCCCAGGTCGCGTCGGCGCGGTAATTGATCAGATGATCGGCCCCCATCGCCTTCAGTTTTTCGAGCTTTTCCGAGCTGGACGATGTGGCGATGACGCTCGCCCCAGCCATTTTGGCGAATTGCAGCGCGAAGATGGAAACACCGCCCGTGCCCTGGATCAGCACGGTTTCCCCGGCCTTGATGCGACCGTCGTCATGCAGCGCCCGCCAAGCCGTCAGGCCGGCCGTGGTGAGCGTGGCTGATTCCGCCGCCGACCAGTTTTTCGGCGCATGGGTGAAGGCCGAAGTTGGCAAGGTGACCATCTCGCGAGCAAAACCGTCGACGCCATCGCCGGGCACGGTGGAGAAATCCTCGACATTCGGACTGCCGTCGAGCCAGGTCGGAAAAAACGTGCTGACAACCTTGTCGCCAACCGAAAATTCCGTCACGCCGGGACCGACGGCGACGACTTCTCCCGCGCCGTCGGCCATCGGAATGCGCGGCTCCGTCGGCCCCCACACGCCGCTGACCACCACGTAATCATGATAATTCAGGGAACTTGCCCTCACACGCACGGTTATTTCTCCCGCAAGCGGATGGTGGGCTTCGCTGACGCCGATGGTGACGCGGTCGAAACCGCCGCCCGGCTGAACAATGATGGCTTTGGACATTTTTCGCTCCCCACAAGTACGATTTAGTTTGACC
>JARLJB010000284.1 GCA_031291415.1 Telmatospirillum sp.
GAGAACCTATGGGGGTGCGGCGACCGCAGGGATTGCTATCCTGGTAGTTCGCAAAAACCAACCTGGAGCCCCCCCATGGAACCGATGTTTGATGCACACCGGCCTGCGGCCGCCTTTGATCACGATAGCACGCTGGTGCTGGCCCTGGAAACGAGCGGCAAGGCCTGGGATTTGGGCGCTGTTGTCCCAGGGATCACCCGGCGACCGAAGAAGCATTTCGAACCGCGCGCGGTCAAAGAAATCCTGGCGCAGATTGATAAACTGAAGGGGGATGGGGTGCGTGCTGGTCGCACGGTGACGCGGGTCGTGCTGACCTACGAGGCCGGGCGAGACGGCTTCTGGCTGGCGCGGTACCTGACCGGCCTTGGCATCGAAGTGCACATCATGCAACCGTCGAGCGTTGCGGTCGAACGCAAGGGCCGACGGGCAAAAACCGACAAGCTGGACCTTGACATGCTGCTGGGCGCGTTTCTGCGCTGGCTGCGGGGAGAACCGCGAGCCTGCACGATGGTGCGGGTTCCGAGCTTGGCGGAGGAGGACGGGCGCCTGCCGGGGCGGTCACGGGACGATTTGGTGAAGGATCGGTTGGCCATTGAGAACCGGATCGGGAACCTTCTTTGCCTGCATGGCATCGTCGACTTCCGGCCGCGGCTCAAGAAGGCGGCCGAGAAGCTGGAGACGCTGCGCACCTTCGCCGGCGAGGCGGTGCCGCCGAAGATGCTGGACGAGCTGCGGCGGTTGATGGCGCTGCATCGCTTGCTCACCGAGCAGATTGCTGCCATCGAGGCGGCGCGCGACCAGGTGGTGACGGAGCCCAATCCGGATCGCATAGAGAAGATGATTCAGCTGCTGGTCCAGATCTGCGGTCTCGGCATTGAAACAGCCACCGTCCTGGTGCGCGAGGTGTTCTGCCGGCCGTTCAAAGATCGCCGGGCGCTTGCCGGATTTGTCGGCATCACCGGCACACCGTTCCAAAGTGGCGGAACGGACCGCGATCAGGGCATCAGCAAGGCCGGCCGGCCGCGGGTGCGCGGTATCCTGCAGCAACTGGCGTGGCGGTGGCCTCGTCATCAGCCCGAAAGCACCTTGAGCAAATGGTTCGTCGAGCGGACCGGCAACGCCAAAGGTCGGCTCCGCAATGTCATGGCGGTGGCGCTGGCGCGCAAACTGCTCGTGGCGCTGTGGCGCTATGTCGATACCGGCGTGGTGCCCGAGGGCGTCCGCCTGACCGCTGCATAACCGAGACGACGTGAGCGAGGAAGGAAAGACATGAGGACCAGGCGGGAAGCATTCGATGCTGGCGCCTGAAACCAACCAAGGTGGGCGGGGTGCCGTGCCCCACTCTGGCTGCAAGATGCCGTTCTTGAGAATGGTCCCGCCTCCTTGGTCCCCCAACTGCCCTTCGACGAATAAGGCTTCATGGTTCGGAGCATTCCGACGCTCCACCGGATACGAGTTTGCGGGCCACGGTTGGCTCAAGCGAAGGGGGACCGCCTTGGATTGGAATCAGACAGTCGCGATCGATCAACCGCCCGGACATAATGTCACCCTACCGATTGCGACTTTGGACCTTGACAACAAAACCCTCATACGAGTGGGGCGGGCATCCAAGGTTGTGAATTAAATCGAAAGTGGCACCGGCCTCTGTGCCGGTGTTCGCCGCAAAGCGGCGAAAATCCTTGCATTCGACTTCGGCCCGACACCGGCGCGGATGCCACTAATTTTTCACAACCTCGGACGCCCGCCCCACTCCTGGTTTAGGGACTCATCCGTCAGATTTTTACCGCTAGATAAGGGCGGAATATGGGCTTTCTTCTAATCTGCGATAATCTGCGGACAAATAATTTCCAAATCGTTCGACCAAGATGGAATTCGGATACCATCCAAATCCGTCAGGATAGACGCAAAATACCAGCTCTTTCTGCGGAACGCCGAAGCCGGAAAGTCTCTGTTTCCGTCGCCTCGCTAAAGTCAGCTCGGTTCGACCAGCCAGCGGACGCCGCTGGGGCCGGTGGCGCCCAGGCAATCGGCCAGCACCGGCAACAGGGCCTTCAGTTCCTCGTCCAGGTGCCATGGCGGGTTCAGCAGCAACAGGCCGCAGCCGTTGAGGACCAGTGGATCGTCGGGCGGTTGGCGGAAGAGTTCGGCGGTGAAGCAGGGACGGCCGAAGGTGGCGATTTCGCCTAGGAACCGCTTGATCGGCTCGGGCGACTTGATCGGGTACCAGACGCCGTAGATGCCGGTCGGCCACCGCTTCAGACCTTGCGCCAGGCCGCGCGCGATGCGCTGGAATTCGTCCGTCACCTCGAAGGGTGGGTCGATCAGCACCAGGCCGCGCCGTTCGTGGGGCGGCAGCAGCGCCTTCAAGGCGGTGTAGGCGTCGCCGTCATGGACGCCGACCTGCGGATCGCCGTGGAATTCCCGCCGCAACGCCCGAACATCCTCAGGATGCAGTTCGACAGCGGCCAGACGGTCGTCGGGGCGCAGCAGGAAACGGGCGATGCGCGGCGATCCGGGATAGAAACGCAGCTGCGGCCAGTCGGGATTGACCGCCCGCACGGCGGCCAGATAGTCGTCGAGCGCCGCCGGCAGGCCGGGCCGGCCGAGCAGTCGCGCGACGCCGTCCTGATATTCTCCGGTCTTGCCGGCTTCGATCCCGGCCAGATCGTAACGGCCGACCCCGGCGTGGGTGTCGACGACGCAAAAGGGCGTGGTCTTCTTGCGAAGATGTTGGAGCACGAGGGTCAAGGCGACATGCTTGACCACGTCGGCAAAATTTCCCGCATGGTAGGCGTGACGATAATTCATCGGCAGGGCTTAGCAGGTTGCTTCCGACTCCTCAAGATCCTGGGGGGAGATTGACGCCCCGGAGGCGAGCCCCGAGGGCGTTTCGGCGGTCATTCCCCGCCTGGGCGTTCAACGATTCGCATGTTTTTTCCGCCCTATCCCGTCATTCCCGCGCAAGCGGGAATCCATGCGGCGCAGGTAGGTTCATCCCCGCGTGGGCGGGGAACACTCATTGAGCGCAAACGGATAGACCAGTCCGGCCGGTTCATCCCCGCGTGGGCGGGGAACACAAGGGGTCGCCTGTAACCTCGGCTGGTGTCACCGGTTCATCCCCGCGTGGGCGGGGAACACGGAAGCAACATATTGTTGTTCTGGATGGGGTACGGTTCATCCCCGCGTGGGCGGGGAACACCCGCCAGCAACATCGCCGAAACCATCCTAAATCGGTTCATCCCCGAGTGGGCGGGGAACACAAATGGCCGGGCCATGGCCGATGATTGAGGCACGGTTCATCCCCGCGTGGGCGGGGAACACTGAATGCCCTTGCGCCTCTGCAAAACGTTGTCCGGTTCATCCCCGCGTGGGCGGGGAACACCCCGATCAACCAAGGCGGAGCAGACACTGTGTCGGTTCATCCCCGCGTGGGCGGGGAACACCAGTCCGAATATCGAAAGGACGTTGCTGACGACGGTTCATCCCCGCGTGGGCGGGGAACACCTCGACACCGAGGACGGTTACGGTTGCCGGCGCGGTTCATCCCCGCGTGGGCGGGGAACACAATCGCAAGGGCGACAAGGCTGCTGTAAGCGGCGGTTCATCCCCGCGTGGGCGGGGAACACTGCCATCGTCACTAATGACTACAAAGGACATCCGGTTCATCCCCGCGTGGGCGGGGAACACTTCCGAGGCGGTTTTTTCATGTCCCGAAAGGACGGTTCATCCCCGCGTGGGCGGGGAACACCATCATCCCCGAAAAGAACGCTGCATCTGTCACGGTTCATCCCCGCGTGGGCGGGGAACACATAGACCGGGCCTGCGACCGGCGGGATAGCGGCGGTTCATCCCCGCGTGGGCGGGGAACACGAACTGGCTATAGGTACCGGGGCTCAATTCGCCGGTTCATCCCCGCGTGGGCGGGGAACACTCATGTCTACAACATGCTGATTCTAAACGATATTCGCAATATCAAAAAATCTACCGGCGTTTATGCTTTGTTCTTTCCGACTTTTATCGGGTCTGTAGCGGACTGGCTGTCGATGCTCTCAATGGGACGAAACCGGACCAGCGTCAGGCCGTCGAGATCGATGGGCTCCCGGCGATTCTCGCCGATGGCGTCGAAGGCGAAGCCCGAGTCCGTCGGGGCGCTCCAGGCGATGACCGCATTGCCGGGGCCGATCATCTGACAGACCTCCGACCAGATCCGTTCACGGGTCTTGCGGGTGTAGACCCCGACATAGACACCGGGCCTGATCTCGGCAAGCCACAGGGCCAGCCGTCCTCTTAACCGGGGCGGAGCGTTTTCAACCACGATGACCATCATCGCCGGAAGCCTCCGTTCTGGGAATCGCCGGGTCGGCGGCTTCCGGCGCGTCTTCCGCTTCGTCGGGCGGGGCAAGGCCGCCGGCCAGCAACGTTTCCTCGATGTCGGGGATGATTTTTTCGAGAAGACCGAACTTCCGGAAACTGTCGCGGCAGGCGATGCGCACCTGGCGCTCGGGCGAGCCGTCGGTTCCCTGTCCCTTGGCGATCCGGGCCGCGGTGGCGAAAGCGATGGGGACGACGGTTTCGAACTTGTAGAGGTCGGCGATGTCGTAGACGAAGCTTTGCGGCTTGCCGCGATGCAGAAAGCCGATGGCGGGAGCGTAACCGGCCGCCAGGATGGCTGCTTCGCTCAAACCGTAAAGGCAGGCGGTCGCGGAAGACAGGCATCGGTTGGGGATGTCGGCGCTGTCCCAACTCGCCGGGTCGTAATGCCGGGCGTGCCAGTCGACCCCATGGCGGAGGGCGAGCTGCTTGTAAATCTCGCGGACACGGATGCCCTCCATGCCGCGAAGCTGGTCGACGCTCCGTCGCGACGGCGGGTCTTCGCCGAAACGACGGCGGAACATATTCCGCACGACATTGAGCCGCGCTTCCTCGTCCAAGGCGTTCCGCGCCTGGAAAAGAAGCTTTTCGGCTCTGGCGCCACCCGGCTGGCCGGCCGAATAGAGCCGGACGCCGCCTTCGCCGACCCAGACCAGCAGACAGCCGACCTGTGCGCACAAGACGACGGCGGCGTGCGAAATCCGTGTCCCCGGTTCCAACATGAGACAGGCCAATCCACCGACCGGAATCTGTACCCGGATGCCGGTTTGGTCGATCAGCACAAAGGCTCCGTCAAGGACATCAAGTTGGCCATATTCGAGGAAGACAATGGCCGACCGGTCCTTGAGCGGAATCGGGCGCAAGGGAATGTAATCGGCGGAGGTCATGGCGATCGCGCCGGTGGTCCCAGGGGGCGCAACAGGATCAATCCCAGGCCGAAGGCCTTGCCGTGGCCGATTCCCTCGGTAAGCGCCGGGACGAAGGAGCCGGGCGCGGTGACGGTCAGCACCCCCTCGATGTCGATGGCCGTCAGCAATGCCTTCTTGCCGTCAAGCCGCAGTTGCGTGTGACCGGCGAGCTGCGAGAGCGTCCGATCGACGGTGGCGCCCAGAGGCGCGAGTTTCCCGGCAAGCCACTCCAGCGCGATGTCTTCGCGCGTTTGCGGATCGATCGGGCCGGGCGAGGCAAGCTTGTGATACTGAAAAATGTCCAGCCGCTTGCTGCGCCGGCGGTCCGGCTGCGAGAGGGCGACGCTGGGATTGGCCCGCAAGGAAAAGCCGAGACGCTGGCCGGCCGTCAGGTCCGGGGCATAGGCCTTGGTCTTCAGGCGCCAGACGGCTTCGGCGGCGCGCGGCGGACGGGCCGAGACGATCAGGAAACGGTTGTCGGCCGTGGTGCGATAAAGGAAATCCCGCTTGGCGCCGGGATCGTCGTTGAACAGCGACCAGATCAGCCGATGTCCGGCATCCCGGTGCGCCGAGATCGCCGCTTGCCGGGCCTGGTCGCGGGCTTGCGGCGTATCGCGGCGCAGTTCGGCCAATGTCAGGTAGCTCATGGAACGCCTTCCTCCGACAGGCCGACCACCGATGGCTGCCAGATCAGGCGACCTTCCTGACGGTCGGCGAACTGCCAAAGCCTCCGGTTGCGGACGCTGTCGCGGCGCAGCCTGACCGGTTCGGCCATCTCCTCTTCCGCCGCCAAACCAGCATCCCACTCGAACCACACCGGGCTGTCGCCGAACGCCGCCGGCGGGCGGAGCATCGGCCGCACGGTCTTGCGAAACAGCAGGTCGCTCTCGGCGAGCTCGGCGTCATAGCGGGTGAACGCCGCCAGGAGCGAGGGCGCCATGATGATCTTCGGCTGCGGCGGGGCTCCCAGCGGACATGCCTTGCGTCCGAGATAGGGGACGAAGGTCGGACGGATCAGGGCCGTCCTGAGGCCGTCGAGGTCGCGGTGGTGGTTCGGCCTTTGCCACAGGGCGACGGTCACCGCCGCCTCGACCCGGTACAGCCGTTCCGACAACACGGTGTTGAGGTCGTCACACTCGAGATCGTCCTTGCGGGTGGACAGGGGCCGCCCCTGCCTTTGCCGCCGGCTGCGGGCCGCCTCGGTCGGCGCCATGGCGGTATGGTAATCGCGCAACGGGCGTCCGGCCCGGTCGACGCGCACCGCAAATCCCAACTGCCGATCCAGCTCGACGTGGGCCGCCGCGTCATCGCGGGTGAGGCCCAGGCAGGCGCCGATCAGGCCGAGCACGCCGGATTTGGAGGGGGCGTCCCACAGGCTGCGCCGTTCCCCGACGGCGATATCGCCGAAGGCCGTCATCGGCCCGGCCAGGCGAAAGACGAGAAAATCGCGTGCGGTCATCTTGCCTTACGCCCCATAGACGGCTTGCGCCGCCGCGACGAGGTCGGCCAGCGTTTCGCTTTGACCGTCGTCGATGCGCAGGACATGCGCGGCGAAGTGTTCGCCATAGGCTCGGCGGAACCCCTCGCGAAGCTTGTCCAGGCGGCCGATGGAGGCCGCGAAATAATCGGTCTCGCCCGTCGCGCCGACCGGGTTCTGGAAGGCCGAGGCCAGCGAGCGGGGCGTTTCCTCGCCCAATTCCTCAAGCACGTAGCAGGCCTTGGCGCGACTGGCGAAGGCGTTCTGCTTGCCCGACGGACTGACCGTCGTCGCCGCGGTGATCAGGGCGGCCAGCGCGTCCCGCGCCAGGGCCTTGTCGCCCGCCAGGTTGTCGAGCAGCAGATCGGCGTTGATGCAGATATAAAGGTAGAACAGGCCGGCGCCATATTCCTGCACGCCCAGGAAACCGGCGCCGCGATCCGCCTCGGTGTCGGCGTTCTTGATGTCGTCGACGGCCGTGTAGAAATCGTCCTCGACGGTGGCGCGGTGGGTGGTGAAGGCGTGCGCGACCTGCACCGCGGCATCGACGTTGAAGCCGGAATTGTCGGCCAGCATCCGGCCGAACATGGCGATGTCGGCCGCCCGCGGCTTGTCTTTCAGAACCAGCATGCCCTTGTCGTCCAGCGTATCGGTGACGGCCAGCCGATCGGCCAGGGCGGCGATGGTCGCCATTTCATCGGGTCCCAGATGCACCAACTGTTCGGTCTTGGCCTGTCCCTTTTTCGCTTTGCCGAGGCTGTCATGCGCGATGACCGCCTCGGCGCGGGCAATGGCGTCGGTTTCCGCCAGCCCCTTGGCGACCAGCGTCTTGATCAGGGTCCCCATGAAATCGATCGACCGCTTGCCCAAGGCGCCGGGCAGACGCCCGGCGAAGACGTCCGATTGGCGGAAGGCCCGTTTCAGGCTTTGCGAGGAAATCCGCAACCGTTCCGCCCCGCCGAAATGCATCGTCTTGGGCCGGCCGGTGTCATCGCGATTGAGGTTGGAGGCCGCGTAGGGGGTCAAAAGATGCAGTTGGATGAAATGCGACATGATTCGTCAGACTCCGGCTTCGATGACGTCAGGCATGGTGGTGGCGGGTTGGGCGGTGGCGGGTTGGGCAGTGGCGCGGTCCATGTAGTAATAGGCTTTCGCCCAGGCGCGGCGGATGCCGGGGTCCCGCCGCCACAAAAACAGCGACAGGCCGAGGTCGCCGACCGGCGCCGTCTCTCGCAGGATCGCCGTCAGGCGTCGGGCCTGGTCGAACAGGTCGGCCGCCGTTTCGACGCGCATCAGGCGCAGGAAGCGGCCCTCCTTCAGGACACGCTCGGCGTCGGTCACGCCGCCCAGGGCGGTGGCGGTGGCGCGATGGGCGCGGTCGTTCCGGCGGATTCGCGCCAGGGTGGCGGCGACGATGACCAGGCTGTCCTCCTGATCGGCATCGATGCCGCCCAGGGCATCCCGCGTCTTTTGCCAAAGATCGCGAAACGATTCGATGGCGAAGGCGGCGGCGATATCGGGCGCCGGGGCCTGTCCGCCGGCCGTCACCAGATCCAGGCGGCGCAGGCGGGCCAGTTCGGCCCGGTCGGCGTGCCTGCCGTCATTTTGCGGGTCATGCAGCGCGGCCCACCAGGCGAAGAACAGGGACTTGAGAGCCTCGCGTTGCTCTTTGTCCATCAGGGAGCCTTCCTTTGTTGGACGGTGGCGGCCACGGCCAAGCCGAGCGCCTTGCGGACGCCGGCTTTCGCATGCCTGGAAAATTCGAAGATCAACCGGTCGCGCGCCCACAAAAGCCGGCGCGGATCCTTGTCGGTCAGGCCGTCGAGATCGACGGTTTCATCGAAGATGTCGAGGGCGTGGGAGCGCAACAGCAAAAGCCATGTCGCGGCGAGATCCTGGGTGTCGGCCTCGCCGTCCTTGAGACAGTCGCGCAAGGCGCCGAGATGGCGGCGGAAATCCGCCTCGGTCTCACGCCACAGCCGGTCACCGGGTTCCCGGATGGCGTCGAGCTTGCGGTTTTTCGGAAGCTGATAGCCGGTTTCCCGGCGCTCGCCATAGAGGGCGATCTTCGCGGCGAGGGCGACGGCCCTGGCGGCGGCGTCCGCCGCCGCGATGGTCCGGGTCACGGCATCCTGAAGAGCCGGGCCGGCGTCGGCCCGCGTCGGAATCCAGGGAACGCTGGCGGCGAGCCATTGGCGGGCCTTCATATTGTCCATGTCGAAGCCGAAGACGTCGATGCCGTCGGTGGTGTCGATCAGCGATGCGATCTTTGATCGGCGGTTTCCCCACAGGCTGACGGGGATCGCCGGGAACCCGTTGAAGCCCCACCAGGCCAGCCAGTCGCCGTAATTGGCTTGGCCGGACCCGGGATGCCGGGGCAAGGGGTCGGATTTTTCGTCCTGACGGTAATAGGGCGACAGCGGATGGCGCCAGAGGAGGTAATTGGCGCCATAATTTTGCGTCCGCAAGCCGATGGCGCCGGGGCCGGTCG
Organism: Telmatospirillum sp.; assembly: GCA_031291415.1. Lineage (GTDB taxonomy): Bacteria > Pseudomonadota > Alphaproteobacteria > Rhodospirillales > Magnetospirillaceae > Telmatospirillum. The sequence continues at coordinate 9,248 of JARLJB010000284.1, forward strand.
CGCCACCGAGGCCACAGGCGACGTCGTCGGCGAAAACCAGCCGGATCCGTCGCGGGCAGGCGAAGAAGGCCAGCGCCGGATGGCTGCCGGCCTGGGTGGTGATCATCTCTCCCTTGGCCGAGGTGCGGGTGGCGGCCAGCCAGGGGAAGGCGGCGTCCGGCTTGACCCTTCGGGCGTCCTCGTCCTGGTCGGGGACGTTGGTCCAGACGCGGTCCCAAAGGGTGGCGGCTTTCGCCGCCGCCCGCCGTGGCGCCATCAGCGTGGTGAGCGGGCCGCCGCCGCGCAGCGAGGTGCGGTGCCCGGCGCCGCCGGCGGGGGCATAGGTCTGCAAGGTGATCAGCGCCGCCGCCGCGTAGGGCAGGCAAAGGGCGGCCGCCCCGCCGCGCTTGATGAAAAGGTCGCTGTTGTTGCGCAGGGCGTTTTCGCCCGGCGCGTCGATCAGCAGGCCGTTCAGCGGCTTCACCTCCAGATGCGCCAAGGGGTCGAAATCCTGGAAGGCGCGGGAACCGTCGCCATCGAAATCGAAGGCGCCGACGAAGGACGCCAACGCCTTTGCAAGAACGTCGGGGGTCGGCGGCGCCGCGAACCGTTCCGCCCAGTCGTCGGCGTCTTCCGGCGCCATCGCCAGGGCGCACAGGCCGATCAGAAATTCGGTGAGGGCGCCATTCCAGTCCGGCCGGGGAAAATCAAGGGCCAGAATCGGATCGTCGTCGAACCGGTCGGTGATGTCGCAGGGACGCACGCTATGACGAACCCCCGACGCCCGCCTGACCTCAAGCCATGGCGCCGTGAGAAGATTGAATGCCATGGACGGTCTCGATTCCCCAGTCAAAAACAGGTTTTTCTGTTGAAAAACTTAAGGTTTTGTCCGAATCTTGCGGGATGCGAATTTATAAGCGCATCCCGCAAGACGGCCGGAACTCTTCTGGCGCTGGCTTGCCGAACCATGAGACTTCCCTCCTTTCAGTCAGAAACCGGGTGGAAGTGTGGAATTGCAGATCGACAGGGCTGGCACTCTGTCGATCTTTTTTTTGAGCCGAATCGAAGAATTTGTCAATATGCCGTTAGCACTGCTTTCCAATCTTCTGAAATTTGGAAGACCAAAAAAAGCGAACCTCTAATGAACCCCGCGCGGGCGGGGAGACTTCTGTGCAAGTCGCCGTTAGCGTGCTTTCCAATCGGTTCATCCCCGCGTCGGCGGGAAGCTACGCCGAAATCGTGGCATAGGCTTGACCAAACCACAAGCGTTCAAGAGCAGGAACAAGTGGTCGTCGCTTTCTGGCAGCAAAATGCGCGCTTCCGCTTGCGACGCATCTGCGTGGTTCATTGCCGTCACACGCTCATGGGCGAGAAACTGGCCGAACCGTGATTTTTCCCCAGGTGCCGACCCGGTTCATCCCCGCGTCGGCGGGAAATGGCTGGGACTGTTCGTGTTCGCCGGCAATCCCCATGTTCGATTTTTACGTGGTGGTCGCAACCAGAGATCGTCATTGCCGGACCTGATCCGGCAATCCACCGCGGCATGGGCCAACGGCATCATTTGAAACGGGCGAGTGGATGCTCGTGTCAAGCACGAGCATGACGGTGCTGGGTTGAACAGTCAGGCAGAAACCTGTTCAAATATTTGAGGCAATCATCGTGCCGGATCGTCGTGGGGCGATCCCCGCGTGGGCGGGGAACAGCCGCCGGCGCTCTGAATAATCTTGCGGAGGGCCGGTTCATCCCCGCGTGGGCGGGGAACAGCAGGACTATCGCTGGATCGTCGCAAAAGTCTCCGGTTCATCCCCGCGTGGGCGGGGAACAGTCATGGTCGTAACATGCTGATTCTACGCGATATTCACGACGTCAAAAAATCCACCGGCGTATTCGTTTTGTTCTTTGGGGTCAGGCGGCGTGAAAAAGACGCCCTATCGTCGGTCGGTTTCAGTCGATCCGCAAGCCGTTCCGGCGGGAATATTGGACGGCAAGCGGATGGCCGTTCCTTGCCATCCATCGTCCCTGCCAGACATCGTCCCGATCGGTCGGCAGGAGGGCGAGAACCGGCGGCGGATCGCCTGCCGTCGCCCAATCCTTGCTCAGCGCCTGGATGGCCCGGTCGGCGTCGTCGTCGGGGGGCAGGGCGGCATCGAAAAGGGCGCAGCGGATGGTGATTTCCGACAGCCGCCATGACTTCGGGCCGTCGTCGCGCCACGGCCGGAGGATGCCGTTCGTCCATGTCGCCAGGCGCAGGGCGAGCGTGGGGTCGCCCAGTCGCGTCGGCGTGCGGACATCGGTCGACCAGGCGTCCGTCGGCGTGGTGAAATCGCCGGGCTTCAGGAAGTTCAAATAAGCCATGCCGGTGTCGGAGGTGCGTTTCGCCTCGGCCCGCCGACTGATCTCGTCCAGCGGTCCCGGGGTTTCCAGGGAATCGGGGCCGAAGACCGGCTCGATCAGATCGCGCGGGGAACCGCTTTTCAGCGGCAGGCCGCCGGCCGTTTGCAAGACGCTAAGCGTGCGCCAGAGCTGTCCGGCATCGGGATAGACATATTGGCCGCTGGGGAACAGGGCGCCGTACCAGTCGGCCGCCACCTCCCACTCGGCTGCCTGGCTGACAACCCAGAGCACCGGGTCCGGTCGCGGCGGGCGATGGCGGTGCCGTTGCAGGCGTCCGGCCCGCTGGATCAGCAGATCCATCGGGCAAAGGTCGGTCGCCATGACGTCGAAGTCGAGATCGAGAGACTGTTCGACCACCTGCGTCGCCACCAGGATGCGGCCCCGTCGCTGCTCGGGCCGGCTGCCCTTGCCGAAGCGGGCGAGAATGTCGTTCTCCCGGTCGATCCGATCGCCCAGGCAGAAGCGGGCATGGAAAAGATCGACCTTGTCCCATCGTGCCGCGAGGGCGTCGTAGGTCGCCATCGCCTCCTTGACCGAATTGCGGATATAGACCGCGCAAGCCCCCTTCCTCGCCTCGGCAAGCAGGGCCTCGACCACCGCATCCGGGCTGTCGAAGCGCCGGAAGGGTAAGTCCCGCCGGGTGCCGCGCGACGATGGAAGATATTTCTCCGTCGTTTCGTTCGGACCGACATGCGTGGCGAGAGGAAAGGCCGTTTCGTGCAAGGCGTCCCGATCGGCGCCGAAGGCCGTGGTGAACCGCCGCCGTTGCTCCTGCGTCAGGGTTGCCGACAAGATGACGGCCGATCCGCCGAGCGCCTTTTGGAAGGCCAGCAATCTCTCCAGGCCCTTGGTCATGTAGTCGTCGTAGGCGTGCGCCTCATCGATGACCAGCACGCGCCGCGACAGGGCGGCCAGCCGCAGGGATTGGTGGCGAACCGGCAAGACGCCGAGCAGCGCCTGATCGAGGGTTCCGACGCCCACCTGGGCGAGGAAGGTCTTCTTGCGGTCCTCGGCGATGAAGGCGGCGCAGGCGGCCTCGGCGCTGACGTCCTGATCGCCGGCACCGTGGACGGCGCCGACCTGTCCCCGGATGCTCAGTTGAAAGGCCTCGTTCAGGTCGCGCGCGCTGTGGGCGAGGACCAGCGACGGCTCCGGACCGGTCGGCGCGAACAGCTTTTTGTAGATGATCTCGAGCCGGCCATACAATCCGTTGGCGGTGGCCATGCTGGGCAGCGCCCAGTAAAGCCCTTCGGCGGCGCCGGCCCGCATCAACCGGTGGCAAAGGATCAGGGCGGCCTCGGTCTTGCCGGCGCCGGTCAGATCCTCGATCAGATAAAGGTGCGGGCCGGCATCAGGGGCTTGGTCTTCCGCCCATGCCTGCAAAGGCGTCGGCCGGGGCTTGTCGTCGAGAATGTCGGCGAGACCGAGCGTCGCCGCGACCGGCGCTTCGGCAAGATCGGTCACGGCGATCGCCGCTGTGGCCCTGTCCACGGCCTGGTTCCAATAGTCCGCCAGTCCCAGCGTCGGGGCCGTACAGGGGAACCTTTCCTGGTTGGAGCCGATCCAATCGGCGAGGATGACGAGACCGGCGACGCGCCAAAGTTCGTATTTCCGTTTCGCCGGTTTGTCGGGCGTCGGGAGGCCGAAAAACGCAAGGATGTCCCGCGTGAAAAGAAGCGCGTCGGTTTCGGCGCCGCTCGACATGGGGTTGGTCAGATTGCGGAGAACGTCGACCGGAACCCCGTGATGGGAGAAGCCGGCGAACATCCAGTCGGTCAGATGGGACAGCCCCTGTTCGGCCTCATGCCTTTGCCAGAACGTCCTGCCGACGGTCCCGTGACCGGCGTCGCTGTCCCTGGCCGCATGGCCGAATTGCAGGGCCAGCTCCGGGACCTTCCATTGAAAATTCTCGGCGAATTTTCCGAGATCATGCAGGGCCGCGACAAGCAGCAACCGCTTGCGCGTTTCCTCGACCGGCAATCCGGTGGATTTCGCCAGATCGTGCAACCACTGCGGCCGGATCCGCAACAGGCCGTCCATCGCCGCCGCGACGTCCAGGCAATGATAGGCGACGGGGTGCCAGGGAAATCCCGCCAGCAGAAGCGACCGGGTCTTTGCCCAATAATGCGTGATGTATTTGTCCAGAGTCATTTCGACCACAACTTTGTTTCTTTGGGCGTTCCGCAGAAATAAATGAATCATCCCGTCAATCCCTTGGATCAGCGGGAATCCAGCCGACGGTATGGATTCCCGCCTTCGCGGGAATGATGAAAGAGGTGCGGTTACTCTTGCGCGGTTCCTTAGTGATCGAACGAAATCGCGTGACATGCAATCGATGTTATCGAACGCGACGCCGGCTTTCCCCAGACAACGACATTCCGATCGATCACCCCAATATCGTCATGCTCGTGCTTGACACGAGCATCCCCGTGCCCGTTTCAAAGGACACCGTCTGGCCGGTGCGGCCATGGATTGCCGGGGCAAGCCCGGCAATGACGACTTTGGTTGTTGTTGCCCAGCAATACCGGCGAACCTTTGATTTGCCCCGTTTGCCGGTGTCAGCCGTCGATTGACGCCCCGAAGGCGAACGCGTAAACCAAGCGATGAGATCAAAGGGAGAACGAGATGATTCTGGTCGGCCGTTACACCTCGCCTTTCGTCCGCCGGGTCGGCATTTCCCTGCGCCCGCTGGGGCTGCCTTTCGAGCGGACGGAAATCAATCCAGCGACCGCCCGTGACGAGGTCCTGACCGATAATCCGCTGGTGCCGGCCTTTTCCGAAACAACGCCCTGAGTTTCCAGACGATGGAATGGGTCCTTTATGCAAACCTCGGATTGATCGCCCTGGTGTTGCTGTGCGTTGCCCTGCCGTTGCTGCGCCAAAGCGACGACCGCACCCTGCGGCTGCTCGACAGCATCGAACGTCTTGAGCGGCGGTTGCGCGACGAATTGGCCAATAACCGCGAGGAATCCGGGCAGGCGGCCAAGGGGCTGCGCGAAGAGGTGGCGGCCACCCTCAAGGGGCTTTCGGATCTTCAGAAGAATACGCTGGAAGGGTTCGGCGGGCAGATGGCGCGTCTGACCCAGACCGTCGAGCAGCGTTTGGAGGCGGTTGCCCGGCAGATCGGCGAGTTGACCAAGGCCAATGAGCTTCGTCAGGAAGCCTTGCGCAGCACGCTCGAACAACGCCTGCTCAAACTGCAGGAGGACAACGCCGCCAAGCTGGAGCTGATGCGCCACACGGTCGACGAAAAGCTGCAGGGGACCTTGGAAAAGCGGTTGGGCGAGTCGTTCAAGCTGGTCTCCGAGCGCCTGGAGCAGGTGCACAAGGGACTGGGCGAGATGCAAAGTCTGGCCAATGGCGTCGGCGATCTCAAGAAGGTGCTGACCAATGTGAAGACCCGAGGGACCTGGGGCGAGGTCCAACTCGGCAATCTGCTGGAACAGGTGCTGACGCCCGAGCAGTTCGCCGCCAACGGCATCTGCCGGGAGGGATCGGCCGAGCGGGTCGATTTCGTTATCCGGCTGCCCGGCAAGGGCAATGGCGGCGACGAGGTCCTGTTGCCGATCGACGCCAAATTTCCCCAGGAAGACTACCAGCGTTTGCTGGAGGCGGCCGAGCGGGCCGACGCCGACGGCATCGAAGTGGCGGCCAAGGCGCTTGAACTGCGGGTCAAGAGTTTTGCCAAGGATATCCGGACCAAATATATCAACCCGCCGCGCACGACCGATTTCGCCATGCTGTTTCTGCCGACCGAAGGGCTCTATGCCGAGGTCCTGCGCCGACCTGGCTTGATGGAGCAATTGCAGCAGGAGTACCGTGTCAGCGTCTGCGGCCCGACGACGCTCGGGGCCTTGCTCAACAGCCTGCAGATGGGCTTCAAGACCCTGGCGATCCAGAAGCAGTCGAGTGCCGTCTGGGAGATCCTGGGTGCCGTGAAGACCGAGTTCGGAAAATATGGCGACGTTCTCGACAAAGTTCAGAAGAAGCTTACCGAGGCGTCAGATAGCCTGACCCACATCTCCGTCCGCAAACGGGCGATAGACCGTAAATTGCGGTCGGTCACCGAACTGCCGGCCGGTCCCGCCGAAACCTTACTGGAACTGGGCGGTCCGGGCGACGAGGAGGAACCGGAATGAACAACGATCTCGACGACAAGCCGCTTGAATGCCTGTCCGATCGGACGGCTCTGATCCTTATCGATCTGCAGAAGGCGATCGATGATCCCGTCTGGGCGAAGGTCGGACCGCGCAACAATCCCGATGCCGAGCAGGCGGTTGTCCGGCTGCTGGCGGCCTGGCGTCGGGCCGGATGGCCGATCTTTCACGTGTGTCACGACTCGACGTCGCCGGTTTCGACCTACCGGCCGGGGCAGCCGGGGAATGCCTTCAAGCCCGAGGCCATGCCTTTGGCTGGCGAGCCGGTGGTCGCCAAGCACGGCCACAGCGCTTTCGTCGGGACCGATCTTGAAGTTCAGCTGCGCCGCGCGGCGATCGGCAGCCTGGTGATCGTCGGAGTGATCACCAACAATTCGGTGGAGGCGACCGTCCGCCATGGAGCCGATCTCGGCTTTTCCATCCTGCTGCCGGAGGACGCCTGTTTCACCTTCGCCCGGTTGGACGGGGCGGGACGGCTGTGGAGCGCCGCCGAGGTGCATGCTCTGAGCTTATCCAATCTCGATGGCGGATATTGCCAGGTGACCAGCAGCGCGCGCGTGCTGGCGTCCCTCAACGCCGCTTCCGCGGCGTGACGGGCAGAGACGCCCGTCCTTCACCCCACCCCCAACCCCTCCCCATCGAGGGGAGGGGAGCAAAATTGCCGCTCCCCATCAAGCGGAGAGGTAAAAAACTTCAGGCTCCCTCCCCCTTGTGGGGAGGGTTGGGGTGGGGGGCTCTTTGCGGAAATTCCGCTATTTCAACTGCCAGTCGGTGAAGTCGCTGCCGCCGTTGATCGGCATGCGACAGAAGGTCATCTTCCAGGAATAGGATGTGGCGCGCGGATGCACCATGTCGAAGGTGAAGACGCCATCGCGGATCACCGGGACGCCTTCGGTACTGAACACCTTGGCCGTGGCGTCGACGCATTCGGCGGTTTCCGTCGATTCATGCCGCGTGGTCCGCAGGCTCACCTTGTAAGAGGCGTTCTTGTCGTCCGACGACGTTTCGGTGGCTTTGCCCGGCGTCTCCTCGTCGAGGCGTCCCATGTGCGACTTCACGGCCTTCAAGGCGAGTTCCTTCAGGGCGCCGTTGATCATCCGGTTGCTGGGCGCGTCGTCCGAATCGAAATAGGAATCGATGTTCTTCAAGACGGTCTCGACGACTGGAGCGGGAAGACTGACGCGGCGGGCGACATCGCCGATATCGTTGGCCTTCGCTGCGGGCGCGGCAAGGAGCACTGCGGTGATCGCCAGAGTGGTCAACGAGAGCAGATGTTTGGATTTGAAAGGCATGACATGGCCTCGGTGATGGTGGAGCGGATGACAGTCGCGCACATGGAGTTAGGTGTTAGTCGCGGACTGCGTCGCTGTCAATCGAAGGGAGGGGCGTCAGAGGATTTCCAGGACCTTTTCGGGGGGGCGGCCGACGCGGGCCTGCCCGTTCGACACGACGATCGGCCGTTCGATGACGATCGGATGGGCGATCATCTCTGCGATGAGCCGATCTTCCGGCAAGCCGGGATCGATCCCGTTCTCGGCGGCTTCCTTGCCTCGCAGGATGTCCTTGGCCGGAACGCCGAGCCACGAGAGGATTTGCTTGAGCTCGGCGGCCGAGGGGGGCGTCTTCAGATATTCGATGACGTCGGGATGGATGCCTTTCGCCTCGATCAGCTTCAATGTGTCGCGCGACTTGCCGCATCTGGGGTTGTGGTAGATGGTGACAGGCATGAGTCTTTGTTCCTTGCAAAGAACGGGCGATCCCTTTTAAGAGGGACAGGACCCGAAACAAATGTCTTCAAAGAGTAATCGGTTTGCCATGCCCAGTCCTTGCATACAAGTGACCCGTCGGCTGTGTGCCGTCATTTTTGCCCTGTCCGTTCTGGCGGGGGTAAGTTTCCTGCCGGCCGGCGACGCCATGGCGGCGGATCAGGCCGCCAACGGAAATGCGACGTCGGCGAACAAAGCCGAGATCGATCATCTGGTGGCCGCCATCGAGGATCCGGTGGCCAGGCAGAAGCTGGTCGCCGATCTCAAATTGCTGGTCGCCGCCGACAAGGCCGGCCAGGACAACGAAGAACCAAGCCTGCTCGGCATGATTTCGGAAAAAGTCCAGGAGGTCAGCGACGATATCCTGGCGGCGGCGACGGTGGTAACCGACGTCGGCCGCATGGGCGACTGGCTGGTGCGCCAGTTCAGCGATGCGCGCCTTCGAGGCCTGTGGGCCGACATCCTGAGCAAGATGGCGGCGATCATGGGCGGCGGGCTGGTCGCCGAATACCTGGCGAAATTCGCGTTGCGCTCGCCCCGGCGCTGGCTGGAACATCGGCAGACGGCCAATCGATGGCTGCGGCTGCCGCTGGTCGGCGGGCGCTGGTTGCTCGGGCTGTTGCCGATCGCCGTGTTCATCCTGGCGGTCTTCGCCTTGCGATCAGTGCCTTTGCTGACACAAACCGGCGACGCCCAGCAGGCGACCTTGACGGTCAACACGGCCTATGTCCTGTCCCGTTTCCTGCTGGTGCTGATCCAGGCCGTCCTCATGCCGGGAAGCGCCACTATCCGTCTGCTGCCGCTCGGGGACGAAACGGCGACCTATCTCTTCATCTGGGCGCGGCGGCTGACGCTGACCGGCGTCTGGGGCTATTTCCTGGTCCAGGCCTTGAAGCTGCTGGGACTTCCAAAAAGCGGATATGGCTTCTCACTGAAAGTCCTGGGACTGGTGCTGGCGACGCTGCTGGTCATTCTGGTGCTGCAGAACCGGCAGGCGGTTGGCGCCTGGATTCGCAGCCGGGGGGCCAATTCCGGCTTGTCCCGCTCGATCCAGGGGCTGCGCGACCGTTTGGCCGATGTCTGGCATATCCTGGCCAGTCTCTATATCATCGCGTCCTTCGTCATCTGGGCGCTGCAGGTCAAGGGCGGGTTCGATTTTATCGTTCGGGCTTCGCTGCTGACGTTGTTCATCCTGGTCATCGCCAATGTTCTGGCCGGTTTTCTGGCGCGGCTGGTCGAGCGGGCCTTTTCGATCGCCGAGGACCTGAAGCAACAGTTTCCTGAGCTCGAGTTGCGGGCCAACCGCTATCTGGCGATCATGCACAATATGGTCCGGGTCGTGGTGGTCATCATCACGTTGCTGGCACTTGCCCAGGCCTGGGGCGCCAACACCCTGGCCTGGCTGACGTCGGATCTCGGACGACAACTGATTTCCAGCGTCGTGTCGATCGTCGCGGTGCTGATTGGGGCTCTGATCCTTTGGGAACTGGTCAACGCCTCGATCGAACGCTACCTGGTCCGCACCGACGCGGAGGGCAACGCCATCGAGCGGGGTGCCCGGGCGCGGACCTTGCTGCCTTTGCTGCGCAATGTGGTGATGGTTGTGCTGATCGTTGTCGTCACCCTCATCGTCCTCAGCGAACTGGGGGTCAATATCGCGCCGTTGCTGGCCGGTGCCGGGGTGGTCGGCGTGGCGATCGGCTTCGGATCGCAGAAACTGGTGCAAGACGTGATCACCGGTGCCTTCATCCTGTTCGAGAACACCATTGCCGTCGGCGAGGTGGTGAAGATCGGCGATCATACCGGCTCGGTCGAGGGCATGACGATCCGCACGCTAAGGCTTCGCGACGCCACCGGGCAGGTTCACACCGTGCCCTTCAGCAATGTCGCGACCGTCATCAACCTGAGCCGGGATTTCGGCTATCACGTCTTCGAGATCGGCGTTTCCTACCGCGAGGATATCGATCAGGTGATATCCGTGATCCGGCAATTGGGAGAGGAAATGCGGCAGGACGGCGACATCGGCTTCAATATCATCGAGCCGATGGAGGTCTTCGGGCTCGACAAGTTCACTGATTCGGCCGTCATTGTGAGCGGGCGCCTCAAGACCTTGCCGGGAAAGCAATGGATGGTCGGTCGGGAATTCAATCGCCGGCTGAAGAATCGCTTCGACGCCTTGGATATCTGCATTCCCTATCCGACCACCACGCTCTATTTCGGCGAGGACCGGGACGGCAAGGCCCCCCCGGTCCATGTTCAAATGACAGGCGATGCCAAGGCGGAGGTGGCAACAACCCCGGCTTCGTCCGTCACGCCGCCCTGATGCCGTCGAGGAAGGACTGGATGGCCTTTTCCAGGCTGTCGGCCTGTCGGGACAGCGTGTCGGAGGTGTTGGAGACTTCCGAGGCATGCTCTCCCGTTTCCGCAGCTGCCTCTATAACTCCCGTGATATTGCTGGAAACGTCCGCCGTTCCCGAGGCTGCCTGTTGAACGTTGCGGGCGATTTCCGCCGTCGCGCCGCTTTGCTGATCGACAGCCGACGCGGTTGACGAGGCAATCGTGTTGATCTCCGAGATCACCGCCTCGATTCCCTTGATTGCCGCGACCGCTCCTTTCGTTTCGGATTGGATGGAGGCGATCTGCGAGGCGATTTCATCGGTGGCATGGGCCGTTTGACCGGCCAGACTCTTGACCTCGGAGGCGACAACCGCGAAGCCCTTGCCGGCATCGCCGGCGCGGGAGGCTTCGATGGTGGCATTCAAGGCCAGCAGGTTGGTCTGCGAGGCGATGCCGTTGATCAGCGCCACCACCTCGCCGATTCGGTCGGCCGCCCGTGACAGCCCCTCGATCGTCGCGTTGGTTTCGGCTGCCTGCGCTGCTGCCCGGGCCGCGATCGAGGCGGAATCCTGGGCCTGCCGGCCGATTTCGCGGATCGACGCGGCCAGTTCCTCGGCGGCCGAGGCGACTGTCTGGACATTGACCGATGCCTCTTCCGACGCCGCGGCGACGGCGGTCGAACGCGATGTCGTGCGGTCTGCCGCGCCAGACAGGCTGGTGGCGGTTTCACGCATTGACAGCGCCGAGTCGGAGACCGCATCGATAATGCTCTTGATGCTTTCCTCCAGCTGGACGGCCATCTCACTGAGCGCCGCTTTGCGGTCCTGTTCGGCTTTGGCCGCCGCCTGCGTCCGTTCGGCTTCGACGCTCTTGATCCGCACGGCATTGGCTTTGAACACCTCGACGGCCCGGGCCATGTCGCCGATCTGATCGCGTCGGCCGGTATCGGGAATGGCCAGCGACAGGTCACCCGCCGCCAGACCCGACATAACCCTGGTGATTCCGACGATCAGGGTGGTGATGCTGTAGCTGACCAAGGTCGAAAGAATGATGGCGAGCAGCGTCGCCCCGACGGCCATGGAAATTCCCGACGTGAGGACATGGTCGGCTGCCGTCAGCGTGCCGGTGATGCCGTCTGTGCGGGACTTTGCATATTCATTTCTCAAATTCTCGGCATCCTTGCCGAGCTTGGTGCCCGAAGCGACGACTTTGGCGAAATCGCTTTCCACCGCCGCGCTTGACGACAACAGGCTGTCGGTCGCCGCCAGCAGCTTTTCGATCTGCTGAGGCAGCGCGTTCAACAATGCCGCGTGGCCGCCGCCATTGGGGACGGCGGCTTTGACGACCGCGAATTCGCGGCCGATGCGGCCCTTTTCCATGTCGATGATATCGAAGTCGCCTGACGACTGTGTCGTCGCAAAATGGAAGGCGGCGACGGTCAGTGCCTGAACATTCTGATTGAGGCGCAGCGCCGCCGGGGCGGCGGGGTCGGCGGCGGTCGTCAGGTCACTGGCCAATGTCACCGTGATATTGGTCATCCGGGTGGCGTTTGCGGTCAGCGCCGAGAGGGCTGCCTGGCGTTGTTTCACATTGTCGACCAGGGCGTCGAAATCGGTGCGGTAGGCGGTGAAGCCGGCTTGCAGAGTCTGGGCGCGGGGGCCCATGACCTCGGCCAGTTTCTCGGTTCTCTTCTTCGTCGTCTCGAAACCGGTGCGCGCCGCCAACAGGTCCGATGCCGTCATGGTCCGTAGATAGGCCGTGACCAGACGCCGGATGTCGAGCACGCCGGTCGAGAAATCGATCACCGCGTCGGATGCCGCCGACGCGGTTTCCAGGCTGTTCACATTGTCGCGAATTTGCCGGGTACTGGTGGAAGAGATGATGGCCGTGACAATCATCAGCAGGACCACCATCGTGAAGCCGCCGATGATTCTGCCGCGCAAGCTGATGGCGGCGAATGTCGATCCGATGGACATGTCCGTCTCCTTATTGTCCGAAGGCGCGGATAGCGTCGATGTGGTCCTTGCCGAAGCGTTTCTCGAAGTCGCCAGCCACCTTGGCCATGGCGTCGGCGAAAGCCACGCGGTCGACATCGCTGACGACCGTCATGCCGCGGTTGCGCAGTTCATCGATGCCGGCTTTTTCCGAACGGTCGGCGGCATCGCGAGAGGCCTTCGCCCCGAGAACGGCCGCCTGCCCGAGCGCCGACTGATCCTCGGGCGACAGTCGTTCGAAGACATGCTTGCCGATGAGAATAAGGCCCGGCGAGTAGACGTGACCGGTGAGGTTGAGATAGCGCTGCACGCGATCGAAATTTCCCGACAAAATGACGCCGATCGGGTTCTCCTCGGCCTGGAAGCTTCCGGAGGCGAGAGCCGGGTAAAGGTCGGGAAAGGCCAAAGCCTGAGCGTCGGCGCCGAAGGCCTTGAAGCCGGCGACCATGACTTCCGATTGCGGGACTCTGATCTTGATGCCCGACAAGTCTCCCGGTTTGCGGACTGCCGTGTTGGCCGTTGTGACATGCCGAAGACCGTTTTCGCCCCAGGCCAGGCCGATGATTCCGTGGCTCTCCAATTGGAGGAGCGACTGCTTGCCGATGTCGCTGTCGAGAACGGCCCGCGCATGAGCGACATCGCGGAACAGGAAAGGAATATCGAAAATGCCGATACTGGGCTCGATGCCATTGATCACCGAGCTTGATGGGAAGGCCATGTCAAGGGCGCCCAACGCAATGTCCTGCACCATTTCGAGTTCGCCGCCGGCCTCACCGTTGGGGTAGAGTTCGATGCGGATGCGCCCGTTCGTGGCCAGTTCCGCCTGTCGGGCGAATTCGACGGCGCCAGCTCCCATCTGGGCGGCGCGGGAGTTCGTGAACCCCATCCGCAGGACCGTTTGCGGGGCGGCGACGGCGGCGCGACCCGTCGCCGCAACGACAGCCATGGCCACGCTGGCAAGAAGAAGTTCTCTTCGACGCATGGTTCCTCCTCCGATTATTGACGAGGGTTTGTCCACAGACCAACAAAAAGCCAGTTGGAATGAGTGTCCTCTGTCATTTTCTAGTTATTGTATCAAGACAAAGTTAATTTTTCACGAAAAAACAAAGACTGTTATGGTGGATGCCCGTTCCAACAACGTTGTCTATAAGTAAAAATTCCCATACAAAAACAATTTATCATCTTGCAGATAAGGTAATGATTATTCGTATGCTGATTGCAAACTGGATGCGGCGAGAACCTTTAATGGATGTTGTTTGTTCGAAAAATTCAATCAATAGTATGTTCTCTAACATTCACTGATCCTGGGCCGGTGAGGCAATTGACCATCGTCAAAGACGCCATCAGCCGTCTGTCTTACCCATAGTGGCATTGTGGTCAGGACAGGGATTCAAAGATGTTTTGCTATCAATGCGAGCAGACCGCGCGTGGCACCGGTTGCGTCGATCGGGGTACTTGCGGCAAGACCGAGGATGTGGCGGCTCTGCAGGATCTGTTGCTGCGCCAGGCCATGGGCGTGGCAATTGCCTTAAGGCGGGCATCGGTGTCGGCCGAGGCGCGGGCACCTTTCGATCAATTCGTCGAGGAAGCGTTGTTCACCACCGTGACCAACGTCAACTTCGACGCCGACCGGATGGAGACGCTGATTCATGAAGGCGCCGAGGCTTTGGCCGCCGTCCGTCGGTTTGTCGCCCTGGCCGGCCGGAGCGGCGAGCTCTTCGGTCCGGCCCTCGGTGAGGGGCATGCCAGCCGTCAGGACATGCTGCTGGCCGCCGCCGAGATCGGCATTGCCGTCCGCAACCGGGCGTTAGGTGCCGATGTCGTCGGCCTTCAGGAATTACTGACCTATGGCATCAAGGGAATGGCGGCCTATGCCCACCATGCGCGGGTCCTTGGGCGCACCTCGGACAAGGTGACGGATTTCCTGCATGAGGCATTGGAAGCGCTTGCCAGGCCGGTGACGGAGATGGCCGACCTGTTGGCGCTTAACCTTCGCTGCGGCGAAGCATCGCTTGAGGTGTTGGCGTTGCTGGACGGAGCCAATACCGGAGCAATGGGGCATCCGGTCCCGACGTCCGTGTTGATGGGCCATAAACCCGGCAAGGCAATTATGGTTTCCGGTCACGACCTCGGCGATCTTGCCCAGCTTCTTGAACAAACGGCCGGGCTTGGCATCAATGTTTACACCCATGGCGAAATGCTTCCGGCGCACGGTTATCCGGAACTCAACAAGCATAAACATCTGGTCGGGCATTTCGGCGGCGCCTGGCAAGACCAGATGAAAGACTTCGCGGTCTTTCCCGGGGCGATTTTGATGACCACCAATTGCCTGATGCCGCCGCGCGAGAGCTATGCCGGCCGGTTGTTCACCAGCGGCGTGGTCGCCTCAAGCAACATCCCGCATATCGCCAATCATCGTTTCGACGCGGTGATCGCCGCCGCATTGGCCGCACCGGGTTTCACCGATGCCTCGGAAGATCGCCGACACTTGGTGGGATTTGGACATAACGCGGTTCTCGGCGTTGCCGACCAGGTCGTTGCCGCGGTCAAGAGCGGCGCTCTGAAACATTTCGTGCTGATCGGCGGCTGCGACGCGGCGACCAGCGGGCGTGACTACTATTCCCGGCTGGCCGCCAAGTTGCCCAACGATTGGGCGGTGTTGACGCTGGGGTGCGGGAAGTTCCGGGTCCTCGGCAATGTCGAGGGAAGCAT
Source organism: Telmatospirillum sp. (assembly GCA_031291415.1). GTDB lineage: Bacteria > Pseudomonadota > Alphaproteobacteria > Rhodospirillales > Magnetospirillaceae > Telmatospirillum. Next base: position 24,587 of record JARLJB010000284.1, read on the forward strand.
CGGCGACTTGCCCAGGTTGTTGGACATGGGACAGTGCAACGACGCCTATTCGGCCATCAAGGTGGCCGGCGCTTTGGCCGAGGCGTTCGGTGTCGGCGTCAACGATCTTCCGCTGTCGCTGGTTCTCTCCTGGTTCGAACAAAAGGCGGTGACCGTTCTCCTGGCGCTGCTGCACCTTGGTATCCGCAATATTCGCATCGGACCACGTCTTCCGGCGTTCATCACACCGGCGATCCTTCAGGTTCTGGTCGACAAATTCAATGTGATGCCGATCGGCGACGTCGAAAGCGATATCGCCGCCATGGCGAACGCCGCCTGACAAAGAAGAGCCGGAAGGGCAGACGCCCTTCCGGCCATCAATTCCCCCACCCCAGCCCTCCCCACAAGGGGGAGGGAGCCGTCGCTTCTAAGCCCCTCCCCTTGATGGGGAGGGGTTGGGGTGGGGTGGAGTAGTTCGGAATCATCCGGCTCTATCTCAATAAAGTCATCGCGCTCTAGCCGCGCAGGCGGCGCGATGCGGCTGCCAGCGGAACACCTGTCAAATCCCAGGGTTTGGTCGCCGCCAGCAGTCCGACATAATCGGCGGCCGGAAGCGGACGGCTGAAGAAGAATCCCTGACATTCGTCGCAGTCCAGGCCTCGCATGAAGGTCAACTGCTCCTGCGTTTCGACACCTTCCACATTTACCTTGGCGCCGATGCCATGGCCCAAGTTGACGATGGCGCGGACAATGGCGTCATTTCCCGGGTGCAAGTCGAGGTCAACGACGAAACTGCGGTCGATCTTCAGCTTGTCCACCGGGAAATGGCGAAGATAGCTGAGCGACGAATAGCCCGTGCCGAAATCGTCGATGGCGATCGTGTGCCCCTTCTTCCGCAGCTCTCGCAGCACTTCGACTGAATATTCGAAATTCGTCATCGCGATGGTTTCGGTGATCTCTAACTGCAACTGCCGGGGATCGATGCCGGTCTGTTCGACGATGGTGTGGATGGTTTCCAGAAGATCGGGATGCCGGAATTGGGCCGGCGACAGATTGACGGAAACCTGGAGCTGGGGAAGTCCCGCCTCATTCCATTCGCGAACCTGCGAGCACGCCCGCTGCAGAACCCAGCGGCCCAAACGAAAAATCAATTCGCTCCGTTCGGCGACCGGGATGAAAAGACTGGGGGGGATCGATCCGCGCTGGGGATGAAACCAGCGGATCAGTGCCTCCGCTCCGATAGTCCTGCCTGACTGAATGTCGATCAATGGCTGGTAGTACAAGGCGAGCTGATCGGAGACCAGGGCATGGCGCAGATCCCGCTCGATCGCTTTTCGACTTTGGACCTCGTTGTCCATCTCGGCGACATAGAAATGATAGCGGCCTCGCCCATCGTTCTTCGAACGGTACAACGCCAGATCGGCATTCTTGAGCAGAGACTGGGCGTCCTGGCTGTCGTCGGGGAAAATGGTGATTCCCACGCTGATGCCGCAAACCACCTCGTTGTCGTCCAGGCCGTAGGGTTCGGCGACACTGCGAATGATCGTCTCGGCAACCGTGCTGGCGCCGTCGGCATCCGCGAGGTTGGTCAAAAGGACGGCGAATTCGTCGCCGCCCAAGCGGGCGACCGTATCGGTTTCCCGCACGCATCGGCCCAGTCTTTTGGCAACGGCGCGCAGCAAAAGATCGCCGACGTGATGGCCGAGCGTGTCGTTCACTTCCTTGAATTTGTCGAGATCGAGCAGCAGCAGCGCCATCATGCCGCCGCGGCGTCGCGCCTGTGCCAGGGCGTCGCGCATGCGGTCCTGGAACAGGACGCGATTGGGCAACCCGGTCAGGCTATCGTGATGAGCGAGATGATGGATGCGGGCCGCGGCCATTTTCCGCTCGGTGACGTCGCGGGCGATCACCACCAAACCGCGCCGGTTGCCGTCCTGATTGAACAGTGGCAATTTGGCGATGTCGAAGATCTTTTCGCCGCCGTCCCGCAACGAAATTGTCAGTTCGAAAGAAATCGAGCGCGCGGCGGCCCACGCCTCCTCGTCGCTGCGGGTCCATGTCTCGACGAACTGGTTGTAGAAGGACGACAGGCGTCCCAATTCCCGACTGTCGTGGTTGACATAGTCGACCTTGCCCAGCCGAAAGAACTCTATGAAGGAACTATTGGCGACCAGGAAGCGGTTGTTGCCGTCCTTGAAGCAAATCAAGTCCGGCAAGGCGTCGATCAGTGTGCTCAGCCATTCATTTTGCGCGCGGAGATCCTTCTCCGAGCTATAGAGCTCCGCCGCCTGTGCCACTTCGGCGAGAGTCCCGATAAGAGACGGAGCCGCCGACGCGTCCTGTCGGTCGATGGTATCCTCGGCCATCCCGACATAGATCAGACAATGCCGCCGGACGTTGTCAATCGAGGAAGCCCCTGAAATCACCGATTGTACGCTGATCAGCTTCGATTGTTCAGCCGACAGGCCGCCGAGATCCAGACGCGCGGTCAAAGTGGAGGAGCGTCCGCAGGCGATGGCCTCGTCGATCGCTTCGTCCAATTTGATATCCATGGCCTGGCCCAACAACGCGCCGATTGGGCTGCCTAAAGCTGTTTGGGGGTCGATACCGGTGGCGCGAACCATCCAATCGTTCCACAGCAGGACGCGGTGCCCTTCGTCAAGCAATACGACGCCGGGTCCGTGGCCATTGAAATGTTGAGAAGTACCAGGCTCCATTTTTGACACTTTATTGATGTCCGGCCTGTGATGCTAGAGTTGCGTGGCGTCTTTGCAAATTACAGGACCCCGGTCCTCGTGATCGAGTTCGCGCGGCTCAGGCTCGGAGGTAGAAATAGTAGGAAAGGGGATTTAATCTCCGGACGCACTATACCCTTTCACGTTTTTTCTATCTACCGGATTGGTGACATCCTCTGAATCAACAACCTCTGATAGAAATTCTTATTCTGATATTTATTTGTCTTGGTGTCCTGGCCGTCGTCGGCCCGGTCATGCCCGGTCGACGAGACGCAGCAGATGGCGCAGCGATTTGTCGGGAAGGCCCAAGGCGTCCAGCTGGGCGACGGTATTGGCCAGATAGTCTCGGCTCGATCCGGTACATCCTTTGCCCTGGCAGATCAATCGCGCCGCCTGATCCGAGGTCAGTGGTCCGGCGTATTGAGGATGTTCGCGCCGGGCGACATAGACGTAGGCGGGAACGCGCCGCCCATCGGCCAAAGCCACCGGAATAAAACGGGGATGGTAGACGCCGGTGATCATTTCCCGGTCATCGAGGTATCGCTGGACATCGGCCGCCTGCGACGGGGCGATACGATAAGCCAATCCACGGCAGGATCCTCCATGATCGAGCCCGAGCACCAGGCCGGGGCATTCGATGCAGCCGCGGTAATGGGTCGACAGGATGCACATCGCCCGGTGCCAACCGCGAAGAACGGCAATGGCGGACTCCAGGTAGTCAAACCCGGGGTTCCAGATCAGCGAGCCATAGGCGAATACCCAGAACTCGTCATCGCGCCCATACCCGCTGTCCACGATCGTCATGAATTGCCCTCCTCGAACCTTTCAAGGAAAAGCATTTCTCATTTGCATTTGGCAAGTGTGTCGCGCTTAAAGGAAGGACTTTTTCCCAGATAGGGGGGCGCATGCGCCGGTTACCCGCCTTTTTCCCGTCTTGGTCGGTTGGCCGCAAGATCCTTGCCGGAACGCTGTTGCTGCTTCTGCTGGCCGCCGGTTACGACGTCTGGTGGCATCAGCTGGCGGCGCGGCTTCAGTCCGAGCTCGATCGCTGGATTGCCGAAAGGCAGGCGGCCGGCTGGGTTGTCGCAACGGGTGCCGTAACCGTGCGGGGCTTTCCATTGCGGATGGAAATGACCTTCGAGGAACCATCGATTGCCGATCCCTTGGGAAACCGTTGGCAAGGGCCGCAGCTGACAGCGACAATTTCGCCGTTTGCCGTCGGACAATCGCATCTTGACGCGCCAGGCCGCCATCAGCTGTCGATTGCCGGGGCGGCGCCCGTCGCTCTTACGGTGGATCGCTTGAGCGGAGAACTCTCCATCGGACTGAACGGTGTCTCGCAAGTCGCCGTGGACATCGGTGGCCTGGCGGTTAACCAGCTGCACGCCGACCACCTGGCTGTCACTGTGCGCCGCCTAGCCGCCGGTCCGGTAACCCATGCCGATGCAAGCTGGGGTGTGGTGACGTCGATGGAGTCCGTTCGGTTCCCTGAAGATCCACGCTTGCCCTTCGGGCCGACGTTGTCGTCAGCGCATCTTGAGGCTCGCCTCATGGGTGACATGGCAAGGGGACGGCCGCTCGACGCCCTGACGGCATGGCGCGACGACGGTGGAACCGTCGAGATCGATGCTCTGACCCTCGATTGGCCGCCGCTTGCTTTGACCGGCAAAGGGACACTGGCCCTCGATGGTCGGATGCAGCCGATCTTGGCCAGCAACTGCACAGTGCGTGGCTTGTTCGAGGCCGTTGACGTCCTGACCCGCGCCGGTTCCGTACGGGCCCAGGATGCGGCGATGGTCAAGCTGGTGCTCGGTTTGCTGATGAAGCCGGGTCCCGACGGCACCCAGGCGCTGACCATTCCCATGACCATCCAAAACCGTCGGCTGTCCGTTGGTCCCGTCGCCCTGTTCGAGGTACCGGAAATTTCCTGGCATTGATCGTTGCGAAGAGGCAATGGTCCCAACGCCTGACGTAGTTGGACGACGTTCTGGAGCGTGACGCCATAAATCGGCATCACGCTCCAGCTCGTTTATTTGACCCTCGGCCCGGCGCATGCATTCGCGCGGCTTGGCCGCGGCCGGCGTGGCGCCCCAGCGAAACGCACCATGAAATCGCCGGAAGCGGCGGCGAAGGTGTCAAGTTCTCTGATCTTCCACGAGGGCACAAAAACGTGCCCTTGAAGAGGGCGGGGGTCGCGTCTGGCAAAATCAATGATCAAAAAAATGATAAATAAGAATGTCGATTTTTTGATGTCTTATCGATTGATTCATTTTATATTTCACACCAGTTCAGTTTACTTGTCTTTTACTTTTGTCATATGACAAGTATCTCTAAAGTCATTGCTATATAAAACCGTCATATGCACTGAGGCTGGTTGTGTCTTGAGGGGTTGATCATTGGCATTTAAACCCAGATTGGCCGCAAACGCGCTCTGATCCCGACATTCTGCGCGATAGCCCGATCGTGCCGTCACGGTTCCAGCCCCAGTCCAAGGAGGTGGAGAGATGCGTGTCAGACAATCGTCTACCGTCAGAAAAATCGCCGCACTTGTTGTCGCTCTGCTGATCATGCTTATCGTCTCGGTCGTTTACACACTTCTCGACTTCCGGGAAAACTTGATGCAGGAGCGGCGTGAAAAGGTCCGCGAGCTGGTCCTCTCGGCCAAGAGCATCGCCGAATATTACAAGGCCAGGGCGGACCGTGGCGAGCTTTCCCAGGACGAGGCTATGAAGCAGACCTTCGCGGCCGTTGGTGCCATGCGGTTCGAGGGGGACAACTATTTTTACGCCTATGACTATGACGGCATCCTGAAGATGGTCTCGACAAGGACCGATCTGATCGGCCAGTCCCGGCTGGATGCCAAGAGCCCCGACGGTGTCTTCTATGTGAAGCGTCTGATCGAGATGGCTCAGAAGGGGGGCGGGTTCTACACCTACGGCTACGATAATGCCGGCAAGATGACGAAAATGCGCCAGAAGGTTTCCTATGGCGTGGGCGTCGATGCCTGGCGAATCGCCTTCGGAGCGGGTATCTACGCCGACGACGTGGACGAGGCCTTCTGGTACAAGGTCTACGAGTTCGGTGGTGTCAGTCTGGTGCTTCTGATCATCAGCCTGTTCGTGTCCTTCACCATCGCCCGCAGCATCGCCGTGCCGCTGGATAAGATCGGCGGCGCGATGGCCGGACTATCGAAGGGGGATACGTCGATCGTGGTGCCCTATGTCGAGAAGAAGGACGAAATCGGTCTGATGGCCCGTGCCGTCCAGGTCTTCAAGGACGGCATCATCCAGGCCAACGAGGTGGCGCGTCAGCGCGAGGCCGAGCAGGCCGAGAAGGAGCGACGGGTGCTGCGGATCGCCGACCTCGCCCAGGGTTTCGATTCCCGCGCCGGCTCGGTCATCGACAAGGTGGCGTCGGCCGCCGAAGCCATGCAATCGACGGCGCACTCCATGTCGACGGCGGCCGAACAGACCAGCCAGCAGGCCGCGTCAGCCACGTCGGCCGCCTCGCAGGCCTCGGAAAATGTGCAGACCGTTTCCTCGGCGGCCGAGGAACTGAGCGCGTCGATTCAAGAGATCACCCGTCAGGTCGCCCAGGCGGCCCAGGTCAGTCAGAAAGCGGTCGGGCAGGCCGACCGTACCGGCGAGATCGTCGGCGGTCTGGAGACGGCGGCGCGGCGCATCGGGGAAGTGGTGAACCTGATCAACGACATCGCGAGCCAGACCAATCTTCTGGCGCTCAACGCCACCATCGAGGCGGCCCGGGCCGGTGATGCCGGCAAGGGCTTCGCCGTGGTGGCCAACGAGGTGAAGAGCCTGGCCAACCAGACGACCCGGGCGACCGAGGACATCAGCCAGCAGATCTCGGCGGTCCAGCAGGCCACCAGTGAGGCGGTGCAGGCGATCACGGCCATTACTTCCACCATCCAGAACATCAATCAGATCTCGGGCAATATCGCCTCGTCCGTCGAGGAGCAGGGAGCCGCCACCCGGGAAATCGCCCGTAACGTCGAAGAAGCCGCCAATGGGACCGGAATCGTCAGCCAGAACATCAAGGGAGTCAACGAGGCGGCCCACATCGCCGGTAACGGCTCGCGCGACGTGATGGCGGCTTCCTCCGAACTGACCAAGGAATCCGAGGAGATGCGCCGGCTGATCCGTTCCTTCCTTGATGACATGCGGAGCGCTTGAGAAGTCCGGGTTAAGGCGGGGGCTGCCAGGTGAAGACGGTGGCGTTGGGCATGTCCGGCCAGCCCAGGATCCAGCCGACCCCCCGGCTGGAGACGACCAGGGGATGCCGATCCTCGCGGGCCAGCAGTGCCGCCCGGCGGGCCGCCTTCATGACGCGGGCGCGGAAAACCTCGACGGTTTCGCCGCCGGGTGGGGTGGCGCCCGACCGGATCAGCCGCTGCGACGCCTCATCGACGGGCAGGCCGTTCCATTCGCCCAGTCGTCGTTCGCGGAAATCCTCCCAGACTTCGGTCCCTTCGGGATCCAGTCCCAATTCGACGGCGATGATCCGCGCCGTCTCCCGCGTGCGGCAAAGTGGCGAGGCGATCAACGCCAAGCCGCCGATCCGTCCCGGAAGACCCTGCTCCAACCGCCGGGCGACCTCACGGGCCTGGCGCATCCCGGTCTCGGTCAGCAGGGGATCGGCGTCGCCGCCGGACCGGATCTTCCCGGCATTGTCGGTACTTTCGCCGTGCCGGACGAAGAGGAAGCCGGGAACAGGGGGCCGGGCGGCCCCTGGGTCGGCAAGCGGAACCGTCATGACTGCCGCCAGCCGACGACATCGACGCCCGCGTCCATGATCCCGGTTTTGCGCATGGCTGTGAGCGGGCGCGAGACGGAGGTTTGCTGCCAGGTCAGAATGGCGGCCGTCGTGGTCGTCCGGGGTTGGACCTGGGCCTCTGGAGAGGCGTCGACGAACAGAAGCCGCGTGGGGGCCGGACATAGCGGCAGGGTCGATTCCGCCGGCAGGGAGGCGCCGGCCAGCCAGGATCCGATCACCGTAGTGGTGGCGTGATCGGCCAGAGCCGGGGTGTGCCCGGTGAGCGGGACATGAACGACGGTCAGGCTGTCGCTCTTGACCATCTGCATGCGGCGGACCAGTTCCGGCGGCGTCACTTCCGAGTCCTCGCCATGCAGCAGGAGAATCGGGCATCGCAGCGCATGGAAATCGTTCCACTGATTGACGTCTTTCGTCACCTGTTCGGCATAGGCCTGGGTCGTTCTCGGGTCATGGCGGTATTCCCGTCCGCCGCCGGCTTCGCAGCGCTTGGTCTGGCCCATGATGTTGTGCAGACGGACGGCGTCGCTTAAGGGGCCGTCATGTTTCTGGGCTGCTCCGGCCCGGCGGAACAGGTCGGACGGCGTCTGAAAAAGGTGATAGCGGCTGACCGCCTCGGCGCGGCGCTGACGATGTCCGCCCGGTATTTCCGGGCCGATATCGTTCAGGATCATGCGGTTGACCAGCGAGGGGCTGCGGGCGGCGATGTCCATGCCGATCAGCCCACCCAGGCTGGAGCCGACGATGGTGACCCGTCGCAGTCCCAGCCCATCGATCAGCGATTCGACGGCGAACGCCAGGAGCGCCGGTGTGTAATGCGATTGCTGGGCGAGCCAGCCGGAACGGCCACGGCCCGGCCAGTCGACGGAGATGACCCGGTGCGCGGCCGACAGGTCGGCGGCCAGGAAATCGAAGCGCCGGGCGCTGTTAACGGTGCCGCCCAGGCAAATGATAGCCGTGCCGCCATCGTCACCGGGCGCGCTGTCGATATAGGCGAGCTTGGCCTGGTAGGGCTTACGCAGGCGCTCGATGGTCGCGTATTGCAGCGCGGCCGGAATGCTGTAGTCGAACCAGCGGTAAGGGCGCGCGTCCACCGCATCGGCGACATGATTGGCAAAGTCTTCGATCGTCCACCATTCCAAGGCAGAGAGCGACAGGCCAATCGACTTGATACGAAGTATCTCATCAGACAGAACAGAGTCCGCGGCCGCGGCGCTTCCTTCGGGGGACAGGGATATGTTGAATGTAGTGTTCATGGCGGCCTCGCTCCATCAGAGTTAATAGACAGAACATAGCACCCGCTCTTGGACGGTTATTTTTTGTGTTTTCTTCTATCGTTCTTATCTTTCTCGATCTTTATATTATATGGATATGGCATTGATGTGCGCAATGGTGAAAGCACAATCCCATATACGGACAATTTTACGCAATATTTATGGAAGAGCACGAAAAGTGCTTAAATCATAAGGAAAACAGAGCGTTCTTGGATGGGCGTAATGTATTAGACAAAAATTATATAACCTAAGACTGATATAAGTGCCAAAAAACAGATCATAATGGATATGAATAGATTGAATTTTATGAAATAAAGAACATCATTTATGGGGTTACGTAAAATATTGTTTTAATAAAACTCTGCAATCCAATGATTGATGCCGGCGGACCTGTGCCATCTGAATGTCAACAGCGCTAAATGGCGATGCTTTCACGAATGGCCGGTGTCCGGGTCTGCCCGATGGTCCGAAAGATAACGGGGCGGCCGAAGAATTGGCTGCCGAGGCGGCTTACGATATCCGGCTCACCGCTCGTGAAGAAAAGCGGCGGACGAACGTCCCCGCAGTCATCGAACTCCGGGTGGTGAGCCAGATAGGCCGTCAGGCTGCGGGCAACCAGGGTCGGCTGCGAGAGAATCTCGATTCCTCGAGGAAGGGCGGCGGAAAACAAGTCGGCGACCAGAGGATAGTGGGTGCAGCCCAGCATCACCACGTCGGGGGCGTGTCCCTGCAGCTGATCCATCATGGCCTCAACATAGCGGCGCACCAGAACCGCCATGTCAGCCGGCGCGGCGCCGGCTTCGATCAGGCTGGCCAATTTCGGACAGGCCTGTTGCACCACCGTCACCTCGGGCGCCCGCTTGCCGATTTCGACAGGGAAGGCGTTGCTGAGGACTGTCTGGCGAGTGGCGAAAACGGCAATCGTCTGCTTCCGCCCGGCGATCGGCCGCGTGGGAAGGTCCGCCATCCAGGGCACACCGGTGATGGCCTCGACCATCGGGACCAGAACGCCCAAAATCCGTCGGTCCGGATGGCAGGCCGGCAACCATTCCCGCTGCAGGCGGCGAAGGGAGGTCGCGGCAACCGTATTGCAGGCGACAACGATGAGCCGGCAGTCCAGACCGAACAGCTCTTCCATGGCATGCCGCGCAAGATCGTAGATTTCATCACGGCTGCGATTGCCATAAGTGGCGGCCCGATGGTCGCCGAGATAGACGAACTGGCGGTCCGGCAAGGCGTCGACCAACGCCCGCAAAACGGTCAGACCACCAAAGCCCGAGTCAAACACACCGATCATAGATCCTCATCACTTTGGGCCTGTCGCGAAATGATCGCTCCAGGCACCAAGTTCCATATGACGCCTGCGCTCCGCTTCGGCGGGCTCAAACGCCGCTCGGGCTCAGAGCCTGTTGATGCGGTAATCTATCAACAGGCTCTTTGCCGATTTCGCCGTCACCGGTGCTTCTTTCTGTTGGCGGTCGCCGGCGGAAGAAGCGAAGGTTTGGTGGAGTCGATCCACCAGGCCATCAGCTGCGGTCCGCTCTCGGGTGTTACCACGGGCAGGACGAAGCGGTTCCAGAAGGCCAGATGGTCGACGGCCATGTGCCATTGCGGAATGACGTAGTCGCCCCAGAGAAGAAGCCGATCGAGGGCCCGGGCGCGGTCGATGACCGCCTGACGGTCGCTGGCCGTCGCCAGCTGCTCGATGATGGCGTCAACAGCTGGATTTTTTATCCCCGGCCAATTGAGCCCGCCCGGCTGATCGGCGGCCTGCGACGACCAGAAGCTTGAGAAATCGGTTCCGAGCCAGGCGATCGGCGGCCAATGGGCGGATATCAGATCGAAATCGTAATGTTCCAGCCGTTTAGCATAGTCCGCCCGGTCGACCGCTTTCAAAGTCGCCTTGATTCCCAGGATTCGCAATGTCTCGATGAAGGGGTGGCAAATCGGCCGCCAGCTCGGATTATCGACCAGAATCTCGAAGGCGACCGGTTGTCCCGTTCGGGGGTCTATTCTGCGTCCCTTCTTAAGGGAGAGGCCGGCGTCATCGAGCAGGTCCACCGCTTCGCGCAGATTCCGGCGCCGTTCCTCCGGCGTGTCATTGACGGGCAGCGGATAAGCGCCCGACAAGGCTGCATCGGCAAGTTGGCCGCGGAACGGTTCGAGAAGGGCCTGCTCGGCCGGTGACGGCGGTCCGGCGGCAGCCCAGTCGGAATTGGCGAAATAACTTGCCGACCGCGTATACTGGCCGAAGAAAAGAGCCTTGTTCAGTCCCTCGAAATCGAAGGCCAGGGTAAGTGCCCGGCGCACTCGCGCATCCTGCCAGAGAGGGCGGCGCAAATTGAAGACGAAGCCGCGCATCGGCTCGATCCGGTGGGTCGCCAGGGATTGGCGAATGATCTGCCCCTGCGCCACGGCGGGGAAGCCATAGGCGGTCGCCCACCTTTTCGATTCATATTCGTAACGGATGTCATAGGCGCCGGCTTTGAAGGCGGCGAAGGCGGCGGCCGCATCGGGGAAGAACGTGGTGCGGATATGCTCGAAATTGAACAGGCCCTTGGCGGCCGGCAAATCCTTGGCCCAGTAGTCGGCGACGCGCGTCAAAGCCACCTGTTTCCCGATTTCGGTCAAAGAAATCGCATAGGGACCGCTGCCCAGCGGCGCCTGCGACAGCGGGGCGGTGATATCGCGTCCTTGCCAGAATGCTTTTGAAAGAATGGGAAGGTCGCCGACGATCAGGGGCATCGCCTTGTCGGCGTGCGGCGAGAAGACGAAACGGACCTTGCGGTCGGCCAGCTTTTCCACCCGGACAACGTCCTGCAATGGAGCCTGCACCACGGCCGGACCGTATGTTTTCCATGTCTCGAAGGAAAACAGCACGTCGTCGGCGGTTATCGCGCTGCCGTTATGGAACCGCGCCTGCGGTCGCAGGTTGAAGACGACCCAGCGGCCGTCCGCGGCCGTTTCCAGACTTTCGGCAAGTAAGCCGTAGCCGGTGGCCGGTTCGTCGGCCGAGCGGACCAGCAACCGATCGAAGGTCAGGCCGACGAGATCGATCGGGTGAGGGCCGGCTCCCCGGGCCGACGGCAGGGATCCCGTCGCGGCGAAGGGGTTGAGGGTGTCGAACGAGCCAAGTTGAAAGAGCCGCAGGTCGCCGCCCTTCGGGGCATCGGGATTGACATACTCGAAATGCTCGAAGCCGGCGGCGTATTTGGGTGTTCCGAAAACGGCGAACGCATGTTGAACGCCCGCCGCCGCCGGGCAGGCAAGCCCCAGCAGAATGCCAAGCGACAGGCAAAGAGCGCGGAACGACGGGAGGCCAAGCACCCCAGACCGTGCCGAAGACATCAACCGTTCGCGCCGTTGCCGGTCAGCACGGCCAGTGCCTGGGCATGGGAAACGGAATCTCCTGCTGCGACCACCCGTCCGTCCGACTTGAGGCCAAGCTTCTTACCCTGCCAATCGGTGAAGATGCCGCCGGCGCCTTCGATAACGGCGACGAGTGGCAGATAGTCGTAAGGCTGGAGCGATGCTTCGACGACGAGATCGACGAAACCGGCGGCCAAAAGTCCGTAGGCGTAGCAATCCGCGCCGTAGCGGGGCAGCTTGACCCGGGACCGCAAGGCTTCCCAAGAGTTCGCATCGGGACCGGTGAACATTTCCGGTGCCGTCGCGTAAAGCGCCGCCAGTTTGATGTCGGAACAGGCGCGAACCCGGATCGGCTGGCCGTTCAGCGTTGTCGGCCGGCCGGCCACACCCAGCCAGCGCTCGTCGAGAATCGGCTGGTCGATGATGCCCAGGACCGGAGTTCCCCGATGCAGCAGGGCGATCAATGTGCCGAACGACGGCTTGCCTGTGATGAACGCCTTGGTGCCGTCAACCGGATCGAGGACCCATACCCATTCCGCATCGGTTCGGACCGCTCCGTATTCCTCGCCATAGATGCCGTGATCCGGGGCCGTTTCTTCGATCAATCGTCGCATGACGGCCTCGGCTTCGCGATCGGCGACGGTCACCGGGCTTGCATCGGCCTTATCAAATACGGTCACCGGTTTACGGAAGTAACCACGGGTGACAGTTCTCGCAGCATCGGCCAGGCGCAAAGCCAGGGCGACGTGCTCATCCGGACAAAGGGAGGTATCGGGGGGAAGGGTCATCTGCCGATATTGCACCGAGACCGGGCGGATTTCCACCCCCGCGTCACTGTGGTGGTGGGGCGGCGGCGGGACTGATCGACCGCAAATAAGCGATGACATCGGCCCTTTCCTCGCCACTGGGCAGACCGGCAAACGTCATCTTGGTTCCGGCGGCGAAGGCGCTTGGCTTGGTCAGAAACGTGTCGAGATCCTCGTAGCTCCAGGCGCCGCCCAACTTCTTGAAGCCTTCGGAATAGGCAAAATTGGGGAATGTGGCTTTGGTTCGGCCGATGACGCCGAAAAGATTGGGGCCGACTTTGGCGCCGCCACCTTGATCGAAGCTATGGCAAGACAGGCATTTTTTCGCAATTGCCTGTCCCCGGTCAACACTGGCCGCCGCCAGTCTTTGCGGCAGCGGCTTGTCCTCGCTGACGGCGGAAGAGCCGGCTTTCCCATTGCCCGGTGCCCCCTTCGACTGAACCGCGGCCACATCGAAGCCGCCCTCCGAGGCGATGATCTCGGCCGACGGTCGATCGGTTCGCCGCGGTATCAGGCCGTTGACCGCCATATTGAGCCCGATCACTAAAATGAGAGCGAAAAGTATAGCTCCCGAGATTTTCTGGAGGGTTATACCCATGTCCTCTCCCCTGCACCGGTTGGATGTCAGCCAACGGCCGTTTGGGTCCCCCGGGCCGGCGCCCCTGTCGCGAGGGCGATTGCATCGCTGGCCGAAGGGGGTTCCACCGCCGTTCCTCCCGATATATGGTTACGCCCTTTCCGCTTCACAGGCGTCGTCGCCGAAGCCTGTAGTTTTGAGCGCCGCTGCCGGTAGCCGGGCGCGCTCTTCCCCCCGGCGACCGGAGTTTTCAGCCGATACGCCGGAGACTGGATTACCTGCCATGAGTGTCATGATGACCGAATCTGAGTCCGATGCCGAACGTACGATCGCCTTTCAGGGCGAGCCTGGGGCCTATTCGCACCTGGCCTGTACGATCGCCTTTCCCAAGATGCTGCCGTTGCCCTGCGCCGCGTTCGAAGACGCCTTTGCCGCGGTTGGCGAAGGTCGAGCGCGCCTGGCGATGATTCCTATCGAGAATTCGGTGGCCGGCCGGGTCGCCGATATTCATAGCCTGATGCCGGCATCGCGTCTGCACATCATCGGCGAGTTCTTCGAGCGGGTGAATCACCATTTGCTGGCGGTCAAGGGCGCGCGTCTGGAGGACATCAAGACGGTCCGCAGCCATGTTCATGCGCTTGGCCAATGCCGGAATTTCATCCGCGCCAACGGCTTGAAGCCGGTGGTGGCGGCCGATACCGCGGGATCGGCCGCCGAGGTGGCGGCCAAGGGCGACAAGACGATTGCCGCCATCGCGTCGGAACTGTCGGGTCAGATCTATGGGCTCGATTCTCTGGTGGCCAATATCGAGGACTCCGAGCACAACACGACGCGGTTTCTCATCATGGCGCAAAATCCGATATCGCCGGATCCGCGCAATGGTCCTTGCATCACGACATTCATTTTCCGGGTGCGCAATGTGCCGGCGGCGCTCTACAAGGCGTTGGGCGGGTTCGCGACCAATGGCGTCAACATGACGAAACTGGAGAGCTACCAGATCGGCGGTGCGTTCGCCGCGACCCAGTTCTACGCCGACATCGAAGGACACCCGGACGAGCCCAGTGTGCGTCTGGCTCTTGAAGAGCTCGGGTTTTTCTCACGCGAAGTGCGGGTCTTGGGCGTCTATCCTGCGCACCCCTACCGCTTCAAGGCGCGTCTCGCCGCCGACTGACCATCATGGCCGAGACCGCCTGTTCTTCCACTCCGCCTTCGGCCAGGCGCTCGGCGACCAACTGCTGGTCCTCGGCGGTCCGGTTCTGGCTCAGCTTGAACTTGCCTTCGAGGCGGACGACGGCGATGGACAGGCCGACAATGCCGCGCAACATGCCGCTACGGTAATCGTCGGGCAGGCTGGAAAAAGACCATTGGTCGCTGTTCTCGTAGATCGAGGCCATGTGGTCAATGACCTGCGATGTCTCATCGTCGTTGAGCAGATGGGCGGGGCCGACCGCATGGACGACGGCATAATTCCAGGTCGGCACCGCCGGTCCAGAGCGGTACCAGGCGGGCGACACATAGGCGTGTGGTCCATGAAAGATCGCCAGGACGTCAGTGTTTCCCAGGGTTTTTGTTTGCGGATTGGCGCGCGCGATATGGCCAAACAACTGGCCGTTTTCGTAGATCAACGGCAGATGGCTGACCCACGGGCCATCGGCGCCGTGGCTGATCATGGTGGCGAACGGGTTGTTACGGATGAAGTCGACCAGGTCGTCGCGGTCGTTACAGGCGAACGCTGCGGGGCGGTAGAGCATTACGGGCCTCCGGAAACGGCGGAAGGTCTGGCACCATAGCGAGCCAGGATGAGTTCAACGGCGATCCGGACCAAGGGGGCATGATCGTCGCGGCTGGGGGCAACCCCCAGAAGCGCGCGGGTATGCAGATCGCCTTTCAGCATGTTGAGAAACAATTCGGCGACCAACGGCGCCTCGTTCTCGGGAACGGCCAGCAGGCCTCGCCGGGTGAGATCGTTGAACATGGCCGTGACCCTGGCTTGCGCCGGCACCGGTCCTGCCGCGTAATAGGTCTCGCCGACTTCCGGAAGCCGGGGGGCCTCGGCGACCACCACGCGGTTGATGGCCAACGCGCCCGGCGACAAAATAATACTGAGCAGATCGCTGGCGAATTGACGCAAAGCACTACGGGCATCGCTGGCGGCATCGACTTGCGCGAGGATGTCGCCGCCCTGGAAAAAGCGTCGGCAGCGTCCGCGGATCACCTGATCGAAAAGCGCCCGCTTGTTGTCGAAATGCGCGTAGATGGTCGCCTTCGACACATTCGCGCGGGCTGCAACGGCATCCATGCTGGCTGCGCCATACCCCATCTCGAGGAAAATTTCCTGCGCTGCTGACAGGATGCAGTCTCTTTTGCTGGGACAGGATACCGATCGGCAATCGTCGGCGATTTTCTTCGGTCGGGACATGAACCTCGTTCCTGGGGACTTCTGCCGCAGCAGGTGATTCACTATGCATACCCCGCGCGTGAGACGATGACAATTCACCTCCCGCCGCCTTTCCGGCCGAGTTGGCCTTGGAGAACGGTTCCCGGATTCTTGAGATGGGGATGATTCTTCCCTGGCGCCAGGGGACGTCGCCTTTCGGCCTTGCCTTTTCCCGTCCCTAGTCTGATATACTCCGCTCGGGAGACTGGCGGTGGACGGACTCGTCGCCAACCCGGTCAGGTCCGGAAGGAAGCAGCCGTAACGATTTTCGGTCCGGGTCATTGTCCAGTCTCCCACCTAACCCACTTAGTGGGGAATCAGGGCTTGATCCCGCCATCTCAACCGGGCCGATGACCGATACCACATCCGCCATCCCCTATCGCGTCCTTGCTCGGAAATACCGTCCGGCAAGCTTTTCCGGCCTGATTGGGCAGGAGGCGCTGGTCCGTACGCTGACCAATGCCATCCAGTCCGGTCGCCTGGCGCATGCCTTCGTGCTGACCGGCGTGCGCGGTGTCGGCAAGACGACGACGGCGCGCATTATCGCCCGGGCGCTCAATTGCGTCGGAGCCGATGGCAAAGGCGGCCCGACGATCGAGCCCTGCGGGGTCTGCGAGCACTGCCGGGCGATCGCCGAAGATCGCCATGTCGATGTTCTGGAAATGGATGCCGCCTCGCGGACCGGTGTCAACGACATCCGTGAATTGATCGATGGCGTGCGCTATCGCCCGACCTCGGCGCGGTTCAAGATTTACATCATCGATGAAGTCCACATGCTCTCGACGGCGGCCTTCAATGCCTTGCTGAAGACGTTGGAGGAACCGCCTGAGCATGTGAAGTTCATTTTCGCCACGACGGAAATCCGGAAAATTCCCGTCACGGTCCTGTCGCGCTGCCAGCGGTTCGACCTGCGCCGTGTCGACATGGACGTGTTGCAGGCGCATTTCTCCGGCATCGCCGAGAAAGAAGGCGCCTCCATCGAACCTGCCGCGCTCGCCTTGATCTGTCGGGCCGCGGATGGATCGGTTCGCGACGGCCTGTCGCTTCTCGATCAGGCGATCGCCCATGGCGCCGGTCAGGTCAGCGAAGCGCAAGTCCGCGATATGTTGGGTCTGGCCGACCGGGCCTGTGTCTTCGATCTGTTCGACGCGGTGATGAAAGGCGACGTCGGTACGGCGCTCGGCCTGATGACCGGGCAGTACGCAGTGGGCGCCGATCCGGTGGTCATCTTGCAAGACATGCTGGAACTGACCCATTGGCTGACCCGCCTCAAGCTGGCTCCCGACATGGCCGATGCCATCGGTGTCTCGGAAACCGAGAGGGTGCGTGGCGGAGCGATGGCCAAAGGACTGTCGATGGCGACATTGACCCGCGCCTGGCAGATGCTGCTGAAGGGGTTGGGCGAGGTCCGCGGGGCACCTTCGCCGCTGCAGGCGGCCGAGATGGTCTTGGTTCGCCTGGCCTTTGCCGCCGATTTACCCAGTCCGGCCGAGGCGTTGGAGGCACTGCGGCAGCCGGGCTCGTCCGGTGGCGGCGGGCACGCCGGGGGCGTTTCCGGCGGACCGGCCGGTGGCGGGCATGCCCTGGCAACGACGACCGTCACGGCATCCGTCAGCGGACCTGCTGGTGGCGGTAGCCAACCGGTCATGCGGGTGCAGTCCATGTCGGTCGTGCAGGTCGCGGAACCGCAGTCGCAACGGCTGCCGGCACCGGCGCCGGAGCCACAAGCGGACGATGTCCCGGCGACGTTCGAGGCACTGATCGTTCTGCTGACCGAGAAACGCGAAGCGGTTCTGTCAGCCGCCCTCAGTTCGGCGGTTCATCTGGTGCATTACGAGATAGGACGGATCGAGTTCCGGCCCGAACCGGCGGCGCCGCCGGATCTTGCCACCCGCGTCTCGCGGTTGTTGGGCGAGTGGACCGGTCGCCCCTGGCTGGTCAGTCTGTCCCGTGATCCGGGGCAGGCGACATTGCGCGAGCAGAGCCTGGAACGCGAGATCAAACGTAAGCAGGATGCCGCCAACCATCCGTTGGTGCAGGCGGTCCTCTCGACCTTTCCGGGCGCCACCATCGAAGCTGTCCGCGACTTGATCGAAGAAACCGCCGAGGCCGATCTGGCCGAACCCGAATCCGCGAATGGAGAAGACGAGTGAAGAACATCGGCAATCTGATGAAGCAAGCCCAACAGATGCAGGCCAAGATGGCCGAGATGCAGGCCAAGCTCGGTGACGCCGAGGCCTCCGGGGCGGCCGGCGGCGGCATGGTGCAGATAACGCTGAACGGCAAGGGCGAGATGAGGAAGCTCAAGATCGACCCGTCGCTTTGCACCGCCGATGATGTCGAAGTGCTCGAGGATCTGGTGATCGCCGCCTTCAATGACGCCAAAGGCAAGATCGAGGCTTTGACGCAAGGCGAGATGCAGAAGATCACCGGCGGCCTGAATTTGCCGGCCGGTCTCAAGCTGCCGTTCTGAGTTGGCAGGTCGATGGCCGGTCCCGAGATTGAGCGTCTGGTTCAGTTGCTGGCCCGGCTTCCCGGCCTTGGTCCCCGGTCGGCGCGTCGCGCCGCCCTGGCGCTGATCAAGCGTCGCGAGCAGCTTCTCGAACCGCTGTCGGCCGCCCTGCGGGACGCCGCCGCCAAGGTCAAGACCTGCTCGATCTGCGGCAATTTCGATAGCGTCGATCCCTGCGCCATCTGCACCGACGAGCGGCGTGACCTCTCCATCATCTGCGTGGTCGACGACGTTTCAAGCCTTTGGGCGATGGAACGATCGGGGATGTTCCGTGGGCGCTACCATGTTCTCGGCGGAACCCTGTCGGCTCTCGACGGTATCGGGCCGGAAGACCTCGCCGTCGATACGCTGGTGACGCGGGCTCGCTCGCCCGCGGTCGCCGAGGTCATTCTGGCGCTGGCCGCCACCGTCGACGGGCAGACCACGGCGCATTATCTCGCCGATCGCCTGGCGGTCTGCCAGGTGGCGGTATCGGGGTTGGCGCAAGGTGTTCCGGTCGGCGGCGAACTCGACTACCTTGATGAGGGAACCATCGGTGCGGCGCTGCGGGCCCGCCGCCCGGTCGGATGATCTCTCTGGTTTCCAAGCGAGGACGGATTACGATGAGTGTCGTTCGCAAATGTGCCAAAGCAAGGTGTGCCATGACGCGGCTGCTGATGTGGGGTGCTGTTGTTGGATTGCTGGCGGCCTGCCAGCCCACGCTGCAGGCCGACGTCACGCGTTTCTACAGCCTGCCGCCCGTGCCGGCAGGCAAGAGTTTCGCCATTTCTCCTGAAAGCGGACAAGCGACCGATCTGGAATTCCAGCATTACGCGGCGCAGGTGAGTGGAGCCATGCAGAGCAAGGGATTCCGCTTGGCGACGCCAGGACCGGAGCAAAGCGATCTGGTCGCAGTCTTGCACTACGGAACCAACGGCAGTCGAACGGAAATCTATTCCGATCCGGCTCCGGCCTGGGGCCATCCCGGTTGGCGGGGATGGTATGGCGGTTTCCCGCCGCCACAGATCAACAGCTACACGCTCTATTCCGAGTTTCTTGATGTCGCCTTGTTTGATGGTGCGGCTTGGCGAACCGGCGAGCGCCGCCCGTTGTTCCAAGGACGTGTCGTGGCAGACAGCGGGGTCCGTGATCTCAATGTCGCCATGCCTTATCTCATTCAGGCGCTGTTCCAGGACTTTCCGGGAGTCAACGGTCAGACCGTCCGGGTGACGGTCCCGCTTCAATAGGCGGCTGAGGACAATGAACAAAGCGGCCATGGGGCATTCACCCGATGGCCCCCGAGACCATCCTGGGTGATTGCTTGACGTGGCGGCTCCGGCAGCCTATGTCAGCCGTCGAATTCGTCTGGAGCGCGATGACTATAGATCGAAGTGGTATCGCTTCGATTTATAGTCTGAATCGTCCTCCACTTTATTGAGATGGAGCCGGATGGACATCCGGCTCCAGCCTGATTTGCGGAAAGTTCAAATGGCCAAACTTCCTATCCTTGTTGCGCCTGATCCGCGCCTGAAGCAGACGGCGGCGCCGATTGGCAAGGTCGACGATGCTCTGCGGCGTCTGATGGACGATATGCTGGAGACCATGTACGTCGCCCCCGGTATTGGTTTGGCGGCGCCGCAGGTCGGCGTGTCCAAACGCCTGATCGTCGTCGACATTGCCAAGGAAGACGAACCGAAGGCGCCGATCTGCATGGTCAATCCCGAGCTCGTTTGGATTTCCGACGAGGATGCCACCTACGAGGAAGGGTGTCTGTCGGTTCCCGAGCATTACGCCGAAGTGGTTCGTCCGGCCCGCGTGCGGGTGCGTTTCGTCGATCGCGACAACGTGGTCCGCGAGCTGGATGCCGACGGTTTACTGGCCACCGTGGTGCAACATGAAATGGACCATCTGGACGGCATCCTGTTCATTGATCATCTGACAAGTCTGAAGCGGAACATGATCTTGCGGAAGCTGACCAAGGCCCGCAAAAGCGCAACGGGTTCGGCGCTTTGAGCCTGCGAATCGTCTTCATGGGAACCCCTGACTTCTCGGTTCCCATCCTGTCCGCCTTGCAAGAGGCCGGCCATCAGGTCTGCTCCGTCTATAGCCAGCCGCCGCGGCCGGCCGGGCGCGGTCACATGGCGCGGCCTTCGCCGGTGCATGCTTTTGCCGAAAGCCTGGGAATCGAGGTGCGGACGCCGAAGTCTTTGCGGAACGCCGAGGCTCAGGCCGCGTTCTGCGCCCTGCGGGCGGATGTCGCCGTCGTTGCCGCTTACGGCTTGATTCTTCCCAAAGCCATCCTCGAAGCACCGCGCTTCGGCTGTCTGAACGTCCATGCCTCGTTGTTGCCGCGCTGGCGCGGCGCGGCGCCGATTCAGCGGGCGATCCTGGCGGGCGATGCCGTTACCGGGGTCACCATCATGCAGATGGATGAAGGTCTCGACACCGGCGCCATGCTGCTTGGCGGTCAGGTGCCGATTTCGTCGGCCACGGACGCCACCTCGCTGCACGATGATCTGTCGGCGATGGGCGCCAGCCTGATCGTCGAGGCGCTGGCCAGGCTTTCGGCCGGAAGCCTGACGGCGACGCCCCAACCGCTGGACGGCGTGACCTATGCCGCGAAGCTGGCCAAGGACGAGGGTCGGTTGGACTGGAACCGGCCGGCCGCTCTGTTGGAACGGGCCGTGCGCGCCTACACGCCCTGGCCGGGAGCCTGGTTCGATCATGCGGGCGAGCGGTTCAAGGTTCTCGCCGCGACCGTGGTCGACGGCCACGGGGTGCCGGGGACTGTTCTCGACCATCATCTCACGGTGGCTTGCGGCGAGAAGGCGCTTCGGGTGGTCCGGCTGCAACGGTCGGGGAAAGCGGCGATGGATACCGACGCGTTTTTGCGTGGTTATTCCCTTGTTCCCGGTACGCAACTGATCGGCCCATGCCCCGTTACAAACTGACGATCGAATATGACGGAACCGGGCTCGTCGGTTGGCAACGCCAGGATAATGGGCTGTCGGTTCAGGCCATTCTCGAGGCGGCTGTCCTGCAGTTTTGCGGACAACCGGCGGAGACGGTAGCCGCCGGCCGCACCGACGCCGGTGTTCACGCCACCGGCCAGGTGGTTCATGTGGATCTTCCCAAGGATTGGCGAGCCGATCGGGTGCGCGACGGCCTGAATTTCTGGCTGGGCGGCGGTACCGCCGCCGTGGCTGTTCTTGCCGCGGAGGTGGTGGACGACGACTTTCACGCCCGCTTTTCGGCGATCGGGCGGCGATATCTTTTCCGTCTGATCGATCGCCGGCCACCGCCAATTCTCGACCGCAACCGGGTCGTCTGGGTGAAGCGGCCACTTGATGTCGAGGCCATGCGGCAAGCGGCGCAGGTACTGATCGGGCGCCATGACTTCTCGAGCTTTCGTGCGGTGCAATGTCAGGCGGCCTCGCCGGTAAAAACCCTTGATCGTCTCGATGTCGTGCGGGTTGGCGAGGAAGTGCGGGTCATGGCGGCCGCGCGGTCGTTTCTGCACCACCAGGTGCGGAACATGGTGGGAACCTTGCGGTTGGTCGGTGAGGGGCGATGGACCGTGGGGCGCGTCGAAGCCGCGCTGGCCGCCTGTGACAGGCGACAAGGCGGTCCAACGGCGCCGCCCTGCGGGCTCTATCTTACCGATGTCGTCTATGCCGGGCGGGATGAGCGGAAAATTCAAGAGAACGCCGATCCGGGTTGAGCAATTTGCATGTCCGGAGCCCGGTATCTGTGGCTATTGTGCGCCGCCTTGGAATTGAGGGAGCCATAATGACCACATTTCGCGTATTGTTTTACATCGTTCTTCTTGCCATTGCCGCCGTGGTGCTGCCGAGGGCGGATCTGTCGCAGTTGAGCTCTGTCGACCCTTCATTGCAGGCGCTGCAATAATTCCGAAATAATTCTGACCGCCGTCGGCATGGATTTGCCTCCAGAGCGGTTCGTTGAGGGGCGCGTTGGTCCGGTAACCGATTGCCGCCAACGACCATAAAAAACGGCGACCTGTGAAATTTTTTTCGACATCGTTGAGTGTGAAGAAGACTCACTGGTCAACCGGTGGGCTGCGCTCTGTTGTCGGAAGTTCCAAGGAAGATGGCGGAAATCAGCGGTTATCGACAAAGAGCGTGGGGCTTTGCATAACTCGCCACAGGGGGTTTCCGAAAATGCATAGCGTCGTTTTGCCGACTTAGCGTATCTTCAGCCCTGTTGATCTTGTAAATTTACTACACACCAAGGAGGTTTTCATGTTTAAGCTTCGTTTCGCATTTTATGCCGCCGCCATCGCTTTCGCCGTTCTGATCAATGTCAGCTTCGACGCTGAAGCCGTTGCAAATTTCCTGAACGCCCATGGCATCACTGCCGAACAGCTGTCGACGGTTGCTCAGGCGGTTGAGACGATCAACTAAGATCGTCTCTTCGCTTCAGACCAAGATTTCAGAAAGACGATCGATCAGCAGACTGAGCAATAGATCGATGACGACCAAGGCGCTCGCTGCAATGGCATCCACCTGCAGCCCGCGGCGGGCAATAAACCAGCTATAGGTCATCAAGACGCCGTGGGTGGTCAGCCAAGCAATGGCGACCAACCCGGGCGACGCCTTCAGATCGACCAGCAACACCAGCGGCAACCACGCCACCGCCTGGACGACCTGGAACCAGTTGTAGGCGACCATATAGCCGTAGTAACGCGGCCAGCGATCGAGAAGATCGCAGATCTTGACCATTGCCAATGGGTAGGCGAGCCACGAGATGGCATAGCCGATCGCCTGAATGGCGACGAAGCGGACGAGCGACGGATGCGCCATGCCGCTCATTTGGTCGGCAATCACCAGACACCATACCGGCAGGACCAGCGCGGCCGCCCAGAAAGAGGTCCAAAACCCTTTCGGACTGGCATCGAAGATACCGAACGCGTCGCTACCGAAATGTAAAAGTCGCCGAACGCCGATCAGCGCCAAGGCAAGATCGCGTGACTTCAGCATGTCATCCCCAGAACAAGGGCGAGAACACGCCGGTAAATACGCGTGAGTGCCTCGAGATCGGTCAGCGAAACACGTTCGTCGGCCTTGTGCATGGTCTGTCCGACGAGTCCGAATTCGGCAACCGGGCAGGCGTCCTTGATAAAACGGGCGTCCGAGGTTCCTCCCGATGTGCTGAGTTCCGGACTCTCGCCCGTCACCTCGATGATGGCATCGCTGAGCGCCTTGCTCAGGGAGCCGGGCGGCGTCAGGAAGGCGTCTCCGGTCACCTCGACGTCAAGCTCGTAGGTGCCGCCGACGCTATCGAACCGTTCCCGCAGCCATTGTTCCAGGCTTTTGCCACTATGACGGTCGTTGAAGCGGATGTTGAAAGCGGCCCTGCCTTCGGCCGGAATGACGTTCGTCGCGGCGTTTCCAACATCGATGCTGGTCAAGGCCAAGGTCGATGGCTGGAAATGCTCGGTGCCGTCATCGAGGGGATGGGCGGTGATCGCCTTCAACATATCGATGAGCCGCGGCAATGGGTTGTCGGCAAGATGAGGGTAGGCGACGTGCCCTTGCGAACCCAAAACCCGCAGCCGGCCGTTCAGGCTGCCGCGGCGGCCGATCTTGATCATCTCGCCCAGACGCCGCGGGTTGGTTGGCTCGCCAACCAGGCAGAGATCGAGCCGTTCCCCCTTTCGCCGCAGCCAGTCGAGAACGCGAATCGTACCGTCCAGTCCGCGCCCCTCCTCGTCGCCGGTAATCAAAAGGCTGATCGAACCGTCCGACAAAGGTCCCGCCTCGTGTTGCAAACGGGCGACGGCGGCGACGAAACAGGCGATCGCGCCCTTCATGTCGGATGCGCCTCGGCCATAGAGATGGCCGTCGGCGACGGTGCCGGCAAATGGGTCAACGGACCATCCCTGACCGACCGGGACGACGTCGGTATGGCCGGCGAAGCAGATGTTGGTCCCCTGGTGGCCGAGGCGGGCGTAAAGGTTTTCGATCGGCGGCCGTCCGGCGTCCGCGCCAAAGGACAAGCGGGTGCAGGTGAAGCCAAGCTCCGTCAGGCTTTCCTGCAGAACCGCGATCGCCCCGTCGTCGGCCGGCGTGACGCTCGGGCGGCGAATCAGAGCCTGGGCCAGCGGAAGCGGATCGGCGTAACGGTTCAATCGCGCAACAATTCGTTGATCGACACCTTGGAACGGGTTCTTTCGTCGACCCGTTTCACGATGACGGCGCAATAGAGGCTGGGGCCCGGCGTTCCGTCGGGCAGGGGCTTCCCGGGCATGCTGCCGGGAACCACGACCGAATAAGCCGGGACCCGGCCATAGGTTATCTCACCCGTCGCGCGATCGATGATCTTGGTCGATGCGCCGATGAAGCAGCCCATCGACAAAACGGCACCGGTTTCCACGACGACGCCCTCGACCACTTCGGAGCGTGCTCCGATGAAGCAGTTGTCCTCGATGATCACCGGGCCCGCCTGCAGGGGTTCCAACACGCCGCCGATGCCGACGCCGCCTGACAGATGCACATGCTTGCCGATCTGCGCGCAGGATCCGACGGTCACCCAGGTGTCGACCATCGTGCCTTCGCCGACATAGGCGCCAAGATTGACGAAGGATGGCATCAGAATGGCACCGGGACCGACATAGGCGGAACGGCGGACAATGGAGCCGGGCACGGCGCGGAAGCCCGCCGTCTTGAAATTCTCCTCGGTCCAGCCGTCGAACTTGCTGGGAACCTTGTCATACCAGGTCGCCTGGCCCGGGCCATTGGAAACCAGAGCATTGTCGTTCAGCCGGAAGGACAGCAGAACGGCCTTCTTGGCCCATTGATTGACCTGCCAGCCGTCATTTTTTGGTTCGGCAACCCGCGCGGTGCCGGAGTCCAGTGCTCCGAGGACGGCCTCGACGGCCTGACGGACCGGGCCTTGCGTTGCGGTGGAGATCTCTGCGCGGTTTTCCCACGCTTCCTCGATACGAGCAATGATCTGCGGACTGACCATAGGTTTGCCATTCTCTCTTCATAAGGATGATATCAAGCCGAACCTTAACCGTCGGCGGAGCGCTGTCAAGGAAGTGCCGCAGGGAGGGCCGCCCGGCGCGCATCAACAACGGCGTCAAGCCAGCCGGCAAGATCGCCGGTCACATGGTGGACATGGGAAAGATCGGCGGTCTCGTCGCCACCCCAATGCGAATGTCCGTCTTCACGGACCCAAATCGTCGTCATGCCGGCGATCGCGGCCGGCAGCAGATTGCGGGCGATGTCCTCGAACATGGCGGTCCGATGAGGATCGAGGCCATGGCGTTCGATCATGATGGCGTAGCTTTCCGCATCGGGTTTCGGAATGTAGCCCGCCGCGCGGATGTCGAAGACGGCGTCGAAATGGCGGGTGAGGCCAAGACGGGCGAGAACATTCTGCGCGTGCCGCTCAGATCCATTGGTGAAAATCAGCTTGCGTCCGGGAAGACGTCCCAGCGCCTGGTCGAGCATCGGTGCCGGCGGCAAGATCGAGTAATCGATGTCGTGGACATAGGACAGGAAGTCATCCGGTTCGATGTCATGGGTCAGCATCAGGCCGCGCAACGTCGTTCCATACTGGTGATAATAGCGTTTTTGCAGGACGTAGGCATCGTCGAGGCTGAGGTGCAGCGCCTCGGCAATGAAACGCCGCATCCGGACGTCGATTTGTGGGAACAGGTTACTCGACGCGGGATAGAGCGTGTTATCGAGATCGAATACCCAGGCGTCGATATCCTGCAATGGCGGCGGAGGACGGTCATCGGAGGGAAGGTCGGGCGAAGCTTTCATCACACCCATGGAGATAAGCCCTGCGCCCCCCTCGCCGCAAGGGGATGTGCGAATATCGATGCCGAACTGTGTGGTTGCCGCAAAAATCAGAGATCGTTGGATCAAGGGCAGGTCCAACCGACCAGGAACTTGCCTCTTTTAGGTGTGGTCCCGCAAACGCCGAACAACTGCGCCGTTTCGTCGGGGCCAGTTGTTTGCGTGTTTGTGTCCGGTTGCCAATTGACTGCGGCCCTTAATCCCCTTTCTGTTATGATGGCCTGAGAAAATGCGCGATCAGCGACTTCTTTCTGTGAGGAATATTACGGTTGTCATGAAAAGGTTCCTAAACAGGCTGGGGGCGTTCGGGGATCCGCGCGGCTGGCCGGTCGTTCTGACCGAACAAGCCATTGCCGGCTATCCGCATCCGATCCTGATTGCCGGTCGCGATGGAAGCCTTTCTCCTGCCAACCCTGCGGCAGAACCGCTGTGTCGTGCGGTGTCGGACGGCGACGTGCCCGGGATCGGTTCGCTGGTCATTCGCGCCAATCTGTCCTCACAGGCGCAGATCGAAGTGGTCATGGTGCCGGGGCAGGCCGGTGCGCTGCTTTACGAGTTGGTCGTCCTGCCGATGGTCGACGGGGCTGCCCTGGTGGTTGCCAAGGATGTCACCCTCGAAAGCAATTTACGGTCGGCTCTTGTCGAATCTCGCCAGCGCTACAAGGATCTGGTCGAAATTTCGACGGACTTTGCCTGGGAACTTGGTCCCGACGGCGCTTTTGGGTTTGTCTCTCCCCGCGGCGCGTTGGGCTATTCTGCCAGTGAAATGGTCGGCCGCCGCCCGGAGGAGTTCATCGTCGACCAACCTGGTATCGACGGTCGACTGCCATTCCATTCCGAACAGCCGGTCCTCGATGCTGAGGTATGGGTGCGGCGTTCCGACGGGCAGATCTCCTGTCTTCTCGTGTCATCGTCACCGATGTGCGATGCCGAAGGCAAACGGCGTGGCGCGCGGGGTGTATGGAAGGATATCACCAAGGAGCGGGAGCGGGAGGCCGCCCTGGCACGGGCTGACAATCGCGAGCGCCTGCTGACCTATGTGGTCCGGGCCATTCGGGACGTCGCCGATCCGGCCGATATGTTGGGAATCGCCGCCGAGGCGACGTCGCGGGCGTTCGGCGCGACCGGCTGTCAGATCTTTCGGCGAGTCGCTTCCGGCGACTTCGCGCCGGAAGCGACCTTCGGCCAGGTCTATGCGGCGGAACCGGTCCTGGTGCGGCTGGCCGAGGGCGACGTCTTTGACGGGAAAATCGCCGGGCGGTTCGTTCTCGGGGCAGTCGGCCGTTATCGTCAACGCGTCAACGGTGCCGTTGTCATGTGGCGTGAGGCCGACGGGGCGCCCTGGAACGACGACGATCACGTTCTTCTCGAAGGCGTTGCC
The DNA here is from genome assembly GCA_031291415.1 of Telmatospirillum sp. GTDB lineage: Bacteria > Pseudomonadota > Alphaproteobacteria > Rhodospirillales > Magnetospirillaceae > Telmatospirillum. The sequence goes on from JARLJB010000284.1 coordinate 52,256, forward strand.
GACCAGATCGGCATCGCCAATGAGCAGGTTGCCAACCATGCGAGTATTTTGGCACTGTCGCGAACGGATGCCTTGACCGGGCTGTTCAACCGGCGGGCCTTTTTTGAGGAACTGTCCCGTCGTTTTTCGCGATTGTCGCGCGATAACAAGTCGGCGGCGCTGATCTACGTCGATCTCGACAATTTCAAGGCCGTCAACGACCGGCATGGTCATGCGCGCGGTGACGAGGCCTTGGCCGCAGTGCGCGACATCCTCGTGCGTCATACCCGTTCGGTCGATCTGATTGCCCGTCTGGGCGGCGACGAGTTCGCCGTCTGGTTGGAAGGCGCCGATGAGACGATCGCCGTCCGGAGGAGTGAGGAGATCATCGCTGCGGCCCGAACTCTGCTGCCGTTTTCGGGGAGCGACGAGGTTCCCTTGACCATGTCGTTGGGCGTCGCTGTCCACGGACCTGATCAGCCCGAGGTTCTGGAAAGCCTGCTGCAGCGGGCGGATGCGGCCATGTATCAGGCCAAACATGACGGAAAAGGTGGTTATCGTATGGCCGGGCCGGCGTTTGGCGTCGAAGTGGCGGAGGCGCGGACGTGAGCCAGTTGGTCGGCAAGATATTTTCGACCTTCCGCCGCAAGACGGACGACGCGATGCAACTGGCGCGGAGCAAACAGCCGCTTACCTATGACCAGGCGCGCGTCCTGGCAAGTCACGCCGATCCCGAAGTGCGCAGGGTTTTGGCCTGCCGCCCCGACCTGCCGCCCGAGATTCTCTATTTTCTGGCCGAGGACCCGGCGCCGCTCGTGCGTCGGCAAATCGCCGCCAACCGGGCGGCTCCGGCCCAGGCAGACTATCACCTGGCTGGCGACGCGGATGCTTCGGTGCGCGGCGATCTGGCGCAGAAGATCGCTCACTTGGCGCCGGGACTGTCGGCCGACGAGCAGGATCGCCTGCGTCAGATCACCTACCAGACACTGCAATTGTTGGCGCGGGACCAGATCACCCGCGTTCGGAAAATTCTGGCCGATGCCTTGAAGGACGTCGCCGACGCCCCTCCACAAGTCATCCGCCAACTGGCACACGACGGCGAGTTGGCGGTCGCCTCGCCGATTCTCGAGTTTTCACCGGTGCTGTCGGACGAGGATCTTCTCGAGATCATCGGGGGAGCTCCGATGGCGGGGGTTTTGTCGGCCATTTCGCGGCGCAAGGTGCTCGGGGCTGCGGTTGCCGACGGAATTGCCAAGACCGACGATATCGAAGCCATCTCCTTTCTTCTCAGCAATCCTCGGGCCCAGATTCGCGAAGAGACGCTCGATATGCTGCTCGATCAGGCCCCCGATATCGAAGCCTGGCATGGCCCCTTCGTCCATCGTCCCCAATTGTCGGCCCGCGCGGCGACGAGATTGGCGCGCTTCGTCGCCGACAATCTGCTCAGGGTTCTTGACCAAAGGCAGGATTTCGATGCCAAGACCAAGGCAGCCGTGGCGGCCGTCGTTCGACGCCGGGTCGAGGATGCCGGCTCCGATATGGTGGCGTTTCGCCGCGGCGAACCGCTGTCGGCCGTACCGCCGGAACCGGTCGAGACTCGCGTGTCTCGTCTCCAGAGCGAGGGAAAGCTGGACGACAAGCGTCTTGTCGACGGGTTGACCGCCAATGACAACGAGTTCGTCATGCATGCGCTGGCTCGTTTGGCCGGTGTCTCAGTCAACCGTGTCAACAAGATCGTCACGACGCAAAGCGCCAAGGGGATTGTCTCTTTGACCTGGAAAGCGGGGCTCTCGATGCAGACGGCCGTGGCCCTGCAGACCAAGCTTGCCAAGATTCCTCCGCCGGATTTGCTGCTCCCCCGTCCGGGATCCAAGGCTTTCCCCATGGCCCTAGAGGAAATGGCCTGGCAATTGGAGTTTTTCGCTTCGATGGTGGGCGATTCCGCCAAATAGGAACGCCGGGTTGAGCCACTCAGCCGGCGGGTTCTCTTCATGGGAGAAACCGTTCGGAAACAAAACCATAATTTTAATGTGTGTATACAGGCGGTGCTAAAATGGAGAATATCTTCATTCTGTGTTTCTGAAGTTCGCTCCGGTAGGTGAGGGGCACCGCCGGACCGCCAGACACTTTCTTACCAGCAGGGACGGGTACTACCATGCAGATGAACACTTTTTCGAGACTGATGCTCTCCATGGCGACCGCCGGCACCTTGGCCGCCTGTGCCGCTGCCGACTCCGCGATCAATCATGGCGACATCACTGTCCAGACGCATATGAGCGAAACCGTCTTCCTCGATCCGGTTCCGCCGGATCAGAAGACGATTTTCGTCAGCGCCCGTAATACTTCCGATCATCCGGAGATCGATCTCCGTTCGCCGCTGATCCAGGCGGTCGCGTCGCGCGGCTACACCGTCGTGCAAGATCCCAACCAGGCTCACTACATGTTGCGCGTCAATGTGCTGCAGGCCGGCAAGATCGAAACCAAGGACAAGGAATCCCTGCTGTCGGCCAAATATGGCGAGCCGCTGCTGGCGGGCCTCGGGGCGGGCGCGCTGGCCAGTATGGCCGGCGGTGATCGGACGGCGGCCACGGCGACCGGGCTTGGCGTTGCGGCGGGCAGCTTCCTGCTCAACCAGGCCTTCCAGACCGTGACCTATTCGGTGGTTGTCGATGTTCAGTTGTCGGAACGCCCGCTGAAGGGCGCCAAGGTCAAACAGAGCACGACGACCGTGGCTGCCCAAGCCAACGGTTCGTCCGACCATGCGCGGACATCGCAGACGCCGACGGGCTCGGGTCGCAGCGGGACGGCGACGCTCAATGCCAACGTCAAGACTCAGCAGGTCGATGAGGAGTCCGACTTCAAGCAGTATCAACTTCGCGATATCGCGTACGCCGACCAAATGAATCTGAAGTTCGAGGAAGCCGCTCCGCAGCTTGTCACCAAGCTGGCCTACAGCCTCAGCAATCTCTTCGAATAAAATACCAGTGTCCCTGTCCGGTCGATCTCGACCGGACAGGGACCGCCTCAGGCGGCCGGTTGCTGTCCAAGGGAGGCGACGAAGGCTCTGGCGGCACCGCTCAGCCGTCTTTCCCGATGACGAAGACGCCAGAAGCGTCGCGTCGGCAAGGCACAGGCCGCCGCTTTCAGCACACCGGCCCTGAGGCCGGTGGCGGCCACCAGCAACGACAGGACGGTCGCGCCGGCGCCAGCCTCGATCGCACTGCGTACCGATTCATTGCTGGGTAATTCCAGGCAGACGGTGACATCGGCCAGTGTCAGTTGTCGCGTCGCCAGCAAAGCTTCGGTGGCGGCTCGGGTTCCCGAACCAGATTCGCGCAGAACCCAGGGAAGTCTCAGAAAATCATCGCGGTCCAAGGCCCTGTCGGCGGCCCAGGCATGCTGTTGCCCGACGACTAACGCCAGGCGGTCGTCGTCCACCGCGGCGACTTCAAGCGCCGTGTTGTCGACCAGCCCCTCGACAAATCCCAATTCCTTTTCACCGCTGGCGACGGCCTCGGCCACCTGTGCGGTGTTGCCGATCGTCAGATCGAGAGTGATGCCTGGGTGGGCGCGGTGGAAGGCCAGGAGACGGGGGGGGAGCCAATAGGTGGCGATCGTCTGACTGCCCATGACGGCCAGGCGTCCTCGCCGAAGACCGGCCAATTCGTCGAAGGCGGTTTCGGCTTGGCCTGCTGCCGCCAGCACCTCACGCGCTTCCGTCAGGAAGACCGTGCCGGCCGCCGACAATTCGACGTGCCGGCCGATCCGGTGAAACAGATCGACGCCATAACGTCCTTCCAAGGCGGCGATCGCCGCACTGACCGCCGATTGAGTGAGGCCAAGGGCCTGGGCGGCCTGCGTGAAATGCAGTCGTTCGGCAACGGCAACGAAGATCCGGAGCTGTTCGAGAGTCATGAACTGAGTATCAATCGATTTTGGTGATTGAAACAACATATACAATAAGTTGGATAGATTCATGGCGAAAATCTATCGTCCCGGCAGTGTTTTTGAGGATTTCTGCCATGCCCCGTGACGTTGTGACGTCTCTACCCGGTGAGAGTGTTGCCCCATTTCCCGAAGCCGCTGCACCCGCGCGGCCAACCCGATCTCATCTTGCCATCGTACCCGGGATGTTGCTGTGCGCCGCTTTGACGGTAGCCGCCTTTGCGGCGCGCCGGATTCCGGGCGTCGCAACCCTGAGCCCGATGATCATCGCGATCATTTTCGGCATGGTCTTCCACAACGTGATTGGCACGCCGGCTCGCGCCAGGCCCGGTGTGACCTTCTCGATGAAGCGGGTGCTGCGCTTCGCCATCATCCTGCTCGGTCTGCAACTGACATTTACGCAGGTGGCCGAAGTCGGACTCACGGGTGTGATGGTCATCGCGGCAACCCTGGTCTCGACGTTCCTGATCACCAAATGGTTTGGCAGGGTCATTGGCGTTGAGCGGAAGTTGGCCGAACTGATTGCCGCTGGGACCTCGATCTGCGGCGCCTCGGCGGTGATCGCCACCAATACGGTGACGGAGGCACATGATGAAGATGTCGCCTATGCGGTCGCCTGCGTCACGGTCTTCGGATCGATCTCGATGTTCGCCTATCCGTTGCTGCCTGCTTTGCTGCACCTGGATCCGCATGCCTATGGCCTGTGGACCGGAGCTTCGATCCACGAGATCGCGCAGGTGGTGGCCGCCGCCTTCCAGGACGGCAAGGACGCTGGAGAATTTGGAACCATCGCCAAGTTGAGCCGCGTCCTTATGCTGGCGCCCCTGGTCATCGCCTTGAGCCTGTTCAACGCCAGGCGACAGGGGGCGCATGCGCATGGCAAGGACCGCAAGCCGATTGCCCTGCCCTGGTTCGTCGCCGGATTTGTCGCCCTTGTTCTGGTCAACAGCGTCGTGACCATCGCGCCGGAGGCCAAGAGCTGGATCGTCCAGATCACCACCTTCCTGCTGTCGCTCTCCTTGGCGGCCATGGGATTGGAGACCGATGTCCGCAAGCTGAAAGCCAAGGGATGGCGCCCGATGCTTCTCGGTGCCTTTGCCTGGCTTTTCGTCTCAGGCTTCAGTCTGCTGCTGGTGGAAATGACTCGGTAGAGCGCGCGGGCAGTTGCCTTTAGAGAGCGATTTCCCGGCTTTTGTCGTCGTCATCCCCGCGAAAGCGGGGATCCATGGTGGTTCATGCGATGTGCCATACAATCAAAGATAATCTTTGTTGTAGCGTGGATCCCCGCCTGCGCGGGGATGACGGTAAAATGCAACGGAAAAACCGTAACTAACGAGGCTGCTTTTTGCCGCCTCGCCGGCATTCGTCAGTGGGAATCGCGGCGGATCAGAGTGCCGGCGCCGTGCGGCGTGAACAGCTCCAACAGCATGGCATGCGGGACGCGGCCGTCGAGGATGACCGCGGCCTCGACGCCCCGGCCGACAGCCTCGAGACAGGTTTCGACCTTGGGAATCATGCCGCCGCTGATGGTGCCGTCGGCAATCAATTGCCGTGCCTGGGTTTCCGTCATGTCGGGAATGAGGTTGCTCTGCTTGTCGAGAACTCCGGCGACATCGGTCAGGAACAGCAACCGCGAGGCCTTGGCCGCACCGGCGATCGCGCCGGCGGCGGTATCGGCATTGATGTTGTAGGTTTCGCCGGCGCTGCCGACGCCGGTGGGCGCGATCACTGGAATGATGTCCGATTGCTGGAAGAATTTCAGCACATGCGGATTGATCTCCGCCGGTTCTCCGACAAAACCGAGGTCGAGAACGCGTTCGATGTTGGAATCCGGATCGCGCTGGGTGCGACGGAGCTTACGGGCACGGATCAGCTGGCCGTCCTTGCCCGACAGGCCGACGGCGAAACCGCCCGCCTGGTTGATCGCCGTGACGATCTGCTTATTGATGGAACCGGCCAGCACCATTTCGACGATGTCGACGGTGGCCTGGTCGGTAACCCGGAGGCCGTCGATGAACTCGCTCTTCATCTTCAGCCGGTCCAGCATGGCACCGATCTGCGGCCCGCCACCGTGGACGACCACCGGATTTATGCCAACCTGCCGCAGCAAAACGACGTCACGGGCGAACAGTTGCGCCAGGTTGGCATCGCCCATGGCATGGCCGCCATATTTGATGACGAAGGTTTCGCCAGTATGTTCGCGGAAAAACGGCAGGGCCTCAGAGAGAGTCCGAGCTTTTTCCAGCCAGGTTGCTCGCTCGTCGGCGCGATTCAGATCGGAAGTCATGGGTGGATCTCCGGCGCAGGAACGGAAAGAGCCAAGGCGGCGAGGGTAGCGCGCATGGTGGCGATTCCAAAGCCGCTTTCAGAACTGGTTGCCAGGATGTCAGGATGGGCCGCCGGGTGCTTGGCAAGGGCCTGGGCTGTCCCGGCGCAAAGCGGCGCCAGGGCGCTGGCCGCGATCTTGTCGGTCTTGGTCAGGACCACCTGATAGGTCACGGCGGCACGGTCCAGCATGGTCATCATGTCGATGTCGCTGTCCTTGAGACCGTGGCGTGAGTCGATCAACACATACACCCGCTGCAGGACGGTCCGGCCCCTCAGATAGTCATTGACCAGGGCGTTCCATTGGGCGATCTGCCCCTTGGGAGCCTGGGCGTAGCCATAACCCGGCAGATCGACCAGAACCAGCCTTTCTCCGAGGTCGAAGAAATTGATCTGCTGGGTGCGTCCCGGCGTATTTGACGCTCGGGCCAAGCTGTTGCGTCCGGTCAGAGCGTTGACCAAACTGGATTTTCCGACATTGGAACGGCCGGCGAAGGCGACTTCCGGCAAGACGGCTTTCGGCAGCCGGTCAAGCGTCGTCGTTCCGGCGACAAAGCGGCATTCCTTGGCGAAGAGGAGGCGGCCCGCTTCGATGCGGGCGGCCTCTTCCTGGGGGGTGGCGGGGGCGCCCTGGCCTAAGCCTGGCGCTTCATGATCAGCCATTGTTGCAGGATCGATAATGTGTTGCTCCACGCCCAGTAGATCACCAGGCCAGCCGGGAAATTGGCCAGCATAAAGGTGAAGATGATCGGTAAAAAGGTGAACATCTTGGCTTGTATCGGATCGGCCGGAGCCGGATTCAGCTTCTGCTGCAGGAACATGGTGACGCCCATGATCAACGGCCAGATGCCAATGTGCAGCATCTGCGGCGGATCCCAGGGAATCGCCCCGAACAGATTGAAGAGGGTGGTCGGATCAGGTACCGACAGATCGTGGATCCAGCCGAAGAACGGTGCCTGGCGCATCTCGATGGTGACGTAGAGGACCTTGTAGAGGGCGAAGAACACGGGGATCTGGATGACGATCGGCAGGCATCCGGAGACCGGGTTGGCCTTCTCGCGCTTGTAGAGCGCCATCATTTCCTGGTTCAACCGCGCCCGGTCGTCACCGAAGCGTTCCTGCAGCTTCTTAATTTCCGGCTGCAGCTTCTTCATCTTGCTCATCGCCTTATAGGATTTGTTGGCGATGGGGAAGAAGGCTCCCTTGATGACGACGGTGAAGATCAGGATGGCAATACCGAAATTGGCGACCTGCGAGTGGATGAAGCGCAGGAAGTAAAAGAACGGCTTGGTCAGGAAATAGAACCAGCCGAAGTCGATGGCCAGATCGAAACGTGGGATACCCAACTTGTCGCCATAGGCGTCAAGCTTGGCAAGTTCCTTGGCACCGGCGAAGAAATGGCTCGAGGTCTCGCTGGCGGCGCCGGGTGCGATGGTGATTGCGCTGCCCAGCCAGTCGGTCTGGTAGCGATCGACACCGTCCACCGCGCGCCAGCCCATGCGTGCCTGGATGGCCATCGATTGGTCGGGAACCAACGCGGTCAGCCAATATTTATCGGTAACGCCGATCCAGCCGCCGGTGCTTTTGGTCTCCAGCAGATGGTCGTCCTCACGCAGCTTCTTGTATTTCGCTTCTTTGAGCGTGCCGTCGAGCACGCCCAGCGCACCCTCGTGAAGAATGTAGATATCCTGGGTCTGGGGCGTTCCCCAGCGTGAAACCAGGGCATAAGGGAAAAGCGTGGCCGCGGTGGCGCTGGTGTTTTCGACCTTCTGCGTCACGGTGAACATGTAGTTGGCGTCGACCGCATAGACCCGCGTGAATTTCAGTCCCTGGCCGTTGTCCCAGGTCAGTGTCACCGGCTGTTCCGGGGTCAGGGTGTCGGCGCTGGCCGTCCACAGGGTGTCGGCACCAGGCACGGCTTCCTTGGCCTCTCCCGCGACAAAGCCGAACTCGGCGTAATAGGCGCCGATGCCGGTGGCTGGTGACAGCAGGGTGATCGCCGGGCTGCTGGGGTCGGGAGTCTCGTGGAAGGCCACGAGATCGAGATCGTCGATACGCGCGCCGAGTAGCGAGAAGGACCCCTTGAGACTGGGTGTCACGATTTTCACCCGCGGTGCGGCAGCCAATGCCGCCGCTCTTTTTTCCGGCGAAATGGCCGGGGCCGAGGCGCTCTTGGGCGGTTCGGGTGCTGTCGGCGCGGAAGAGGCCTGGCTGTCGGGAAGCTGCGGGGATGTCGTCTGGCCCGCTGTCTGGCCTGCCGGTGTCTGTCCGACCGGGACCGGCGGCTTCGGCATCAGGAACTGCCAACCGAGTAGAATGGCCACCGAAAGGACGATCGCCAGGATAATGTTGCGCTGTTCGTTCATGACTTTCTTTCCGGTAAGGCCGGACGGGTTAGCGGGAGCCGGTGGGACAACAAGGGCCGGTCGGGCCATGGCGGTGGCCTTCGTGGCGGTAAATCTTCGGTTCGGGGACCGGATCGTATCCGGAGCCACCCCAGGGATGACAGCGCAAAAGACGTCGCGCCGTCAGCCAACAGCCAAACAGCGCGCCGTGCTTCTCCAATGCTTCCATCCCATAGGCCGAACAAGTCGGCAAAAAACGGCAGCTATGCGCCGGCAGGATCGGCGACAGCAGCAATTGATAGCCGCGGATCAAACCACGAAGCGTCGTGCTGACCAATTTCATGGGGCCTCTGGACCATCCTGTCGACCATGGGACTTCGCTCCCGAACTGCCATTGCGCGGAGAGCCCACACGTTTTAACGCGGTTTGCAAATCCTGCAAGAGCAGAGCGAAGGGGCGGCGCAACGTTTCCTGCCGGCCGATCAGCACATAGTCGTAGCCGGGTGTCCCGTGGACCGGCAGAATCTCTGCCGCGACGGCGCGCAAACGCCGTCGGGCCCGGTTGCGGGCAACCGAATTACCGACTTTCTTGCTGCAGGTGAAACCAACGCGCAACATCGCCCCAGCCGGCTGCTCGTCCTTTTGGACAACAACAGCAGTATCTGTGACGGACGGAGGAAGCTGAGACATCAGAGCGGTGGGTGCCGCTTGCAAGATCAGGCCGGGAGTAGCCCACTTGCATCGCAAGCCGGCGACGCGGAGAAACTCGGGACGGCGCTTCAAGCGCCCGATCATAATGCTCCGCGCATCCGGTGCGCCATGGCCACGATCTGTCGGCAAAGCCGACTTGAGATCAGGCTGACAGGCGTTTGCGGCCCTTGGAACGACGCTCGGACAGCACGCGGCGTCCACCGACAGTGGCCATACGGGCGCGAAAGCCGTGACGGCGAGCGCGGACGAGTTTGCTAGGTTGATAAGTACGCTTCACGGTTCGAACTCCAAACGGCCCCATGGAAAAAGGAGCATCGGTGTATAAGGAGTTGTGGCGGTCGAGTCAATCGCCAACGTGCGCGGCAGGGCTCCGAACTCGGGTTAACGGCAGTTTGAGGGTTGCCGGTTCGAAGAATCTCTGAATCAGTAAGGTTCGGAGGTGCCACGATGAGCCAAGACCGGTCTGAGTTTGGAGAGAAGTCACGCCTTCGGGCGCTTCTGGA
>JARLJB010000043.1 GCA_031291415.1 Telmatospirillum sp.
AAGTCATTGACCAGCAGGTCGATACGCATCCGCGGTGACATGCCAAATACGGTCGCAAGCCGCAATGTGATGGCATTGCCGCGTTGCAGGACCAACTGTTCGGCCTCGACCTTCGTGCGGCCATAGAGAGAAATCGGCCGCAATGGCGACGATTCAGTGCAAACCTGCCCCGGGTCGCCGATTCCATAACCGCTGTTCGAGACGGGCATCAGGATGCGTTGCGTCGGCGCTGCCAACCGGCACAGGCTGGCCACGGCATCACGATTGAGCGAGACCGCCCCGATAGCATCGGCATCACACAGGGGCGCGCCGACCAGTGCTGCAAGCGGAATGATCAGATCTTTGCCGTTAAGCGCATCATTGAGTTGGTTTTCATCGCGCGCATCGCCACGGATTATCGAAAACTGAGGATCCGCGCAGACGGCGGCCAGCGCGTTCTGGTGGAACATGAAGTTATCAAGGACCGTCACGCGGTGTCCCGCTGCCAACAGCGCCGGTACCAGAATGGAGCCGAGATAGCCCGCACCGCCGGTGACCAAAATGGACCAGGACTCCGCCATTGTTTGCATCCTCCGCTGTTGATTGATCGCCCGCCGACCTGCTTACGCCAAGACCATGCCGTCGGCAAGGCCAGCCACGGTCGGAATGGTGCCACAACGACTGATGGTAGCTCGTCGCTACTGGTTCTGGTACGCAGCAATCTGAGCCATGGTCAGGGCACGGCAATCAGCGCCGCTTCGATAGCCATTATGCCAATCGATCGTCCAGCGCAGCGTCTCCAGCAATGTCAAGCGGGGCGTCCATCCCAAACGTTGCCGGGCTTTTGAGCAATCGAGGCGAAGAACGGCATCTTCATGTGGCGAATAACCCTCATGCAACCGCCATCCCGCACCACGCCCCCAAAGCGCCGACATGATGTCGACGAGATCCCGCGTCGGACGTTCGCTCTCGGGGGCGGGGCCAAAATTCCAGGCCTCGGCGAACGTGTCACCGTTGCCGTGCAATTTCTGTATCAGGGTCAGATAACCCGCCAGCGGATCAAGCACATGTTGCCACGGACGCACCGCATCGGGATGACGAACGACCACCTCTTGCTGCCTGTCGAAGGCCGCGAGGATGTCGGGGACCAAGCGATCTTTTGCCCAGTCACCACCGCCAATCACGTTCCCGGCCCGCGCGGTTGCGACAGGGACCGGCTTGCCGCCACGTCTTCCGGCCGCCGTCGCGAAATAGCTGGTGCGATAGGCCGCGGTTACCAGCTCGGCACAGCCCTTGCTGCTCGCATAGGGATCGTGACCCCCCATAGGCTCAAATTCACGATAGCCCCACAGCGAACCAGAATTGCTATAGCATTTGTCGGTTGTAATAACCAGGGCGGCCGCGACATCCTCTTGCTGACGAACGGCCTCAAGCACATTGACCGATCCCATGACATTGGTCGCGTAGGTTCCAACCGGATCCTCATAAGAGGCACGAACCAGAGGCTGAGCCGCCAGATGAATAACGATCTCAGGTCGGTGGCGGCGCATGACCAGGAGAAGGTGTGGCAGGTCTCGAATGTCGCCGATTTCGCTGACCATTCCGGTACCGACCTGGGCCAATTCGAACAACGAAGGCTCGGTCGGCGCTGGAAGCGCA
>JARLJB010000285.1 GCA_031291415.1 Telmatospirillum sp.
GCGATCAAAGCTCGACCGTGCGGGGTCAGTTTGGCATTCTTATGGACGTTCACGGGGTATCCTTGCTGGGTTGTGGATTCTCGCAAAACTCACATACCCCAAGGGAATCCCGTGAACAACCTATTGAGACGTTACATCTAGACCTGTAGCCAATAGCGCATCAGGGCGCTGACCGCCTGGGGCTGTTCGAGCGGTGTCAGATGCCCGGCCTCCTCGATGACGACCATTTTCGCCCCGGCGATGCCTGCAGCGATCTCCGCCAGAATTTTCGGCGGCGTGATGGCATCTTGCCGACCGGCGACAACCAGGGTCGGGACCTTGATGCCGGCCAACGTCGACAGGCTCTCCTGCCGATTGAGAATTGCCGTCTGCTGGCGGATGAAAGCCTCAGCTCCGATCCGCTCGGCCATGGCGACCACGGTTTCGGCAATGCGAGGAACCCGGACATGATCGGGATGCACCTGGCCCGGCAACATCTGAGCCGGAAGTTTCGCGAAACCGCCGCGCCGGGCGATGTCGATCATCTCGCGACGACGGGCGCGCGATTCTTCCGGATCGAGGCGGGCCCGGGTATCGAACAGCGCGAGACGAAGCACCCGTTCGGGCGCCCGGCGGAGAATTTCGAAGACGACATAGCCGCCCATCGACAAACCGGCCAAAGCAAACTGCGGCGGAGCTTGATCGAGCACCGTGGTCGCCAAATCGGCGATGGAATCGGCGCTGGTCAGATCCGCCACCGACGGCAGGGATACGTCGACCAGGCTGTCGAGCTGATGGCGCCAGAGTGCCGCGTCGTTCAAAAGGCCGGGGCACAACAGCAAAGGTATTTTCGACATGACGGCTTCCTACTTGACCAGGGCGACCAGTTCCTTGAACTCCGGCGTGCCGGCTTCGCACAGCCATTCGAAAAGCACCATTTCGGCAGTCACCGTGGCGACCCCCGCTTCCCGCAGCCGTAGCCAGGCGGCTTCCTCGTTTTCCGGCCGGCGCGACGCGCAGGCGTCGGTGACGACGAAGACGTCATAACCGCGATCCTTGAAACCCAAGGCAGATTGCAACACGCAGATATGAGCCTCGATCCCCGCGATGACCACCTGGCGGCGCGCCCCGGCGTCCAGACGACCGACGATCGCCGGTTCGTCGACACAGGAAAAATGCAACTTGGCGATCGCCCCCTCGGCCGGAATCCATTCTCGCAGATCGAAGATGGTGGCGCCGATGCCCTTCGGATACTGCTCGCTGACGGTGATCGGCACCCCCAGTCTCTGCGCCGCACGCATCAGCAAAGCGCATCCGTTGATCACCCGGCGCGGGTCCGACATTACGGGAGCAAGACGCTCCTGCACGTCGACAATCAGAAGATTGGAGTGTTCCGCACGCATCAGCATCTTTTGTCCCGTCCTTCCTCCGACCCGGCGCAACCCTACCCCAACATCGCCCCCGAACCAAGGCGGGGCCACGGAAAAAGTGACCGCTGGACCACGGTTTGATGCAAAAGTCTTGGACAACGCCGTCAAATATCCAACCATATGTTTGACAGCACCGCGCGAGTCACTATTATCCCGCAGCACATCAGCTTGGTGTTGATTTTAACGATTCCGTGGACGCCACGGTTCCACCCGGACAAGAAGCCCTATGACGTTTGCCGATCTTGGCCTAGGCCCCGAAATCCTCAAGGCCGTCGAGGAGGCAGGGTATGAACGTCCCACACCGATCCAGGAACAAGCAATTCCTGTGATCCTGATGGGACGCGACGTGCTCGGCGTGGCACAAACGGGAACCGGAAAAACAGCCGGTTTCACGCTGCCTATGATCGAAATCCTGGCCGGTAGCCGAGCCAAGGCGCGGATGCCGCGCTCGCTCATCTTGGCGCCGACCCGTGAGCTCGCCTCGCAAGCCGCTGAAAACTTTGAAATTTATGGTAAGTACCATCGTCTGACCATGGCCAAACTGATCGGCGGCGAAAGCTTCGTCGATCAGGAAAAGCTGCTTGATCGGGGTGTTGACGTCCTGATCGCCACGCCGGGCCGGTTGATGGATTTGTTCGACCGTGGCCGCATCCTGCTCAACGACGTCAAGGTCCTGGTCATCGATGAGGCCGACCGTATGCTCGACATGGGCTTCATCCCCGATGTCGAGCGGATCGTTTCGCTGTTGCCGAAGATCCGTCAGACGCTGTTCTTCTCGGCGACGATGGCGCCGGAGATTCGTCGTCTGGCCGACGCCTTCCTGATGAACCCGAAGGAAATTTCGGTCAGCCCGGAGTCTTCGACAGCGACGACCGTGGAACAGTTCCTGGTGGTCTGTGACGAGTTGGATAAGCGCGAGGCGCTGCGGCACTTGATGCTCCAGGAGGACGTGCGGAACGCGCTGATCTTCTGTAATCGCAAGCGCGACGTCGACGTTCTTTTCCGGTCGCTCAATAAACACGGCATCGATGCGGTTCATTTGCATGGCGACATGGCTCAGTCGGCAAGAACCGAGACCCTTGAGCGGTTCAAGACCGGCGTCGTCCGCTGCATGGTCTGCTCGGACGTGGCGGCACGCGGCATCGACATTTCCGACTTGTCCCACGTTTTCAACTTCGACGTCCCGCACCATGCCGAGGACTATATCCACCGTATTGGCCGTACTGGACGCGCCGGGAAACAAGGCCGTGCCTTTACCATCGCCACTCCGGAGGATGGTAAATCCGTAGCCGCCATCGTTCAGTTGATCGGCAACGATATCCCGAAGATCTCGATCGAAGGGCTGCAGGAGCAGGCCCTCGACATGGAAAGTTCGGGACGGCGGCGTGGCGGTGGACGGAGCCACGACGGACGAAGCAAGGACCGAACCAGGGAACGCAAGCCGCACCGTAAAATGGACACACCAAATACCGAGACGATTGCGCCGGTGGAAACACCTGTCGCCAGCCGGACGGAAGAACGCCCGCAACACGATTTCAGAGCCAATAAGCCTGAACGCGAACGCCCGGAAAGGGCCGCCCGCGAGAACAATCGCAACGACCGTCACCGCGATCGGAATGATCGTGGACGGCGGTATCGCGATGATCCTGAGATCGGCGAGATGAGTTATCCCGACAATGTCGTCGGCTTCGGCGATGCCATTCCCGATTTCCTGGCTCGCCCGGTCCCGCTGCCCAGCCCGGTTGAAAAAGGTGGCTCTGAAAGTGAATCGGAGCAGATCGACGTGCCGGTTTCTCCGGTCCGTGAGCCGATCCGTGAGGAGGTTGCCAGACCGGCAAAACCACCACGTCCGCCAAGGCGGCCGCGAGCGGCCAAGCCAGTGAGGGTCGTCGCTTCGCCAGAGGTGGAACCGGTTATCGTTTCGGCTCAACCCGAGCCGGTCGTCGAGACGGTTCAACCAGAGGCAACTCCGGAGCTTGCGGTGGCGGAGCCCGCAGTGGCGACGGCACAGCCGGAACCGCCTGTCGCGGCGCGCGTCAAGAAAACGGCCGCCCGTTCGAGCAAACCGGCAAAAGCAAGCCGTGCGCCCCGATCGGCAAAGCCGAAGAAAGCCGTCGAAAAGAGCCTTCCGGCCGACGCGGCCCCAGAAGTCGAGAAAAGCGCCAGCCCGGAAAAGCCGGCAAAACCGGCCCGCCGACGCAAAGCGGCCAAGAAGGCCGATCCGGCTGAATCGGCAACAGAAGAAAAGCCTGCCAAACCAACCGACATCTAAACAGGTAGAGACAGAAAGGCCGTCACGGGAGGGATTGCCATGCAGACCATCTTCGTGCTGATCAAGACAGAACTTGGCAGAGCCTATGAGGTGGCCGACCAGGCCGTCGAAACCGACCGGATTTCCGAGGTTTATTCGGTTTCCGGTCAGTATGACCTTCTGTTCAAATGCTATCTTGAAGACGGATCGGACATCGGTCACTTCGTGACCGATACCATCCAGAGGTTGCCCGGCGTCAAAGACACATTCACCGTGATCGCATTCAAGGCCTTCTCCTGATCCGACGCGGAGAAATGTCTTGGCCCATCAGACAAACGGCGCCGAAGCATTCCTCCCCGTCTTCGCGAGGCTCCCCGCCAATCGGCGCGGAAAGAGAGCCCGCTGATGTCGTCGAAGCCGGTTTTTTCGTCCCACATATCGCAATCTGCAACAACTACCCGGCTTGGCCGGGTGGAGCGCTTTGTTTTTGTCGTCCGCTTATGTAATTTGGGCGTTCCAACAACGCTCGGCAGTCTCACGCCCGGGAGAGACCCAACGTCAAGAGAGAGGTGATATGGCGGCTTATTCTGTGTCAGTGGCATTGACCGGCAGCGGTGGCGCCGGATCCATGACGGCGGGACAAATCCTGCTGGACTCGGCTTCCAAGGCAGGGTTTTACGGTCTGATGACGCGTTCCATGGGACCGCAGATCCGCGGCGGCGAGGCGGCCGCCTTGGTCCGGATTTCTTCGACGCCGATTTCGTCCTTGGATGATCACTATGATCTCCTGATCGCCTTCGATTGGGGAAATATCAGTCGGTTCGCCGCCGAATTGCCACTCTCCACCGACAGCCTCATTCTCTGCGATCCGGCTCAGGGCCCGGTCCCCGATTCGATCGCCACCTATGGCGCCCGTGTCGCCCCCCTGGCGCTTAAGGCACTCTCGGAGAGGGTTCACGGCGGTCGCGGCAACATGATCGGTCTTGGGGCGGTCGCCGCCTTGATCGGTTTGCCGATCGAGTCCGTGCTGCACGTCCTTGCGACACAGCTTGGACGCAAGGGCGAGGAGGTCCTGGCGGCCAGCACGGCCTCCGTCAAAGTCGGTGCCGAGGCGGCGACCCTCTTGCCGCCTATGCCGAAATTGCCCGAGGGCAACCCGCATGGCGCGTCACGCTGGAACATCAGCGGCAATGAAGCCGCCGGGCTCGGAGCTTTGAAAGGCGGCATCAAATTTGTCGCCGCCTATCCGATCACTCCGGCAACCGAGGTGTTGGAGTGGCTCGCTCCCGCCCTCGAAAAGACCGGCGGCGCACTGATCCAGGCGGAAGATGAATTGGCGTCCATCAACATGGTCATCGGCGGGGCCTTCGCCGGCTTGCCATCGCTGACGGCGACGTCCGGCCCCGGCCTGTCTTTGATGACCGAATCCATCGGATTGGCGGTCGCCTCGGAGACACCGTTGGTGGTCGTGGACGTCATGCGAGGCGGTCCGTCCACGGGTATCCCGACCAAATCGGAGCAGTCGGACCTCAATATCGCCGTCTATGGCCTGCATGGAGACGCTCCGCATCTGGTGGTGGCCCCCAATTCCTCCACCGATTGTCTGGCGGCCACGCAGTGGAGCGTCTACCTCGCCGAGGCACTGCAATCGCCGGCCATCGTGCTCTCTGACCAGGCGATGGGACAGTCCCGGGTGATCATCGACAAACCTGCGGAAAGCCCTTATGTCGCCGACCGTCTGGTGGCCGACGCCGATATCGACGGATATCAGCGCTATGCGCTGACGGAAAGCGGTATTTCGCCGATGGCGATCCCCGGTACGCCGGGCAGCAACTATGTTGCCGACGGCCTGGAACACAACGAGCGAGGAACTCCGTCGTCGCAGGCCAGCGATCATCTGGCGCAGTTGGACAAGCGGGCCCGCAAGCTCCAGAACTTCGACTACGGTGACAACTGGGCCGACGTTGAAGGTGACGGCGAGATCGCGGTCATCACCTGGGGATCGGTCACCGGCCCCGTGAGGGAAGCTCTGGACCGCGCCCGCGCCAAAGGCATCAAGGCCAAACTGATCTCGCTACGGCTGATTTTACCGGCCTTGCCGGAACGGATGGACGCGGCACTCGCCGGCGTCAACAAGGTTCTGGTCGTTGAGCAAAGTCATTCCCAGCAGTTCAACAAATTTCTACGCGGCCATTACGATCTGCCGGCCGACGTGTCTGTGTTCAGCCGCCCCGGACCGCTCCCCATCCGGCCGGGCGAAATTCTCACCCGTCTCGCCGTTTGGGAGTGATCGCCATGAACGTACAAGTTCCCCTGACAGCTCAGGACTTCAAATCCGACGTCAAACCGATCTGGTGTCCTGGCTGTGGTGATTATGCCGTGCTGTCGGCGATCACCAAAGCACTGGCCGAACTCGACACGCCGCGGGAAAAGATTGCCTTCATCTCCGGCATCGGATGTTCGTCGCGTATTCCAGCTTATACCAACCTTTATGGATTCCATGGCGTCCATGGCAGAGCCCTGCCGATCGCCGCCGGCGTCAAGCTGGCCAGACCCGATCTCACCGTCATCGTTGCCGGCGGCGATGGCGATGGCCTGTCGATCGGTGGCAACCATTTTCTGCATGCCTGCCGCCGCAACGTCGACATGACCTATGTGATCATGGACAACGAAGTCTACGGCATGACGAAGGGTCAGGCGTCGCCGACCACGTCTCCCGATTGGTGCAAAAGCAAATTGACGCCGGAGGGCACCGGCATCTCGCCGGTCGAGCCGATTCGCCTGGCCCTGGCCGCCGGGGCCAATTTCATTGCCCGCGGTTTCGCGGGAAATCCGGCGGAGGTGGCGAGACTGATCGTCGAGGGCATCGCCCATCCCGGTTTTTCCTTCATTCAGATCCTCAGCCCTTGCGTCACCTATCGCCCGGAAGAGCGGGAATGGAAGCAGGCGGTCCATGCCTCCGAGACCGAACCGGCACAGATAATGGCCGAGGCGATGCACCGTTTGGCTGCCGACGACGGCTTCACGACCGGTGTCCTGTTCGCCGGCAATCGGGCGCCGTTCATGCCGGCCCGCGACGTCAAGACGACCATCGCCGACATCGAAAGGAAATTTGCGTCATGAGCGAAGTCGCGATTTTTCTGGCCCATGCCGTCGCTCTCGAGGCAGAGGCCGCCGAACGTTATGACGAATTGGCCGATGCCATGGAGGTCCACAACAATCCCGAGGTGGCCGCCATGTTTCGCAAACAGGCCCACTTCTCCCGGCTGCATCTGGCCGAGGTCCAGGGAACGGTGAAGGATGTCGAGCTGCCGAAGCTGAAACCTTGGGAATACCAATGGCAGTCGGCCGAAGGGCCGGAATCGGCGCCGGTGGAGCGCACGCACTATCTGATGACGCCTTACCACTGCATCCATCTGGCTTTGCAGAATGAACGGCGAGGCCATCAGTATTACGCCGACGTCGCCTACAAGAGCCAGGACCCCGACGTCCGCCGGCTGGCGACGGAATTTGCGGCAGAAGAATCGCAACACGTGGTCATGCTGGAAAAAATGGCGGCGACGGTCGAAGAACCGGAACCCGACTGGGACCTTGATCTCGACCCACCGGTGGTATCGGACTGACCAGACTTCTTTAGAACAGCCCGGACACGAGCCCCCGGCCTTGAAGGTCGGGGGCTGTGACAGGACCGGACGCCTCCGGATGGGCGAACCGGCAGCGGAGGCACTTCTCTACCGTTCGATCATCACCTTGACCGTACGGTCCCGTTCCGCGACCCAGTAGGGCAACGCTTTCTCGGCTTCCGCGAAGGGGAAAACCTTGGAAATCAGATCGTCCGGCGGCACGGCGCGATGTTCCAGGAAATCGATGACGTTGCGGAAGTCAGAGATCATCGCGTTGCGCGATCCCATGATGTCCAGTTCTTTCAGATTGAAGAACTGCGTCTTGTAAGACACCGGCTCCTTGGCATAACCGATGTAAACGACGCGGCCGGAAAATCCGACGAGATCGATCGCCTGAACCTGCGTCGCGGGCAAGCCGACAGCTTCGATCACCACATTGGCACCATCGCCGGCCGTCAGTTCCTCGACCCGCTTGGCGACGTCCTCTTCCCGCGCGTCGATGGTGTGCTTGGCCCCGTAATGCTTGGCCAGTTCGGTTTTCGCGGCGCCAATATCGACGGCGATCACTTCGGCACCGCGGAACGCCGCGCCGGCAATTGCCCCCATACCGATCATGCCGCATCCCAACACGACAACCTTGTCCTTGGCGTCGATGCGACCGCGGGCCACCGCATGAAATCCAACCGACAACGGCTCAACCAAAGCCAGATGGCGGGGCGGCAAGGTGTCGTTGAGGATCAGTTTGCCGAACGGCAGCACGATTCTCTCGGCCAAGCCGCCATTTTGCTGCACGCCGAGGGTCCGATTGCTCCGACAGGCGTTGACACGGCCGGCCCGGCAAGACGGACAGACTCCGCAACTGGTGTAAGGAACGACGATGGCGCGCTTGCCTGGAGCGAACTCCGCGGGAACGCCTGGTCCAACCGCTTCAATCTCACCACCAATTTCGTGGCCGGGAATCCTCGGCAACGCGACCAGCGGGTTCAACCCTTTGAAAGTGGCGAGATCGCTGCCGCACAAGGCAACGTGGCGTATCGAAAGCAGAACCTCTCCGGGACCGGGACGAGGTTCCTCGATCTCGTGAAATGCGCAGGCCTCAAGGCCTTCGATCATTAAAGCTTTCATAATTCTACCTCCCGATCCTGGGATATACCCGGATCCACCGTGTTCGGCAACGGAAACCGTCTTATTGTTGTTAAAAAACAAATTTGCCCTTCTGTTGTCAAAGTGTTTTTTATTGTTTAAAATACGCCTTAAGAACACACATCTGGCCCGTCCGATACCCCCGAAGAGATAGAGAATGAAAACAAACACCATTTTCAAGCGGGCCTACAATCTTTGCCTGCACATCATCGCCACCCACGCTATCGGAGATGATATCGGCCCGGAAACGGCACTGGCGGAGTCGCTGGATGTCAGCCGGACGACCATTCGCTCCATTCTCGACGCCTTGATGGAGATCGGAATCATTGCCGTCAATGGGCGGCAAAAGGTCATTCTGCGCCACCCGATCGATAACGAATACTACCCCGACTTCGAGACGGAATCCGTCGGTGCGATGGTTGAAAAGAAGTTCATGGAATGGACGCTCCGTGGCGACTACAAGGCGGGTCAACAGATCAACGGCCTGGACCTTGCCAGGCAATTTGGCGTATCGCCATCGGCGATTCGGGAATATCTAAATAGATTCAGTCATTTCGGTCTATTGCAGAGGCGGCCGAATAGCAGCTGGGTCTTCCTTGGATTCAACCGGGACTTCGCTAAAGAGTTGTGCGAGGTTCGAGAGATGTTCGAATTACGATCAGCCCGGAAGTTCTGCGAGTTGCCGTCAGACAATCCTGCCTGGCGAAAGCTTGATCTTGTCGAAAGACAACACATCTCTCTTTTGTCGGAAATGGATCATCGTTATTCCGATTTTTCCGATCTTGATGAAAAATTTCATAGGCTTATTTATAGCGTTTCATACAATAGATTCATCGAAAACTTTCACACCACGATGAGTATTATATTTCACTACCATTATCTCTGGAACAAGATCGACGAAAAGGAACGCAACATCGTCGCCATCCAAGAGCACCTTACTTATATCGCCGCGTTGCGCAGCGGCGATCAAGATGCCTGTCTGAACGCTGCCCGGGCTCATATGCGAAGCGTGCGGGCCACCATGTTGAATTCAATAGGCGCGAACGAAACCGTCTGAAATCGGCCACGTCAGATTCGAGCCTAACCGTAGGGAATAGGCCATTCGATATGGATTCGTTCTTTTTGGACGGTTATTGTCATTAAAAAACATATTGAGCCCCACAGTCTGTGTGTGTTTTTAATCACCTGAGAACACATAAAACAGATCGGTAGCCCAGGAGTGAACGCGGGATATCGGTAGCCGCATTGATGAGTTGGAAGATAACTTCCAATCCCATCGTCCTTTCGGCCACCGACTGCACCCCAACGACCGTACGAGGCATGCTCTCATACCAGCCGGTTCAACCTCGGGGTTGCCTATCGCCGGGAGAACGATATGGCCACTACAATCACCAAGGTGAATGTCCGCGACATTCGCTTCCCAACCTCGCGCAGTCTCGACGGCTCGGACGCCATGAATGCGACGTCGGACTATTCCGCCACCTACGTCACGCTCGAGACGGACTCGCCCCTTACCGGTCATGGCTTGACCTTCACCATCGGCCGCGGCAACGATCTCTGTGTCGAGGCCGTGAAATCCCTCGCAAAGCTGTTTGTAATCGGTCGGACGCTTGAAGACATCACGGCCAATTTCGGTGCCTACTGGCACGAGGTTGTCGCAGGCGACTGCCAATTGCGCTGGGTCGGACCGGAGAAAGGCGTCATTCATCTGGCGACCGCCGCCGTTATCAACGCCATTTGGGATCTCTGGGCGAAAAAGGAAGGCAAGCCGGTCTGGAAGCTGCTCGCCGACATGACACCCGAAGAGATCGTCCGTTGCGTCGATTTCACCTTCCTTACCGATGTTCTGACCCCGCAGGAGGCGATCGCCCTGCTCCGCCGCGTTGCCCCCGGCAAAGCGGCCCGCGAGAAGGAAATGCTGGAACAGGGGTTCCCCGGATACACCACGGCAGCCGGATGGCTTGGCTATTCCGAGGAAAAAATGCGCCGACTGGCCCGCGCCGCCGTCGCCGATGGCTGGACCCATCTGAAACAGAAGGTCGGCGCCGATATCGAGCAAGACATGCGGCGCGCCCGCATCCTGCGCGAAGAGCTCGGCTGGGACCGCAAACTGATGATGGACGCCAACCAGACCTGGGATGTCGACCAGGCTGTCGCCAATATGCGCAAGCTGGCCGAGTTCGATCCCTGGTGGATTGAGGAGCCGACCAGCCCCGACGATATCCTGGGCCATGCCGAAATTCGCCGCCGCATTCATCCAATCGGCGTGGCGACCGGCGAACACGCCCACAACAGAGTGATGTTCAAACAGTTCTTCCAGGCCGGTTCCCTGGATTTCTGCCAGTTGGACCCGGCCCGTCTGGGCGGACTGAATGAAGTGCTGGCGGTCGTTCTGATGGCCGCCAAGTTCGGCATTCCCGTCTGTCCGCATGGCGGTGGCGTCGGTCTTTGCCAGTATTCCCAGAACATCGTCCTGTTCGACTATATCGCGGTCTCGGCGTCGCTCGACAAACGTGTCCTCGAATATGTCGATCATCTGCACGAAAATTTCGTCGAACCGATCGTCATCAAGCGCGGCAGATATATGCCACCGAAACTTCCGGGATACAGCGTCACGATGAAGGAAGACTCGCTCGACCGCTTCGAATATCCGAACGGCAAAGAGTGGTCCAACTAACAGCCTGAAAATATCTAATCGATGGCATCGGAAAACCGCCAGGTCTTTGACTTGGCGGGGACGCCAATACGGAGGAAATAATGACGACCCAGAATTTGGAGCAGTCCGAAGCTCTTGCCAGCGCCATAAAAAAAGCAGCGATCCGGTTGCTTCCTTTCTTAGCTCTGATGTATGCCCTGTCTTTCGTTGATCGTGCCAATGTCGGCTTTGCCAAGATTGCCTATCAGGCCGATACCGGAATCGGCAACGCCGCCTACGCCTTCGGCGCCGGTGTCTTCTTTGTCGGTTACGCGATTTTCGAAGTCCCCAGCAATCTCATCCTCCACAAGATCGGTGCGAAAATCTGGATGAGCCGCATCATGGTGACCTGGGGCATTGTCTCGGCCAGCATGATTTTTGCGACGACAGAAACCTCGTTCTACACGATCCGCTTCTTGCTGGGCGCCTCCGAGGCGGGCTTCTTCCCCGGCGTCATTCTGTTCATGACTTACTGGTTCCCCGCCAAGCAGCGGGCCCGGGCGCTGGGACTGTTCTATTTCGGCGTGCCTCTGGCGATGCTGTTCGGCAGCCCCCTCTCGGGATACCTGCTCGACATGCACTCCATGTTCGGCCTGACCAATTGGCAATGGATGTTCACGGTCGAAGGCCTGTCCGCCTCCATCGTCGGCGTGATCGCCTTCTTCTACCTGGACAGCCGTCCTCGTAACGCCAAATGGCTGACGCCCGAGGAAAAGACCGCCCTCATCACGGTGGTCGAAGCCGAAGACGCCGCCAAGCAACACACCGCCCCCAACTCGGTGTTCGGCGTACTGAAGAGTGGCCGGGTGCTGATGTTCATCATCATCTATTTCTGCATCCAGATCGGCAACGCTCCGCTGGCCTTCTATCTGCCGTCGAAACTGGCCTCGACCATGGGTGGGCAGGTCAATTTCACCGTCGGTCTGTTGCTGTCGATTCCATGGCTCTGCACCATCATCGCCATGCGTGTGGCGACGAAATTCGCCGATAGCCATGACAATCACCGGCTTGTCGCCACCAGCATGCTGGCAGCCGGCATCATCGCTTTCGCCAGCCTGTCGGTCATTACGACACCCGTTCTGACCCTGATCGCCTTCTGTATCGCCATTCCCGGTCTGGTCGCCTGCCAGCCGGTCTTCTGGAGCCTTCCGACGCGTTACCTCGGCGGCACCGGGGCGGCCAGCGGCATCGCCTTCATCGTGGCAATCGGTAATCTGGGCGGTTTCGTCTCACCCCAGATCAAAGCCTATGCCGACAACCTGGCCGGCAACACCAACACCGGCTTCCTGGTCGTCGCCATCTTGTGTTTCATGAGCGTGTTGCTGCTCTGCACACTGCGCAGTCAGCCGACAGTCCCGCCTTTGGCACCCGACGCCAAACCGGCCGAATGACCCACCGGCTTTGACCACCGCCGTAAGGCGAACGCGTTCACTTGCAAGGCGGCCCTGGTGGCCGCCTTGTTCTTTATTTTTCCCACCGCCGGATGTAACGATCTGTCTGCCGAGCCCGATAAGGGATCGCGGTGACTTCGATCAGACGCCAACTCCAAGGATGCATCGATGACAGGACAGGACACAGCGAAACGCTATGACATCGAGGACGTGAAAACCTTCGCGACAGCGCTGTTCAAACGTGCCGGGCTCGACGATGGCAAAGCCGACGCCGTTGCCAGAATTCTTCTCGAGGCCGATTTGATGGGCCACGCCACCCATGGCCTGGCGCTGGCGCCCTGGTATCTCGATGAGGCCGTGTCCGGGAGTATGAGCCACACAGGCGAACCCGACGTCGTCTCCGATCGCGGGGCATGCGTCACCTGGAAGGGGAAAGGTCTGCCGGGGGCGTGGTT
This sequence comes from Telmatospirillum sp., assembly GCA_031291415.1. GTDB lineage: Bacteria > Pseudomonadota > Alphaproteobacteria > Rhodospirillales > Magnetospirillaceae > Telmatospirillum. The sequence goes on from JARLJB010000285.1 coordinate 12,968, forward strand.
GACCGAGAAGGCCATGATCCTCGCGGTCGAACGGGCAGCGACCTACGGGACCGTAACTGTCGCCATCTCCAACAGTCACCACATCGGCGCCCTGGCGGCCTATCTTCCACGGGCGACGGAACGGGGCTACATGGCCCTCCTTGCCTGTTCAACGGCCTCCGCCGCCGGCGTCGCGCCGTTCGGCGGACGCAAGGCCATATTCACGCCCAATCCGATGGCCGCCGGAATACCGACCGACGGCGCCCCCATCCTGCTCGATATCAGCGCGTCGATCACCACACTCAACCGGGCCAAACAGATGGCCAGCGAGGGACGGCACTTTCCGCATCCGTGGGTCCTCGATGCCGATGGCATGCCGACCGACGATCCTGCCGCCGTCATCAGCCAGGGAGGCACGCTGCTGCCGGTCGGCGGGCTCGACCATGGGCACAAGGGATATAGCTGGGCTCTTCTCGTCGAGGCTCTGACCCAAGGACTGGCGGGTTTTGGACGCAGCGACCATCCAACGGGTCAAAGTCTGTCGGTCTTCCTGCAGATCATCGATCCTTCGGCCTTCGGCGGCGCCAGCGCCTTCACCCGTCAAACCTCATGGCTGACCGAAGCCTGTGCCAGTTGCCCGCCACGCCCCGGCGTCGATCGCGTCAGGATTCCTGGTGAGCAGGCGCTCGTTCGGCGGCGCGAAGCCATCCTGCACGGCGTGCCTTTGTCGAGCCAGATCATCGAAGGGTTACGGCCGTGGGCCGAACGGTCGCATCTGGCGATGCCACTGCAAAAGCCGGCGTGAGTCGACGTCACCGTCTCACGCTTTGAAAGCAATGGGCGCCGGTATCACGAACCGCCGTCGATGAACTTGCGGACGGCTGCGGTGTTCCAGCTTTTGGCCATGTCGAGCAGGACGTCGTCCTTGGTGATCTCGTTGGCCTCGACCTGCAGAAGCACGCGCTCACCGACGACGATCATCACTTCACCGGAACGAGCTGCCGGGTCGAAGCGCAGCAACGCTTCGTCCGCGCCAAGCTTGAGGCGGGCCCAGCCCGGACGCGCGGTCTGGGAGGCTCCTTGGATCATCGACGCCGATGCCCCGACAGTCGGATTGTCGACGACCAACGAAACGTTGAGCGTCGCATCTCCTTTGCTAAAGGCCTGCGTGACGCCCAAGCCGCCCCCGGCACCGTCGAGACTCTGCGCTTCCGGATTGCCGGAATCCCAGCCGCGCGGTGCAGACGGCATCAATTTGGCGAATTGATTCGTCAGGCGTTGGCTCAATTGACCGACGGCGCCCTGCAGGGCGACCAGCGCCCGCAGTTGATCCCCTTTGGCGTAACTGGCACGCGCCGCGTCGACCTGATTTGTCACCTCGTCGGCGAGCAACTCCGCGGCCGGCGCCAGAGCCAAAAGCAGCCCGAGAGACAGAACCGAGAAACGTCTCACTACTCACCTCACAGAAACATCAGAGCGTGCCGGTGAGTCTAGCAGAGCGCCAGAATCCCTTACAACCCAAGCCTCTCGGCAACCGGAGACCATATGGACATGACAAAAGCAAAGGACCGCATTCGCCATGCGGCCCTTTGCTTAAAAGTCATGCCAGAAAGGCGAGGGTCGCGCCCGAAGGCGCGAAACCCTAAGATCCTCAGCCCTGGCGGGCTTTGAAGCGCGGGTTCGTCTTGTTGATCACATAGACGCGGCCCTTCCGACGGACCACCCGGCAGTTCTTGTCGCGCAGCTTGGCCGACTTCAGGGAGTTGCGAACTTTCATTGCCCTAGTTCCTTAAGAGTCTATGGGAGGGGCGCGCCAACCCGCTGAAGAATTGCGCGGCGCCGTTCCTGAGGCGGCGAACATACGTAACGCCCCCCATCCTGTCAACGGCCCATTCGGGTCATTTCGATCGGCTCGATGCATTTTTTTTGCCATCGCCGCCGAAGCGCCCGCGTCCTCAATGAAACAGACCTACCGGTCGCTGCGGAATGGCCCCGTGCTTTCCAATAGGCCGCGATTAGGCGCCAGGGAATCATTGCCAAAGCCGCCTCCGAAGCCGGAGCGCCTTTGCATGCCGACAGACACTGACGTCTTGTCACCAAACCGAAAGGTCTTACGCGTCCCATCAGAGCTGCTTTCCACTTCACTCTTGCCGCTTGACCCGGTTAGCCGCTGAGCTGCGTCGATCCTGGCCTGATCATCGGTAACCGTGTTGAAAGCCATGGCATGCCCGGCCATCAACCAGAACAGCGGCAACGCAACGGCACATGTTCGAACGATGAGGTTCATCGGGAGATCCTCCAACCGGTGAGCGAGGCTACACCTTATTCTGTCGACCGGGCAACAACTGGAGAAAAGCTGGCAACCGGCGGGACCGTCCATCGGGCTTGGCCCAGAAGACGTTTGGTCGGGAAATGGCATCAGATCTTGGCGCGACCGCTGACTTTCGCAGCCAGAGTTGCGCCATCACCGGCCGGAAGCGCCGACCGTGTCCGGTGCGATGCGTCCGACGTTATTTTCGCCGACCAGACGGCGGCGTGCCGACTGACCCGATAGACAAGCTTGCCGCCAAGCCACGTCGCCACGCCGGCCAGCGCGGCAGCAGCGCTGGTGGCACCGCCGGATTCGCCGGCAGGCTCCCCGACGAGATCCCCCGCCATGGACGCCGCGCCGCGCACCATGAAAATGGCCAGGATTCCGCCCGCCAGGATCGCCCAGTAGGCGCGATCGGCAATGGTCAGTTTGATGGTTCCCGCTTGCAACCCGGCAATCAGAGCGGCGCCGTCGACGATGGGAGTTCCGTCCGATGTCACAAGACCGCCAAAGATATGGGTCAGCGTCGCCGTGGCGATACCGGCGGCGATCGCTGCAAAAACCATCGTCAAGGACGACCGGGCAAGCCCCCACAAGGCTTTTTGCGCGATATGGCGAACCGATGACAGCAGTCCCGCCGCCACCATGACCGGGGCAAGAACGGCAATGATCGCCACCCGCAAGATGGCATCGATGAAGAACACGGGAAACAGCAGAAAGCCAAAGGCATAGACCAGGGCCAAAAGGACGCCGGAAATCAACTGCAGGAGCCGTCCTTGCCACGACCAGAATTTGAGAAGATCAAGCCAACTGTGCCAACTGGCGCCGGAGACGAGGGCAGCCCCCGTCAAGACGCCCCGCGTGAACAGGTCCTGAATCGCCGAAAGAGAACAGCGCATTCCAGCCAGGGCGATCTTCGTGTCCTGGACGGCGCCGGCCGGAGAGACGACAGGGCAGGCACTGGAAAGCTCCTGCGACAGCAAAAGCGACGCAAAGCCGGTCCCTATCGACAAAATGGGCGTGAACACGAAATCCCAAACCGCCTGTCCATTCTGCAAGACCGCCAAAACAACAGCGAAGCCGAGAAGTTTCCGGGCAATTTGATTACCGAACCGTGCGGAGGCCGACGCCGGACCAAATGGCAGAAGCATGCGGCCGGCCTGCCACAGAAGCCAGATGCCGACCAACAGACCGAGCAACGAGGACAACCCGTCGGCCACGTTTCCAAACAGCTGTTGAGCGATGTCCTGCCCGATGCCGCCAACCTGCTCCAAGGTGTCGCAGGCCCAGCAGCCCCCGGTCAGTTGGTCGTGAAGGTCCTGAACGCTGAGGGCTGTGGCCGGCCGGCAGGCCCGCAGCAGAACCATGCCGCCAACAACGAACAGAACAGGCCAGCGCCACCAACCGGACATCGGCTAGCCGCCCGTCGCAGACGATTCGCCGGTGCCAGTTACCTTGGCCGCCCGGTCCTGTGCCGCATTCTGTCTTTTCCCACCGCCGCTGCTGGTCAATCGATGAAGGGCGCCCCCTCCGGCGGCCACGGCGCCACCGGCCGTCGCGGCGACGCCTGCCATGGCGCCAGAAAAATCGCCCCCACCGGCTCCGCTGAACTCGGCCGCCATCTTTCCCGCCTGGCGGAGCATGAAGATCAGAATCACCCCGACACCGAGGAGTTGATAGAACGCCATCGTCGTAAGATCGATGTAAAATGACTGTCCGTTGCCGTTCGACTGGTCCTCCAGCATCTGAATCAGACTTTTCCAGTCACGCGCCCCGGCGGCCACGCCGTTCAGGCTGAGATGACTGAACACATAGGATAACGTGGCTTTTCCGATACCCCCGACGATCGAAACGAAGACAAGTGTCAGCGCGGCGTGAACGATCTGCCACAGGGCCTTTTCGGCGATCCTCCTGGTCGGTTCGAAAAGCCACGCGGCAAGTGCGATTGGTGATATCGCGGTGACGATGGTCACCCGCATCAGAACGTCGATCAGAAAGATCGGGAACATCACCAGACCGAAGAAATACACACCGATCAGGACAAGGCCGCCGACGATGGCGCAGACGATCCCCGCGATATCGCCGTGGTTAACGGCACCGATGGTCTGTGCGACGCCGATCAGCATGCCTTTGCCGAACTGGCTTTGTATGGTCGCCAAGGGGCATTTCATCTGGTTCATGACGGCGATGGCGCCGTCAACGCCGTCGACCGCCCCGCCTGACTGCTCCGCGCAATAGGTGGCGGTTCCGTCTGTCGATGATGGTCCTGTTTCCGAGGTCCCATTCGTCACCTCGTAGGGATCGGTCAAGGAGACAATGGCTTTCGAAAACCCCATACCCGAAGACATCACGGGAATGAAGATATAGCCCCAGATGGCCTGACTTCCCTGCAGGAAGGCGAGAACCACGGCAAATTGGAAGAGTTTTTTGGCGCCCTTGTTCCAAAGCCCGCCGACCGCGCCTTCGGGCCCAAAAGGCAAAAACAGGCTGGCAGCGAAAAACAAGATCCAAATCGCCATCAGCAACCCCAGCAGATTGGCAGTCTGCCCGGCGATGGCGGTGAAGGACTGTTCGGCGAAACCGAGGCCGATTTGAACGATCGTGCCGACAGCGTCACAGGACCAGCACCCATTCATCAAGCTGGTCGCCCAGTCGAGAACATCGCCGGCAAAAGCGGAACGACCGCCGACAACCAGACATGGCGGCAACAGCACTGCAAGGCGCAGCAGTCTGCCCTCGATCGGCGTCATTTGCCGGATCTCCACCAAGTGAATCCTCCCAGTGCCAGGCCGAAGACGACAATGGCCCAACGGGCGGCAAACCAGACTTTGCTCTCGAAAACCACACCGTGCAGCCAAAGGCCATCAAGGCCGATCAGCGCCGCCAACAGAACGAGAACCCACCACTGTGTCCTGGGGCCGAAAGGGAAACCCGGTATCGGACCGGTTCTCCGTGTGGATTTGGCCCCGCGATCACCGACGTTCATGGGCATCGACGCATAATCCGATCAGCGAACAGACGAAGCGACTGCTGGGTAACCAGGACGTCGCATCGCCCCCGCATCACTGCGACGACCTCGAACTCACCACGCTCGGAAAGCTCGGCCGTATGGCGCAACGCCACCATGTGGGGATCCCCTTTCGCCGGATCGTAGGGAAGCACTGCGACCGTCGTCTCGCCGGTGTCGTCATAGCGGCCGATGATCGTGAAAAAGTCGTTAGCGTCCATGACGCCCCCGATCCGCGTTGAAGAACTGATGGGGAAGCTTATCGGACGCAGCAGCAAGATGCTAGACGAAAGTCTCCATTTTGGATACATTTGTCACATGACACGGAGAAATTGCCTTCGCCCCTGTCACCGAAGGGGCGGTCAAGTGGCGTTCGGATGCGCGGTTTTGGGAATCGTTGGCGCGATCGTTTGCCCGTCGCCGGCCGAAGCCGTCGGCTGGGCAGAGGGATGCCTTCCCTTTCTTGCGCCGGCGGAACAGTACTACCATCTTCCCGCCGGACTGCTGCACGCCATCGCCCTGACGGAGAGCGGTCAGGGGGGCGAGCCCTATCCATGGGCACTGAACATCGGCGGCCAGCCGGTGATCGCACCGTCCTATCAGGCGGCGGCCGGCCTTTTGCGCCAAGCTGACGGACGGCCGCGGCGGGACGTGGCAATCGGCTGCATGCAGATACACATGCAATATCACCTCACCCGCTTCATCGAGCCGGAGTGGGCGCTGCACCCCCAATACAATGTCTGGTATGCCGCGCTCTATCTCGATGCTCTGCGCCGACAATATGGCGATATTCTCTCGGCTGTCGCCCACTATCACGCCTCGGATCGGGCGGCCCAACGCTCTTATCTCTGCCGCGTCGCCTTCCATCTGGAGCAGACAAGTCCAACCACCCGCCGGGCACTTGGCCTCGACAACTGCGAGCAGACCGTGATTGTCGGGGGGCCGGCACACGCCAAGACCGGAATAACCGGCGCCAGGCAGGCGCGTGCGACTTTGATGGAAGCTCGCCGCATCGGTCGCATCATCGTCTTAGGAGGCGACCGCCGATAAAAATTCTCGGCAAATTCTCCATTACCCTTGAGCAAGCCACGCACCAAGATGCGGCAGACCGGACTGCTCGCGATCCAGCCACACCAACCCGACGCCGGTTCTTTTCTGATCATTATCGACAGTCCGCATGAGGATCGATTCGTTGGCAAGCCGCCCCTCTCCGGCCATCACCGTCGCGGCCCGACAAACCGGATTCTTTGAAAGAGACTGCAACAGAGCCCATCTCTGCCATGTTGCACGCCAAGGCGACGGCACAGTTCCGCCATTCGGCGCTTGCCACGGCGCCAAACCGCCATCGGCCATTCGCCATTCGCCCGCCGATAGAAGCGTCAACCGCAGAAGGATCGCGTCGCCGTCGCGCCGGGCGAGAAAATCCTGTTCCGACCGGCTGGATCGCCCGCCCAGATCAGGCAGGTCGACGAGATCGTATCCAGCGGCGCACAAAATTCGTCGCAACCGCTCGATCTCGTCACCGCAGGGCGCCAATTGGTCCCAATCAAGTGGTGGCGATGGCGCGGAGGATGGCTGCGAGGCAAGCCGCGCCTCCTCGCAAAAACGATCGGTCAGGATCCGAACCCGGCTTGCCTGATCGGGGAACTGATCGAGACTTCGCCAGTCCCGCTCATCCATCATCCGCATTGCCTGCCTCAGACGCTCAGCTGTTTCGCGACTGACGGATCCCCAGCGTTTCTCGAAAGAAATCCCGCCATCCTCAAGCTGACCGCAGCGCATGTCCTCCAGCATCAGGTGATTGTCGAGCAACTCGCACAGCCACGCCGCGTTCAGGGTAAGCTCGGGGACGGGGACCGGCGGTCGAGGCTCTTCTTGAAGTTCCTGCAGACTCGCCAACGGTTCTTCGCTTTCTGATGGAACCGGCGGAAGGGTCGATCTGCGCCAATCGTCCTGGAGTTTCGCGGCGATGGCCCGTTTCATGGGATCGTCGAGCAACCCGAGACGATCGGCGATGGCAGACAATTCGGCCGCCGGTCGGCCGCAATCGGCAAACAACCCCCATCCCGGAAGGCTCATTCCAGCCAATTCGTCCCGGAGTGCGGAAACCATCCAATCAGGCGGAGGCTCGCACCAGACATCGCACAGGGCCAGCGCCCGGGCGAACGACCGATGATCCTCGTCAGTCGGCCCCGCCGGTTTTGGAACGGGGCTTGGCGGCGATGCATTTCCGAGATTGCTCAGCGGCGAGGCGATCCTTTCCGACCCGGTGGAACTGACCGCCGCCGCCGGCTTTTCCACCTCGGGGACAACAGCCATGGAGGCCGATGGCGAAACCGGCGCGGCACAGTCTTGCGACCGGCCACGTGCGATCTTGCTCTCCACCCGACATGCCACGGCGGCGGCGAGTCGGCGAACTGAGCGAAAATATCCACAGAAGACCTCCCTCGGTCGCCGCGACCGCAAGACGGACGTCGTCGCCTGCGAGGCATGCCCCACGGATGAGATCATTCGAGAACCGTTCGAACGTCGTAAGCGCCGTTTGGTCATCAACCAGGAAAGTCCTGCGGCAAGTCGCCCATCGGCAAACCGCTCCGCCACGGCTCGAACCCGGAAGGCCAGGGCCAGACAGCCGAGAATGGCCAGAATCACCGACGACAAAGCCAGAGCGACGAAATCGAAGGGAATCGTCGCGCCAGTGCGATAGGCGTCGAAGACACCTAGCCAAGCAGCCTGCGACAAAGCGTTGAATTGAAAGAACTGAGCAAATGCCAAGACGCCGCCGGCCGAGACCACCGACAACCAGACCGCCCAAAGAACCACGACAAGAAGAGCCAGAGCCATTACCCGAACTTCCCGGTGCCTATGTGTTTCAAGGGCCGCTGACGCCTCGGTACCGGGAAATGCCGTTCTTCAGCGAAGGAACGCCGCGAGGGAGGACGAGCACGATTCAATTTGATCGCGTCGCGCTCCTAGCGGGACCGTCGGGCGGCGACCACCGCGACCGTAACGTCCTTCGGCGCATCTCGGACCGGTCGCGGGCGAACCGGACCATCGACCGTATGGACATCGGGTTTCAAAACGATCCCACCCGACGCGTCCAGGCGATCATATTGATAAACGGCAATGGGAAAGTGAGCATCGCGTCCCTGTCCACGCGGCGCGCGGGGAAGTTGCTTGACGGCATCGGCCCGTTCGCGCGCACCGATCCGTGCTACGTCTTCAGTTCCGACGATGGAAATTCCGTCCTTGGCGACCCGCACCACCGCACCGTTCCGATCCAGGACAACGGCGGGAATCCCCAGTGATCGCGCCAGTCGGCTATTGGCTCCCACCTGTTTGCGGTCACCATGTATCGGCGCGACCAATCCTGTCGGGCGCAGGAGAGAATAAAGCAACTTGCAATCGCGCTCGACGGCATGGCCCGACTGATGGATGGCGCCATAACCGGCCGACACCGCCTTCTCGGCGGTCATCACGCGGGCGCCTCGTTGCTCCAGCTTGGCGACCATCGCCGACTGTGAGGTTCGCACCGCGGGAATGGCCCGCTGTGGAATGATCACCGTCGTGTTCTCGCCGATGTCCAAGGCGCCGGGCTGCCGATGGGCGGCACGAACCAACCCGGAATTCGACTGAGCAAAAGCGCCGGTAGTCACCATCAGCACTTTCTCCGGCGGATAGGCCCGGCTTTCGACGGCGGTGAGAATCCGGGTTCCGGCAACGGCATCGATATCGAGACCGGCCATCCGCGCCGCGGCGACATTGCTGGCCAAACTGCGTCCCGAAACGGCTACGACCCGTCCGTTGTCCTTGGCAGCGCGCGCCAACGACACCAGCCGGTCGAGCTGCGAGCCCAGAATGCCGGCAGTGATCGGACGCCCCTCGTTATCGGCGACCAGCTTCGACAGATTTTGGCAGATCTGCGCTTCCGACGTTGGTGTTTCGCGGACGACCGCCGACGTCGAATCGGAAACCACCATGTCCACCCCTTCCTTGCCGATCGCCCGCAGTCGCTCAGGGCTGGCGCGATCCCCAAGGGGAAGGGTTTCATCGAAGCGGTAATCGCCGGTGTGGAAAATACTCCCCTCTGGACTACGGATATGCAAAGCCGTAGCGCCCGGCATATGATCCACGGCGACGAATTCCACCTTTGCATGACCGATATCGACACGGTCGCCGCAACGGGCGATCCGAATTTCCGGCCAGCGGTCGCGCGCTATTCCCGCATCGACCAAAGATTTGTTTAGCATGGCGGCAGTGAATGCCGTTGCGTAGACCGGTGGACAGGCATAGCCCATGTCGAGAACATGGCGAATGGCTCCCACATGGTCTTCGTGGGCATGCGTCAAGATCAATGCTTCCGGCGCCCGACCGCCACCATCGACCTTACCACTGTCACGTCGCGCCAAGATCCCTTCCGGCGACGCGAATTCTGCCGAGTAGCCACGACCGCCGTTACCGAATTTCACGCCGAAATCGACGAGAAAATGCTCGTGCAGCAAGGTCTCCGGCGATTCGCCGGTGACCAGGTCGTAACGATGGCAATTACCCCCGATGCCATCGTCATTGTTGCCCATCAAAGACTGCCAGTAGAGGCCTGGGCGGTGATCGTCAACAAGTGTCATCCTCGTCCCCCGCCTGGAGTGGTTCGCGCTTCGCTTGAAACGCCCCAGATCTGCATGACGTTGACAAAGCTCCGGCTTTTCGAGACTCAAGCACCGCTTTTGTGAAAGCGATCCGAGAACAGGCACCTTCAGACGGGCACAGATTCGACCGTCCCACATGAAGAGTTTCGCCTCGACATGTGCTCAAGCGCCATTCCGGCAGCTACGCAATTATCGGAAAATCAGAAACGCCGGTTCAGCCGGCACCGTCGAAAGGACCAGTGTCATCATCCCCTTCGGCTGCGGCGATCCAGGCAAACCGGACAGCCGCCAGGGACGAACTATCCGGCGCTTGCCCGGGACCGGAAAAACCGGGCAAGGCCGCCACAAGACGTGACAGGTCGCCATCGGAAATCGCCATGTAATTCACCGTTGGATAGGCATCGAGGAGTGCCGAGCCAAGCTCCTGATAGTCATCCCATGTCATCCGCGATCACCATTCGACTCGCATAGGGGCCATTGGCAGAGATCCCCGCGATGGCGAGGCATCCCGTCCGATGTGTTAGAAATACCCCATATTTTCCATATTGGCAACATGCGTTCTATCGTGTTCTCTTTCGGCATCATTCGTCCGCCCTTTCCGAAAGGGTTTCATGCCGTCTGGCCTATAACTAATCATTTTTCCAGGAAACGCGTCGATGCTACGTTGCTGTGGAATTTCATTCGTGAAGATTTTTAATGATCATGTCATCAGTCACAGAACATGGTAATATTTTCCATACTAATAAATATATAATAATTATCTGCTGGATATAATAGGATGATACAGAATGAATCTGAAAAATTAAATCGACACATTATTATAATATCGGACTCCGTTCTTCTAAATCAGGGAAATGCCGAACGACTAGCCTACCGTTCGATGATAGACATCTTATCGGAACGCAGTGGCATCGCGGCAGCTCTCGCGGCACAGACATTACGTCGCCCCGCGACCCAGTCGGCTGAGGGACCGGCCGATCGCTCCGATGCCGGGCGGCAAAGCCCCCTCTTCGAAACGGCACGGGAAGTGGTCGGCGCCTATCTCGCAGCCAGAACTGCGGCCACGCGCCCTCCCCCGGGCCTGGCCGAAGCACTTGGCGAAATAAGGCGCAGAGAGAACAAGGACGGCAAACACTGCGCCCTCGTCGGAATATCCGCCTTGCCGCCGGAGGCGGTGGCGCGGTTTCTCGGACAGACCAATCTGCGTGACTGTCTCGATCACGTTTATGCGACCTCGCCTGACCGCGACCAGACGACGGAAAGACGGAAGGAGGTTCAACAGGACGATTGGCTGCGCGCTCTGTCAAATCGCGCGCCATGGCCATCCCCGGCAATCCTGAAAGGCATCTGCGCCTTGCATCACGTGTCCCCGCAGCAATCCATCTTCATCGGCGCCAAAATGGGAGAGGAGATTATTCCGGCACTCGATCTCGGCATGCGGACGGTACAGGTGCGCCTTGGCAGTCCCGATTCATCGGCGCCCCAATTGGACCGGTTTTCGTCTACCGCGAACTCCGGATCGCGCCGCCCCGATGCGGTGGTTACCCGTGTCCAGGACCTGCTGGATCTCGGCCTGTTCCGAAATCCGCCAGATCGCGGCCCTTCTTCCAGCCGACCGCTTCCGTTGCCTGAGCGAGGCCGCTGACCGCAGTCCTCAGCCAACCAGGCTCCATGCGACGCCTTAGCCTCCGGGTTTCGACGGACTCAAGTGCCGTTAGGAAAGCCCCTCCAATTCATCGATAAAGCCGGCGACGACATTGAGACCGCGTTGCCAGAATGACGGATCGGAGGCATCGAGACCAAAGGGAGCCAACAACTCCTTGTGCCGTAAGGTGCCTCCGGCCGTCAGCATATCAAGATATTTCTGCTGAAAACCGGCGGCTCCACTCAGATAGACATCGTAAAGAGAATTCACCAGACAATCACCGAACGCATAGGCGTAGACGTAGAATGGCGAATGGATGAAATGCGGAATGTAGGACCAGTAAAACCGGTATTCATCGTCGAACCGCAACGCCGGCCCCAGACTTTGACGCTGGACCTCCATCCAGATGTCGCCGATCTGTTCCTGCGCCAGTTCACCGTCGCGACGGGCTTGATGGATCCGCTGCTCGAAATCGTAAAAGGCAATCTGACGCACTACGGTGTTCAGCATGTCCTCAACCTTCGAAGCCAGCATGATACGCCGCCGCGCCACGGTCGTTTCCTGTTCGAGCAAAGCGCGGAAGGTCAGCATCTCGCCGAAAACCGAGGCTGTCTCGGCCAGCGTCAACGGCGTATCGGCAAGCAGGCCCCCTTGCACGCCGGCCAACACCTGATGCACGCCGTGCCCCAATTCGTGGGCTAAGGTCATCACGTCGCGCGTCTTGCCAAGATAGTTGAGCAACAAATAAGGATGCACCGAGGGCACTGTCGGATGAGCGAAGGCGCCCGGCGACTTGCCTGGACGGGCAGGCGCGTCGATCCACCCTCCTTCGAAAAAACGGGCGCCGACCTTCGCCATATCGGGGGAAAAGGCGCCATAGGCGCCCAGCACCACGTCCTTGGCTTGCGCCCAGGTGAATTGCCGGTCGTCATCGTCCGGCAACGGCGCGTTGCGGTCCCAGTAGTCGAGAGCATCGACAGAAAACCATTTGGCTTTCAGCGCGTAATAGCGATGCGACAGGCGGCCGTAGGATCCCTTCACCGCCGCGACCAGCGCGTCGACGACGCCATCTTCGACCTGGTTGGATAGGTTGCGCGATGAATCCGCCCGCGGATAGCGCCGCCATTTGTCCTCGATTTCCTTTTCCTTGATCAGCGTATTGGTGATCAGGGAAAAGACCCGGACGTTTTCGCCGAGAACCGTGCCGAACGCCTTGGCCGCCGCCTTCCGCGTTTCGGGCGCCGTGTCGGACATCAGATGCAAGGTCTCGGCAGAGGTCAGTTTGGCGCCGTCGACGGGAAATCGCAGTTCCGCCATGGTTTCCTCGAACAGGCGGGTCCAGGAGGCGTGACCGGCCACTTCTTTCTCGTGGAGCAACTGTTCCATGTCGTCGGATAGTTGATGGTCGCGAAACACCCGGACATCGCGGATCCAGGGGGCATAGCGGGCCAACTTCACGGACGCGAGCTTGGCGGCCAGCACCGCATCGTCGAGCCGGTTGAGCTCCAACGTGAAAAACAGCGTTTTCGTCGAAATGTCGGTGACCCGTTCCTGCATGCCCTGCTGGAACCGCCCACGTTCGGAATCCGAAATATTGGCGGCATAGCGAAGCTGGGCGTAGCTCATCACCCGCCCGAGGATCTCGCCCAGCCGCTCGTACTCTGCCACGGCCTCCGCCATGGCATCCCCCGAAAGGGTCGCCAATTGCCCCTGATAGCGCTCATGAAAGCGCTTTGCCCCGGCCTCCGCGGCCTTCAGATCAGCAACCAACCGGGAAGACTGGGGGCTGTCGTAGAGATCGGACAGGTCCCACTCGGGCATCGGGCCCAGGGTATCGCTCAAGCGGTCCGGGGAGGCTGATGCTGCGACAGATGAATTGCTCATGCGATTACTCCTTGCGCCAGATCACCATATGGTTATGTAGAAAGCGCTATGACCACAGGGAAGGCCTTCAACGCTTCGGCCGGGCCGGGAGCATAGCGGAAGGCCTCTTCCGAGGCGTCAGAAAACTGGGGATGGACCAAGGGATGGGCGCAATCGATTACGCCAAGGCGACAAGTCTTCCCGCAATGTTTTTCGATCAGGCCGAGCGGTTCGGCGATGCCCCCTTTCTGTGGCGCAAGACAGGCAAAGCGTGGATTTCCCTTTCCTGGGCTGAGACGGCCAGCCGGATCAATTTATTCGCCCGTGGACTGCAAGCGACCGGCGTCGAGCCGGGCGACCGGATCATCCTGTTGTCAGAGAACCGCCCGGAATGGCTGATTGCCGACCTTGCCACCATGGCGGCCGGCGCCATCTGCGTTCCCGCCTACACTACCAATACGGTTGCCGACACCCTCTATCTGCTGAACAACTCACACGCCCGTTTCGTCATCGTTTCGTCACGCGCTCTGGCCGAACGAGTGATTGTCGCGGCGCTCTCCTGCAGCCGGCCGCCGACCATCATTTCGATGGAGCCCCTCGGCCTGACGCAAAATCCGGGTATCGAATTCCGCTGCTGGGACGACATCATGGCTCTCGGTTCGGCCCATCCGGACACGGCCACGCCACTGGTCCGCGCGGCCCGACGAACCGATCCCGCCTGCGTGATCTACACATCGGGCACCGGCGGCGCGCCAAAGGGCGTGATCCTCAGCCACGGCGCCATTCTTTGCAATTGCATGGGAGCCCACCACCTCCTGGCAACGATTGGACTTGCCAAGGAAGTCTTTTTGTCCTTTCTGCCCTTGTCACATTCCTATGAACATACGGCCGGGCAGTTTTTCCCGATTTCGATCGGCGCACAGATCTATTACGCCGAAGGGGTCGAGCAACTGGGCGCCAATATGATGGAGGTGCACCCCACCATCATGACCGCCGTTCCCAGACTCTACGAGTTGATGCGGGCCCGCATTCTCAAGGGCGTCGAACGTAGCGGCGGGTTCAAAGCGAAACTGTTCGGCAAAACCGTGGAGCTGGGAGCCAAACGTTACGAGTCGCCGCAAAGCCTCACGCTGCTCGAACGGATCGGCAACTGCCTGCTTGATCTGCTGGTCAGGCGCAAGGTCTCGGCCCGCTTTGGCGGGCGGCTGAAGGCCATGGTCTCCGGCGGTGCCCCTCTCAATTTCGAGGTCGGCCTGTTTTTTACCGCGCTTGGCGTGCCGATCCTGCAGGGGTACGGACAGACCGAAGCCGCCCCGGTTGTCAGTTGTAATCCGCCGGGCAAAGTCAAACTTCACACCGTCGGACCGCCGTTGCCGGGGGTCGAGGTCAAGATCGCCGACGATGGTGAAATTCTGGTCCGTGGCGAACTGGTGATGTCGGGCTATTGGGACGATCCCGAAACCAGCCGGGAGACCGTGCATGACGGGTGGCTGCATACCGGCGATATCGGCCACGTCGACGAAGACGGTTTCATCCAGATCACCGATCGCAAGAAGGACATCATCGTCAACTCCGGCGGCGACAACATCTCGCCGCAACGGGTCGAGGGGCTGCTCACGCTGCAAGGCGAGATCGCCCAGGCCATGGTCTATGGCGATCGGAGACCGCACCTCGTCGCTCTCATCGTACCCGACGCCGACAGCGCCGCCGCCTGGGCCAGCGCCCATGGGAAGCCGGCCACCCTGCAAACGTTGGTTTATGACGCCAATTTCCGACGCCACATGGCCGATACGGTCGACCGCGTCAACCGCACGCTATCGCCTATCGAGAAAATCCGCCGTTTCCTGATGACCGACGAGGCCTTCTCCGTCAACAACGAGATGTGCACGCCGACGCTGAAGATCCGTCGTCACATCATCATCGCCCGCTACGGCGCCGCCCTCAACGACCTCTACGAGGATCGCCGTACGTCGACGTAATCCAGGGCAGGAACGCGGGATCGGCCCGCTCCTTTTGGAAAAACAAGGCGATAGAGCCATCTTGCCTGGCTCTTATCCGATCGGTTGCATCGGCAGCATGGCTGCCCCAGCGAATCGACGCGGGCGCCGGTGAGGGATTCGCGTTACCTCGTGATGCAAGCCAGCAGCTTCACCAAAGGAGCCGCCGATGCCGCTCAATACGGCTAAGTACAATATCTTCCAAGACCTGCCTCGACCAGGTGAAGGTGTCGATGGCTGCACTCGTGAGGTTATTCGACTTCTGCCCCCTCTCCGGACGCCACCAGCGATGATGGATCTGGGATGTGGCCGCGGTTATCAAACCATCGCCCTTGCCAGCCATTTCAAGGCACCGATTGTTGCCGTCGACGAAAACCAGGAGACCCTGGACTTAGTGGTCGATGCGGCGGAAGCCGCCGGTGTCGCCTCATTGGTGCAACCGCGGAAGGGATCGATCGCCAACCTGCCCGATGCCGTGCAGAGTTACGATCTGATCTGGAGCGAATGTGGCGTTCGTCAGATCGGCCTGGAGAAAGCTCTCGGCATCTGGGAACCGCTTTTGCGCAACCGTGGCATCATGGTGATCGGCGATTGTTCGTGGATTCTGCCTGATCCACCGGAAGAGGCGGCGGCGTTTTGGCGCACAGTGTATCCCGGCATGACCGACATCGCGACCGTCCACGCAACTGCCAAACGGGCCGGCTTGCGCATCTACGACAGCTATACCCTGCCGCGTTCAGTCTGGCGCAACGAGTATTTCGAACCTCTTGCCCGCCGGATCGCCCGTCGGCGCAGCGAGGGACCGCTCAGTCCGGCTGAGGAAGACATGATTCGCGGAGCCGAAGCCGAGATCGCCATGTTCGAGCGATGGGGAGACCGTTTCCAGTACGCCTATTATCTGATGCGCCGCGCCTGAACCGACGCGGCGCCCTGGGCCGGACAGGACATGGAGGGCCACTGCAATTCTTCCAGTGGCCAAGGGCAAGACCCTTCCCTATAGTGCGCCCGCATGAAGACCCTGTTCTATAATTTCGTCACCTTCTTCGTCGTCATTGACCCAGTCGGATGCGCGGCGGTGTTCGCCGCCATGACGCCCAGCATCGCTGCCGCGCAACGCAATGTCATGGCGCGCAAAGCGACGCTGCTGGCCGGACTCATCCTGTTCGTGTTCGCCTTTCTCGGCGAAGGTTTGCTTTCGGCGCTCGGCATCGGTCTCGCCGCCTTCCGCATCGCCGGCGGCCTGATGCTGTTGCTGCTCGCCATAGAAATGGTTTTCGCGCGCCCGCGCAGAGTTACCCGTGACGAGGATCAGGAAGCCGAACACCGTCAGGACATCACCGTCTTTCCACTGGCCTTTCCCCTGATTGCCGGTCCGGGGGCAATGACGACGGTTGTCCTGTTGATCGGACGGCAAGCCGGACAGCCGACGCAAGTCATCGGCGTCCTGGCTGTCCTGGCGCTGGTTCTGGCGCTGGTGCTGATCTGTCTAATGGCGGCGGGAAAGGTCTACCGGGTGCTCGGCGTTACCGGCAGCAACGTGATCAGCCGCATCCTCGGCATCATCCTGGCCGCTCTGGCGGTACAATTCATCATCGATGGAATTGTCGAGGCCCTGCACGGCGCCGGTCACTAAGGGCCGCACAGCAATAACGGCTAGGTTTTCGCCATTCCCACTTGCGCGCAAGCGGGAATGGCGACGTGATTCAATTGGTTCTACGGACCGCCTAACGAGAAAAGCCTCATCAGGCCTTTCGCGCCGTCACCTCGATCTCGACCTTCATACGAGGATCGACCAGGGTACAGATGATCGACGTGTTGGCCGGACGGATTCCCTTGAAGTACTTTCCGCAAATCTTGGCAACCGGCTCGAAATAGGCCGCGTCACAAAGATAGAGGCGCACCCGCACGACATCGGCCAGCGTTGCTCCGGCCTCGTCCAACGCCTGGGAAATCGTCGCGAAGGCCTGCTCGGCCTGCTCCTCGACGCTCTCGGCGATCTGGCCGTTGGCAAAGCCGCTGGTCCCGGCGACAAAGACCCACTGTCCATCGAGCACTGCTCTGGAATAACCGGCCACCTCTTCGAAGGGCGATCCGGAAGAAATCAAGCGACGGGGCATCTGGAAACTCTCCGATTTCGGGGATGACAGATCGCCAGAGTGCGGGCAGGCACCGTCAAGGGCAAGCCGTTTCTAGTGGCGCGCTTCATCTCAGATGAAGGGTGCCACGAGTGCCCGAGCGGCGTCTCTCGCCTGCCGGAGCCGGAGGCGCAGGCATCAGACCAGACTCCCGCAGAGCCTTGTCAGACAGCAGTCCTTACCAGAAACCACTGGCCATCCCGCTTGACGACAGGAGCCCCCTTGAGGTCGGAACCGACCAGCGGCAATTCCCATCCGTGGCTTGGGCATTCGAGGGTACCGGCGGTCTGGTCAAGGCGCCCTTGCAGCAAGGGTACGGCGCGGTGCGGACAACGATTGCGGACGGCAATCAAGCCGTCACCCACGGCCAACACCAGAACACCGACACGATAACCGTTGGACAGTTTGACATATCCCGTCCAGCGGGTTTCGCCACGGATATCGTGGTCCTGGATGTGTTCGATGGGCAATTCTTCCGACATGGCATCCCACTGGCAAAAGAGAAGTCGCCTACCCCATATGGTCGGCATCCTGTCTCGCTGTTAGGGCATGGCGCCATCGAATCGTGGCATGCCAGCAAGCCCGAACAGCGTCATCGACCATAACAGAGATACAAAAAAAGCCTCCCGAACATCGGGAGGCTTTTTTTATTTGGTGCGGTCGAGAAGACTCGAACTTCCACGGGTTGCCCCACAGCGACCTCAACGCTGCGCGTCTACCAGTTCCGCCACGACCGCATTCCATGGTGGCTGTCCGGCCTGGTTGCCGGTAAGGTGCGCCTGAATACCAAAACCAGAGGCAAGGTTCAAGGGCTGTGTTGGAATTTTCCCACGCCAAGCGAATTGATTGGCAAATTAGCGATGCCGAGGTCGATTATCCGACCGCCGTCGCCACCATGGAAAGCCGTGTCGCCGCTATTCACGCGGGGAGAGCCGACGAGTTGGTCTGGCTCATCGAACATCCTCCGCTTTACACGGCGGGCACCTCGGCCAAAACCGAAGACCTGCTGACGCCGGACCGCTTTCCCGTCTACCAGACCGGCCGAGGCGGCCAATACACCTACCATGGACCGGGCCAGCGCGTGGTCTATGTCATGCTCGATCTCAGTCGGCGCGGCGCCGACATCCGGCGCTACATCCGGCAACTCGAAGAATGGCTGATCCGGACACTGGCCCATTTCGGCGTCGATGGCGGCCGTCGAGAGGGTCGGGTGGGCATCTGGGTTGATCGTGGCGGCGGGCGGGAGGACAAGATCGCCGCAATCGGCGTTCGTGTCCGCCACTGGGTCACCTACCACGGCATCGCGCTCAACGTCGATCCCGACCTCAGCCATTTCGACGGCATCGTGCCCTGCGGTATCCGGGGCCATGGCGTCACGTCGTTGTGGGCGCTCGGCAGCACACCGACGATGGCCGAGGTGGACATAGCGCTCAGGACAGAGTTCGACACCGTGTTCGGCGCTGAGGAGCGGCAATAGGGACGGCGGCCGTCAGAGCGTCGGCAGGCTCCTGAACCCAGGCCGGTCGGGGGGAATGCCCGGCGCTTCCCGGACAGCCGTGACGAAGGCCGAGGGGGGCCCGCGGCGGCAGGCCGCCACCATGGCGACGACGGCGGCGGCAGGCCCCGAGAACAGCGCCTCGACGCTGCCATCCGACCGATTGCGGACCCAACCGTCCAGCCCTCGCCGACGCGCCTCCTCTATCGTCCAACCACGAAACCAGACCCCCTGAACCCGGCCCTCGATGAGGACACGCAAGCAAAGGCCGTCCGTCATCGGTGCTCCGGCCTGTTACGCGAACTCGACGATCTTCTGATCGACCGCCAGACTTTCCCCCGGTCTGGCATGAATGGTGGCAACAACGCCGTCTTGTTGGGCTCGCAGAACGTTTTCCATCTTCATAGCCTCGACAACAGCCAGCACCTCGCCGGCCTTGACGTCCTGTCCTTCGTTGACGGCCAGCGAAACCAGCAGGCCGGGCATCGGAGAAAGAAGGAATTTGGACATGTCAGGAGGAGTCTTCACCGGCATCAGGGCCGCCAACTCGGCGGCGCGCGGCGACAGCACCACCGCGTCGGCCAGACTACCGGCATGGAAAAGACGGTAGCCGATGCCATGGCGATCAACCTGGACCACCACCTGGTGGTCGTTGTCGTCATTGACCACACCACGGAAGAAATGCTGCCCGATCCCCCAGTTGGAGATCACGGTGACGGTCGGCCCGCCCATCTCCAAGGCATATCCCCCATCGATCGGCCGGATCGAGTAGGGATAATTATGTCCGCCAAACTGCACCACCCATTCGTCGGAGACCTTGATCTCATGTCCGGGCAACTGACCGGACAGGGACGCTTCGCGTTCGACATGACGGCAGTGGACGAAAGCCGCAACAGCCACCAACAACCGGGGATCTTCAACCGGAAGATCCTCGACGTGGAAACCATCCGGGTACTCTTCGGCGATGAAGTTGGTGGTCAGATCGCCGCGGACGAACCGGGGATGCGCCATCAAGGCGGCGAGAAACGGGATATTATGGTTCAAGCCACGGATAAAATACTCGTCCAGCGCATGGCGCATATGATTGATCGCCAAATCGCGGACCGGTCCGAAGGTGCAGAGCTTGGCGATCATCGGATCGTAGTACATGCTGATCTCGCCGCCTTCGAAGACGCCGGTATCGACACGCACATTCGGCCCTTCGGCCGGCGGCAGATAGCGCGTCAACCGGCCGATCGACGGCATGAAATTGCGGAACGGGTCTTCGGCGTAGACGCGCGCCTCCATGGCCCACCCGCGCACTTTGACGTCGCGTTGCCGGATGGTCAAAGGTTCGCCGACGGCAATCCTGATCATCCATTCCACCAGATCGAGGCCGGTGACCAATTCGGTGACCGGATGCTCGACCTGCAACCGCGTGTTCATCTCAAGAAAAAAGAAGTTGCGCTCGGCGTCGACGATGAATTCGACGGTTCCCGCCGACTTGTAGTTCACTGCCTGAGCCAACGCCACCGCCTGCTCGCCCATGGCGGCGCGGACTGCGGCGGTCAGAAACGGGCTTGGAGCCTCTTCGATGACCTTCTGGTGGCGGCGCTGGATCGAGCACTCGCGTTCGCCCAGATAAATCACATGTCCGAAACTGTCGCCCAGCACCTGGATCTCGATATGCCGAGGGTGCTCGATATACTTCTCGATGAACACACGATCGTCGGCAAAGGACGACTTTGCTTCATTGGTGGCCGAAATGAAGCCATCGTGGGCTTCCTGATCGTTGCGAGCCAACCGCATGCCCTTGCCGCCGCCACCCGCCGAGGCCTTGATCATCACCGGATAGCCGATCTCACGGGCGATTGTCACAGCCTCGTCGGGATTCTTGATGACCCCCAGGAAACCGGGAACCGAACTGACGCCGGCCTTCTTGGCGAGCTTCTTCGATTCAATCTTGTCGCCCATGGCAAAAATGGCATGGGCGTCCGGACCGATGAAGGTGATTCCGGCAGCCATCAGGGCTTCCTGAAACTCGCGTTTCTCGGAGAGGAAACCATATCCCGGATGCACCGCCTCGGCGCCGGTCAGGCGGCAGGCTTCAACGATCTTGTCGATCAGCAGGTAGGACTGCGCCGACGGCGGCGGCCCGATATGAACCGCCTCGTCGGCCATCTGGACGTGCAAGGCGTCCTTATCGGCATCCGAATAGACGGCCACCGTGGCAATACCCATCTTTTTTGCGGTCTTGATGACTCGGCAGGCAATTTCCCCACGATTGGCAATCAGTATTTTCTTGAACATCGCACCCTCGACCACGGCTGAGACTTTAAAAGACATCTCGAACCACGGAAGCAGGGAGACCAGGGGCGAAAGACCAATGCCGGCGCAGCCGGCCTCATAGCATCTCCCTGGTTCTCAGTGTCTCCGTGGCAAATGGCTTTTTCCGGCGTTACCCGCTCACAGCGGAATGTTCCCGTGCTTGCGCCAGGGGTTTTCCTGTTTCTTGTCGCGCAGCATGGCGAGGGACCGGCAAATACGCTGCCGGGTGGCGTGCGGGCGAATGACATCGTCGATGAAGCCCCGATGCCCGGCGACGAAGGGATTGGCAAACTTTTGCCGATATTCCTCGGTCCGTTCGGCGATCTTCTGGGGATCACCGATATCGCTGCGGAAGATGATTTCCACCGCCCCTTTCGGCCCCATCACGGCAATTTCCGCGGTCGGCCAGGCAAAATTGACGTCACCGCGCAGATGCTTGGAACTCATGACGTCGTAGGCGCCGCCATAAGCTTTGCGGGTAATCACGGTAACCTTGGGAACGGTGCATTCGGCATAGGCGTACAGGAGCTTGGCGCCGTGTTTGATGATGCCGGCATATTCCTGTGCCGTTCCCGGCAGGAATCCCGGCACGTCGACGAAAGTCACCAGCGGGATATTGAAGCAGTCGCAGAATCGGACGAAACGCGCCGCCTTTCGACTGGAATCGATATCGAGGCATCCCGCCAGAACCATAGGCTGATTGGCGACGATGCCGATCGTCTGCCCCTCCATACGGGCGAATCCGGTCAAAATGTTGCCGGCGAAGGCTGGCGACACCTCGAAGAAGTTACCGTCATCAACGATCTTGAGGATCAGCTCCTTCATGTCGTAAGGCCGGTTGGCGTTCTCAGGAATCAAGGTGTCGAGGCTGAGTTCACTGCGGTCGGCAGGATCGTTGGTTCGGCGCACCGGCGGCTTTTCCCGGTTGTTGGCCGGCAGGAAATCGATGAAGTGCCGCAACTGCAGCAACGCCTCGACGTCGTTTTCGAAGGCCAGATCGGCAACGCCGGACCGCGACGTGTGGGTCACCGCGCCCCCCAGTTCCTCCGCCGTCACCGTTTCGTGAGTGACGGTCTTGGTCACCTCCGGCCCGGTGACGAACATGTAGGAGCTATCCTTGACCATGAAGATGAAGTCGGTCATCGCCGGCGAATAGACTGCGCCACCGGCACATGGCCCCATGATCAAAGAGATCTGCGGCACGACCCCCGACGCCATGACATTGCGTTGGAACACCTCGGCATAACCGGCAAGCGATGCGACGCCTTCCTGGATGCGCGCGCCGCCCGAATCGTTGAGTCCGATCACCGGAGCTCCGACCTTCAGTGCCTGATCCATGATCTTACAGATTTTTTCGGCATGGGCTTCCGACAAGGAACCGCCGAAAACGGTAAAATCCTGGCTGAAGACGAACACCAGACGGCCGTTGATCGTGCCATAGCCGGTCACCACGCCGTCGCCGGGAATCTGCTGATCATCCATGCCAAAGTCGTGGCAACGGTGTTCAACAAACATATCCCACTCTTCGAAAGAATTGGCGTCGAGCAACAATTCAATACGCTCACGCGCCGTAAGCTTGCCTTTTTGGTGTTGGGATTCGATACGCTTGCTCCCGCCACCTGCGCGCGCGGCACTGCGCTTGGCCTGCAACTGCCGGACGATCTCGGTCATGAACTCCCCCGTTCCGGTTTTTTTAAAACCCTTCTAAGAGGTCAGGGCATTCGAGATAACATCAAGCGCCCCGATGATCCAGCGTTTTGCAAACTTAATGACTTAAGGGCATGTCTTTACGCATAGATAGTTCGAAAAAGACCTAATGGCAGTAATGTCATTATGAAGCGCCTCGCGGAATTTCATCGCCTCGGCGTCTTCACCCCACAACTCATTCTGGTAAGTCTCGTCCAGTTGCGACGCGGCAAATGTCTCTTCCGCAGTCAGCCGTCCCTCCATCAAGGCCAGTCCAAGGACGGCCGATCCCGTGGCGGCCACAGCGCTCTGCAGAGCAGCCAGACGCCAATCATCATAAGCATCGATCACCTGACGCAAGCGGGCCAGGGAGCCCTCGGGTTGCGTTACCGGGATCACGCCTCTGGTAACAACCAAGGATACGCCGAAATGGACCAACACCCAATCCACCAAAGGTTGCCAGACCTTTTCCTGACGAAGAACCAGATCCCGCGGCGTTTCAGCCCGGTAGCAAAGCAGATCCGTGCCGGCGTAACTCACGAGTTGGTCGATGATGGCGGCGCGTTCATCGGCAACGCGATCAAGCGCCGTGCTTGCCAGTTGCATAATCGGCATACTGTCCGGACGAATGACGTCGCCCTGAGCAAGCCATTCGGAGGCGATTGCCTCGGCCAACGGCGCCTGGGTCAGGCGCAAGACTCTCCCCTCCGGCGTATGGATGATCTTGCCGTCCAGGGCGATGACGAAACCGTCGCCATCATCGGCGACAACCGCCTGGGTATAAAACCGTTTCATCGTCGCCATGCCACGCCACCCATCGTTTTCGGCCGTTAGGGCCTGTCGCGAAATTATCGCTCCAGGCCCTAAAGTTCCACATGACGCCTGCGCTCCGCTCCGGCGGGCTCAAACGCCGCTCGGGCTTAGGGCCTGTTGATTCGATAATTTAGCAACAGGCCGTTAATCCCCGAACAGCCCCTGTACCGCTTTGCCAACTTCCCCGACGACGCCCTTGCCACCGGATTTTTTCGGCGGCGGAGCTTTTTTCGGCTGGCTGAGCGCTGCGACACAAGGGTTGACCTCGTCACTTCCAGAAGAAACCAGCGGCAGCAATGCACCGATCGGACCGAGAGCCACTCCGGCTGCGACGCCGGCGACGCCCTTGACGATCGCCCCCCGATTGGGAGTAACCGTCGGATGGGCAAGCGTTCCACCGACGTCCAACGGCAAAGCCAGGCTCAAAAGACTGGTATCCTTTGGCTTCGGAGCAACTGTCAGGTCGAGGACCTCGTTGGCAAGATTGATGCTGCCCTGCCCGCTCACTGTCATCACGTCGGTGTCGAACAGCAAAGCCTCGCTGTGGGCCATGCCGTCGGCGATGGTGAAACGACTGACCAGACATTGCATCTCGGTGTTCTTCTGCTGCGTCCAGGGAGCCAGTTGACGAAGCACATCAAGCGCGATCACGTCGGCATAAGCGTTGTCGAGCGTCGCCTTGTCGCTCACTACCGTCATTTCGCCGTTCAGTCTGGCCAGCACCGCGCGTATCGAGTTGCCATTACCCTTGAGCACGGCATGCAACGTGGTTTTGCCGCCATGAACCCCTTGCGAAACATTGAACCCCTTAAGGAGATCGCCCATACGGACTTTTTCGGCGTCGGCGTTCAGGCTGACATTGGCGATCTTGCCCGACGCGTCGATCATCAGTGAACCACTGGCTTTGCCTCCGGCAAGCGCCGCAACCTTGGGAGTCAGCACCAACCGACCGCCTTTGTCGGAAAGCGCGATTTCCACGTGCTGGGCGGTCAGGCCGTCGTCGATCACCCTGTCTATTTTCCAAGACAGATCGGCATCAGCCACGCCGATGGCAGCAAGTGGCATCGGATCGTCGGGGAACAGCCGGCTCGCCTCAGCTCGCGCTTTGGGCGGTTCGCTCTTGCCGCCGCCCGACAGTTCGGCCAGATCCAATTGGGACGACGTCAAGCGGGCCTCGACGGACGGTCGACCGGCACGCACCCGCACCGTGATATCGCCGGCGAGATCGCTGTGCCCAAGGGCGAACTTGATCTCCCCCAACCGCCAACCGCCATCGGCGTCGGTCAGATGGGCCGATCCTTTGACCGGACCGATCACCGGAAGCGACAGATCAAGCCCCCGGTTGAGACCGCTGATGTTTTCCCCCTCGGCGAAGAGAACGAGATCGACGCCCTCGCCCGATACCGGCGTTTTGATCGTTCCTTTGGCCGTCAGGGCCAACATGTCCCGACGTCCCAGTGCCGCGTCAATGTTGACCAGGCTGGGCGAGGCCACTGGACCGATGACACCGAGTGCGATCCGCGCGGCGCCCAGCGACGGCAGCGAATATCCCGCCAGCTTCACCGCCTCGGCCAATTCGGTGGCATCCGCAGTCACCTGCAGCGACAGAATGGTTCCCCGTGCCTTGTCGACGCTAACCGTGCCATTGGTGGTCGCCACCAGTCCGGGCAGAACCGCCTTCAGTTTCACAGGATAGGGTTTCCCCGGGGTCAGAAGACCGTTCATCGGTCCGAGAACGCCGCTGATTTCGCCATGCTGACCATTCCAGGAACCACGCGCATGCAAACCGATCGGAGCGGCCAGGGTATCGGCGTCGGCGGAAAATTGCTCAATGGCGATGGTGTCGGTACGCGCGGTTCCGGCGTCGCGGTAGGTGATCAGCCCATGGTCGATGCTGACCTGACCGACCTTGAAGGTCGTCGGAGTACGCGCTCCCTCGATCGCCGACGTGGACGCCGCCGCCGAAGCCTGCGGGCCGAAGTCCCAGTTGACCTGTCCGGCACTGTTGCGTTCAAGCAGGATGTCCGGACCGCTGAGCTGGAGCCGGTTGAGTCGGACCTCTCTGACCAACAAGGGCAATAGGCCGATATCGGCGCGCAGGCGCTGCAGGCGCATCATGTCGGGGCGCGATCCCCACGGCGCGTTGGACAGAGTGACGTCTTCGGCGATCAGCGCCGGCGTCAGCGACAGTTTGAGCGACAGTTTTCCACGGATGGCAAGATCGCGACCGGTCGCCGCCTTTGCCGCCTGAACCAGGACCTCCCGGTAGGTATTGACGTCGATTGACTTGACGACGGCGATCAGCGCGACAATTAGGACCAGGGCGCCGACGCCGGCCAGTTTCAAGACCGTTCCCAGGCGCATCACACACTCTCCAGCAAAGACGATATCCCGGCTGGCAGGGCTTTCCAGTCGTCGACCACGATCTGGGCGCCTGCCCTCCGCAATTCGTCCACGGGATGGTAGCCCCAGGCCACGCCGGCGGCGAATGCTCCCGCCGCTCGCCCCATCAGCATGTCGAACGTCGTGTCCCCGATCATCACCGATCGACCGGGCTCGGCGCCAGCCTCCTGCATTGCCCGCAGCACCATACCGGGATGAGGTTTTCCGGGATTTCCGTCGGCGGTCTGGTGCGTGACGAAACGGCCATGCAACCCGTGGCGCTCGATCATCGCCTCAAGCCCGCGACGCGACTTGCCGGTCGCAATTCCCAGGATCCAGCCATCGGCTTCGAGCCGGTTCAGAGCATCCGCGACACCGGGGAACAAAGGTTCGGTGTGATCCGGTCGCGACCGGAGCGTGAAAAAGGCGTCCCGGTAGCTTTGGGCGATCGCCTGATGCAGGGACGGATCCTGGTTCGGCAACAACGTCGCCGCCGCCTCGACCAGCGACAAACCGATGATGCGGCGCACCGCCCCTGAATCGGGCGTCGCAAGGCCATTGGCCACAAAGGCCTGGGTCATGGCGGCAATGATGTTGTGCTGGCTGTCGATAAGAGTCCCGTCGACATCGAAAATCGCGAGACGTAGAGGGGCAAGCATGGACAACCTTATTCTTTTGTTTCGCGCAAGTTTAGCCGGATTTGCCCAAGCTGTCACCGCCACCCGAAAGGGCGCTCGCCACAAAGCTTGCTGCCGTCATGTGGTCAAATCATGGCGCGGGCTCGTCCAGGGCCGTGAACAGATGGGCGAAAGCCCGTTCCGGCGTCGTTCCGAAATCCTTCTCGAAAGCGGCCAGATCGGTCGGCGACAGCCGCCGCAAGCCGCCAAACAGACAGGAGAACATCACGTTGAACTCGGTAACGCCGAAGGATGACGGATCATCGACGGCGGTTCCCGAATGACGGGGCAGAAACGCGTTGGAGGCGATGCTGACCGCCTGTGGACGATTTTGCATGAGGCCGATAAACCACTCGCGACGGGCATCGAAACGTCGAAAGCTCTCGGCGATGCGGATCAAGACCGCCCACAACACCAGCTTGGCGTCAGGGTCGTTATAGAAACTGTCCCAGGAAAAAGCCAAGGGATCCGGATCGCGGTGTTCGGCCAGTAATTCGGCGCAACGACGGGCCAGCACGTCGCGCGCGTCGCCCAGCACCAGATGCAGAAATGAAAAATAATTGACCAGCATATCCCGCGACAGGCGGCCGTCGTTAAGCGGCTCGGTCAATGGGTGGGTCAGCAGGCGGTAAAAGGGATCCCCCCGTTTCTGACGCACCAGTTCCTTTTCCGCGGCATCCAGCAAATCGCGATGGGCGTCGGCCAGGATTCGCCCAAGTTGCGGAGATGCCAGAAAAGCCTGCGCGGATTGATGCAATTGCCGGGAATCGAGCGGGCCGCCGCGGGATTGGTCCTCCACTTGGCGCAGATATTTGAACAAAAGACTTTCAACCATCTGCCGCAGTGCCGCCCGGCCGTTAGCGCTCATTCAGGATCCTCCTCAAAGGCCTCGAAGGGCTCTCCGGCAATCGCCAGCTCGAAGCCGAAGAATGCGAAGCTGGTGAGCATATGGGGTGGCAAGGGGGCGACCACCTTGATCAATCCCTTTCTGGGGTGAGGAATCTCAATGGCCCGCGCATGAAGATGCAGTTTCCGGCTGACCCCCTGGCCGGCCAGATAAGCCTCCTGGCCGCCGTATTTTCCGTCGCCCTGGATGGGGGTTCCCAACAGGGCGCAATGGGCGCGAAGCTGATGGGTCCGCCCGGTCCGCGGCTCCAGCTCCAACCAGGCGGCCTTCTTCAGGGCGCGGTCAACGACACGGTAGTAGGTCACCGCCCGACGCCCCTCCTCCTCGTCAACGGCAACTTTGTCGCCACCCTTGTTGCCGGGCAACCGCCCGGCCATTTTGGCCAGCGGAGCGTCAATGCGCCCTTGCGGATATCGCGGGACGCCGACGACCAGCGCCCAGTAGCATTTCCGTGCCGCGCGGCTACGGAATGACGCGGCCAACTTGGCGGTTGCCGCTGCAGTGCGGCCGAGAAGCAATACGCCGCTGGTGTCTTTGTCCAGACGGTGCACCAGACGGGGACGTTCCGCGGCATCAAAGGTCAGGACGTCCAGCATGCCGTCGAGATGCTTCTCCATATTGGTGCCGCCCTGCACGGCAAGCCCGGCCGGCTTGTTCAACACCAGCACGTCGTCGTCCTTGTAGAGGATGGCGTCGCGCAGAGCCCGCGCCTCGGCGTCATCGACCTTCGGCGCCGCCTTTATCGTCGGGGCGGGAAGATCGGTCAGCGGCGGAACGCGGACAGCCTGGCCGGCATCCAGACGTTGGTTGGATTTCGCCCGCTTGCCGTCGACTCGGATGTGCCCGGTTCGCAGCAGGCGCTCCAACATGCCGTGCGCGAGCTGGGGAAAATGCCGCTTGAACCAGCGATCAAGGCGGATCTCCGCTTCGTCCTCAGCGACATTCAGGGTTTGCACAGCCTTAGCGTTCGGCTCGTCTTGCATTCGGGTCACTCTTCCTTGGTATCCGCTGCCCGGCGGCGCAATTTGTTCCAGTAGTCGAGCCGTTTGCGGATATCCCGCTCAAAGCCCCGCTCGACCGGCTCGTAGAAGGCACGCCGGGGCATGCCCTCTGGAAAGTAGTTCTGCCCCGAAAACCCCTCGGCGGTGTCGTGATCATAGACATAGCCGTCGCTATAACCCATGTCCTTCATCATCCGGGTCGGTGCGTTCAGGATATGCATCGGGGGCATCAACGAACCGGTTTCGCGAGCGGCTTTGGTAACCGCCTTGAAGGCCCGGTAGACGGCGTTCGATTTCGGCGCAGTACCGAGATAGACGACGAGTTGCGCCAACGCCAGTTCGCCCTCCGGACTGCCCAACCGTTCATAGACGTCCCAGGCAGCCAAAGCCTGGACCACCGCCTGCGGATCAGCCAAGCCGATGTCCTCGACGGCAAAACGGGTCAGACGGCGCGCGATGAACAGCGGGTCCTCGCCGCCCGCCAACATGCGGGCCATCCAGTAGAGCGCCGCGTCGGTATCCGAACCGCGCAAGGATTTGTGCAGCGCGCTGATCAGATTGTAATGTCCCTCCTGCGCCTTGTCATAGAGCGGCGCCCGTTTCTGCACGGCGGCAGCCAGAGTCTTGGCATCGAACGGCTGTTTGGGCGTAAGCGCGTCGATCTGCTCGGCCATGTTCAACAGATAACGGCCATCACCGTCGGCCATGGCCCGGAGCGCCGCCCGTCCCTCGGCATCGACGGGTAACCGCCGTCCGGTCAACCCTTCGACGCGGACCAACAACTTTTCCAGCGCCTCGTCGTCGAGGCGACGCAAGACCAGCACCTGGACCCGCGACAGCAACGCCGCGTTCAACTCGAAGGAGGGGTTCTCCGTCGTCGCACCGACCAGAATGACCGTTCCATCCTCGACATAAGGCAGGAACCCGTCCTGTTGCGCACGATTGAAACGATGAATTTCATCGACGAACAATAACGTGCCCTGCCCGACGGCGCGCCTTTTGGCGGCGCCATCGAAGACCTTGCGCAGGTCGGCCACCCCGGAAAAGACGGCCGACAACGGCTCGAAGACAAGGTCCGTCTGCTCGGCCAGCAACCGTGCGATTGTCGTCTTGCCGCAACCCGGAGGTCCCCAAAGGACAATCGACGACAACCGTCCCATGGCCACCATGCGGGCCAACGGTCCTTCGGCACCGACGAGATGATCCTGGCCGACCACCTCGTCCAGTCGCGTCGGTCGCAACCTGTCGGCAAGCGGTCGCGGCGCCTGGTCGTCGAACAAGCCTCCGCTCCCCGTCGGCCCTTTGCCCTGACTCATCGCCGAACCGTCGCCCTTTCTAATTCCCCACCGTCAAGGTGAAGGTTTCGCCACTCCGGCGAATGGTAATCGCCCAGCTCTTTGCCGACGCTCCGACGATCGCCTTGAGGTCCGCCACCGAGCCGATCGTCCGCCCATTGAGCTTGACGACCGCGTCGCCTGGCTGAAATTGTAGATGATTGGCTATCGTGCCCCGCTTCACCTGGATGATGGTCACGCCCGGCTCGACGCCAGACAGCCCCATCTCTTCGGCCAGCGCCGGATTCATATTGGCGACGGTCGCTCCGGAAAACGGATTGTGTCCGCTGATCTCCGAGGTATCCCGCGGCGGAGTGTCCGGCGGGGGCTGCAACTTGGCCGTCACCGTCCGTTCCTGGCCGCCACGCGACACCGTCATCTGCGCCGATGTGCCGACAGTCAAAGTGGCGATCCTGAACCGTAACGCCTCCGGGTCATCGACCTCGTGGCCATTGACCGAGACAACCACGTCGCCCACCTTGATACCCGCCTGTTCGGCCGGACTTCCCGCTTGAACGCCATTGATCAGGACGCCGATCGGCCGGTTCAGCTGCAATGCCTGGAACATCTCCGATGTCACCGCCTGCCCGGTTGCGCCCAACCAGGGGCGGACAGCCTTGCCGCCGCTCGTAATGTTGGTCAACACCGCCTTGACCATCGTCGACGGAATGGCAAAGCCGATGCCGATCGATCCCCCACCTTGGCCGGACGAGTAGATGGCGCTGTTGACACCGATCAGCCGCCCCTGCAAATCGACCAGCGCCCCGCCGGAATTACCGGGGTTGATCGCCGCGTCGGTTTGAATAAAGGACCGGTAGTCCGCGCCGCCAACCGCCGTCCGCGCCAAGGCCGAAACGATACCCATGGTCACCGTTTGCCCAACGCCGAACGGATTGCCGATGGCCAGGACCAGATCCCCGACCTCCAAGGCGTCGGAATCCCCCAGCGGCAGCACCGGCAAACTCTGGTCTCCGGTATTGATCTTCAGGACGGCGAGGTCCGTCCGCTCGTCGGCACCAACGACTGTCGCCTCGAACTCGCGCCGATCGGCGAGCACCACGGTGATCTCGTCGGAGTCGCGAATAACGTGATTGTTGGTCACCACCGTGCCATCGGCCTTGACGATAACTCCCGATCCCAGAGACCGCTGCACCCGTTCCTGCGGCAATCCCATTTGGTTGCCAAAAAACTGGCGAAAAAACGGATCGGCAAACATCGGCGAAACGGTTCGCACCACCTTGCGCGTGTAGATGTTGACCACGGCCGGTGACACCTGTTTGACCACCGGCGCGAAACTCATCTGCACCTGTTCGCGCGACTGCGGCACGGTCTGGGCAAATGCCGGCACGGCGCCGATAACAAAGAGGGTGAAGGCAAGAGCGGTCTTGAAGCGGCTTTGAGTCATCAACGAAACCTTAAGGCAGTTCGGCAGCATCCAATCTTCGAAAGAATGCCATTCCTCGCCGTCTTGGCCGACAGATCCGGCCGTCCACATGCATGGACGAGACGACTGCGTTTGATCACACCGCTTCGATGCTGAGGGCAAGTCGATCTGCGGCGATCATCGAGTCACGGCAATCCTCCAGAAGCCGGCGAAGTGTAACACCCCAAAAGCAAAGAGGCAGCCCAAAGGACTGCCTCTGCTGTCTCGTCGAACGACCGGCTGGCTATTCGGCGGTCTCTTCCTCAGCGACAACCTGCACCGGGCCGCTATCCAACCCCTTGGCGGCGGGATCGCGATCAACCAGCTCGATAATCGCCATCGGTGCCGAATCGCCATAGCGGAAACCGGCCTTCAGCACGCGGGTGTAGCCGCCGTTGCGGGTCTTGTAGCGTTCCGCAATCGTCGTAAACAGCTTGCCGACGATCTTCTCATCCTTGATAAGCGACAACGCCTGACGACGAGCGTGCAGGTCGCCGCGCTTGCCCAGAGTGATGAGCTTCTCGGCAACCGGACGCAGGTCTTTAGCTTTCGGCAAGGTCGTTTTGATCTGCTCGTGCTTGATCAAAGCATGGGCCAAAGCGCTGAACAGCGCCTTACGCGCGGTGCTGGTCCGGTTAAGCTTACGGCCACTCATACCATGACGCATCTCATTGTCTCCTCTGGGCTTGGTGTCGCGCACGACACCGATAAAAAAGACCCGCCGCCGCGGATATCCATGAACGGCGGGACATATGTGGCACCGGCGTTCCCGCCGGTGCCATTTGTTAGATCAGTAGGGTTCTTCCAACTTCTTGGCCAGCTCTTCGATGTTTTCCGGCGGCCAATTGGGAATTTCCATACCGAGATGAAGCCCCATCTGAGACAACACCTCTTTGATCTCGTTCAACGACTTGCGACCGAAATTCGGCGTCCGCAGCATCTCGGCTTCGGTCTTCTGAACCAGATCGCCGATGTAGATGATGTTGTCGTTCTTGAGACAGTTGGCCGAACGGACCGACAATTCGAGCTCGTCGACCTTACGCAGCAGATTCTTATTGAACGGCAGCTCGTCCTTCTTCTCTTCCTCGGTCACCGCCTGCGGTTCCTCGAAGTTGATGAAGAGCTGCAGTTGGTCCTGCAGAATACGGGCTGCCAGCGCCACCGCGTCTTCCGGTGTCACCGCGCCATTGGTTTCAATGACCATTGACAGCTTGTCATAGTCGGTCACCTGGCCAACGCGGGTATTTTCCACCTTGTAGGCGATCTTGCGGACCGGCGAAAAAATCGCATCGATCGGAATAAGCGCGATCGGCGAATCTTCCGGACGGTTCTGCGATGCCGGCACGTAGCCCTTACCGCTTTCGACCGTCAGTTCCATGGTGAGCGACGCGCCCTGGTCCAGCGTGCACAACACCAGCTCCGGATCCATGACCTCAATGTCATGGCCAGTCTCAATCATGCCGGCGGTGACTTCGCCAGCTCCCGTCGCCCGCAGCGTCATCCGCTTCGGGCCTTCGCCATGCATCCGCAGGCCAAGCGTCTTGATGTTCAAAATGATGTCGGTGACATCTTCCCGAACACCGGGGATCGACGAGAACTCGTGAAGCACGCCATCGATATGAATCGCCGTCACCGCTGCACCCTGCAACGAAGACAACAACACCCGACGAAGGGCATTACCAAGGGTAAGACCGAAACCGCGTTCCAGCGGTTCTGCAACCACCGTAGCGGCACGCGCGGCGTTGGCGCCGGGCTCAATATTAAGCTTGTTCGGTTTGATCAGTTCCTGCCAGTTACGTTGAATCACGAGCGTGACCTCTTGGCTTCAGAACGGCAGACGAGCGCCGTGTTCTCTGCAACGACACAACCGCCGACCCAATCGGACCGGCGGCGTGCCAGGGAAAATCGCAATAGACCTCAGACGCGACGACGCTTGCGCGGACGGCAACCGTTGTGCGGGATCGGTGTCACGTCGCGAATGGACGTGATGGCAAAACCGACGGTCTGCAAGGCGCGCAAAGCGGACTCACGCCCGGCGCCAGGCCCCTTGACCTCCACCTCGAGGGTCCGCATTCCATGCTCCGACGCCTTACGGCCGGCATCTTCCGCGGCCACCTGCGCTGCATAGGGAGTGGACTTACGCGAGCCCTTGAACCCCTGCATGCCCGACGACGACCAGGCAATCGTGTTGCCCTGCGCATCGGTGATGGTGATCATGGTGTTGTTGAACGTGGCATTCACATGCGCCACGCCCGAGGTGATGTTCTTACGTTCGCGCCGGCGCGGACGCTGAGCAACTGCCTTGGCCATATTACTTCGTAACCTTCTTCTTGCCGGCGATCGGCTTGGCCGGACCCTTGCGAGTGCGGGCGTTGGTGTGAGTGCGCTGACCGTGAACGGGCAGACCACGGCGATGCCGAAGACCACGGTAACAACCGAGATCCATCAGCCGCTTAATGTTCATCGCGACTTCACGACGAAGATCGCCCTCGACATGATATTCATGATCGATCAGCTCGCGGATCTTCAGAACCTCATCGTCCGAAAGCTGGTTAACCCGCTTTGCCTCCGGAATGCCGACCTTATCGACGATTTGCTGCGCCTTTGCGCGGCCAATCCCGTGAATATAGGTCAGCGCGATCAGCACCCGCTTATTGGTCGGGATGTTAACGCCAGCGATACGCGCCAAGGCTGCTTACTCCTTAAACTCGAAACACACAAGACAAAGCACCCAGCTCGCAGCCGGGAATCCGAAGGTGCGCGATTATAGGGCGATTCATTGCCCTGTCAACCGACCGATGCACCTTCGACGATCTCTTTCAGTCGTTTCGTCACTTCCGCGATTGGCAGAGTGCCGTCGACTACTTTCAACACGCCCTTCTTCTCATAGAACGGAAGGATAGGCGCGGTTTGGGCATGGTATGCGTCCAACCTGGACCGCACGGTCTCGGCATTGTCGTCGGCACGACGTGTGAATTCTGTGCTTCCACAGGCATCGCACTTCCCATCAACCTTCGGCCGTTGGAATTTGTCGTGATAGCCGGCACCGCATTTCGAACAGGTAAAGCGACCGGTGATCCGTTCAAGGATCATGCTGTCGGGAACCCGCACTTCGATGGCCGCGTCAACGGCGATCGACTGTTTCGCCAACATCACATCCAGAGCCTCGGCCTGAGCCACGGTCCGCGGGAAACCATCCAGGATGAATCCCTTTCGGGCGTCGGGCTGGCCGATCCGCTCGGAAATGATGCCGATAACAATCTCATCGGAAACCAACTGGCCGGCGTCCATGACTGCCTTGGCCTTCTTGCCGATCTCGCTTCCAGACGCCACCGCCGCGCGCAACATGTCACCCGTCGACAGATGCGCCAGTTGATAGTCGTCCTGAAGCCTCTTGGCTTGCGTTCCCTTGCCGCCACCCGGCGGCCCCAACAGGATCAATCGCATGATCAGCCTCGCCTTCCGCGCAGTTTGGCCTTCTTGATCAGGCCCTCATATTGGTGCGCCAGCAGGTGCGACTGAACCTGCGCCACCGTATCCATCGTCACCGTAACCACGATCAAAAGGCTGGTGCCGCCAAAATAGAAAGGCACCGAGAAACGACTGATCAGGATTTCCGGCAAAATAGACAGACCAGCCAAATAGGCGGCACCAATCACCGTGAGACGCGTCAGAACAAAATCGAGATAGTCGGCGGTATTTTTTCCCGGCCGTATGCCCGGAATAAAGCCGCCATGCTTCTTCAAATTGTCAGCGGTGTCGACCGGATTGAAAACGACCGCCGTATAGAAGAATGCGAAAAACACGATGAAGGCCAGGTAGAGCGCCAGGTAAAGAGGCTGCCCGCGTCCCAGCAGAGCTGTCACATATCCCAGCCATTCCGGTCCATTTCCCGACGCGAAGCCAGCGGCGGTGATCGGCATCAACAAGATCGAGCTGGCGAAGATCGGCGGAATGACGCCCGACGTATTGAGCTTCAACGGCAGATGCGACGCCTCGCCGCCATACACCTTGTTCCCGACCTGGCGCTTCGGATATTGAACGATGATCCGGCGCTGCGCGCGTTCCACATAAACGATCAGCGCAACGATGCCGATAGCCATGACGATCAAGATCAGGATCACCACCGCCGACAGTGCGCCGGTCCGCCCCATTTCCAGAGTACTGGCGATAGCGCGTGGCAGGTTGGCGACAATACCGGCGAAGATGATCAGTGACGTACCGTTGCCGACGCCCCGCGCGGTGATCTGCTCACCCAACCACATCAGGAACATCGTACCGCCGACCAGCGTCACCACTGTCGTGAATCGGAAGAACATGCCCGGATCGAAAACCGCTGCGCCCCCCCGGCCCGTCATGCTCTCAAGACCGACGGCGATGCCGTAAGCCTGCACAGCGGCGATCAGGACGGTGGCGTAACGCGTATATTGGTTGATCTTCTTGCGGCCCGACTCCCCTTCCTTCTTCATCGCTTCGAGAGAAGGAACCACGGTCGTCATCAGCTGCATGATAATCGAGGCCGAGATGTAGGGCATGATGTTCAGCGCAAAGACGGTCATGCGCTGCAGCGCGCCGCCGGCGAACATATCGAACATGCCGAGGATTCCGCCTCCCGACCGTTCGAACACCTCGGCCAGCACATGCGGATCAATGCCGGGCACGGGAATCCACGTCCCCAGGCGATAGACGATGAGCGCGGCCAAAGTAAACCAAATACGCTTCTTGAGCTCGGTCGCCTTGGCGAATACGCCAAGATTAAGATTGGCTGCGAGCTGCTCGGCGGCGGATGCCATGCCGTTCTCCGGACCTTAGTGGTTAAAGACCTGATGCTTCGATCCCTGACAACCTGTCAGGGCGTTACCACAATTCGATCAGTGGAGATCGCCCAGCGGCCTATGACGGGGCCGTTGGCCGACAACCATTTCGAACGTCAAAAACCTCAAGCCGCCGGTTTGGCGACCGGAGCAGCTTCCAGCACAACCACCGAACCACCGGCCTTCTCCACCGCGGCGCGAGCCGTCGGCGTCACGCCCGCAACCTCGATGGTCACCTTGCTGGTGAGTTCGCCGCGACCGAGCAGCCGGATGCCGCCCTTAGCCTGCGAAATCACACCGGCAGCCACCAACACGGCCGCAGTAATGGTCTCGGTGATGGCAACCTTGCCCGAGGTGATGGCTGCCTGCAGGCGGTCGAGGTTGACCTCCGCATAGTCCACCCGAAACAGGTTCTTGAAGCCGCGCTTCGGCAAACGCCGATAGATCGGCATCTGGCCGCCTTCGAAGCCATTGATAGCCACGCCCGTACGCGACGACTGGCCCTTGACACCGCGACCGGAGGTCTTGCCCTTGCCGGACCCGATGCCGCGGCCGACGCGCATACGCGCCTTACGGGCGCCAGCGTTATCGCGAAGATCGTTCAGTTTCATTTTTCGTCCCTTCCGGCGGCCCGACCGCCTCGAAATCCTCTAGCCTTCGCCATCCGCTGCCCCGCCCAGTTCGGCAGGACGCCCTGTTGAGGACGCCCGCCGGTCCAGACAAGAACCGGCGGGCGGAGTGGCGGACCGGTTCCTTGACTACGCCTCTTCGACGCGCAGCAGGTGGCGTACCTTGGCGATCATGCCGCGGACCGCGGTCGTATCCTCAAGCTCGCGGGTGCGATACATCTTGTTGAGGCCGAGCCCCACCAGCGTCGCTTCCTGATCGGCCGGACGACCGATCGGGCTACCGATCTGCGTCACCTTGACCGTCTTCTTGCCGGCTGCAGTTGCATTCTTCGCCATGGCCATCACTCCTTGGCAGCGGCAGCGGCCGCCCCGTCACGACGACTGACGATCTCACCGACCTTCTTGCCACGCTTGGCGGCAATGGCTCGCGGGCTCGACACATTGACCAGGGCGTCGAACGTTGCCTTGATCATATTGTGCGGGTTGGACGTGCCAATGCATTTGGCAACCACGTCCTGCACCCCCATAGTCTCGAACACGGCGCGCATCGGGCCACCGGCGATGATTCCGGTACCTGCTGGAGCCGCGCGCAGGACCACCCGTCCGGCGCCAAAGTGCCCTTGGGCGTCGTGGTGCAACGTCCGCCCTTCGCGCAGGGCGACGCGGATCATATTGCGCTTGGCCTGATCGGTCGCCTTGCGAATTGCCTCCGGCACTTCGCGGGCCTTACCGGACCCATAGCCGACACGGCCTTTTTCATCACCCACAACCACCAGCGCGGCAAAAGCGAACCGGCGTCCGCCCTTCACCACTTTGGCAACACGGTTGATGTGGACCAGTTTGTCGACGATGTCGCTTTCTTCCCGCTCTCGCGAGTTCTGGTTATCAGGACCACGACCGCGGCCCCGGTCGGAGCGCTCGCCGCGTTCGCCGCGGCTCGGCCGGTCGCTGCGCTCAGCGTTCGGTGTACGTGCCATTTTCAATGACCCCTTTAGAACGACAGCCCGCCTTCGCGGGCGGCATCGGCCAGGGCCTTAACCCGACCATGATAAATATAGCCCCCGCGGTCGAACACCACCTCAGTGATGCCAGCCTTGACGGCGCGTTCGGCAATCAGCTTGCCAACGCGAGCCGCCGCAGCGGTGTCGGCGCCCGTCTTCAGCCCATCTTTCAACTCGGTATCGACTGACGACGCGGCAACCAACGTGGCTCCCTTGGCATCATCGATAATCTGAGCGTAGATATGCTTGGACGAACGAAAAACCGACAGACGTGGGCGCCCGCCACCCTTCTTCCGAAGGGCGATACGGTTGCGCCGCTGACGGCGCAGGAAAAGTTCTTTCGGCGACAACATGGCGCGGCCCTACTTCTTCTTGCCTTCCTTGCGGAGGATCGTTTCGGTCTCGTACTTGACACCCTTGCCTTTGTAAGGCTCGGGGCCGCGGTACGCACGGATCTCGGCGGCGATTTGGCCGACCCGCTGACTATCCTTACCAGTAATCGAGACGCTGGTGGGCTTCTCGCACTTGATAGTGACGTCTTCCGGGATCGGGTAGTTCACGTCATGCGAGAAACCGAGCTGCAACTGCAGGACCTTGCCCTGCACCGCGGCACGATAACCGACGCCGTTGATCTCAAGATTAACGGTGAAGCCTTCGGACACGCCCTTGACCATATTGTTGATCAAGGCCCGCGTGGTGCCCCACATCATGCGCGAACGCTTGGTGGTGCCAGTGGGCTTCACCCAAACCTGATTGCCGTCCAGGGAGGCTTCCACGTCATCGGTAAGCTTAAGCGCCGAAACGCCCAGCTTGCCTTTTACGGAAACCTCGCCCCCGCCGACGGTGACGGTGACGCCGTTTGGCACCACCACCGGATATTTACCGACTCGCGACATCTCGAGGCGCTCCTAGAACACTTTGCAGAGGACCTCGCCGCCAACATTGGCAGCGCGGGCCTCGGCGTCGGACATCACACCGCGGGGCGTCGACAGGATCGAGATACCCAACCCGTTCGAGACCTTCGGCAGGTCCTTGATCCTTGAATAGACACGGCGGCCGGGCTTGGAAATACGCGAAATCTCGCGAATTACCGCCGTACCTTCGTGGTATTTGAGCTCAATCGTCAGCTCGGCAATACCGGCACGGACATCGGCCTGACTGTAGCCACGGATATAGCCTTCGCGCTTCAAAACCTCGAGCACGTTGGCACGGAGACGGGACGCCGGAGCGGTCACGCTGGCCTTTTTGGCGAGCTGACCATTACGGATGCGCGTCAGCATATCCCCAAGGGGATCGGTCATCATCTTCGGCGTCTCCTACCAGCTCGACTTAACCATACCGGGGATCTGGCCCTTAGAGCCAAGTTCCCGCAGCTGGATACGGCACAGTTTAAATTTACGGTAATTACCGCGGGGACGACCCGTTATAGCGCAGCGCAGACGGACACGCGTCGCTGACGAGTTGCGAGGCAACTCGGCCAGTTTCACTGCCGCCTCGAAACGCTCTTCGAGGGTCACTGTTTGGTTCATAACGACGGCCTTCAGCTTAGCGCGGCGGTTCGCGTACTGCTTGGCCAGCTTCTCGCGCTTCTTGTTGCGCTCGACGGAGCTAGTTTTTGCCATTGCCTTACTTTCTCTCCAACCGGCTTAACCGACGAACGGCATTTCGAATGCCTTGAGAAGCG
Organism: Telmatospirillum sp.; assembly: GCA_031291415.1. Classification (GTDB taxonomy): domain Bacteria; phylum Pseudomonadota; class Alphaproteobacteria; order Rhodospirillales; family Magnetospirillaceae; genus Telmatospirillum. The sequence continues at coordinate 52,704 of JARLJB010000285.1, forward strand.
CCTTGCACTCCTCGTCCGACTTGGCCGAAGTCACGAACACGATGTCCATTCCACGCACGCGATCGACGCGGTCGTAGTTGATCTCCGGGAACACCAACTGTTCCTTGAGGCCGAGCGCATAGTTTCCGCGCCCGTCGAAGCTCTTGCTGTTAAGGCCCCGGAAATCGCGGACACGCGGCAAAGCAATGGTGATCAGCCGGTCGAAGAACTCATACATGCGTTCCTTGCGGAGCGTCACTTTACAGCCCACCACCTGGTTCTCACGCAGCTTGAAGCCCGCGATAGAAGTCTTCGCCTTGGTAACCACCGGCTTCTGACCGGCGATCGCCGTCAGGTCGGTCAAGGCACCCTCGATCTTCTTCGCATCCTGAGCGGCTTCACCGACGCCCATATTAACGACGATCTTCTCGAGCCGCGGGACCTGCATGGGGTTCGTATAGTTGAACTGCTCCTGCAGAGCTTTCCTCACGACGGTCTCGTAGTAGTCACGCAAACGCGCAGTCATGATCTATCCCCTTTACCGGTCGATCTGCTCGCCTGAACGGCGAGCGATGCGGACCTTGCGGCCATCTTCAAGCGTCTTGAAACCGACGCGGGTGGCGTTGCTGGTTTTGGGATCGATCAGCGCGACGTTCGACACGTGAATCGCCCCTTCCTGCTTGACCAAACCACCCTGGCTGGTCATCGAAGGTTTGCTGTGCTTGGTCAGCACGTTCACGCCCTGAACCACGACTCGACTATCTTGCGGCAGAACCCGAAGAACTTCGCCCTTCTTGCCCTTGTCCTTGCCGGCGATCACGACAACCTGATCGCCCTTCTTCACCTTCGCGGCCATCACAACACCTCAGGCGCCAGGGAGATGATCTTCATATACTTCTTCGCACGGAGCTCACGGGTCACCGGGCCAAAGATACGGGTGCCGATCGGCTCGCCCTGCTTATTGATCAGCACGGCGGCGTTACGGTCGAACCGGATGGCTGAGCCATCGGCCCGACGGATCTCCTTGGCAGTCCGCACGATAACCGCACGATGAACGTCGCCTTTCTTGACACGACCCCGGGGGATCGCGTCCTTGATCGACACGACGATCACGTCGCCGACACCGGCGATCGTGCGATGGGAGCCGCCAAGAACCTTGATGCACTGCACCCGGCGGGCACCCGAATTATCGGCGACGTCCAGGTTGGTTTGCATCTGGATCATATGCTTTTCCTTTCCTTGACTTTACGACCGGGCCTTTAGGCCACGACCGCGTCGTCGGGGATAACCGTCCAGCTCTTGTTCTTGGAGATCGGGCGGCATTCCTGAATGCGCACGACATCGCCGACTTTACAGCTGTTGGTTTCGTCATGGGCGGCGTACTTCTTCGACCGCCGGATGAATTTCTTATAAACGGGGTGCATCACGCGACGCTCGACACGGACCACGATGGTCTTGTCCATGGCGTCGGAGACCACCACGCCCTGCAAAATGCGCTTAGGCATCGTCAAAAACCTCCTACACCGCGGCGCGGTTGCGTTCGCCGAGGATGGTCTTGATGGTCGCAATGTCGCGACGCACCTGACGTACCCGGGCAGTATTCTCCAGCTGGCCGGATGCCCGCTGGAAACGCAGATTGAACTGTTCTTTCTTCAGCTCGAGAAGCTGTTCGTTCAACTGGTCGACAGTCTTCGCTCGAAGATCGGCGGCAGTCGTCATGATCAAGCCTCCCCACCCAAACGCTGCACGAACTTGGTCTTGATCGGCAGCTTCGCGGCCGCCAGGGCAAACCCCTGACGCGCAATATCTTCACCCACGCCGTCAACCTCAAAGATGATACGGCCAGGTGCCACACGGGCCGTCCAATACTCGGGCGCGCCCTTACCAGAACCCATACGAACTTCGGCAGGCTTGGTCGACACGGGGAGATCCGGGAAGATCCGGATCCACACGCGTCCCTGACGCTTCATATGGCGGGTCAGCGCGCGGCGGGCTGCCTCGATCTGGCGCGCCGTCAGGCGCTCCGGCTCGAGAGCCTTGAGGCCGTATGCGCCGAAGTTCAATTCGAAACCGCCTTTTGCCAGGCCGTGGATACGGCCCTTGTGCGCCTTGCGGAATTTGGTGCGTTTCGGACTAAGCATTTCCGGTCACGTCCATCTAATGTTAGCGCCCAGCGCCTTCGCGGGTCGGCGCCGGTTGCGCCTCGAGGGCGCGCTTGTCCTGCGCCATCGGATCGTGTGCCATGATCTCGCCCTTGAACACCCACACCTTGACACCGCAGGTGCCGTAGGTGGTCATTGCGGTGGCAACGCCGTAATCGACGTCAGCGCGCAGGGTGTGCAGCGGCACGCGACCTTCGCGGTACCACTCCATACGAGCGATCTCAGCGCCACCCAGACGACCGGAGCAGTTGATCCGGATGCCCTGAGCACCAAGCCGCATGGCCGATTGCACGGCCCGCTTCATGGCGCGGCGGAAAGCGACGCGGCGTTCCAGCTGCTGCGCGATGTTTTCGGCGACAAGCTGCGCATCGAGCTCCGGCTTGCGGATCTCGATGATGTTGAGGTGCACCTCGTTACCGGTCATCTTCGAGAGCGCCTTGCGCAGCACCTCGATGTCGGCGCCCTTCTTGCCGATGACCACACCCGGACGAGCCGTGTGGATGGTCACCCGCGCCTTTTTCGCCGGACGCTCGATAACGACGCGGGAGACGCCCGCCTGGGCCAGTTTGCCACGAAGGAAATCTCGCAGCTTCAGGTCCTCGTGCAGCATCTTCGCGTAGTCCTGGTCGGCGTACCACCGAGAATCCCAGGTCCGGTTGATGCCGAGGCGAAGCCCGATCGGATTGACTTTCTGACCCATTACGCCTTCTCCTCGCCAACGCTCTCTTCGCGTTCGCGGACAATAACCGTCAAATTGCTGAACGGCTTCTGGATATGGCCGACGCGGCCGCGAGCACGGGCGCTGAACCGCTTCATCACCATCGCTCTGCCGACAAAGGCCTCGGCGACCACCAGACGATCGACGTCGAGCTGGTGGTTGTTTTCGGCATTGGCGATCGCCGATTGCAGGACCTTTTTGACGTCCTGTGCAATACGACGCCGTGAAAAGGTCAGTTGGGCCAGCGCCGCCTCGGCCTTCAGGCCGCGGATGGACTGAGCCACCAAGTTCAATTTGCGCGGGCTGGTTCGGATCGTGGCAGCAAAGGCCTGAGCCTCGTTGTCCGCCAAGTCGCGCGGAGCAGTCTTCTTGCTCATGGCCTACTTCCTCTTCGCCTTTTTGTCCACGGCATGACCGTAGTACGTGCGAGTCGGCGAAAATTCGCCGAATTTATGGCCGACCATGTTCTCCGTCACCAGCACCGGAATGTACTTCTGGCCGTTATGCACGCCAAAAGTCAGACCGACGAACTGGGGGAGAATCGTCGAACGCCGCGACCAAATCTTAATTACTTCGTTGCGTCCCGACGACCGCGCCTTCTCAGCCTTCTTGAGAAGGAAGCCGTCGACGAAGGGACCTTTCCAAACGGAACGAGCCACCCGTCCCTCCTTTACTTAGTCTGCTGGCGACGGCGCATGATCAGCTGATCCGTCTTTTTGTTATTGCGAGTCTTTTTGCCCTTGGTCGGCTTGCCCCACGGAGTGACCGGATGCCGGCCGCCCGAAGTGCGTCCCTCGCCACCACCATGCGGATGGTCGACTGGGTTCATTGCCACGCCACGAACATGCGGACGGCGGCCCAGCCAGCGAGCACGTCCAGCCTTACCAAGGTTGACGTTCTGCTGATCGGGGTTGGAAACGGCACCGATGGTCGCCATGCACTCACCGCGAACCATACGAAGTTCACCGGACGCCAGACGGAGCTGGGCATAGCCCTGATCCTTGCCGACCAATTGAACGTAGGTCCCGGCTGCACGGGCCAACTGCCCGCCCTTCCCGGCTTTCATCTCCACATTGTGGATGATGGTACCGACGGGAATATTCTTCAGTTGCAGCGCGTTGCCCGGCTTGATGTCGGCCTTCACGCCCGAAATGACTTGATCGCCGACCGCCAAACGCTGCGGCGCCAGGATGTAGGCGAGCTGCCCGTCCTCGTAGCGCACCAGAGCGATGAAAGCAGAGCGGTTCGGATCGTATTCCAGGCGCTCGACAGTTCCCGAAACATCGAACTTATTGCGCTTGAAGTCGATCAACCGATAGCGGCGCTTATGCCCACCGCCACGGAACCGCACAGTGATCCGGCCGGTGCTGTTGCGCCCGCCCTGAGACCGCAAACCTTCGGTCAACGACTTTTCAGGTTTGCCCTTCCACAGATCGGAACGATCGACGATGACCAGCTGCCGCTGGCCGGGCGTCGTCGGCTTGAAACTCTTGAGCGACATTGCGTCAGACCCCCGTCGTCACGTCGATCGACTGGCCTTCAGCCAGCGACACGATGGCTTTCTTATAGTCGCTGCGCTTGCCGACAAAACCCTTGAACCGCTTGGTCTTGCCGAGTTGGCGAAGCGTATTGACCGCCGTCACCTTGACGTTGAACACGGTCTCGACGGCCGCCGCGATTTCGCCCTTGGAGGCGTCGAGCGGCACCCGGAAGGTGACCTGGTTGTGTTCAGAGGCGAGCGTGGCCTTTTCCGTGATCACCGGCGTACGGACGATGTCGTAGGCCCGGGCCTTGCTGATCTGCGAGGTCTTCATTTCAGTCGTGCCTCCAGGGCCTGGACGGCATCCGTCGTCAACACCAAGGTGTCGCGCCGCAGGATGTCGTAGACGTTGGCGCCCTGGCTGGGCAGCACGTCGATGAAGGGAATGTTGCGGGACGCGAGCGCGAAATTCACGTTCACCTCCGCACCATCGATGAACAAGGCATTCGACAGCTTGAGGTTCGTCAGCACTTGGACAAGAGCCTTGGTCTTCGGAGTCTCGGCCGAGGCCTTATCAAGAACCACGAGCTTGCCATCCGCAGCCTTCGCCGACAGCGCCACCCGAAGCGCCAACAAGCGGACCTTCTTGGTCAGCTCATGGGCATGTGAACGAACGACCGGGCCAAAGATCACCCCACCGCCACGGAACTGCGCGCTTCGCAGGCTGCCCTGACGAGCGCGACCAGTACCCTTCTGGTTGTAGGGCTTCTTGGTCGTCCCGGAGACTTCCCAGATCTGCTTGGACTTGTGATTTCCGCTCCGGCGCTTGGCGAGCTGGTAGTTCACCATGCGGGCCAGAATGTCTCGGCGGACCTCGACCCCGAACACCTCGTCTGCCAGCTCGATCGAGCCGACATTCTTGGCTTCGAGATTAACGACGTCGATCTTCATCGCGCTTAATCCTTCTGCTCTTCGGCGCCATCGACGGCAGCGGCGTCGTTGGCGGGCTGGGCAGGCTCGGCGCTTGCCTTCTTGATCCCGGCGGGGAACGGCACGCTCTCGGGAAGCTTCTTCTTCACCGCATCGCGAACCAACACCCAACCACCCTGCGAGCCGGGAATGGCACCCTTGACCAGGATGAGACCGCGCATCTCGTCAGTCGACACCACGGTCAGGCTCTGCGTTGTCACCTGGACGTCGCCCATGTGACCAGCCATCTTCTTACCCTTGAAGACCTTGCCGGGATCCTGACGCTGGCCCGTCGAACCATGCGAACGGTGAGACACGGAAACGCCGTGCGACGCTTCGAGGCCGCGGAAGTTGTGCCGCTTCATGACGCCGGCGAAGCCCTTGCCGATCGTCGTGCCGGTAACGTCGACATACTGACCGGGCACGAAGTGGGCAACCGACAACTCGGTGCCGACATCAAGCATGGCGTCGGGCGTCACGCGGAATTCGACCACTTTCTTCGCTGGCTCAACTTTAGCGGCGGCGAAGTGACCCCGCTGAGCCTTGTTGACGTTCTTAACCTTTGCCAGGCCGAAGCCAAGCTGAACGGCACTGTAGCCGTCCTTTTCCTCAGAGCGGGTCGAGACCACCTTACAGGTGTCAACCTTCAACACGGTGACCGGCACGTGCGTGCCATCCTCGGTGAAGATCCTCGTCATGCCGACCTTCTGGGCGATGAGACCGGATCGCATCGTCTATTCCTTACAACTTAATCTCGACATCGACACCGGCGGCGAGATCCAGTTTCATCAACGCATCAACGGTCTGGGGCGTCGGATCGACGATGTCCAGAAGCCGCTTATGCGTACGAATTTCGAACTGCTCGCGCGACTTCTTGTCGATGTGCGGGGAACGGTTCACGGTGAACTTCTCGATCTGCGTCGGCAGAGGAATCGGCCCACGTACTTGCGCACCCGTACGCTTGGCGGTGTTGACGATCTCACGCGTGGACTGGTCCAACACGCGGTGATCGAACGCCTTCAAGCGGATGCGAATATTCTGACTGTCCATATTCTCGTCCAGTTCATCCTCCGGCTTCGTCCTTACGAGACGAAGCCGGGGTTTATGCCATTACTCGAAACGAAAATCACTCAATAATCGATGCAACCACGCCGGCGCCGACCGTACGACCACCTTCGCGAATAGCGAAGCGCAGCCCTTCGTCCATGGCAATCGGCGCGATCAGCGTCACGACCATCGATATATTGTCGCCCGGCATCACCATCTCGGTGCCTTCCGGCAGC